>CAJTTT010000032.1:285-34241 GCA_910579285.1 uncultured Lachnospiraceae bacterium | reverse complement strand
AGTGCGGCAGACGCGAAGCGGCTGGTTTTTAGAGCCAGAAGTTTGAAGGAAATCAAGCGCGAACGAAGTGAGCATTTGATTTCATCAAACAGGAAAGCGAAAAAAACAGGGAGCACGAAGTGCGGCAGACGCGAAGCGGCTGGTTTTTAGAGCCAGAAGTTTGAAGGAAATCAAGCGCGAACGAAGTGAGCATTTGATTTCATCAAACAGGAAAGCGAAAAAACAGGGAGCACGAAGTGCGGCAGACGCGAAGCGGCTGGTTTTTAGAGCCAGAAGTTTGAAGGAAATCAGGCGCGAACGGAGTGAGCATTTGATTTCATCAAACAGGAAAGCGAAAAAAACAGGGAGCACGATGTGAGAGAGGAGAAAAACGATGAGAAGTGACAACGTGAAAGCGGGCACCCAGCAGGCGCCCCACAGAAGTTTATTTAATGCCCTCGGGTTTACCCAGGAGGAGATGAAGAAGCCTATGGTGGGCATCGTCAGTTCCTACAACGAGATTGTGCCCGGACATATGAATCTGGATAAAATCGTGGACGCGGTGAGACTGGGTGTGGCGGAAGCCGGCGGCGTGCCGGTTGTATTTCCGGCTATTGCAGTCTGCGATGGGATTGCTATGGGGCATATCGGTATGAAGTATTCCCTGGTGACAAGGGATCTGATTGCCGACTCTACGGAATGTATGGCGCTGGCGCATCAGTTTGACGCGCTGGTGATGGTGCCCAACTGTGATAAGAATGTACCCGGTCTTCTGATGGCGGCCGCGCGCATCAATGTGCCCACCGTCTTTGTATCCGGCGGCCCGATGCTGGCGGGACATGTGAAGGGACAGAAGAGAAGCCTCTCTTCCATGTTTGAGGCGGTTGGCTCCCACGCGGCTGGGACGATCACAGACGAGGATCTTCTGGAGTTCGAGGAGAAGACCTGCCCTACCTGCGGATCCTGCTCAGGCATGTACACGGCCAATTCCATGAACTGCCTTACCGAGGCGCTGGGCATGGGGCTTCGCGGCAACGGCACGATCCCGGCGGTTTACTCCGAGCGCATCAAACTGGCGAAGCATGCGGGTATGGCAGTTATGAATCTGCTGGAAAAGAATATCAGACCCAGGGATATTATGACGAAGGACGCGATTTTAAATGCGCTTACGGTGGATATGGCGCTCGGCTGTTCTACCAATTCCATGCTGCATCTGCCGGCGATTGCCCATGAGGTTGGGTATGACTTTGACATCGCTTTCGCCAACGAGATCAGCGAGAAGACCCCCAATGTGTGTCATCTGGCTCCGGCAGGCCCGACTTATATGGAGGATCTGAACGAGGCGGGCGGCGTCTATGCGGTGATGAAGGAGCTTGCGGATATCGGTCTGCTCCACACGGACTGCATGACTGTGACTGGTGAGACGATCGGCGAAAATATCAAAAACGCCGTGAATAAAAATACGGATGTTATTAAAACAGTTGAAAATCCTTACAGCAAGACCGGCGGCCTCGCCGTTCTGAAAGGAAACCTTGCCCCGGACGGCAGCGTGGTGAAGCGTTCCGCCGTGGTGGAGGAGATGATGGTGCATGAAGGCCCTGCCCGCGTTTTTGAATGTGAGGAGGACGCGATTGCGGCGATCAAGGGCGGTAAGATCGTGGCAGGCGATGTGGTTGTGATCCGTTATGAAGGGCCTAAGGGCGGCCCAGGTATGCGGGAGATGTTAAATCCCACCTCAGCCATTGCGGGTATGGGACTCGGTTCCAGCGTGGCGTTAATTACGGACGGCCGTTTTTCCGGCGCATCCAGAGGTGCATCCATCGGTCATGTTTCGCCGGAGGCGGCGGTGGGCGGCCCTATCGCTCTTGTGAAGGAGGGCGATATCATCAGCATTGATATTCCGAACATGAAGCTGGATGTCAAGGTATCTGATGAGGAGATGGCGGAGAGAAGAAAGAATTGGCAGCCCAGGGAGCCTAAGGTGACGAGCGGATATCTGGCCAGATACCGGGAGATGGTGACAAGCGGCAACAGAGGGGCGATTCTGGAAACGTGTGAAGGAAAACACTAAGCTTGAAAGAACCTCGCTAAGTGTTTTCAAGCTTCACACAGGAGAATGCCAAAAAGCAGCATTGTCCGCATCAATTTGAAGAAAAATAACAAGCGTGATTTTACAATAACAGGCAGGAGGAGAAAACATGGTATTGACAGGTGCGCAGATCGTAGTGGAATGTCTGAAAGAGCAGGGAGTGGACACAGTGTTCGGCTATCCCGGCGGCACGATCCTAAATGTGTACGATGCGCTGTATCAGCACAGTGAGGAAATCAAACATATTCTGACGTCACATGAGCAGGGAGCGGCTCATGCGGCAGACGGTTATGCCAGAGCCACCGGCAGGGTTGGCGTCTGTCTGGCAACCAGCGGCCCGGGCGCGACCAATCTGGTGACGGGAATTGCAACAGCTTATATGGATTCAGTGCCCGTGGTGGCCATTACCTGCAATGTAAATCTTCCCCTTCTGGGAAAGGATTCTTTTCAGGAAGTGGATATCGCAGGAATCACCATGCCCATTACCAAACATAATTATATAGTAAAAGATGTGACGATTCTGGCAGATACCCTCAGAAAGGCATTTGCCATCGCGCGAAGCGGCAGACCGGGACCGGTACTTGTGGATATCACGAAAGATGTGACGGCAAATACCTGTGAATATGAGAAAAAGACGCCGGAAAAGGCGGAGAAGGCGGGTAGCTATACAGAGGAGGAGCTCACAGAGGCTGTGCGCCTTCTGGAGAATGCAAAAAAGCCTTTTATCTATGTGGGCGGCGGTGCAGTCATCTCTGAGGCATCTGAGGAAGTGAGAACCTTTGCGGAGCTGGCGGATGCGCCGGTGTGCGATACGCTGATGGGGAAGGGCGTTGTGGACGGCCATGACGGGAGATACACGGGCATGATCGGTATGCACGGCACAAAGACTTCCAATTTCGGCGTCAGCGAGTGTGACCTGCTGATTGCCCTCGGCGCGCGTTTCTCGGACCGTGTGGTGGGAAATCCGAAGAAATTTGCGGAGCATGCGAAGGTACTGCACATTGATGTGGATGCGGCGGAGATCAACAAGAACATCAAGACGGATGTTTCTTTGGTGGGAGATCTGAAGGATGTGCTTTCCCGGTTGAATGAGAGGATTTCTCAGCAGTCCCATCAGGAGTGGATGACACATATTGCGGAACTGAAAAAGAAATATCCCTTGAATTATGACGACGGGGCGCTTTCCTGCCCTTACATTATGGAGGAGATCGACCGGGTGACTGGCGGCGGCGCCATCATCACCACGGATGTGGGGCAGCACCAGATGTGGGCGGCACAGTATTACAAGTATTCCAGCCCCCGCACTCTTCTTACATCCGGCGGCCTCGGCACGATGGGCTATGGTCTTGGCGCTTGCATCGGAGCAAAGATGGGTAAGCCGGATAAAATCTGCATCAACATTGCGGGCGACGGATGTTTCCGCATGAATATGAATGAGCTGGCCACGGCAAGCCGGTACAATATACCGATCATTCAGGTTGTGATTAACAACCATGTGCTTGGAATGGTGAGACAGTGGCAGACACTGTTCTACGGGAAACGGTATTCCCAGACGGTTCTGGACGATGGCGTCGATTTCTGCAAAGTGGCGGAAGGACTTGGCTGTGAGGCAATCCTCGTGACAAAGAAGGAGGATGTGGCGCCTGCAGTTGAGAGGGCCATCGCCTTAAAAAAACCTGTGTTATTAAATTGCGTGATACCAGAGGATGACAAGGTATTTCCTATGGTGCCCGCAGGCGCGCCTATCAGTGAGGCTTTTGACGCGGGTGATCTCAAATAGCGTGAAAAGAAGTTGAAGGTTTAGGTATGAAAAGATTACTAAAGCATATGGCGGTCATTCTGGGCATCGTCACAGTCAGTCTGATGGCGACCTATGTGGGGCTTGCCGTGTACTACCATAACGCGTTTACCTATGGTACATGGATCAATGGGATTTACTGTACCGGCAGGAGCATCCAGGAGGTAAACGATGAGCTGGTAAAGCAGTTTGCATATGAGGGCGTCACCGTGAAGGATAAAGACGGCAGCTCCTATGTGATATCGGCGGAGGATATTTCTTATCAGTTTGATTTTAAGAAAGCGCTGGAGATCTATCAGAAACGGCAGAATCCGTGGATGTGGATTGACAGCCTGATTGGCGGGCATCAGGTGGAGCTGCTGCCGGTGGTTTCCTACGACAGGGAGGCGTTTGAGGCCTGCTTTGATGCACTGCCCATCTGCCAGGATAAACGGACGGATAAGGAACGCAGAGTGGCGATTACCCGTACGCCGCAGGGATATACGCTTGTGAATGAAAGAACGGATGTTCTCTTTGTCGAGCAGGCGAGAGGCGTGGTGCTCTCCGCAATTGAGGAATCAAAGAGCGAGGTTTCTCTGCCGGACGAGGGATGTTACCATGATCTGGAACTGACGGCACAGATGCGGGAAACGCTGGACATTTGGGAAAAGCTGAAAAACTTTCAGGACTGCGGCATTGTTTATCAGATGGGGGAAGAGAAGATCCCAGTGGATGCCTCGGTAGTCTGCGATTGGATTGCGGTAGATGATAACGGCCGTTTTTTATTTGATGAAGCGGGAGAGTTTCAGCTAAAGGAACATGCGATAGATGATTTTGTGGAGGATCTGGCGGCGAAGTATGATACCGTGGGCGCGAGCAGACAGTTCCAGGCCACCAGGGGAGATGTGGTGACGGTGGAGGGCGGACTCTACGGCAATAAAATAGATCAGGAGGCGGAGAAAGCCTATCTGACACAGGCATTTCACGGTAAAAAGAGAGAGCTGCATGAGCCGGCTTACACACAGGAGGCATGGGAGAAGGGCAGCCGGGATATCGGTTCTACTTACATAGAAGTGGATATGTCCGAGCAAAAAATGTACTATTATGTGGACGGTGTATTGACGATAGACACGCCCATTGTGACAGGAAACACTTCCCGCAGGATGGGAACGCCCTCCGGGGTGAATTTTGTGTATGCGAAGCAGAAAAACCGTGTTTTGCGGGGCCGGGATTATGCTTCCCCGGTAGACTTCTGGATGCCGGTGAAAGGAAATATCGGCATTCACGATGCTTCCTGGCGTGGAACGTTTGGCGGTACGATTTACCAGACCAACGGGTCCCACGGCTGTATCAATACCCCCCGCGCTGCGATGGAACAGCTTTTCGACATGGCGGAAGTGGGCACGCCTGTGGTGATGTTCTATTAACAGCTCAGCCAGAGCGAATTGACGCGGCTGAGCGTCCGTGCCCGTATTATTTAACAAAGTAATTGACTAAAGTGCCAGAAGGGCGTAAAATGGATTTTGGTTTTTGTATATGGAAACGAATGAGGACGGGAGGAGAGAAAAGTGTCCAGAGTGTATAATTTTTCAGCGGGACCTGCAGTTTTGCCGGAAGAGGTGCTAAGAGAAGCGGCGGAGGAGATGCTTGATTACAAGGGATCAGGGATGTCGGTCATGGAGATGAGCCATCGGTCTAAGGTGTATGACACGATCATCAAGGAGGCGGAGGCGGATCTGCGCACGCTCCTGAACATTCCCGATAACTATAAGGTACTGTTTTTACAGGGCGGCGCAAGCCTTTTGTTCGCGTCGGTGCCCATGAATCTGATGAAGAACCGCAAGGCGGGTTATATTCTGACCGGGCAGTGGGCAAAGAAGGCTTTTGCGGAGGCAAAGATTTACGGCGAAGCCGTGGAACTGGCGTCCTCTGCGGATGAGACTTTCTCCTATATTCCCGATTGCTCCGATCTTCCAATAACAGATGATATGGATTATGTCTATATCTGTGAGAACAATACGATTTACGGCACCAAATATCATACGCTGCCGAATACCAAAGGTAAAATTCTGGTTTCCGATGTGTCTTCCTGTTTCCTGTCAGAGCCTATGGATGTGACGAAGTATGGCCTGGTTTACGCGGGCGTGCAGAAGAATGTCGGCCCTGCGGGCACACAGGTTGTGATTATCAGAGAGGATCTGCTGACGGACGAGACGCTGCCTGGCACGCCGACCATGATGAAGTTTAAGGTGCATGCGGACAATGAATCTCTGTACAATACCCCTCCCAGCTATGGCATTTATATTTGCGGCAAGGTATTCAAGTGGCTTTTGAAAAACGGCGGCCTTGAGGCGATGAAAGCATTAAACGAGAAAAAGGCGAAAATTCTCTACGATTTCCTCGATGAGAGCAGTCTCTTTAAGGGCACGGTCAGAAAAGAGGACAGATCTCTTATGAATGTGCCTTTCGTGACGGGAGATGAGGAGACGGACGCCAAGTTCATCAAGGAGGCGACAGCGGCCGGGTTTGTGAATCTGAAAGGACATAGAACCGTGGGCGGTATGCGTGCCAGCATCTACAATGCAATGCCGATAGAGGGCGTGGAGAAGCTGGTTGCCTTTATGAGAGAATTTGAGCAGAAGTAATCTCTTTGAGATTCCTTTCGCGGGAGCTGTCCCGCAAACTCGGAGATGTTTGAAATTATAGTGTATAGAAAGGATAAGTCCGATGTTTAAATATCATTGCTTAAATCCCATCGCACAGGTGGGTCTGGAGAAATTCAGCGGGCAGTATGAAAAGACAGATGCAATAGAGGAGGCGGACGGCATTCTGGTGAGAAGCGCGGCCATGCATGACATGGAGCTGCCGGCAAACCTTCTGGCCATCGCCCGTGCGGGCGCAGGGGTCAACAACATTCCGCTGGACAAATGCGCGGAGAAAGGTATCGTAGTGTTTAATACGCCCGGCGCCAATGCGAACGGCGTGAAGGAGCTGGTGATTGCAGGCATGCTCTTGGCGTCCCGTGATGTGGCCGGCGGTATCGAGTGGGTGAAGGCGAACGTGGCCGATGAGAATATCGCGAAGGATGCGGAGAAGGCGAAGAAGAATTTCGCAGGGACGGAGATCCAGGGCAAGAAGCTTGGAATCATCGGTCTGGGCGCTATCGGCGTGAAGGTGGCCAATGTGGCGAAGCATCTCGGCATGGAAGTGTACGGCTACGATCCTTATGTGTCCGTGGATGCGGCATGGAATCTGAGCCGTGACGTAAAGCATGTGCTCCATGTGGAGGAGATCTACGCGGAGTGCGATATCATCACGATTCATGTGCCTTTGATGGATGCAACGAAGGGAATGATCAATCAGGAAGCGCTCGACCAGATGAAGGACGGCGTGATTCTCTTAAACTTTGCGAGAGACCTTCTGGTGGATGAAAAGGCTGTTCTGGGCGCCATTAAGGCGGGTAAGGTGAGAAAGTATGTATCCGATTTCCCGAATCCTGTCACAGCGGGGCAGGAGGGTTGTATCGTGATTCCTCATCTGGGGGCTTCCACGGAGGAGTCCGAGGATAACTGTGCAGTGATGGCCGTGAAGCAGATGAAGGATTATCTGGAGAACGGTAACATTGCCAACAGCGTGAACTATCCGAAGTGCGATATGGGTATCTGCGAGCAGGCAGGCCGTGTGGCTGTTTTCCATAAGAATATTGCCAACATGATTACCAAGTTTACCGCCTGCTTCGGCGACAACAACATCAACATCTCCGATATGATGAACAAGTCAAGGGGAGAGGTGGCTTACACGATGCTGGATATCGAGACGCCTGCATCCGAAGAGATTATTGAAAAGCTTCAGTCCATCGAAGGTGTGTTCCGGGTGAGAGTGGTGAAGTAAGTCATACAATCATAAAGGGTCTGCCGGTAAAATCCGACAGACCCTTATTCTGTGTATGGGGCGCCTTAATTCAGACGGTTGGCGATGGACGAAAAATCAGCGTTCTCCGCTTCATCCAGGGTGGCCTGCAGCTTTTTGTCGGCCTCCACAGCGGACTCGCTTGCGAGATCCATATAGAGGATGAAGATGTCCTCCACGGATTTCCCGGTTTCCTCCGCAATTTCCTGCATAATAGGTTTTAAGGCTTCTAACTGAAATGAAATTCTGGTTTTCTGGGGATCAATGTCCGCGAGGGCTTCTTCCGCGTAGGCGTTGATACGATCCAGAATTTTCTGTTCTTCGCTTGTCATGTGCATCTTCCTTTCTTGATAGATTTTGCCTTTCTTTTCATAGCAGTGCACACTCGAAATGCCTGCGGCATTTCTCGTTTGAGGGCTTCGCCCTATGCCGGCATAGAAATAAATGCACCGGTGAGCAAGCTCCCCGCTTCCTTTATTTCTATGCCGGCGCACTGCTCATTACCTGTCAATAATATCACAAATCCCTTGTGATGCCCAGTTTTATTTGTTAAAATAAATAATAGCATTCTGCGAAATGCAGGAAAGAAGGAGAAATTTATGGCAGATATCATACCATTTCGGGCAGTCAGGCCCCGGGCAGATCTGGCAGAGAGGATCGCGGCGCTGCCCTACGATGTTTACAATAGAAAAGAGGCCAGAGAGGTTGTAAAGGGGGACGATTACACATTTCTTCGGATAGACAGGCCGGAGACACAGTTCCCGGAAGGGTATGACATGTACGCGCCGGAGGTTTATGAGAAGGCGCGGGATATGCTCGGCCAGATGATTGAGGACGGGTTTTTTGTGCAGGAGGAAAAAGCGGCATATTATGTTTATGAGCTGATTATGGATGGCAGATCCCAGGTGGGAATCGGCGCCTGTGCCTCCGTGGACGATTATGATTCGCAGGTGATTAAAAAACACGAGAATACCCGGGCGGATAAAGAGGCGGACCGCATCAGGCATGTGGACGTGTGCAGCGCCCAGACCGGCCCGATTTTTCTGGCATACCGCAGAAGAGAGGAGATTGAGCGCGAGGTCTCGCGGGCTATGGCGGGAAAACCTGTCTATGATTTTAAGGAGGCGGACGGCATTGCCCACAGGCTCTGGGTGATCAATGAGGCGGAGGCCGTGGAGCGGATCAGAAACGCTTTTTTGCAGGTGGATGCCATTTATATTGCTGACGGCCACCACAGATGCGCTTCGGCGGTGCGGGTTTCCAAGAAAAGAAGAGCGGCATTTTCCGACTATACGGGGAAAGAAGAATTTAACTATTTTCTGTCGGTTCTGTTCCCGGATGACCAGCTTATGATTATGGATTACAACCGGGTAGTGAAACCAGGAACGGATTTTGACGAAAGCGGCTTTCTGGATCGGGTGAAAGAAGCGTTTGCACTGGAAAAGATGGGGAAAGAGCCGTATAAGCCTAAGACGAAGGGCGAGATTGGTATGTATTACCGGGATGAATGGTACCGGCTCACGGTCGATGACAAGTGCTATACAGGAGACCCGGTGGAGGATCTGGATGTGGCAGTCCTGCAAAAGAGGCTTCTGGAGCCTGTGTTTGGCATTGTGGACCCGAAGGTGGATGAGCGGATCGACTTTGTGGGCGGCATCAGAGGACTTGCGGAGCTGGAACGCAGAGTACATACGGATGCGCTGGCGGCTTTTGCCATGTTTCCAACAGATATCCATGAGCTGTTTGCGGTGTCGGATGCCGGAAAGCTGATGCCTCCGAAATCTACCTGGTTTGAACCAAAACTTCGGAGCGGGCTTCTGATCCACAAGATTGAGGAAGCGGAATTGTAAACCTATAGGAATGATAGAAAGGCGGAATGGCGGCAGATGAATAAAAAAACATATAAGTTGATGAACTGGGCAAAAATAGAGGAGATTGTCTACTCGGAATCGGATAACCCGCACGAGATACTCGGCGCGCATGTAACGGGAAGTTCTGTTTTGGTGCAGACCTTCCAGCCGGGAGCGAAGAGTGTGCGTCTGCAGCTTTTGGACGGGGATAAGAGTTATCGGATGGAGGAAGCTGATGAGGAGGGGTATTTTGCCCTGCTTTTGCCGGGAAAGACCATTCCCGCCTATGAGTATGTGGTGGAGGCTCCGAACGGCAGTCTGAAAAAGATCCGGGATGCCTACAATTTTGCGCCGCAGATTACCAGACAGGATACAGAGAAGTTTGATGCGGGAATCCACTATAATATCTATGAGAAACTGGGAGCGCATCCGGCTGTGGCAGATGGAATCGAGGGCACGTCTTTTGCGGTCTGGGCGCCTAACGCCATGCGGGTCAGCGTGGTTGGCGATTTTAACGGCTGGGATGGCAGGGTCCACCAGATGAGAAGGCTGTGGGATTCCGGCATTTTTGAGATTTTTATTCCGGGTGTGAAAGAAGGAGACTGCTATAAGTTTGAGATAAAGGCTAAGAGCGGGCTGGTGTTTATGAAGGCGGATCCGTATGGCTTTGGGGCGCAGATGCGGCCGGAGAGCGCTTCTGTGGTGCGTGACATCGACGGTTTTTCCTGGAAGGACGGGAAGTGGATGAAGGAGCGTGCCGCGCTGCAGGCGGAGGATAAGCCCATGAGCGTGTATGAGCTGTACCTCGGTTCCTTTGAGAAGCCTTCTGACGGCAGGGAGTTTTTCACTTACAGGGAACTTGCGCCGAAGATCATTGACTATGTGAAGAAGATGGGATATACCCATATCGAGCTTATGCCGGTGATGGAGCATCCTCTGGATGAATCCTGGGGGTACCAGGTGATCGGCTATTATGCGCCGACCTCACGTTACGGTACGCCGGAAGATTTTATGTACTTTATGGATGAGATGCACAGGGCGGGGATCGGTGTGATCCTGGACTGGGTGCCTGCACATTTCCCGAGGGATACTTACGGGCTGTCCGGGTTTGACGGCACCTGCCTGTATGAGCATCAGGATCCGAGACAGGGATTCCACCCTCACTGGGGCACACTGATTTATAATTACGGACGGCCGCAGGTGAGCAATTATCTGATTGCCAATGCGCTGTACTGGGTGGAAAAATATCACGCGGACGCAATCCGCATAGACGCGGTTGCTTCCATGCTTTATCTGGACTATGGAAAAAACGATGGGGAGTGGGTGGCAAATATCTACGGCGGCCATGAAAATCTGGAGGCGGTGGAGCTGCTCAAGCACTTAAATTCCATTATGAAAAAACGCAATCCCGGCGTGCTGATGATTGCGGAGGAATCGACGGCATGGCCGAAGATTACGGGAGCGCTGGATGAGGACGGCCTGGGCTTTGACCTGAAATGGAATATGGGCTTTATGAACGATTATCTGGGCTATATCACAACGGATCCCTTCTTCCGTTCGGGAAGGCACAATGATCTGACTTTCAGCATGATTTATGCATACAGCGAGAAGTTTATGCTGGTGTTGTCCCACGATGAGGTAGTGCACGGAAAGGGTACGCTCCTTGGCAGGATGCCGGGAGAGCGGGAGAAACAGTTTGCCAATCTGCGGCTGACCTATGCTTACCACATAACCCATCCTGGCAAAAAGCTTCTGTTTATGGGACAGGATATCGGGGAATATAAGGAATTTAATGAGAAGCGGGCTGTGGAGTGGGGCCTTTTGGAGAACGCGGACCATAAAAAACTAAACAAGCTGGTGGCGGCGTTAAATAAGCTCTATGTCTCCTGTCCGGCGCTCTATGAGAAGGACACTTCCTGGGAAGGTTTTGAGTGGATCAACTGCATCACGCCGAATGCCTGCATGCTGTCCTATATCAGAAAGACGGACAATGTAAAAGATATGCTTGTGGTGGTGGCCAATTTCGCTGATGCGAGACAGGAATTCCGAGTGGGCGTTCCCTATGAGGGAAAATATCAGGAGGTCTTTAACACGGACGCCCCGGAATATGGCGGAAGCGGCATAGTAAATACAGCAGTCTGCGATGCGCTGGAAATGGAGTGGGACGGCAAGCCTTATGCGATTGATATGGTGAGCGCGCCTTTGAGCATCAGCATTTTCTCCTACACGCCTTATACGAAGGAGGAAAAAGAAAAAATCGAGCGCAGACGCGCAGAGGAGAGACGGCTGGCAAAGGAAGCGGAGGAGAGACGTTTGGCTGAAGAGGAAGCCGAGCGCACGGCGCAGGCAGCTGCAGAAGCCAGAGAGCAGGCAAAACGGGCGGCGGCAGAGGCGAAAGAACTGGCGAAGCGGGCAGCCGCGGAAGCCAGAGAGAGCGCGAAAGCGGCGGAAGTGCTGGAGAAGGCGGCAGAAGCGGCGGCACAGAAGCTGCAGGAGCTGACGAAGAAGCCGAAAACAGCGGAGAAGCGGCCAGCATCTGACGCGAAGGCAGAGTCGGAGTCTGACGTGAAGGCTGGGGTTAAGAGAGGCAGAAAGAAGGCAGCCGACGCAAAAACGGCGGTTAAGCCGGCCGCAAAGAGAACGGCATCGAAGAAATCTGCCGCCGGGAAAAACGAAGCGGGAAAAACCGACGGACAGTAAGCGGACGGCGGATCCGGCAGAAAATAAATAGCGGCGGTACGGAGGTAGTATGGAAGATCAGGCGGTACAGGAGCAGATTAAGGAAATAGAGTATATTGCATCGGATGAGCTGAATGTAGGATTGATCGAGCGTTATCTGCAGGAACTGCCGGATACGCTGATCCGTCTGGGAGTCAGGGTGCTTCTGGCGCTGGTTGTGTTTTTTATCGGCGTGCAGCTCATTAAGCTGGTGCGCAGGATCCTTCGGAAATCTTTTGAGCGGCGGAATGTGGATGTGGGCGTGAGCCGTTTTCTGGATTCCCTTGTCAAAACAGTGCTTTACATGCTGCTGCTGTTTATGATTGCCTCCTCCTTCGGGCTGGACGCAACCAGCGTGGTGGCGCTGGTCGGTTCTGCAGGCGTGGCCATCGGTCTGGCGGTACAGGGAAGCCTGTCAAACTTTGCGGGCGGCGTGCTGATCCTGCTTTTGAAGCCTTTCAAGGTTGGAGACTATGTCAGGGACGCCGCGGGCAACGAGGGAACGGTGGAGGAGGTACAGCTCTTTTATACCAGAATGATTACGCCGGACCGCCATATGGTAGTGGTGCCCAACGGAGATCTGGCAAACGGCAATATTTTAAATATGAGTACGCTCGGTGACCGCAGAATGAATATCAAGGTGGGGATTTCCTACGAGTCGGATATCCGCAGGGCGAAGGAGGTTCTCCTCAAGGTTCTGGATGAGGATCCAGGGGTTTTGCAGGAGGAAGAGAAGCGGGTGTTTGTGGAAGAACTGGCGGACAGTGCGGTGATTCTGTGTGTGCGCTGTTACAGCTCCAACGAAAATTTCTGGGAGACCAGATGGCGGCTTATGGAAACGATAAAGTACGCGCTGGACGAGGCTGGAATCGGGATACCGTTCCCGCAGATAGATGTGCATGTGAGGGAGAACGGTCAGAAACAAGGCTGAAAGAATTTACTGACAGATTTCTAAAAAAATATCTTGCAAAATGACTCGTTCCATCATATAATAATCATTGTTGCAAGGTTATGCTGGAATAGCGCAGTCGGTAGCGCAACTGATTCGTAATCAGTAGGTCGAGGGTTCGAGTCCCTTTTCCAGCTTGCGTGTATAGGCAGAGTCAAGAACAGGCGGTGATTATTTTGTGTTTACATTAGAAATAATTGCCGTCTGTTTTTGGTGAGCAGCGCGAATGAGAAATGCGGAGCATTTCGAATCTGCTTATATGTATAGGTAAAGTGAAAAACAGGCACTGGTCGTTCTATGTTTGCATAAGAAACGATTGGCGCCTGTTTTTGGTGAATCGGAGGAACGGAGAATGACTGCAGGCTTTAGAGAAGAAGGCGGAATAAAGAGCGGCTGACAAAATTAACTGACTAAGTCGGTCAAATAATGTTACTTGAGATTTACCGAAATAACCACCACAAGAACTTGACATAATATTTTGCCGTGATACAATATATAGTGCATGCAGCTTGGGGTGACAGAAAGAAGATACATGATATAGGGTCTTGGACAGAATATGGGGGAGTTATTGGATGAAGATTATTAAGAGAAGCGGCGTGGAGGTCAATTTTGATCTGAAAAAGATCATAGCGGCTATCAAAAAGGCTAACAGCAGCGTAAAGGAAGAAGACAGGCTGACGGAGGAGGAGATTGACGAGATCGCTTCCGTGGTGGCTGACCATTGCGAGGAGATGAAAAGGGCTCCCAGCGTGGAGGAAATTCAGGATATGGTGGAGAACCAGCTTATGAAGTACCGGGCCTACACCATTTCCAGAAACTATATCACTTATCGTTATAAGAGGGCGCTCGTGCGCAAATCCAATTCCACGGATGAGCAGATTTTAAGCCTTCTGGAGTGCAATAACGAGGAGGTAAAACAGGAAAATTCCAATAAAAATCCTACCGTTAACAGCGTACAGCGGGATTATATGGCAGGGGAAGTGAGTAAGGATATCACGAAGCGTTTCCTGCTTTCGCCGGATATCGTGGAGGCGCATGAGCAGGGGGTGATCCATTTCCATGACGCGGATTATTTCGCTCAGCACATGCATAACTGCTGTCTGGTCAATCTGGAGGATATGCTGCAGAACGGTACGGTTATCAGCGAGACCATGATAGACAGGCCGAAGAGTTTTTCTACGGCCTGCAATGTGGCGACACAGAGCATTGCGCAGATTGCAAGCTGTCAGTATGGCGGACAGAGCATTTCCCTTTCCCACCTGGCGCCTTTTGTGAACGTGAGCCGGGAAAAATTCCGCAAAAAGGTGCGGACGGAGATGGAGGAGATGGGTGTAAATGCCACCGAGGAGCAGATAAACGCTATCGCGGAGCGGCGCGTAAAGGATGAGATCAGGCAGGGTGTGCAGATTATCCAGTACCAGGTGATTACACTGATGACCACCAACGGTCAGGCGCCCTTCATTACGGTTTTTATGTATATCGATGAGGTGCCGGAGGGGCGTCTCAGGGACGATCTGGCGATGATCATAGAGGAGATGTTGAACCAGCGGATTCAGGGTGTCAAGAATGAAAAGGGCGTCTACATCACGCCCGCGTTCCCGAAGCTGATCTATGTGCTGGAGGAGGATAATATCCACGAGGGTGACAAATACTGGTATCTGACGAAGCTGGCGGCGAAATGTACGGCCAAGCGGATGGTGCCTGATTATATTTCTGAAAAGATTATGAAGCAGTTAAAGGACGGCAACTGTTATACCTGCATGGGCTGCCGCTCTTTCCTTACCGTGTATCACGATGAGAATGACCAGCCGAAGTTTTACGGCAGATTCAATCAGGGTGTGGTCACCTTAAATCTGGTGGATGTGGCCTGCTCGTCCGGGCGGAATACAGCGCGTTTCTGGGAGATCATGGATGAGAGGCTGGAGCTGTGCAGACGGGCGCTGATGGCGCGGCACAACAGGCTTAAGGGGACGCTTTCCGATGTGGCGCCTATCCTGTGGCAGAACGGGGCCCTGGCCAGACTGAAAAAAGGAGAGAAGATCGACAAACTGCTCTACGGCGGTTATTCCACCATATCGCTCGGGTATGCCGGGCTGTGCGAGTGCACCCGCTATATGACAGGGAAGAGCCATACCGACCCGGAGGCGACGGCCTTTGCCTTGAAAGTTATGCAGTATCTGAATCATGCCTGTGAGGAGTGGCGGGAGGAGACAAACATTGACTTCAGTCTTTACGGCACGCCCCTGGAGTCCACCACCTATAAGTTTGCAAAGTGCCTGCAGAAGCGTTTTGGGATCATTGAGGGTGTGACGGACCGCAATTACATTACGAACAGTTATCATGTGCATGTGACGGAGGAAATTGACGCTTTCAGAAAACTGAAATTTGAGGCCCAGTTCCAGGAACTTTCGCCGGGCGGCGCAATCAGCTATGTGGAGGTGCCGAACATGGAGAACAACCTGGATGCAGTGCTTTCCCTGATGCAGTATATTTACGATAATATTATGTATGCTGAATTGAACACCAAGAGTGATTACTGCCAGGCATGTGATTACCACGGGGAAATCGATATTGTGGAAAATGCGGATGGAAAACTCGTCTGGAAGTGTCCAAACTGCGGCAACACCGACCAGAATAAGATGAATGTGGCAAGGCGTACCTGCGGTTATATCGGAACACAGTTCTGGAATCAGGGACGCACCCAGGAGATCAAGGAGAGGGTGCTGCATTTATAACAAATCGAGCGCTTTGCGGGCTCGGATGTTTGAGGTGTGACATGTACTATTCGGTGATAAAAAAATGTGACATTGCGGATGGGCCGGGGGTGCGGGTGACGCTTTTTGTGAGTGGATGCACCCATCATTGTGAGGGCTGTTTCAACCCAGAAACATGGAATTTCCAGTACGGGGCGCCTTTTACGGAGGAGACAGAAGATGAGATCATAGAGGCGCTTTCGCCGGATTACATCGCAGGGCTGACTCTGCTTGGCGGGGAGCCGCTGGAGGATGGGAACAGACAGGCGCTTTTGCCTCTCCTGCGGGCGGTGAAAAAGAAATATCCGCAGAAAAATGTATGGTGTTATACGGGTTACCTTTTTGAGACGGACATTCTGGAGAAGTTTTGTGTGCAGTGGGAAGGCATGAAGGAGTTTCTGTCCTATGTGGATGTGATTGTGGACGGGGAGTTTGTGCAGGCGGAAAAAAACATCAGCCTGCGTTTCCGGGGTTCGGAGAACCAGCGGATCATTGATGTGCATGCGTCCTTACAGCAGGGAAAAACCATGCTGTGGGAAGACGGGGAGAACAGATAAATATCAGGATTGGACTGATGAGGCAGGGGTTATTTCCCTGCCTTTTGACCTGTGGAAGGAGGAATGGCAGTGCAGGAGAGCAGACTGTTTCAGATCGTATATTACCTGTTGGATAAGGGACGGGCCACGGCCCCGGAGCTGGCGGCCCGTTTCGAGGTGTCGGTCAGGACAATTTACAGGGATATCGACGCCCTGAGCGGGGCGGGTATTCCAGTCTATGCGGAGGCTGGAAGAAACGGCGGCATCCGTCTGATGGATGGCTTCGTTCTGGATCAGGCTGTGCTGTCTGAGGGGGAAAAGAAGGAGATCCTTGCGGCGCTGCAGAGCACCCGGATCACCAGGGATGCAGGAGAAAGCCAGACTTTGCAGAAGCTTTCCGCCATGTTTCACCTCTCTTCAGAAAACTGGCTTGAGGTGGAGTTTTCCAGATGGGGCAATCAGGAGTCCGACAAGGAAAAGTTTGAGATTTTGAAAACGGCGGTTGTCCATTGCAGACAGGTCAGAATCCGCTACGCCGGATCTGATGGGAGTGTGGGGGAAAGAACCATACAGCCGTATAAACTGGTTTACAAGTCAAAAGCCTGGTATCTGAAAGCATTCTGTATGGAAAAGCAGGATATGCGGACTTTCAAATTGAACCGCATTTTGGATTACGAGCTGTTGGAGGACCATTTTGTGCGCCGCAGCTTTCCGGCGGAGCCGGAGGATGACGGGGAAGCGTATCCGCTGGTCACGCTGCGCTTTCCGAAGGAGATGGCGTACCGGGTTTATGATGAGTTTGATAAAACGGAGATAGTGAGACAGGAGAATGGGGATCTGGCCGTTTCGGCCAGAATACCTGAGGGGGCGTGGCTGACCTCGTTTCTTTTATCCTTCGGAACACAGGTGGAAATTTTGTCACCTGCTTATCTGAGAGAACACATCGCCGAAGAGGCAAAAAGTATTTACGAGAAAAATAAAACCTGACATAGGATGTCAATATTATGGAGGTATAATAACCCTAAAAAGCGAGTGATGTGTACAGAGAGGAAAGAGAAAGGACATGGGAAGACCGAGGACAAAAGCAGATTTATTGATCGCAGCAACCGTAAATTTTGAGAAACTGAATGAAATGATTGCCGGATTGACGGAGGCTGAACTGGAAACGCCTTTTGATTTTTCAGACAGCGCGAAAAAGGAAGCGCACTGGAAACGGGATAAAAATCTCCGGGATGTTCTGGTGCATTTGTATGAGTGGCACCAGCTTCTGCTTACATGGGTAACTGCCAACCAGAGAGGAGACAACTGGCCTTTTATTCCGAAGCCTTATAATTGGAAGACGTACGGCGAAATGAATGTAGTGTTCTGGAAAAAGCACCAGGACACAACTCTGGAGGAAGCGAAGGATTTACTCCGAAAGTCCCATGCAGAGGTGGTGGAGCTGGCGGAGACGTTTTCCAACGAGGAGCTGTTTTCCAAAGATGTCTTTTCCTGGGTGGGCGGAAGCGTACTCGGTTCCTACTTTGTCAGCTCCACATCGAGCCATTATGACTGGGCCATGAAGAAACTGAAAGCGCATAAGAAAAACTGTGCCGGAAAGTGAGGAGCAGCTGCATGCACTATGTGACGGCGAAGGGGATTTATGAGATGCGGTTTTGGAAGCAATAGAGAAAGCAATAGGGGCAGGCCCAAAAGGCGGCCCCTATTTTGCATATATGGAAAATCAGTATTTTTTCTTATAATAATGCTCCGCACTCTGGATCAGCTTGTAAAATACCATAGCGATGGCGCACAGGATAATGATGGACGTGATCACCATGTTGAGCTGGAATACCTGTGATCCGTAGATAATCAGATAGCCGAGACCGCGTCTTGCGGCCAGAAATTCCCCTATGATAACGCCCACAAGGGAAAGGCCGATGTTGACTTTCATACTGCTTAAAATGAGAGGCACGGAGCTTGGCAGTATCACTTTGGTGAGGGCGTCCCTGCGGCTGCCGCCCAGCGTGTAGATCAGCTTGCACATTTCCGGGTCCACCTGGCAGAAGCCGGTGTAGAGGCTGATGACGGAACCGAAAACAGCTACGGAGATACCGGCAACGATGATGGTGTTTGTTCCCGTGCCAAGCCAGACTATGAGCAGCGGCGCGAGGGCGGATTTTGGCAGGGCGTTTAAGACAACGAGGTAAGGTTCCAGAATTTCGGAGAGGCTGTTCTGATACCATAGCAAGGTGGCGGCTAGGAGACTTAAGACCGTAACCAGAAAGAAACTCGCGATTGTTTCAAACAGGGTAACGCCGGTATGGGCGAAGAAGGAGTGATCCACAAGCATCTGTCCGAGATATTTCACAATGCCGGAAGGACTGCTGAAAAAGAAGGGGTCTATCCAGCCGAGTTTTGCGGCCATTTCCCACAATCCGAGAAAGAGGAGAAGAAGGAAAAATCTGCCGAGTGTGATCCGATGGTGGTGCCTGTGATGGGCGCGCAGGAAATTTTCCTGCTGTGCGGAGACAGGCGGCGAAGTCTTATGCAATTGTCTTGTCATCGGTTAACACCTCCCATAATTGATTAAAGTATGTCTGATAGGCGGCGGTGCCGCGGACAGCCAGCGGGTCTTCCCGGCTTATTTCATAGTGGATTTCCATTTCACGCTTGACTCCTGCCGGACGTCTGGAGAGAACGATCACCCGGTCCGCCAGTGTGATGGCTTCGGAGAGATCGTGGGTGATTAACAGTGCGGTCTTTCCTGTCTCGCGGATGATGTTTGCGATGTCTGCGGAGACGGAGAGTCTGGTCTGGAAATCAAGGGCGCTGAAAGGTTCGTCCAGAAGAAGAAGATCCGGGTGGACAGCCATCGTGCGGATCAGGGCGGCCCGCTGTCTCATGCCGCCGGAAAGCTCGGAGGGCTTTTTATCTTTAAAACCGATGAGACCGTAGTCTTCCAGGAGTTTCAGGATATAATCGGTGTTTTCCTTTGTGAGACTGTGGGTGAGTTCCAGTCCGAGAATAACGTTCTGGTAGACCGTGCGCCATTCAAAGAGATGGTCCCTCTGCAGCATATAACCTATTTTTAAGGTGGAGTCTGGGCAGTAGTCCCTGGAGGAGAGTCCCCGGTAGAGCACTTCGCCTTCCTCCGGGGCGAGCAATCCCGCAATGATGGACAGAAGTGTGGACTTGCCACAGCCGCTCGGGCCTACGACAGCTGTGAAGCTCCCCTCGGAAATCTGCAGATTGATGTGCGAAAGTGCGGGGGTTTCTCCCTTCAGATTGTGATAGGAGTAGGAAACATCCCGCAGAGAAAGTATTGGCTGCATAGAAAATGCCTCCTTTTGTAGTCAACGACATCCTGTTTTTCGAGAACCGAAATCTTACGGGTCGTTTACTACGAGTATAGAATATTTTATGACGGGTAAGAAAATATGTGTTCTGATTGAAAACAAAACAGATTTATGATATCATCAAATTTAGATTTAATTAAAATGGAGGTTTGGAACATGGCGCAGTTGTGGGGCGGACGTTTCACGAAGGAGACGGATCAGCTTGTATATAACTTTAACGCGTCAATCTCCTTTGACCAGAAATTCTTCCAGCAGGATATTGAGGGCAGTATTGTACATACGATTATGCTTGCCAAACAGGGAATTTTGACGAAAGAGGAGAAGGACGAAATCTTAAAAGGACTTACCGGGATCAGGCAGGATGTGGAGGACGGAAAGCTTACGATCACGGAGGAGTACGAGGATATCCACAGTTTTGTGGAGGCCAATCTGATCGGGCGGATCGGTGATGTGGGGAAAAAGCTGCACACGGGCAGGAGCCGGAACGATCAGGTGGCGCTCGACATGAGGCTGTATACGAGACTGGAAGTGTTGAACACAGATTCCTTATTGAAGGAACTTTTACAGACGCTTCTGGGAATTATGGAGGAGCATACACAGACTTATATGCCGGGGTTTACCCATCTGCAGAAAGCGCAGCCGGTGACGCTTGCACACCATGTCGGCGCTTACTTTGAGATGTTTAAGAGAGACAGATCAAGGCTGAAGGATATTTTTTACCGCATGAATTATTGTCCGCTGGGAGCGGGAGCGTTAGCGGGGACAACGTATCCTTTGGACAGGGCGTACACGGCGTCGCTTCTCGGTTTTGAGGGCCCGACTTTAAACAGCATGGATTCGGTGTCCGACAGAGACTATTTGATTGAATTTTTGTCGGCCCTTTCCACCATTATGATGCATCTGAGCCGATTCTGCGAGGAGATCATTATATGGAATTCCAATGAATACCGTTTTGTGGAGATTGATGATGCCTATTCCACGGGAAGCAGCATTATGCCGCAGAAGAAAAACCCGGATATCGCGGAGTTGGTGCGGGGAAAGACCGGGCGTGTCTATGGGGCGTTGATTTCTATGCTGACAACCATGAAGGGGATTCCCCTTGCATATAATAAAGATATGCAGGAGGATAAGGAACTGACCTTTGACGCTATCGACACGGTGAAGGGGTGTCTGGCATTGTTTGAGGGCATGATCCGCACCATGAAGTTCAATAAGGACGTGATGGAGAAGAGCGCGGCGATGGGCTTCACCAACGCCACAGACGCGGCGGATTATCTGGTAGGGAAGGGTGTGCCCTTCAGGGATGCTCACGGCATCATCGGCAGACTGGTGCTTTTCTGTATTGAAAAGAACAGCAGCATTGATGAACTTTCCATAGAAGAGTTAAAGGACATCAGCCCTGTCTTTGAGGAGGACGTCTATCAGGCCATCAGCCTGAAGACGTGCGTGGAAAAGCGGCTGACGATCGGTGCGCCGGGGCCGGATGCCATGCGGGAAGTGATACGGATGCACAGGGAGTATCTGACGAAGGACTGGCAGGATGAGGAAGATGTGTTTGTCGGGATGCTTGGCGAGACAATGGATAAGGAATAAGGAGAGATAGAAAAATCACACGGATTAAGGAGGAGTAACTATTATGAGCGAGAAGTTGAAGGTAGGAATTTTAGGAGGCACGGGCATGGTAGGGCAGCGTTTTATCGCCCTTTTGGAGAACCATCCCTGGTTTGAGGTGACTACGATCGCGGCGAGTCCCCGGTCTGCCGGCAAGTCTTACGAGGAGGCAGTGGGAGACAGATGGAAGATGGATACGCCCATGCCCGAGGCAGTAAAGAAGATTGTGGTTAAGAATGTGAATGAGGTTGCGGAAGTCGCGGCGGAGGTGGATTTCGTCTTTTCCGCGGTGGATATGACCAAGGACGAGATCAAAAAGATCGAGGAAGAGTACGCGAAGACAGAGACTCCTGTGGTTTCCAACAACAGCGCACACCGCTGGACACCCGATGTACCTATGGTAGTGCCGGAGATCAACCCGGAACATTTTGACGTCATCGAGTCTCAGAAAAAGAGACTTGGCACGAAACGGGGATTTATTGCTGTGAAGCCGAACTGCTCGATTCAGAGTTATGCGCCGGTGCTCACCGCATGGAAGGAGTTTGAGCCTTACGAGGTGGTGGCGACTACCTATCAGGCAATTTCCGGCGCGGGCAAGACCTTTAAGGACTGGCCGGAGATGGTGGAGAACGTGATTCCCTACATCGGCGGCGAGGAGGAGAAGAGTGAGAAGGAGCCGCTTCGGATCTGGGGTCAGATCGTGGACGGTGAGATTGTACCGGCGGCAAGCCCGGTGATTACCTGTCAGTGTATCCGTGTGCCTGTGTTAAACGGCCATACGGCAGCTGTGTTTGTAAAGTTTAGAAAACAGCCTACCAAGGAGCAGCTTGTGGAGAAACTGGTGCAGTTTAAGGGGCTGCCACAGGAATTGGAGCTTCCGAGTGCGCCGAAGCAGTTTATCCAGGTGATGGAGGAGGACAACCGCCCGCAGGTGAAGCTGGATGTGGATTATGAGAACGGTATGGGAATCAGTGTGGGGCGCATCCGTGAGGACAGCGTGTATGACTGGAAATTTGTGGGACTTTCCCACAATACCGTGCGCGGCGCGGCTGGGGGAGCCGTATTGTGTGCGGAAACGTTGAAAGCTAAGGGATATATAACAAAAAAATAGGGGTTACTATAAGGGAACTGTAAACACAGATGATTGATATGAGGGGAGGGGCGCCGTCTGGGGAGAACGGCGCGCGTACGCAGTGATAAGCACGGAGAACAATGAGAGGGGAAACGGGACACAGCAGTTTGCGCAGGAGTATGAAAAACTTCGACAGGACGAGAAGATGCTCCGGCTGTTGTGCGAGACGTCGAGCAGCGCATTTATTTATTACAATTATAAGGAAGACCGGGTTGAAACGTTAGGAAGCTGGGATTACTTCTTTGATTTTTCCGTCTCCGATATGGAAGATTTATCGAAACTCTATGACAGAGTGGAGGAACAGTATGAAATACCACTCAAAGAAGGACTGTTTATTGAAAAGCAGAAGAGGGACAGAGAAAACTTTGAGATAAAGGTGAAGGAGAGCCGTCTCTGCATTGAGGTGGAGGTAAACGTTGTCTATGATTCTGAGGGGAATCCGACGGATAAAATCATACGGTTTAAGGATGTGACCCAATTAGCGGCCCAGAAGGATGAGCTCATCTACATGGCCTATTACGATGTTCTGACGGGACTTTATAACCGAAACTATTTTGTAAGGCTTTTGGGAGAGTTTCTGCGCCGTGCGGAAAAGGAAACGAAAAAAGTGGCGGTGATGTTTATGGATTTTGACGATTTCCGCAGAGTCAATGACGGCATGGGCATTATAGCCGGGGATGAGCTGGTGCAGCTTTTTGGTCAGTATCTGACTGGTCTGATGAACAGCAATGTGATCGTTTCCCATTTCAGTACGGATATTTACTGTATCGGGATCTATGATCCCTGCGGGGCAAGAAGCGTGGACACGATTTACCGTGTCATCAGGGAGCGGCTGAAGAAACCGTTTAAAATGACGGACGGACAGGAGGTCACCATGACGGTGAGCGTGGGTGTGTCCGAATACCCGGAGGCGGCGCTTGGGACATTAGAATTGATCAACTGCGCAGAGATTGTCATGTTTAAGGCGAAGAGCGGCGGAAAGGATAAAATCCAGTATTTTGAGGGCGCGATTCTGGAGGAATTTCTGCAGACGGTGGCCATTCAGAACAAACTGAAAGAGGTTGTGTTTGAGCAGAACTTTACCATGTACTTTCAGCCTCAGTATTATGCCGAAAATGGAAAATTCCGCGGTGTGGAGGCGCTGATCCGCTGGAGGGACAACAAAGGGGATATGATAAGTCCCGCAGTCTTTATACCGATCGCGGAAAAGAATGGTACCATCGTGCCGATTGGCAACTGGGTGATAGAAAAGAGTGTGCAGACGTATGCTCAGTGGCGTGATAAATATCATTATCCGCTGATCCTGTCTTTGAATGTCTCGGCGGTACAGTGCAAGAAGCATGACTTTACAGACTGTCTGATGCAGATTCTGGAAAGGTACGATGTTTCCCCGGGCGAGATAGAAATTGAAGTGACGGAAACCATTTTGATAGAAGATTTTGATGAGATAAGCGAACGGCTGAGCGAGTTGAAAAATGCCGGGGTGAGAATTTCGCTGGATGACTTCGGTACAGGTTTTTCTTCTCTGGCCTATTTAAAGGGGCTGCCGATCAACACGCTGAAAATTGATAAAACTTTCGTGGATACCCTTCTTACGGACAGGAACACAAAGATTATTACAGAATCCATCATTTACATGGTGAAACGTCTGGGATATGAGACGATTGCGGAAGGCGTGGAGACCAGGGAGCAGTTTCAGTATCTCAAAGAGCTGGAATGCGATATGATTCAGGGATATTATATGGGCAGACCGATGCCGGCGCAAGGCATAGCAGATATACTTGAGAAATTGACGGCAAAGGTAGGATAAGGCGGACAGGACTATGTTACTGGGAAGAACAACAGAACTTGGTTATCTAAATAATTATTATGACAGGGACGGCAGTCAGATTCTGATTGTTTACGGACAGAAACATATCGGTAAGACCGCGCTTGTAAAGGAGTTTATGAAGGACCGGCCGGGGTACTATTACCTTGCCAGGGCCTGCTCGGAGAGGGAGCAGGCATATCAGTGGGGCAGACAGCTTACCCATGACGGCTATGTTGTAGAAAAGTTCCCCAGATTTCAGGAGATTTTTGAAAAGATAGCCCATCGTGTCACCGGGAAGAAAGTGCTGGTGATTGATGAGTTCCAAAATATTGTGCGGGCCAGCGATACCTTTATGAAAGAACTGGTGGCTTTTGTGCACAGCCAGTGGAACCGGGATGACGTGATGGTCGTTCTGGTCAGCTCTTCCATCGGGTGGATTGAAAACAGTATGATTACGAGAATCGGTGAGGCGGCATACGAGCTTTCTGGGCTTCTGAAGATCAAGGAGATGCCTTTTGCAGATCTGGTGGAACGGTTTCCGAATTTCCGCATTGAGGAGTGTGTGGAAGCCTATGCCATCTTGGGAGGGATTCCAGGGCTTTGGAACCAGTTTGATGACAGATTGACGATTCAGCAGAACATCTGCCGCAACATTCTGGACTGCAACAGCTTTCTCTTTGAGGAGGGGGAGCGCATTCTCACGGAACAGCTCAGAGAACCGGGAGTCTACAACACCATTATGGCGTCTATCGCCGCAGGAGATCACAAGCTGAACGATCTCCATCTGCACACCGAGTTTTCCCGGGCGAAGATCAGCGTATATCTGAAAAATCTGATTGAGCTGGAGCTGGTGGAGAAGGTGTTTTCCTATGATACCGCGGGGAAGGAGAATGTGCAGAAGGGAATTTATCGGATCAGCCATCCGTTCGTTGATTTTTATTATACCTATATGTATCCGCACCTGAGTGATCTGCAGATGCTCTCGGTAGGCGAGTTCTATAACCATTATATCATGCGGGATTTCAGACGCTATGTGTCCGGCTATTTCAAACAGGTTTGCAGGCAGCATCTGGCGCGGCTTGGAGAACGGCACAGGCTTCCCATCCAGTGCGGCGCCATCGGAGAGTGGATCGGCAAGGTGGGCGCTTTGGATATCATTGCTCAGGATGAGGAAGGACGTACGCTGATCGGGCTTTGTAACTGGGAGAAGCCCATGACATATGAGGATTACGAGAATCTCCTGCTCTATGCGAAAAAAGCAAAGATCAGTGCGGATTATATTTATATGTACACGGCTTTCCGATTTGACGAGAAGCTGAATCTGGAGGCGAAGGTCAAATCGAACCTGAAACTTGTCCAGATTTCGGATCTGTGATAACCGTTCAGTCAGACCGTAAAGTGACGGCAGGAGTTTTATGGGAAAAAGTTTGTTTATTGCGGAGAAGCCCAGCGTGGCGAAGGAATTTGCCAAGGCTTTGAAATATAATATGAAAAACCGCGACGGCTATATGGAGTCCGAGGAGGCGGTTGTGACCTGGTGTGTGGGACATCTGGTAACCATGAGCTACCCGGAGGTCTACGATGAGAAGTATAAGAGATGGTCTTTGGAGACAATTCCCTTTATTCCGCAGGAATTTAAGTACGAAGTCATCGACAGTGTAAAAAAGCAGTTTGGCATTGTGAGCGGACTTTTGAACAGGAAGGATGTGGAGACGATCTATGTCTGCACCGACTCCGGACGGGAGGGCGAATATATTTACCGGCTCGTGGAACAGCAGGCAGGCGTCTCAGGGAAGGACAGAAGGCGGGTATGGATCGATTCCCAGACTGAGGAAGAGATTCTGCGGGGCATTAGAGAGGCGAAGGATCTTTCTGCCTACGATAATCTTTCCCACGCGGCGTATCTGCGGGCGAAAGAGGATTATCTGATGGGAATTAATTTTTCCCGCGCCCTCACGTTGAAATACAGCTATTCTATTAAAAGTTACTTGAATGCAGACAAGGCGGTGGTCTCTGTCGGCCGGGTGATGACCTGTGTGCTCGGCATGGTGGTGAACAGGGAGCGGGAGATCAGGGAGTTTGTGAAAATCCCCTTTTACCGCATTCTGATGAAGGCGGATATCGCAGGCCATGAGTGCAGTCTGGAGTGGAAGGCCGTCGAGGGATCCAGGTTTTACCAATCCCCGAAAATTTATAAGGACAACGGCTTTTTGGAGGAAAAGGACGCGGATGCGTTTCTTGCCTTTTTGCAGGAACAGCCGGAGGAAACGCCTCTGGTGGAAAAGATCGAGCGGAAGAAAGAGACGAAGAATCCGCCTCTTTTGTACAATCTGGCGGAGCTGCAAAACGACTGTTCCAAACTTTTCAAGATCAGTCCTGATGAGACGCTTAGGATCGCGCAGGAACTCTATGAGAAAAAACTGACCACCTACCCCAGAACGGACGCCAGAGTTCTTTCCACGGCGGTTGCGAAGGAAATTGGTAAAAACATAAAAGGGCTGCTAAATTATCAGCCTGTGACGGCATTTGCTGAGAGAATCCTGAAGGAAGAGCGGTTTCAGGGGATTGCAAAGACAAGATATGTGAACGATAAGCAGATTACGGATCACTATGCGATTATTCCCACAGGACAGGGGCTTTCCGCGCTGAATGGTCTGCATCCGACTTCGGCGAAGGTGTACGAGATCATAGCCAGACGGTTCTTAAGCATTTTTTATCCGGCGGCGGTCTATCAGAAGATTACCCTGACCGCGAAATGTAAGGGAGAAACCTTTCTTTCCAGCTTTAAGGTACAGGCGGAACAGGGTTATCTCGAAGTTTCGCAAAATTCTTTTGCAAGAAAGAAGGCAGAGGAGTATACTGAAAGAGAGACTGTCGATGAGGAACAGGAGACTTCCTGCGATATATCGTTCATGGAAGCGCTCGGCGCTCTGAAAAAGGGTGCGCCGCTTGACAAAAAAACGCTGGAAAAGAAGGAGGGGGAGACTTCCCCGCCCAAGCGTTACAATTCGGGAACCATGATTTTGACGATGGAAAATGCCGGACAGTTTATCGAGGATGAGGAACTGCGGGCACAGATCAAAGGGAGCGGGATCGGCACGTCCGCCACAAGGGCAGAAATATTAAAGAAGCTGGTACATATCAAATATCTGGATTTAAATAAAAAGACGCAGATTATCACGCCCACGCTTTTGGGAGAGATGATTTATGAGGTGGTGGCAGGGTCGGTAAAGCCGCTCCTGGATCCCAGACTGACGGCAAGCTGGGAGAAAGGACTGACTCTTGTGGCTTCCGGGGAAATTACGGAGGAAGAGTATATGGTGAAGCTTAACGATTTCGTGACCAGACGGACGAATTTCGTCAAGCAGATGGCCAATCAGGGCGCTCTCTACCATAGATTTCAATATGCATCCCAGTTTTATAAAGGGGTAAAAAAGGAGAAAGGGTAAAAAGATGATCGGATTGCAGAATGCCACGATTGAGGCCCTCTACACGCTGGAGGAGACAATCGCAAAGGAAGTGTTCACAGGACTTACTTATCCGTGGGAAGCGCTCCCGAAGATTAAAGATTTCATTATTTCCCTGGGGGAGACGCTCCCGGAGGAAAAGTACGAGAGACGAGAAGGCAATATATGGATTGCAAGGTCGGCGAAGGTGTTTCCAAGCGCCTATATCGGCGGCCCTGCCATTATTGATGAGGAGGCGGAGATTCGGCACTGTGCGTTTATCAGAGGCAGTGCGATTGTGGGAAAGGGCGCGGTTGTCGGCAATTCCACCGAACTTAAGAATGTGATTCTCTTTAATAAGGTGCAGGTGCCCCATTATAATTATGTGGGTGACAGCATTCTAGGGTTTAAGGCACACATGGGAGCCGGTTCCATCACTTCTAATGTAAAGAGCGACAAGACGCTGGTGGTGGTAAAGGCCGGAGAGGAGACTTTCGAGACAGGGTTGAAAAAATTCGGCGCTATGCTTGGCGATCAGGTGGAAGTGGGATGTAATTCTGTTCTAAATCCCGGCACTGTGATCGGTAAAGATACCAATATTTATCCGACCTCTATGGTGAGAGGACTGATTCCGCCGGGAAGCATTTATAAGCGGCAGGGTGAGATAGCAGAAAAGAGGCAGTGAGCGGAGCCGGAAAAGCGGTAAAACAGTAAGAGAAAGTGTGTGTTGGGGATGAGCGTATGGCGATTGATTTAAGTATTGAAAACTTTGGCTCGATGATCGACAATATCATAGCAGGAATCTGCTTCTTCGAGTATGAGGATGGGGAGATGAAGCCCATTTTTATCAACGAAGGATTTTTCCGCATGCTTGGCTATTCCCGGGTAGAGGGCATGAAGTATCTGGAGAGAGTGGAGCTGAGTATTATTCCTGATGACCTTCCGACTTACAGGCAGGCTATCAGGGATGTGCTTAAGGATGACGGTGTGGTAGATACTGAGTTTCGTACGGTAACCGGCAGTGGTAATCTGCGCTGGCTGCATGCCCGGGGAAATCTTTATGCCAGAGAGGGAAGAAAATATACAATTGTATCTGTGGTCGAAGATATAACCGAGAGAAAGAGTGTGGAGGAAGAGCTGCAAAGACAGGCAGAGCGTCTGCACATTCTGTCCCAGGCTGAGGGCGAAAAGATTATTGATTATAATGCCAAGACGGACGTTATGATTATCAGGACGAACGATGAGTACGGCATGGCACAGGATGAAATCCACAGCAGATATATGCAAAGATTTAATGCGGCAATGATCTACAAGGAAGACGTTGCCTATTACAAGGCTGTTCTGGAGAGTCTGCTCAAGTCTCCCAAACATGATACCATTGAATTTCGGATTAAAAGGTTTGATAATGACTATACATGGTATCAGGCCAATCTGACCTCCCTGTTGGGAGCGGAGGGCTATGTAACCCGTATCGTGGGACGTATGATTAATATCAATGACAGGAAGATCAAGGAGATGGAGCTTCTGCTTCGGGCGGAGAAGGATGCGCTGACAGGCATCTACAATCAGGGGGCAACCGAACAGTTGATTCACAATGCCATTGAGGACGGAAACGAAAACTCGCTGAGTGCGATGATGATTATTGATCTGGATAATTTTAAGGAAGCCAACGATCTTCTGGGGCATGCCAATGGAGACCAGCTTCTGGAGAAGACTGCCGGGATTCTGAAAGAAATGTTCAAGGGCGGTGACGTGATCGGCCGTATCGGCGGCGATGAGTTCCTCGTTTATATGAGAAATCTGGAAACCATTTCCGATGCGGATGAGATGGCGGGCAATATCGTAAAGCAGGTGAGATACGATCTCGACTTTGAGGGACAGCCGATTCATGTGACCTGCAGTGTGGGCGTTGCGGTATATCCTTATCACGGCAAAAATTATGAGGAGCTTTTTGAGAAAGCTGACAGGGCGGTGTATACCGTTAAGGCCAACGGTAAAGACGGCTATCGTGTCTACCATGCCGCAAGCACGACAGTGTATCACGCCAACAGAAAAGTCGGCTATGATATGACAAAGACGATAGATTATGAAAGACATATCGAAGATCAGGTGATGCAGATCCTGTTTGAGGATAAGATGCTGGAGTCCGCTCTGCGCTCCTCTCTGGAGCTGATGACTGCGAAATATCAGTTCCACAGAGGCTATATCTGCGGAAACGATTCGCTGCCGATTTCGCGTACCATACAGTTTACGGTGAAGAAGTATGCCACGGGAAAAGAGGCTGAGGAGCATTATGAGCTGAAACGAATGGTGAATGAAATTCTTTATTCCTTCTTCCCGAGTGTGGCCATGATCCACGATTATGACTTGACGGCGGAGGAGATGCGTGAGTATTTCCGGGCGGAGGGCATTAAGAGCATGCTTTACTATCCGCTGACCTCGCAGGGTGAGTTTCAGGGAGCCATCGTGTTTGAGAACCACGAGGATGTGCAGATGGAGCTGACAAAGAGTGAGATGGAGGAAGTACGCTCCCTGTTCCGTCTGATGGAGGCGCATATTCTTCAGATCGGGCTGATGGACCGGCTGCAGAATTTTGTGGCGCAGGTCGCCATCTTCGATAATATGGACAGCTTTGTCTATGTGGTAAATCCAGATAACCACGAGATCAGTTTTATCAACAAAAAAGTACTGGTAGATTCGCCTGATGTGAAGATCGGTGATATCTGTTATAAGGCGCTGCAGAACAGGGATACCCCTTGTGAAAACTGCATTTTGCGCAATCTGGATAAAAAAGATCCGCACTGCCGCTGTACGGAGGAGATGTTCAACTATTCCCTGCGCAGCTGGACGAGAAGCAGTGCGAGCTGGCTGGAGTGCAGGGAAGAGAATGGTCTTGCTCTTATCAACAGCTTTGACATATCAGAGTATTTTATGGGGTAACAGCTCAGCCAGAACTTCATCTGTCTGTCAAATTCATGCGAGCATGATTTGCCCGACAGATGAAGTTCTGAGGGAGCGCCTGATTATGAGAAAAAACAGCCGCGGAGCGGCAAAGAGCGCTGAAAGCGCGGTTTTGCGAATGGGCGTGGGCTGAGCTGTGAAATGTAAGAAAATATTGACAAACATCTGGATTTTTTCCTTCTGATATGAGACAATAGGACTGGCGGTTATGACAGGCGATCCGGCCTGTTATCAAATAATTAATACATAATCGAAAGGAGTTATCACATGATCTATTCAAAAGAAGTGGAAGAAATGTGTACAGTGGCACAGGGTGTTCATCATGGCTGTGCGCCGATCCCCGAGGAAGCGAAGTGGGTGCAGGCGAAGGAAGTGAAGGATATTTCCGGCCTGACACACGGCGTAGGCTGGTGTGCTCCTCAGCAGGGCGCTTGTAAGCTGACCCTGAACGTGAAGGAGGGTATCATCCAGGAGGCTCTTGTTGAGACCATCGGATGTTCCGGTATGACACACTCCGCAGCTATGGCTTCCGAGATTTTACCGGGTCTTACGGTTATGGAAGCGCTCAACACGGATCTGGTGTGTGACGCCATCAACACTGCTATGAGAGAGCTGTTTTTACAGATCGTGTACGGCCGTACACAGTCTGCATTCTCCGAGGACGGTCTCCCGGTAGGCGCAGGTCTTGAGGATCTGGGCAAGGGATTGAGAAGCCAGGTAGGTACGATGTACGGTACGCTCAAGAAAGGCCCCCGTTATCTCGAGATGGCTGAGGGTTATGTGACAGGGATCGCTTTGGATGCCAACGATGAGATTATCGGCTATAAGTTCGTAAGTCTCGGCAAGATGACAGACTTCATCAAGAAGGGCGATGACCCGAATACAGCATATGAGAAGGCATGTGGTCAGTACGGCCGCGTGGACGATGCTGTGAAGATCATTGATCCCAGATGCGAATAACAGAGGTAAATTCCTTCGGAATTAACCTCGCGAGCGCTGCTTTGCAGGCTCGGAACATAGAGATAATAGGAGGACAAAAATAAGATGGCTTTATTTGAATCATATGAAAGAAGAATTGATAAAATCAATTCCGTATTGAACAGCTATGGCATTTCTTCTATTGAAGAAGCTGATAAAATTACAAAAGATGCCGGCTTGGATGTATACGAGCAGGTGAAGAAGATCCAGCCCATCTGTTTTGAGAATGCATGCTGGGCATATACCGTAGGCGCGGCTATCGCGATCAAGAAGGACTGCAAGAAGGCGGCTGACGCTGCAGCAGCAATCGGCGAGGGCCTGCAGGCATTCTGTATTCCCGGTTCCGTGGCTGATACCCGTAAGGTAGGTCTGGGTCACGGCAATCTCGGCAAGATGCTCCTTGAGGAGGAGACAGACTGCTTCGCATTCCTGGCAGGCCACGAGTCCTTCGCGGCGGCTGAGGGTGCGATCGGTATCGCTGAGAAGGCGAACAAGGTTCGTCAGAAACCTCTTCGTGTTATTCTGAACGGTCTTGGAAAAGATGCGGCTAAGATCATTTCCAGAATCAACGGTTTCACTTTTGTGGAGACCGAGTATGATCCTTACACCAACGAGGTGAAGGAAGTGAGCAGAACTCCTTATTCCGAAGGTCTTCGCTCCAAAGTAAACTGTTACGGTGCAAACTCCGTACCCGAGGGTGTGGCTATCATGTGGAAGGAGAACGTGGACGTATCTATCACTGGTAACTCCACCAACCCGACCAGATTCCAGCATCCTGTGGCAGGTACATACAAGAAGGAGAGAACAGAGGCAGATAAGAAGTACTTCTCTGTTGCATCCGGCGGCGGCACAGGCCGTACCCTGCATCCCGACAACATGGCTGCAGGTCCTGCATCCTATGGCTTTACGGATACGCTTGGCCGTATGCACTCCGATGCACAGTTTGCGGGTTCCTCTTCCGTGCCTGCGCATGTGGAGATGATGGGTCTGATCGGTATGGGTAACAACCCGATGGTCGGCGCTACCGTGGCTGTGGCTGTTTCGATCGAAGAAGCGGCGAAGGCTGGGAAGTTCTAAAGTTTAGAATAAGAGAAAGTGTTAAAAGCCCGTAAATTCAATGTTTGCGGGCTTTTCTTATGAGTGAAGAAAAAACCACCTACTATGCAGGTGTGACAACAGCCGCTTTAGCTTACAGTAAAAAATCTCCAGTGTTATATTTAGTATAGGTTCGCCAGCCGTACTAAAACAAAGGAGGTTGCCAAAATGGATGTAAATAGTTTATCACACACAAAAGTACAGTTTACAAGGGACTACAAAGGGTAACAGTCTGACAAGGAGGGAGAGCCATGAAAATGCCAACAGAAAAAATTGATACGGCTATGTTTGCTCCCTGCGGCATGAACTGTTTGGTTTGCTATAAACATTGTTACCATAAAAAGCCATGTGACGGTTGCTTAAACAGCGATATAGGAAAGCCGGAGCACTGCCGTAAATGCAAGATAAAAGATTGTATCAAGGGCAAAGGACGGTCATATTGTTTTGAGTGTACCGACTACCCTTGCAAGCTGATAAAAAGCCTTGAAAAAAGCTACATAAAAAGGTATCAGGCGAGCCTCATGGAGAATAGTGAGTTTGTTCGCCAGCACGGTTTGGAAAGATTCATGGAACAGCAGAAAGAGAAATATACTTGTTCAAAATGTGGGGGTATCATTTCTATCCATGACAGAGAGTGTAGCGAGTGTCAGGGAAGCATGAAATAAGTATATGGGGTGTGTATGCAAATTAGCGTTGACAATACAGGAACGCTTAAAAGACCTGCGTGTAGAGCGTGGCTTGACGCTGGAACAGCTTGCGGAACAGACCTATCTTTCAAAATCTGCGCAGGGAAGTTATGAAGCAGCATAATCCCGGCTTTTCCGACCTGCAGCTAAGACAGCTTATCACCGCCCATATTGATGATGACAGCTTTTGCCGCCATGTATACAGCAGGACACAAACAAGATAGCTCTTGACTTACGAAAAGCGCATAAGGACGATTTTTCAGCGTCCCGGAGGACAATCCGCTGGGAAATTTCTTGCAGACTGTTGACGAAGCCGCCAGCTCAGACAGCGACCCGGAG
>CAJTTT010000032.1:0-275 GCA_910579285.1 uncultured Lachnospiraceae bacterium | reverse complement strand
ACTTGCTGAAAAATCCAAACCCACAGCGAGGGCGGAAGTAAGAGAACAACAAATTAGGTATCGTAGGGGTGATGAAATGGAAAAAGATATACAGTTGTGTCCGATGGAAGAAAATGACCGAGAACAGTTCATTTTAGATAATCAAGAAGCTTTTAACTATGGGGCTATGGAGGAGTTTGGTTGTAGAGATAGCCACTTTGAAGAAGATGGTCAAATCATTTCACGAGAGACCATCGAACAGTCCATTGACCAAGGAAAGGCTTATCGTATTATTC
>CAJTTT010000031.1 GCA_910579285.1 uncultured Lachnospiraceae bacterium | reverse complement strand
GTATACTAATGTGGGTGATAAAAATGAAATATGAACGTTTAAAAAATTTGAGGGAAGACAGGGATCTGACACAGGCAAAGGTTGGGAAATATTTGCATATATCACAACGTTCATACGCACATTTTGAACAGGGAACACGGGGAATACCAGTGGAAGTATTGATCGCACTTGCTGATTTGTACGAAGTCAATCTGGATTACCTTGTAGGAAGGACAAACCAAAAGGATATGCTTCCCAGGGATAAGTAGCGTAAAAATAAAAATCGGGAAATCCCGCAAAACGACGGATTCGAACCTGCGACCTCCTGGTCCCAAACCAGGCGCTCTAGCCAAGCTGAGCCACACCCCGCAAGGGATCTCACGCCATTTCCCACAACGCATGTTCCATTATATAATACGTTTTTTTTTCTGTCAACAGCTTTCTGCTTATTTTTTATACCTTATTTTTAGTACAGATACTTTGCCGGCCCGGCAGCGGTTCCCGTTAAACGTAATTCAGTGTATAGTGGGCCTCACCTTCCCTGTCCAGCTCCATAATAACATAGCTCGGCCTGCGGTTCTCCTGTCTGGGGTAGCTGATGCTGCCGGGGTTGATCAGCGTAATGTCCGTTCCGATATCTATGACCGGCTTGTGGGAATGTCCACACATGACAATATCCACTTCGCGGCTTACAGCCTCCTGCTTGATCGTCTCCGTGTTCATGGCAATATAATAGTGATGGCCGTGGGTCACCCAGACTTTATAGCGGCCAATCATAAACTCCTCCTCCCGCGGCAGGCTGGAAAAGAAATCATTGTTTCCCTGCACCATTACTACGGGACAGCCTGCAGCCTCGCTGATCGTATATTCGCTTCCCTCCACATCCCCACAGTGTATCAGCATATCGTAGGGACCTGTCCTTTCCAGCACGGCAAGCAGATTGGTATTATGACGATGACTGTCGCTTACGATCAATACTCTCATTTATTTAATTCACCCTTTTCTTTAGTTCCTCTTTCATTTGTTCCAAAGCCCTGCTTCTGTGGCTGATCCGATTCTTCTCCTCATCGGAAAGCTCCGCCGCGGTACGGCCGTATTCCGGCAGATAAAAAATGGGATCATAGCCAAAGCCATTACCGCCGCGCAGTTCATGGCCGATCCTGCCCTCAATGGTTCCTCTGGCAATAACGGTCTCTCCATCAGGAAATACCGCCGCAATGGCGCATACAAACCTTGCGCTCCTCTCCTCCTCCGGCACATCCTCAAGGCGTCTGAGCAGGTCCATGCTCTTCTCGGAAAAAGGCGTCTCCTCCCCCAGGTATCTGGCCGAGTACACGCCCGGTTCCCCGTTCAGATAGTCGATTTCCAGCCCGGAATCGTCCGCCATCACCACGCAGTCCTGCTCTTTTTCCTGCTCCGCAAGGGCTGCTGCCACCGCGTCCGCCTTGATGCGGGCATTCTCCTCAAATGTGACGCCATCCTCCTCGATTTCAAGGGCAAGTCCGGCCTCCTTCATGGAGCTGACCTCCACCTCCATATCGCCCAGAATGGCCCGTATTTCACGCATTTTCCCCTCATTGCCTGTGGCAAAGATGATTTTAGACATGTTTTTCTTCTCCCCGCATCATGCAGTGTCCGGCACTATTCTTCACGCTGCTCGTACGCCTTCACGACCGCATTATAAATGCCTTCCGCAATTCGTCTGATATAGTCCTCGCGCTGCAGTAAAATAGCCTCCTGGCCGTTGGTCAGATACCCCACCCGGATGGCCGCCGCGGGAACCGTGGCGCTGTTTACTACCTGATCCTCCTGCGCCGACTCCACCAGACCGCATGCCTTGCCGCTGATCGACGTGACTACCTCCCGTTCCAGAAGGTCCGCAAGCTCCACATTGCCGAATCCGGGAATAAAAAATTTGCTGTTATAGACTGCCGATGTCCCATAAAGCTTGCTGTTCTCATCACCGCTCACCTCTATGCGTATCAGCATATCAGCCCTTGTCGCCGCCGCAAGACCAGCACGGTCTGCAGCAGCAGGATTGCTGTCATCCATCCTTGTATAATACACCTTGATATCGCTCTCATCGAACATGGTCTTCAACGCTTTCGCAACGTCAAGCGTAATATTCTTCGAGAGAACGCCTTCCGCCGTGACGCCCTGTTCCTCGCCCCCGTAAGCGGGATCTATCACAATGATCTTCTCATACACCTCTTTTGAAGGCACGAACTCCACATACAGGGTATGATCCTCAAAAATACTGCGGTACTCATAGACACCGTCCAACGCAAAGCGCAGACAGATCCTGTCCTCCTCCGCCTCGTAACGGCCATCGGCCACATTCTTACAGTTGCCATAGACGCTGCCTGTCCTGTAAAACGCTTCGTATTCATCGGTCTGTGCCGCGCTGATGCTCACCCACAGTTCCTTGTCCATATAGTGGTTCTCTAAAACCACTTCCTCCGCCTTCACGCTTTCCGGCATCGGAATACAAAAATAATTGGTGTTCTGCGCAGATCTGTCAATGATAATCTCATTCTCCTCTGCCGGGACGGCCGGCGCACCCGCCTCCTTCTGCACAGAGGGACGCACCACTTCATCCTGCGCCAGATCCGCCACGCCCACGGTCTTTGTCGCCGCATAATACAGCATAACGCTCATGGCTGCCGCCACAAATAGAACGCAATATACCAATGTGCTTTTCATCAGGCTGTTCTGCTGCATCTCTTATCTCTTGCTCCCGGTGGGTTTTGGCCCCATATATTGATAAAAATAGGTCTTTATCATCCCGTTATATAGCTTTCTGTTTTTGTCCGCTTTCCTGCCGATGGCAGCCTCCGCCTGCTCGTAGGAAGTGATCACATACATAGACCAGGCATCCAGCGCCTGATAGCGCTCCCCAAGCATCCGATACAGGGCCGCCACTTCTTCCTTTTCAGAAAGCCGCTCGCCGTAGGGCGGATTCGTCAGTATAAACCCGTACTTTTTTGCATGGGAAAGCTGGGACACGTCCCTCTGCTGAAAATGAATCAGATGATCCACCCCTGCCATTCTGGCATTTGCCCTGGCGATCGACACCATCTCCTCGTCTATGTCATAGCCCTGGATCTGTGTCTCCACATCCGGCGTTTCCACGGACAACGCTTCCTCCCTGGCCTTTTCCCAGAACGCTCCCGGAAATACATGTGTCCATTCCTGCGCCGTAAAGCGCCTGTTTTTTCCGGGCGCCATATGAGCCGCCATCATGGCCGCCTCTATGGGAATCGTCCCGCTGCCGCAGAAAGGGTCTACCAGAATCCGATCCCCTCTCCAGGGTGTCAGCATCAGAAGCGCCGCCGCCAGATTCTCCGCAATAGGCGCCTTCGCCGTCAGCTTTCTGTAACCCCGTTTATGCAGGGATTCTCCCGAGGTGTCAAGTCCGACCGTCACCTCATCCTTCTTAATAAAAACCCGGACCGGGTAGTCCGCCCCGCTCTCCGCAAACCAGTCAAGATGGTAAACGCTTTTCATGCGCTCCACCATCGCCTTCTTCATAATGGACTGGATATCCGAAGGGCTGAACAGCTGGCTCTTCACGCTGGCCGCCTTCGCCACCCAGAACTTTCCGTCCTTCGGAATATATGCCTCCCACGGCAGCGCCTTCGTCCCCTGGAAAAGTTCCTCGAACGTTTCCGCATGAAAACTTCCTATCTTGACCAGCACTCTCTGCGCGCTGCGCAGGAAAATATTGGCGCGGCACAAAGCCTGCCTGTCTCCGGCAAAGGTAACTCTGCCGTCCTCCACGCAGGTAATTTCCAAACCCAAATCTGTAATTTCTCTTTTTAAAACTGCCTCCAGCCCAAAATGGCAGGGGACAATATACTCTAATTTTTCCATAGGTACATTTTATGCTGTATACAGATGGCTGTCAACTCAGTTTTGTGTATAAGCAGATTCGAAATGCTTCGCATTTCTCATTCGCGTTGCTCGTCATAAAGCGACAGAGACTGTCTTGCGTGCAAGCACGCATCCTGTCTCTGTCACTTTCTGACTCCGCACTCCCCATAAGCAGATTCGAAATGCTTCGCATTTCTCATTCGCGTTGCTCGTCATAAAACGACAGAGACTGTCTTGCGTGCAAGCACGCATCCTGTCTCTGTCGCTTTCTGACTCTGCTTATGCGCGGAAAAAGGGGACGCCGATGCGTCCCCTTCTCAGATCTGATCCGTCTTAATAGTTGTCCTTGCTACTGTTGTTAGCGTTGCTGCCGGAACTGTTCTTGCTGTTGTTTGTGCTGTTCTTCGAGTTGTTCTGGCTGTTCTTGTCCTGCTGCTTCTCATTCTGCTGGCTGTTCTGGTTAAAATCATTCTTAGACATCTTCCATACCTCCTGATTGGTTTCGTGTTACAGAAATAGTATGAGAGGTTCCAGCCGAAGTTATTCAGACAACTTGTAGGCCTTTGGTACTATTTTTTTTATTAAAAAGCACCAAAACTTTTGTTGGTACTTTGGTACTATTTTTCCTTGTATTTTTTTTAAAATGTAATATAATAAGAAACGTAGACGGAGACACCCCTTCATTCTCCGCCTACAGACCCTTATATTAATTATTTATACTCCCCTCAACAGGCCGTCTATCCCAAATAGACGGCCTGTTGTCATTTCCGCCCCTTAAAATAATTAACGGCAAGCAGGACAAGCAGCACGGGAATGATAATCGGCGCAAAAAAGGAGATCATGGAAAAAGCCAGCCCGATGATCAAAAGAAAAATCACGACCGCAATCAGCAGAACCAGCCAGCCGGGAACACGCACGGCGTTTTCCTTCCCCGTTCTGTTCCGCCACCCATATCTGATCCCGCCGGACTCTTCATCATATGTCCGATTCGTCCCTTCGCTGACGCCGGCGCGTTTGTTCGCTTCTATAATGCTCTTCGCAAGAAGTCTCGGATCGCCAAGGCTTGCAAGCACTTCCGCCTCGCTCCTGCCCTTCCTGATCTCCACGTCAATATATTCCTGGTAATACTGCACATTCTCCGCCACCCGGGAACTGTTCACACCTCCCGCAAGCGCTCTCTGCAGCCTGTCTATAAATTCCGTCCGATCCATACTTCCTTCCTTTTTCCTTTGTCCTTTCGTCAGCTCCCGGAAGCAGGTTATGGCTTTCACATCGTCTGGTCCATACCCTTCCAGTCGCTTAATTTTTTCTCATATTCCTCCGGCTGCCTGTGCATCCGGGCCATCATCTGAAACGCTCTGAGCACCATATCCTCTTTGTTGCAGCTGGCGGTATTCTTCCCCGTGTCCCTGCGCAGATTATCCTGCTCGATCTGCCACACATAACAGTCGGTCAGGGAATAGGCCCCGCACTTCGGCTCATCCGGCAGCGCGTGGTTCTCCAGATAATAGACAAAAGCATCGTACAGCTTCCGGCTCGCCAGAAGCTCGTCCCACAAAGCTTGCTGCCACTCCCCGGATTTCCCCGCAAACTCGCACAGCCTTACAAGACCATCATATGCCTTTAATCTGCTCTGGTCAAATAAAATCGGTGATGCCATCATTTCCTCCCCCTAATTCTCCAACAGAATTTCCCTCAAACACACGCCCTTCAACTACAAGTGTCTCCACCAGCGTGGTTTTGGGATGTTCAATCAGACTGAGCAGCTTTTCTCCCACCAGCCGCCCAAGCTCCTCCGTATCCTGCCGCAGCGTGGTCAGCGTTGGTTCAATATGTCTGGCAATCCGAATGCCGTCATAACCCGCGATAGAAATATCATCAGGTATCCGCATACCCCGTTCCTGAATCGCGTTAAAGCCGCCGAAAGCGGAAAAATCATCGGGATAGAGAATGCATGTGGGCGGTTTCTTTAAATCAAGAAGCCTGACCGTCTCCACATATGCGTTTTTGGTGTCACGGTAAGGAGACATGCGGATATACTCGTCTGGTATGGTAAGGCCAAGTCTTGCCGCCGTTCGGTAGAAAGAGGACAGTCTGCTCTGGGTAACTGCGGAATCCGCCCCATGAATATAGGCTACCCTGCGGTGTCCTTTCTTATAAATGTAAGTGAGCAGATCCTGCATTCCCTGTACATTGTTGGACATCACCGCACAGACGTTGTTAAACAAATGATCCAGCGTAACAATGGGAATATCGCCCCTAACAAGCTGCAGAATTTCCGCCGAATAGAAATCCGTACAGACGATCGCAACGCCGTCAAACCCCCGGGATCTGCAGTGCTCCAGATAACTCATCGCCCCCGCATGACGTTTTTTTGTATTTACAAACGTAATATCATAACCCTTCTCCTCAACCGTGCTCTTGAGACTGTCCAGCACAAAAGCGTAGTAATCGTGAGTCAGTCCGCTGTAATCCTCATGGTTAAATAAAACGCCCACATTATAACTGCGGTTCGTTTTCAACATTTTCGCCGCCGTATTGGGAGAATATCCCATCTCCTCGGCCACCTGCCGAATCCGTCTCTTCGTCTCTTTTCCGATATCGTTCTGATCATTAAGCGCCTTACTGACCGTAGCCACCGAGACGCCGCAGACTGCCGAAATATCCTTCATAGATACCATAGTCTAATCCTCTCAAACCCGCGAAATCATCCACTTCTTCATGTCCCGCTAATGCTTAATCGTTTTCGTATCTCCATTGTACAATACCAATCTTAGTATTGCAATGTCTTTTCAGATTTATTGATTTTATCATATAAAATATATAATTATTGCTTTTTTTTCATTTCTTCTGTATAATTTGCTTAACCGACGGCAGACACATTTACTTAATCGTTTACCCAGTTGTATTTCAAGACAGTTTCCAACAAACCGAACTTAAAATCAATGCGAAAAGGAGAATGGAGCTATGAAATTTGGTTATTTCGATGACGCCAACCGCGAGTACGTCATCACTACACCCAGGACGCCTCTGCCCTGGATCAACTACTTGGGCTGCAAGGAGTTCTTTACGCTGATCTCTAACACCTGCGGCGGCTATACTTTTTACAAGGACGCCAAGCTTCTGCGCATGACGCGTTACCGCTACAACGATGTGCCCAATGACATCAATGGCAAATACTTCTACATCAGGGAGGGCGAAAGCATCTGGAATCCCGGCTGGAAACCGACCCAGACAGAGCTCGACAGCTACGAATGCCGTCACGGCATCGGCTACAGCCGCTTTACAGGTATGAAAAACAACCTGGAAGCTTCCGTCCTCACCTTCATCCCCATGAATGACAACTGCGAAATCAGCCAGGTGAAGCTGACCAACCAGGGCGGTGCCGAAAAAACCATTTCTCTCTTCTCCTATGTAGAATGGTGTCTCTGGAATGCGGATGATGATTCCCGAAATTTCCAGCGCAACTTAAACACAGGTGAAGTGGAGGTGGCCGGTTCCACAATATACCACAAAACAGAGTACAGGGAGAGAAGAAACCACTATGCGGTGTATTCCGTGAATGCTCCCGTGGATGGTTTCGATACGAGCCGCGATGCATTCCTCGGCGCATACCGCGGCGCGGCGAATCCTGAAGCCGTGGAGAAGGGCCAGGCATCCAACTCTGTGGCCCACGGCTGGTCGCCTATCGCATCCCACCAGATCAACATGACCTTAAAACCCGGTGAAAGCAAAACCTTTGTATTTGTTCTTGGCTATGTGGAAAATCCCGAGGACCAGAAGTGGGAGTCCCACGGCGTTATCAACAAAAAGCCCGCCGAGGCAATGCTTGCCAGATATCAGACCGATGCAGATGTAGATGAGGCATTTGCACAGTTAAACGCATACTGGAGCGACCTCTTATCCAGATACCGTGTGAAGTCCTCCAACGACAAAGTTGACCGCATGGTCAATATCTGGAACCAGTATCAGTGTATGGTGACCTTCAACATGTCCCGCTCTGCCTCCTACTATGAATCCGGGATCGGCCGCGGCATGGGATTCCGTGATTCCTGCCAGGATCTTCTCGGTTTTGTACATCTGATTCCCGACCGTGCAAGACAGCGTATCATCGACATCGCTTCCACCCAGTTTGAGGATGGCAGCGCCTACCACCAGTATCAGCCGCTCACCAAGAAGGGCAACTCCGACATCGGCAGCGGCTTCAACGATGATCCGCTCTGGCTGATTGCCGGCACCTCCGCCTATGTGCGCGAGACCGGGGACACTTCTATTTTAACAGAACAGGTGCCATTCGACAATGATATGTCTCTGGCAAAACCTCTGTTGGAACACCTGAAGCGTTCCTTTGACTATATTGTAACCCACAAAGGTCCCCATGCGCTACCCCTGATCGGCCGCGCCGACTGGAACGACTGCCTCAATCTGAACTGTTTCTCCGAGCATCCCGGCGAATCCTTCCAGACCTTCGGACCCTCTGAAGGGCCTGTGGCGGAATCCGTGTTCATTGCCGGCATGTTTGTCAAGTACGGCGAAGAGTACGCACAGTTATGCGAGCTTATGGGAAACCAGGCGGAGGCGGATTACGCCCGCGCCGAAGTACAGAAGATGTATGATGCCGTGTTAAAGGACGGCTGGGACGGCAGCTGGTTCCTCCGTGCCTACGATGCCTACGGCAAAAAGATCGGCTCCAAAGAGTGTGAGGAAGGGCAGATTTATATTGAGTCAAACGGCTTTTGTCCGCTTGCCGGCATCGGCGTAAAAGAAGGGCTTGCCGAAAAAGCGCTGGACTCCGTAAAAGAAAAACTGGATACCGAGTACGGCGTAATGATCCTGCAGCCTGCCTACACCAGATACCATCTGGAGCTTGGCGAGATTTCCTCCTATCCGCCCGGATACAAGGAGAATGCAGGTATTTTCTGCCACAACAATCCCTGGGTTTCCATCTCCGAAACGGTGATCGGCCGCGGCGACAGAGCCTTCGACATCTATCGTAAGACATGCCCTGCCTATGTGGAAGAGTTTAGCGAGATCCACCGCACAGAGCCCTATGTTTATTCCCAGATGGTCGGCGGAGCCGATGCCTGCATACCGGGCGAAGCAAAGAACAGCTGGCTGACTGGAACAGCGGCGTGGACATTCGTGAACGTGTCCCAGCACATCCTTGGCGTGTACCCCACACACCAGGGGCTCCGCATTGATCCGTGCGTGCCAAAAGATTTTGGCGGCTTTACCTTAACCCGCAAATTCCGTGAGGGCACCTACCACATTCAGGTAGTGAATCCGAACAACGTGGAGAAGGGTGTGAAATCCCTCACCGTGGACGGAACGGCCGTGGAAGGCTGTGTTGTTCCGTACACCCCGGGAAAAACCGAATATGACGTCATCGTGACTATGGGCTGATCCTGCCCGCAAATGAAAGGGAAATCACTTCCGCCGACAGTGGAACTGATTTCCCTTCTTCTCATCATACACATTATCTTGTAGTTCAAATTTTCCTGACCACTAATTTCCCAAAAAGTCTTGTCTTCCATAAAATTTTGTGACAAAATAAGTCTTGCCAACTCTTACCCTCGGGTATAGTTTTGGCAGGAAACAGATAGAAACAAATACCATCATTAGGAAAAAGGATTTAGGAAACAAGCTATGAGTCAGTACATGTCTATCGGAAAAGTATCAAAATTAAAGAACGTGAGCATCAAATCCCTGCGTTACTATGACCAGATCGGGATTCTCAAACCGGCCTTTGTAAACACAGAGACGAACTACCGCTACTACACAAACGAACAGCTCTATCTTCTGGATGCCATCACTGTATGTATCAAGCTTGGTATCCCGCTTAAAGACTTAAATAATTATGTGGAAGGCGCCTCCATCAATCTGCAGAAGCTCCTCTATGACGGTAAGATTCTGGCGGAACAGAAAATTCTGGACATCCACAACTGCCTTGCCACCCTGCAGGAAACGCTGCAGAATATGGCGAGTCCCGTGACCGGCCTGGCCAAAATTCCAGAGAGCAAGAGCGGCATCCTGCTGCCCGATGGCTTCTACCACAACGAGATCGTAACCCGCAAAATGCTCACTGTGCCTTTGGAGGAAATGGACATCCCCAAATACTACGGCCAGCATATTCTGAAGCTTTTCGTCACCGCACAGCAGATGGGAACGGTTGTTGCTTACCCCTCCGGCGTGCTGCACGAATACCGAAACGGCAAATACCAGCGTCACATGTTCCTCACAATCACGGGAGACGCACCGACAGAGACATCCTCTGCCCAAACTGTCCGCACCATCAGTGAAGGTGATTTTGCCTGCCGCAGAATCTCTACCCATGTGACAGACTTTGAAACCATCCGGGAAGAGATGAAAGAAGTGATAAAGAGCGATGATTTTTATGTGATTGAGACGGACACGCTCTCCGAGGAAAACAAAAAAGACGGATACCCCTTTGAGTTAGAGTATCCGTTGTCCAGTTGAGCAGTGCACATCCAGTGAAATAATGGCAGCGGAGAGCTTGCTCACCGAAGCAATTATTTCGCTGGATGTATAGGGCGAAGCCCGCGAGCGAGGAAAACCGCAGGTTTTTCGAGCGCGCACTGCGAAACACAAACGGCAGGGCGCGCACTGAGTCCCCCTCCTTACCCCCGTCTGAGACGGTGCAGAACAAGCTCAAAGGGCACACCTTCTGCGGGCGGGGTGCCGGATTCCACCGCTTTTTCTATGCACTGTTTCACAAAACCCAATGCCTTTCTGACAGAGCGGTCAAAGGGTACGCCGTTTACCGCATCTGCAGCGATCACCGCGGAAAACACGTCCCCTGTACTGCACCGTTCTTCCCCTGCCCTGTGGACGCGGATCAGCCGTGCCTGCGCCTCTTCCGATCCTGTCTTTACATAGACATAGTTCGCGATATATTCTCCCTGGGGGATCCCCGTAATGACAACATGGGACGGCCCCATCGCAGAGAGGCGCGCCGCCATGTCGAACAGCTCCTTTCTCTTCCACCCTTTCTCTTTATAGGGAATGTCCGCAAGATGGCAGCCTTCCGTCAGATTCGGCGTGATGATATCCGCCAGGGCAACCAGTTCTCTGAGCTCCGTACACAACTCTACCGTATAGGCAGAGTATAATCTGCCGTGATCTCCCATCACCGGGTCCACAATCACAAGGGTATCCTCCGCTGAAAACTCCCTGACAAACCGTTTCACAATCTCGATCTGCCTGACAGATCCCAGATACCCCGTGGCAATGCCATGAAACGCTTGTTGAAGACCTATCTTTTCCCAACTCCCGATATAAGCCTCCATCCGATCTGTATAATCATCCATGAAAAAATCCGGGAATGCCGTGTTGCTCGAAAACAGAGAGGTAGGCAGGGGACATGCCTGCACACCCATATAAGAAATAATCGGAAGAAGCACCGTCATGGCGCATCTTCCGTATCCCGCAATGTCATTGATCACCGCTATTTTTTTCTGCATCGGTCTGTCTGCCGCTCCTTATCCGTAAGATATGTGTTCTACCTATTGTATCACCGTTCCTCTTACGGAGGCAAGCAGATTACCCAATAAATTTCTTCTCCCGCTTTTCCTCGATCCCGTGCATTTCCTCCGCGCTGACCACGCCGACTGCCTCACCCACCGACTGCTGCGCGTCATCACTGCCGCCTTCTTTCTTCTGTTCCCGGCCGTTTTTCACCAGCTCATCCTGCATGCGTTCAATCTGGCTCAAAGCTTCCCTTCTCTGTTTTACCTCCTGGATCTTCGCAAGTATGGCATTTAAATCTTCCGGGGAAAACAGGTCGAGACATTTCATCAGGCTTGTCATATCATTGAGATCAACCTTCACGGTTCCAACCGAAGTGTTGACACTGATCCAATCGGGATTGGAACTGCCGCCAATGGTGATAGTATTCCCGTATAAAGAATCTTTACAGATGGAAATATGCGCGCCATTGTGCCAGAAATCCCCGGTCACCGGGTTGTTCGGCGTAGGCTCATCCATCTGCCGCAGCATAATGCCGATAGAATCTGTGGGCCCCTGATACTCTCCAGACGCCATAAATTCATCCGCTTTTCTGAGCTTGGATGCAAAGCTTCCGTCATTGGGATCCCCTTCCAGCCCCATCCTTTCCCTGAGCGCCACCGTACGCGAATATTTGGAAAGCTGCTTTGCGGTGTGGTCTGTGGTGTCAATACTGCCGTACCCTCCATAGGGATTACCTAAAATCATATGTCTCTTCTCCTTCCTGCATCGTCTCCAGGGCAAACCGTTCAATCACATGCTCTGTCTGTCCCGACACTTTCGCCATCTCTACCTGATAGGCTTCCTGCCTGCCGTCCTCATACTTTGCCTCCACATAAACCCGGGCTTCGGCGCCTCCTTCTCTCTTGCCTTTCAGCGTATACCCTTCTGTCACCGCGATCCTCACATGATCGCTGTCCTCATAACTCATATGTCTCACCTCCACAGCCTGCAGGGTTTCCTGCGCTGCTGCCGCGTTCATGCGGATGCCCGGCACCGCGCCGATTCGTCCTATGCCCACCTTTTCCGCCTTTGCTTTCACACCGATCTGCGAGTCTGTAACGCCCTGTTTTGCCTCTGCCTCCGCTGCTGTGACGGCCTGCTTTTCCTGATCCCGGTATTTCAGATTCTGCAGAAGGCTCTCCTGAAATCCTTCCGCGCTCCCGGTTTTCTTCTTTTTCTGGTATGTCTGCCTTCCGCTCTGGTTCTGTACCTCCTGTATCCCCATGTTCTACGGCCTCCCTTCCGTCAGAATTTTCTTTACTTCCTCCCTGCCCCTGCGCAGCCTTGTCTTGATCGTCCCTTCCTTTTCATTGAGGATTCCGGCGATCTCATGGATCGAGTAATCTTCATAATAGAAAAGGTAGATCGCATTCCTGTAATGTACAGGCAGCCGCAGCACCGCCTCAAGCGTTTCGTCGTCCCTGACCTGATAAGGCAGATAAATATTTTTTGCCGCATTTTCAAAGGACTCGTTCCAGGGAACCGTCCTCTGGTACCAGCCGCTCTTCAATATATCCAGACAAATATGAATGGTGGTCCGTATCAGCCACGCCTTCTCATGCTCCTTATTCTGAATCGGTTTCTCCTCTTTCATGTAGCGCAGAAACGCCTCCTGCACCGCGTCCTCGGCGTCTGCCGGGTTCTTCATGTTCGAGAAGGCGATTCGATACAGCATGGTCCGATACTCCTCCACCAGATAGCTCCACTTCTGCTCCATCCCCTCATGCGTCCTCTTGTCAGTCTATAGATATCCAGCCACAGCCGTTCCTGCTTAGCTGTGTCACCTCCATGATACTTCATTTTCCCTCCTACATACAATACGATTGAAGAGGGAAAAAAGTTTCAAAGGGGCAAAAAAAGGAACCCATAAAACAGGGTTCCTTACATATTGTCCGTTATCACTAAAAACTTCCTTTTTCGTTTCTCCCTGCGTCCGCTGTCTTACAAAAGCATCACTCCCAGCGCAAAGAAGTATAAAAAGATCAGGGTCAGGATACATGCCAGAACAGAAAGAATCAGTCCCGCAATCGCAAGCCCTTTACCGCCGAATCCCTTGACCAGGGAAACGATACCACAGATCAGACCTGCCAGACATAAACAAATGTCCACAACGGGAAACCAGAAAAGGATCAGGCCGAGAATACCGCACACAAGCGCCGCCACCGACGTCCCGTGGAATTTATCCGGCACGGCATCATACACGACCGCTTTCACTGGCTGTCCAAAGTTCTGCTGATTATACTGCTGCTGCGCTCCGTAGGGCACCTGGTTATACTGCGGCGCCTGGCCGAAAGCCCCCTGACCATTCTGCGCGTACTGCTGTCCGTTTGCGTACGGCTGCTCATTCTGTCCATACTGCGGTGCACTCACGAAAGGCTGCTCGTTCTGTCCATACTGCGGTGCACTCACGAAAGGCTGCTCGTTCTGGCCGTACTGCTGTCCGCCGTCCGCCCCCTGGTTATTGTAACTTCCATCGTTATACCCGAAATTCTGATTCTCGTCCATCGCGTTCCTCTACCCCTTTCTATCCCTATGCTATCGCAAAGATAAACGCCGTAAGCGCCATAAGCACTACCAGTAGTACAATCTGAATGATCATCGCCGGCGTGGTTTTCTTGCTCAAGGTCAGTTTATAAGTCAGAAGCGCCAGAAGCACCGTGATGGCAAGACCGATCATGTCGTACATAAAAGTGCCGAAAATTGCATTGATACCTACCAGCACATTGAGCCACACAGGAATGTTTCTGATCGGCTCATAAGGTGTGCCGTCCTCCAGATAGGTGCCGTTCACCGCAAGCCTGGTCTTGTTACCGATCACGACCAGATTACACTCTGCACCGGGAATGCTGATCTGATGATCCGCCATCCAGATCACCCAGTTTTTTGATTTCATCTTATATGTATCTCCGTCCACGATACACTTCGCGCCGCCAAACCCTCTCTTAAAAGTAATCTGATGGGGATTACCCATACTGTCTGTAACAGTCCAAATTCTTTCCATGCTCTCTCTCCTTCACACTTAAAACTTTGACTCTGACCAGATAGCTGTCAGTCTATAACATTACTATCTTACTGTATTCTGCCATCTTTTTCAAGTGCACGGAGAAAGATTTCCTCTGTTTCCACTATTTTCCACATTTTACCTGTTTTTATTTTCATTCTCTATGCATAGTCCCGCTTCTCAATGACTCTGGCGCAGACTGCCGCTGCCACCGCTGTCAGAAGAAGCGCCGCCACTATGGCAGTCACACCCACCTGCATAAACTTTCCGGCAAACACCTTCGGATCAATCCCCATGCTAACGGCCATCGTGCCTTGTATTCCATCAATTTCTTCCACAAAATAGCACATGCTGAAAAACATAGCCATACCCGGCGCAATCCGGACAATATTACTCAAGTGCTGCCAGTTTTCCTTTCCCTCTCCAAACAGATAGAAAAAAAGAAACTCTAACGCCATAAGCAGAATCCCGACTGCCAGCTCACACAAACCAAGCGCCACTGTCCAGAGCGGCAGCTCATATCCCAGCATCGCATACACACCCCACAGAATACCGCAGAGAACACCCAGCAAACCTACGAAGGACAGTCCATACAGGAAACGCCCTGCCACCCTCTCTTTCACCGTCGCGGGAAGCAGCAGCAGAAATCCTCTGTTCTTCCCGACACAATAGCCAAAAGGCGCCGTCGAAAATATGGAAGCCACAAAAAGCGTATAGGAACATACCACCAGCAAAGACATTGCGCCTTCGCTTACGCCCGTACCCATAACCCATGCCAGAACAAAAAAGACCGGCATAAAATACATCTGTTTCCTTGTCAACATATAATCTATTTTCATAAAGTGCAATGCTCTCATTTTACTGCTCCTCCCTGCTTTTAATGTAGTGAATGACGATCTGGTCAATCGTCGGCTTCTCAAAGAGAAAGGCATTCCCCAGAAGCTCCGCCTTATCGCTTGGCAGCACCGCCTCAAATCCGTAGGCATTCTCCTCCACCCCGATCAGCTCTCTTTTCAGTGCAGGCGGAATCTTTGCGCTCTCTCCTTTTACCAGAAGGAAATTTTCAATCAGCTCATCCTTCGCGTCGTAGAGAACGGTTCTGCCGCCGTGAATAAAATAAATGTAATCCGCAATGTTCTCCAGATCGCTCAATATGTGCGTGGAGAAGATTACACTCTTCTCGCCGTCCATCACATACTCCTGCAAAAGCTTCAGCACCTCCGTCCGCATCACCGGATCAAGCCCGTTGGTGGCCTCATCCAGCACGAGCAGCTTCGTATCTCTCGCGAGCACCGAGGCAAACATCAGCATCACCTTCATGCCTCTGGAAAAATCTTTGACCGGCTTTTTCTCCGGCAGTTTCCATTTCCGGATAAAGCCGTTGAATCGATCCGTGGAAAAGGTCGGATAAAAGTCTTTGAGCACGCTGCGTATATGTCTGATTTTATAGTGCTCGGGAAAATAGGATTCATCCCCCACATAGCCGATCTTCTCCTTGTAGGCCCTCATGTCCTCTCCGCAGGACAAACCGTCAATATACACCTCTCCCTCCGTACACTTTAGCATACCCGTAATCAGATTTAAGGTCGTCGTCTTCCCGGAGCCGTTCGCCCCCACATACCCCATGATATAACCCTTCGGCAGTGCAAAGCTGATATTCTTTAAATCAAAGCTCTTGTAATGCTTTGACAGATTTTTTACTTCCAGCAATTCCATCTTTCCCATTCCTTTCCGAAACTTTATGTTTCCAATAAGTTATGAAAAATATCCGTCAGTTCGCCTTTGGACATTCCAATTGTTTTGGCTGTCTCTATGGCCGTGGACAGCCCCTCCTCAATGCGCAGAAGGTACTGCTCCCGCAGAAGATTATTATCTCTGGAAAGTACCACACTTCCCTTGCCCTGCATGGTAGCGATAAAGCCTTCCGCCTCCAGCTCGCTGTACGCACGGGTGGTGGTAATCACACTGACACCCAGCTCCTTCGCAAGCTGTCTGATGGAGGGAAGTGTCTCTCCCTCCGGGATCTGTCCGTTTAAGATCTGTTCCTTGAGCTGTTCCCTGATCTGTGCGTAGATCGGCAGCTCGGATTGATTCGATATGATAATTTTCAATGCATGCCTCCCTCATCCTTTTCGCGCTCCCTGTCGTCACAGTTTGCGCTATCAGTATATACTGTATATATATCATTATATACAGTATGAACAGTTTGTCAATCACTATATCAAAAAAAGAGCGGGAATTTTATTCCCGCCCCTGCTTTTTCTTTATTAACATTCTTTGCATCCCTATCCATAACAGGATAATAATGCTGATCCACTGTGATGTGGAGAGCCACCCAAGATGCCCTCTGACAGAATCGCCTCTCAGAAATTCCAACAGAAATCTGGTACAGGCATACATCACCAGATACTTCTCAAAGATCCCAGGCTTCTCACACGCATCCGCCCTTTTCAACAGGGTAAAAACGAGCGCCCCAAAAATCACCAGATCAGCAGCAGCCTCGATCGCCTGTACAGGATAGAGACAGACACCGTTTGGCGCATACATGGAATCCACATACCTTATCCCAATGCCCACACGGCTTTCCCTGCCATAACAGCATCCCACAACCGCACATCCGACCCTTCCAAACGCATGTGCCAGCGGCATGGCCGGAGTCATCAGGGACAACGTTTCGACATAATCAAGTGAAAAGTACCGGGATGCCGTTTTTACGGCAAGCACTGCGCCGAGCAGTCCGCCGTAAAAAACAAATCCGCCGCTTACCATGCTTCCGAGATACGGCCAAAGATCCGCTTCTCCGCTTCCAACAGTCCGCGCGATATTCGGAATCTCAAGCAGAATGTAGAGAACCTTTGCTCCCACAATTGCTCCCAGCGCCGCCCAGACATAGATGTAGACCAAATCATCAAAATCTCTGGATTTCACTCTTGTAATAAAGAACAGATATCCGATTCCCAGCAGAAAACCTGCCGCCCCGTACAGACCGTAGGCGCTTATCGCGTTTAATCCGATAAGTATTTCTTTCAACTCAGACGACCTTTGTCAACACAGCCTTAGCCTAACGCTGCCGCGGTTCCTAAAACACCCACGCAGGCCACACATGCCACAAAAACAAGCGCGCTGCCAATCACACCGATCAGAGAGCACACAAAACCTGCTGTCCGCATGCCGCCCTCAAAACCTGCCTTTTTCGCATTGGATGCACAGATCAGACCGATCACGCCAGTGATAAGACCGATCAAAGCGCCCATTCCAAAGAACCATGTAACGATAGATACAATACCCAGCACCAGACCTGCAATCGCAGCGCCTTTACCGGGCTCATTTCCATTTACAGAACCATTGCTTACATAATTGTTATCAGCCATTTTTTCTCTCCCTTACACTTTTTATCTTTCTGTTAACAACAACATGTTCATTATACTTGATTTATGGCAGAAACTCAAGTGCTGCCAGACAGATTTATGATAGCATGAAAAAGGAAAAGACGAAAATGCCCTTTCGCAAGCATTTCCGCCTCCCAAAAAACCAACGTGCGCTAGAGGATTCGAACCCCCGACCTTTTGGTCCGTAGCCAGACGCTCTATCCAGCTGAGCTAAGCGCACCTGCCCGCCTCTGCAGTATGCCATAAAACACATTGCATCGGCAACACATGAAATTATATATAGTTTTTGGATAAATGTCAATAGGCTTGCGCAATTTTTCCCGATTTCCGCAGACAGTCACCGTCCGGCAGGCTGTCGCAGCGTCCGCTCCTAGTCCTCCCTGCCGCCAAGCAGCGCAAGCGGCTCCTTCCGCAGGCTCCTGCCTGTCATGGCGGCTGCAATCCCCGCCGCCGCTGCCAGTACCGCCGCCCCCGACACCGCGCTCACACGCCAGTCTCCTTCCAGGATATAACTGATCTCCTCCCCGGTTCCATACATCATGCCGGAGCTGTAGTTTCTGTCAAAACGCTCCACCTGGGTGATACTTCCCGCCGCCCTCACTGCGCCCACATATCCTCCTGCACTTCCGAGAATACAGCCGCACAGCACAATCAGCAGAATCCCCGACATGAGGACCCATGTGCACTGCCCCTTACTCATCCCCAGAGAACGCTCGATGGCTGTCCTTCTGCTCTGTTTCGTGATAAACATGTGGCAGAAGAACAGCAGGACGCAGAGCGTGCTGACCGCTCCCGCCACAAGCAGAATGAACGCCATCTTTCTCATCCGTCTGATCCCGTCTTCCAGTATGGTATAACCCTTGTCATAGAAGGTGATTTCCAGCCCGTCAATCCCCTGCTTCTCCCACTGCTCCTTCCAGTGCCCGATACTCCCGTTTGGAATCTCAAAGGAGGTATTCCACCCCTCCATGTAGCCCCATGCAGCAATATGATCCTCATCGCTGTTCTTTATGGAAGATTTCGGTATGATAATTTCATTCTGATCCATCTGATAGTCTTTGCTCTTTAAAGATGCGCCGGGCAGCATGTCGTAAATGCCGCAGATCTCCCAGTCACCCTCCTCAAACACAGAAAACGCCTCTCCCTCCGCTGTCAGGGAACAGTTCCACGATGCCCGCTCGCTGGGTGCGCTGTAATTGGCATACCGAAGGGGCAGATGCAGGGAATCCCCCACCTTAAGCTCGTTTCTTCTGGCGAACTTTCGATTCACCAGACAGACTCTCCGCCCCTCGCTGTAGTCCTCCGGCGTAAACTCCCTGCCCTGCTCTATATAGACGCTTCCGTCATAGAACGCCGGAATCAGATCTGTATTTTCAGTGGCAGTGACAGGCGCGGACTTCCAGATGCCCATTTCCAATTCCCGGATCAGCCCCTGCCAGTGCTGTCCCTCCTCCGTCGCATAGAAGCCGGGCGTCACCTCCGCAATCTGATTGCCGGAGAGATGGTTTGGAAGAAGAATCCCTTCCGGCGCAGCCTGTGTGCTTGTAATCGGATAGTCCGCCGGAATATACTCACGGGGCCCCTCCGCGTCCGGGTAACCGTGGGGAATATAGTCAGACACACACATGATATATGTCCGATCAGCGTACAGCTTCTCCGGCGACGGATTGTTATGATCGCAAAAATAGAACTTGGGCGAATTATAGGGGTAGTAGGTGTACAGAAAACTTTTAATCTCCATCTCGACCGGCCCCGCCGGCACGGCATTCTCCGTGGGGGACGCCTCCACCACCATCACATGGGTAACGCCGGTGCCCGCGTCCATCATCTCATAATCCGGCAGATAGGCGGCATACCACGCCCTCTTCTCCGGCCCTTTCAGATATTCTGCCCCCTCGAAATCGAGGACGGAAGGGGCAATGATCTCTCCGTACTCCGCCTTACTGCGAACTTTATAGTCCTCCAGATCCGCGTACCATATCTCGCTCCTGACGTACCGTTCCGGTTTCTGCTCCACCGTGCCGATGGTCTGAAAAAGGCTCTCAAAGCGGAGCATATTCGTCCGGCACATCTGCCACAGTCCGCCGCCAACGGCAAGAAGCGCCGTGGCAAAGGCTGCCAGCAGAAAAAACAGGATCGTCCTCACAGGTGTCCTGCGCAGTCTGAGCAGGCTTGTCTTTATGATTCGCATTTCCTCTCCTTTCCCGGCTTTCAACTCTTCTGCCGCTCTCAATCGCCGCCTGCTAACACTTCCATCACGCTCAGGCCGTGGAACGACCACAGCGCTGCCGCACTCCCCAGAAGAAACGACAGAAAAAATACGGCATCTGAAAACAGAAGGGCTTTGGCGCTCATCATTCCCGCTGGAAGAACCGACAGGCTGACCACCGCGCAGGCCGCTGCGGAAGTCATCACATTCTCAAAAAGCAGGACCAGGAAGCAATGTCCCCATCCCATGCCCACAGACCGCATCGTGGCGTACTCCGCCCTTCTGCCCTGAATGAGCAGATAGCTGCACAGATATCCCACAAACAGGATAATAACGATCACAAAAGGCAGCATTCCCGTCAGAAATGCCAGCGTCTCCCGCAGGTTTTCCGCCGCATTGATAAAATTTTCATCCGTTATGGTGAGAGCATTTCCTGCATAGCTGAAATCCGCATCCCTGGCTACCGGCAGGAAACCGATCTCATGCATCTGCCTCTTGCACTCGTTCAGCCGGAAGGGATCCTTCACCCGGAAGGACGCCGAGTCGGCCGTAAAATCAACCCCCTCCGTATGAAATATTCCGCGTATATTTTCAAAGGGAAAGAGCATATCCGGCGGCACAATATTGCCGCTGTACTCCCTCATATCCATGACTCCCGCAATCCTGTACCTCTTCCCTTCAATCAGGGGCGTGACCTTGCCGATTCCCGAGCCCCCCTGCCCGTACTGATAGTAGTAGATGGTAATTGGCACTTCATCTCCGAGCTCTAATCCTTTTTTCTCCATCACCCACTCATTCAGAATGCAGACAGACTCCTCCCCGGCAAAAAGGCTTTCGTCCCACTGCTTTGCATAGCGGATTTCCCCGCTCTGCAAACCAGGCACGCCCGCGATATCATTGATTCCCGCCCCAAAGTAGTGCAGATTTTCCTTCCATTCTTCCAGCGTAAATTCCCCGAAACCTGCCATCAGCTGCACGGTGAACACCTGGTCCTCCACCTCCGGGCAGGCGGCAATTCCCTCTACCCGCTCCTCTGAAATGGACAGCGAAAAATCCTGGGAGCCGTTCAGGTTGCTCACCGCTCCTCTGATCTCCATTGCATTCGGAAGCGCAGTGAGCTGTCTCCTCGTGCTGTCAATATTTCCCGCGTAAATCACAAGCAGAAGCACCGTCAGGATACCGATGGCAGCCGACAGGATGCTCTTCCTGTAATGTCTGGTCAGATTGCGAAATGCCAGCCTCATGGAAGTCCTCCTCCTTTGTCCTTTTACAGATAATACACACGCCGCTGCCGGATTGTGACATGAGCTTCAAAAATATACGCAGACTGTCTCTGACGCTTTCTGACTCTGCTTATGCGCGCAAAAAGAGAGCCGCTGTACGAAGTACAATGGCTCTCTTCTCTATTGTGTACAGACCCATTTCCGGGCTGTCCGTCTCTTAATACTTGTCGTCGTAATCTCCGTCGAGGGAAATCGTCGGCTCATTGCTGTATACAGGCGTATTGTCTACAAAACCGCCGCCGCCCATCCTGTCGGATGCCAGCTGGTATCTCGCCATAAGATTCTTGAGGGTAACTGCCTGATTGGACAGCTCCTCGCTGGCTGCCGCACACTCCTGGCTGGTAGCCGCATTGGTCTGTACCACGGTAGATACCTGGGAGATCGCCTGGTCGATCTGGGAGATCGCCGTAGCCTGGTCGTTGGAAGAAGCTGTGATATTTCCGATCAGTCCCACAATCTCGTCGATGGAACCCACAATCTCATCGAGAGACTTCGCTGTATCCTGCGCGATCTTCGAACCGTTGCCTACTTTATGAATCGTATCATCGATCATCTCCGCGGTCTCGCTTGCCGCAGCCGCACTCTTAGCCGCCAGATTTCTCACTTCCTCAGCCACCACAGCAAAGCCCTTGCCGTGTACGCCTGCTCTCGCCGCCTCAACTGCCGCATTCAGAGCCAGAATGTTGGTCTGGAATGCAATGTCATCAATGGTCTTGATGATCTTGGAGATCGTCTCGGAGGATGCGTTGATGTCATCCATAGCCTGGATCATGGACTTCATCTGGTCATTGCCGGATGTCGCCATATCTTTAATGTTATGTACCAGAACATTCGCCTCGCCAGCCTGCGTTGCATTCGCCTTGGTACGCTGTGTTACCTCATCCATAGAAGCGGTTACCTGCTCAATAGCGCTCGCCTGCTCGGTAGATCCCTGTGCAAGAGCCTGGCTGGCATTCGCCACCTGCTCGGAGCCTACGGTAATCTGTGCACTTGCCTCTTTCACGTTGCTCAGTGTCATATTGTTCTCGGAAAGCAGTCTGACAATCGCCTTGCCCAGCACGTCCCTGTCACTGCGGGGATTTGCTTCCATCGTCAGATCACCCTTGGAAATAGCCTCGGTAATATCGGTCTGCACTCTGATCGCCTCAGACATCTGTGCAAACTCGTCAAGCAGCTCACCCAGATCGTCATTGTATACCTTCTTGCAGTCCACATCAATATCACCCATAGTCATCTTCTTCGCCGCCTCAGACAGCTTCGCCATAGGCACTGTGATCGCCTTGATCAGAAGTGCACAGTACAGGATGGTAATAAGAATAGCGACTACCATTACGACCACCTGCAGGATGGTCAGAGCCATCAGCTGCGTATTCAGCTCTAAGTCTTTCGCGTCAGATGTGGTCTCCATCATCTCAATCAGAATACGCAGGTTGTCTTCCACTTCGTCAGCGACAAACTTACTGTTCGTCACAAGCTCATTGATCGCTTCCTCTGTCTTGCCTTCCTTAACGAGGTTGATATCCTCTGCTGAAGATTCATACCAGCTGTCAATCTTACTGCGCACCAGACGATACTGATCCTGGATCTCCGGTGTCAGATTGTCCATGGTCTCCTCAAAGAGAGCAAAATAGCTGGCCGCATCCGCCTTGTAGCTCTCAATCATCTCTTCCTGCTTCGCTATCGCATCCATATCCTGATTATAGTAAAACAGAATATTTCTGATGCGCACCTTGATGTTACAGAAATTAGCAAAGCCCTGCGTCACATAATACTGGGGCATCGCGTAGTTGTCATACTGGCTCTTGCGCGCCGTGTTTACCATATTAGAGGACCATAATCCCACAGCCGAAACGAGGATCAGCATAATCAGCATTAAGGCGCTGAATAAAGTAATCTTTTTCTTGACTGTCATGTCAACAATTGAAAATCTTTTCTTCATGGTAGTTTCTCCTTTTTATGATTGTTCTTCCTTACGAACCTCTTCCATAGCCGCCACTATGTCGTCCTGCCTGATCAGTTTCTCGGGATCAAGAAGAAGCGTAACCGTATCTCCCGTTCTGGCCAGCCCATAAACATACTTGTTATGCTCATGTTCCTTTCTTCCAAGGGACGGCGGCGGTGCGATATTGTCCTCCGCAATGGTATCTACATCCGCCAGTCTCTCCACAATCAGACCGATCATAGTCGATTTGACGTCAATGACGATAATACACGTCCTGTCCGTATACTCACACGGTTCCATTTTAAATCTGACACGAACGTCAATCACAGGAATAATCTTACCGCGAAGATTGATCAGTCCCTTCACATAATCTTCCACTTCCGGGATTGCCGCAATCGGCTGCATCGCAATGATCTCATTCACATAGCTGATGCTTATGCCAAAAAGCTCCTTTCCCGTCTGGAATGTCATAAACATTCCTTTCTGGGAATCATCTTCCAACAACTCTTCCATATCGTCCGTTTCTTTTTTTAATAAATCTTCCGCCATGTACTATCTCCTTTCTCCGTCATGCATGAGCAATCCGGCGATATCCAGGATCAGTGCAATGCTTCCGTCGCCAAGCTGCGTACAGCCCGAAAGACCCTTGACTTTCCTGACATAGGAAGGAATTGGCTTAACCACAATTTCCTGTTCCTGAAGCAATTTGTCAATCAGGACGCATACCTGACTGCCTTCATGCTCTAATACAACGATGATTCCTTCTTCAATCTTATCTATGGAATCGGGCAGATCATACCTTTCATTCAGGCGGATAAAGGGATAACACTCCCCTCTCAGCACAATGTACTCCTCGCCGCTCGGCTCGTGAATAAGAGAATCCTCTCCCACTCTCACGAACTCCTTGATCGACGCTGTTTCAATCACAAACGGAGAATTCCCTACCTGTACCACAATACCATTGATAATAGCGAGCGTGAGCGGTATGACAAGCGTCATCTCCGACCCTTCAAACTCCACGCTCGAGATATCAAGCCTTCCGCTGATGGACTGGATATTCTTTACCACCACGTCCATACCCACGCCTCTGCCGGAATACTCGGTTACCTCCTCCTTGGTGGAGAAGCCCGGCAGCGTGATAAACCGGAAGATTTCCTTATCCGTAAACTCGCTCATCGGCTTGTTCTCAATCACGCCCTTATCCAGCGCTTTCTGGTACAGCTTCTCTTTATTCAGACCTTTTCCGTCGTCCTTAACACTGATATAAACCTTGCCGCCCTCGTTCTTTGCCTCCAGCGTAATTTTTCCTTTCGCCGGTTTGCCGACCGAAGTACGATCCTCAGGATTTTCCTCGATTCCGTGATCCACCGAATTTCTCACAAGGTGCATCAGCGGGTCTGTAATGTGCTCGATGATGTTCTTATCCACTTCCGTGTTCTCACCGATCACTTCCAGTTCGATATCCTTGCCAAGCTTTCTGGAAACGTCGAAGACGATTCTCTTCATCTTCTGGAAGACGTTCGTAAGCGGCATCATACGCATCGACATGATGACTTCCTGCAACTCTGTCGTAATCTTGGAGAGCTGTCCGGATGCCTTCTGGAAGTTGGAAAGCTCCAATCCCGGCACTTTGAGGTCGGGGTTTTGCAGCACTACCGCTTCCGCGATAACCAGCTCACCGATCAGATCCATCAGCGCATCCATCTTCTCCACGTTCACGCTGATAATGCTCTGCTGCTTGGGCTGGTTCTTCGCAAGCGTCTTACCTTTACCGGCTTCCTTGGTTTTAACCACATAATCACCGGGTTTCGGGCCTTCCTTCTTCGCTTCTTTATTGCCATCGTCTTTCGCAGCCGCAGGCTCCGGAGCAGGTGGCTCAACCTCCTCTCTGCCGAACTCACCCAGCGCCCTGCCATACTCCTCCTTCGAAAGCTCATCGAAATTGATCTCTTCCGCCTCGGAGCTGTCAATCAGCGCGATGACTTCCTCCTTGGAACTCTTCGTCTGCAAAAGCATATGAAAGCCTTCCGCCACAATCACATCGGAGCTCGCCTCGTTAGAGAGAATGTCATCCGGCGTATAGAGCAGATCCTCAGCAACCTCCTTCAATGCATAGGTCGCCGAATAAGCCCGCAGATTACTCATCTGCGTGTCGCTTCTGTAATGAATCGAAATCCGATAAAAATGACTGTCTTCGCCCGCTACCGGCGTGATGTAGAACTGTGTCGGCTCCACATGTTTATTCGCCTGCGGCATCTGGATGCCCTGCTTGGTAATCTCGCCTTTAAGGCGGCCCAGAAACTCATCCAGATCCTCCACCAGCGATTTCTCATCCCCGTCCGGCGTATCGCCGTTTCTCAATTTATCAAGCTCCGCCGTCACGAAATCCGACACGGCGAGCACCTTCTCCACAAGTTCCATGTGGGGTACATCATCTGGGTGGGATTCTCTCAGGTAATAAAACACATCTTCCAGCTTATGGGTTGCTTTTGTGATGTTGTCATACATCAAAACACCCGAGGAACCTTTGATGGTGTGCATGACGCGGAAAATATCATTGATATCGGCATCATCGAAGCAATCAGCATCTTGTTTTTCTAATATTATGCCTTCCAGTTTTTCCAAAAGCTGTCCGCTCTCATACAAAAACATGTCAAGCATACTTTCTGTGTTGAATTCTTCTGCCATATTTCCTCCTCATCTTAAGGATTTCGTAACTGTTTCGTTTCCTCACAGTTACAGGATTTTTTAAATCAGCCCAAGCTTTGTTAACACCTTTTCAAACTTTTCCACATCTATCGGTTTCCCGGCATAGGCTTCGCATCCAAGCTCGAACGCCATCTTAACGTTACGTTCGTCATTCAGCGCCGTTGTCATTATGACTTTTACACGCTTACTCTTGGGGATACCCTTCTGCGCCTCGATATCGCGGATCGCCTTCAATACCTGATAGCCGTCCATAACCGGCATCATTACATCCAGACAAGCCAGATCATAAGGTTCTCCATCTTCAAGCGCCATCATAAATGCATCCACAGCCTCTTCGCCATCCACCATCACGTCGCATTCTCCATAACGTGAGAGCTGCTTATCCATAAACTTACGGCTGGCGAAGTCGTCCTCAGCCAACAAAATCTTCATATGCGCTCAGCTCCTTTCTTCAAAGTAGTATCTATTTGCTCAACAGGCTGTAAACCATTCCTGCAATTGCCGTAATCGGTGCCTGCTGCTGCACCGCGCCTATATCAAAAGCCACCTTGGGCATTCCATAGACGACGCAGGTCGCCTCATCCTGCCCGACAGTCAGCGCACCGGCGTTGCGCATCTCCAGAAGACCTTTCGCGCCGTCGGCTCCCATTCCTGTCAGAATCACGCCTACCGCCTTGTTTCCCGCTGCCTTCGCCACAGAGCTGAACAGAACGTCCACGGAAGGACAATGTCCGCTTACCTTCTCCGTGCCCCGGCATTCTACCTGGTAGCCATCGCCCACCTTGACTAACCGCATCTGCCTGTCACCCGGTGCAATCAGCACCTGTCCCTGCATCACGCGGTCCCCCGTCTGGGCCTCCTTGACCGCAACCTCACACTGGTTGTTCAGGCGGTCCGAATACATCTGTGTAAACCCGGGCGGCATATGCTGTACAATGACAACGCCCGGAATATCCCTCTTAAATCTTTTCACCACCTCGAAGATGGCTTCCGTTCCTCCCGTGGAGGCGCCGATCGCAACGATGCGGTCCCTTCCGCCGGCAACAGTTATGTGACTCGAAATCGCTGTACTGTCTACCCGCTTCAGCTTGCCAACCTTTGCTGTGGAGGCAATTTTTACCTTTGCCGCCAGCTCCTGTGTCAGGAAATTGTTCAGCTGCTCCCTTGTCAGGTTGGCCGGCTTATTGACAAAATCCACGGCTCCGGCCTCGAGTGCGTCAAACACTTTGTTGTTCAGAGCACTGATCATAACGACAGGAAGCGGATACTGAGGCATCAGCCTTTTTAAAAAGTCTATGCCGTTCATCCGCGGCAGTTCCACGTCCAGAGTCATAACATCTGGCTTAAACTTGAGAATTGCATCCCTTGCGGCATAAGCGTCTTCAACATCCGCCACCACCTCAATGTTAGGATCTGAATTCAATCCCTGCACAAGCAGCTTGCGGAACATCAGCGAATCGTCCACAACTAACACCCTTATCGGTCTCATGTCCTGCTCTCCTATTTTCTGTAAATTGATGGTTGAACATAGTTGAATTTTACCATTTGACGTTCCAATCTCTCCGTCAATCCGATAAAGAGATAACCGCCTGGCTCCATGTGATCATATATTCTCTGGATCAGGCTGTACTTCGTGTCATCCTGAAAATAGATCATCACATTGCGCAAAAATACAATATGGAATCTCTTCTTAAACTGAATGGGATCCATCAGATTAAACTGCCTAAAGATCACCTCTTTCTTAAGCTCCTCCTTAACCATAAATTCATCCTGACTGGTCTGCTTAAAGTAATGCTTTTTCCAGTTCGCCGGCAGCGGCTCTATATCCTCCTTCAAGTATACGCCTTTAGAGGCATGCTGCAATACTTTCATGGAGATATCCGTCGCCAGAATCCTGGTATCCCAGCCGGAGTGGTTAACGCCAAAGTAATCGTTGATAATCATGGCCAGCGTATACGGTTCCTCCCCTGTGGAAGATGCCCCGCACCAGACCCGCAGATCCTTCGTTCCCATCGTCTTGCTTTTCGCCCAGGGAAGCGCCACATTTTTCATAAAGTCAAAGTGCTCGCTCTCGCGCATAAAATATGTATGGTTCGTGGTGAGGATATTGACCAGATCGGTAGCCTCGCTGCCTTTTGGATTCTTCTCCACTTTCGCCATATACTCGTTATAATTCGCGTAGCCGTTGCGGACAAGATAATTCTCAAGCCGTCCGCCCACCAGCACCCTTTTCTGACTCAGGTCAATGCCGTAGTGCTGCTTCACATAGCTAACTATCCGTTGGAACTCGCTGTCGGTAATCATTCCTTTTGCCTCCCCAAAGTACCATCTTTAATTAAAGCATACAATTCCATAAAAGTCAATTTGTTCTCATCCGGCTCCAAAGCTTATCAAAGACTTGTATCACATCGGGATCATAGTAAGTTCCGCTTCTCTCGCTGATCTTCCTTTGTCCTTCTTCCAAAGAGCAGGCAGCCTCTCCATACGAGGGCGCCGTCATCTCGTCAAAGTCGTTCGCGACGGCTGCTATCCTCGCCTCCAGTGGAATGTCTCTGCCGGACAGCGCCGGATATCCAGAGCCGTCCCAGCGTGCATGATGGCACCGGGCAATCTGCCTTGTCATCTCCATCGCGCCATTGTTCTCCTGGTCCGCACCAAATTCTCCGATCACTTCATTGCCGCACTCCGCACACCTTTCGATATACGCCGGATTCTGCCTGTCCGGGCCGCCGCTTGCCGCGATCTCCTCCCCCGACATGAGAAATCTCCCCACATCGTGAAGTCTGGCCGCAATGCCAATATTTTCCACAAACTCATCTGTCACCTCGTCCTCGTAGGCCGGGGAAAACTGCATCCCCTGGGCGAGGATCTTACAGTTGTAGCCCACATGACTCCGATGGGTTCCTTTGTCGTCATCTTTCTTTTTCATAATTCTGGAAAGCGCCCGGAGCACATTGGCATGCTCCCTCTCCATCTGGTTCTTCTGATCCTCCACGAGGCGGTGCATCATGCGGTTATAGTCCGCCATCTCCTGCCGCATGCGGTAACTGCTCAAGTGGTTGTTCACCCGCATGATAACCTCTATATTATCGAAAGGTTTGGGTATAAAATCCACCGCTCCCGCCAGAAAAGCTTCCTCCTTCTCCTTGCTGGTATTTAACACCGTAATAAAGATAAACGGAATATCCCGGGTGGCCTGGTCGCTCTTCAACATCCTGCAGAACTCCAGCCCGTCTATCTCGGGCATGGACAAATCGGAAAGAATGAGATCCGGCCTGGTGTGCTTCATCAGCTCCAGCGCCTCCTGGACGCTTAAAGCCGTCAATGCCTCATACCCCTCATGTGTGAGAATGTTTTCCAGAATGGTCACATTCACACTGATATCATCCACAATCAGAATGGCAGGCGCGTTATTCTTAACATGTTCTGTCTCCATCGCTTTCCTCCTTTATTCTGAATTCCACAGATCTCCGATCCGCTCCGTGATCGCATCCTTCAATCTGCCGTACATATCCATGCTCTTGTCATAATTGGATTTTCTGATCGCCATCTCCATGCGCAGCTCCTGCCGCTTCAGATCTTCATCCCCGGACGATTCGAGCAGCGCCTTGAGCGTAGATGCCAGAAGCTCCGCCTTATCCCAGGCTCCCATTTCAATCGAGAGCACCAGTTTATCCATGCGCTTCTTTAACTCATCCCGGTTTTCCGCCTCCCCGAACTGCATGAGACGGTCCGCGCCCTTTCCTTCCTCTTCCTTCATGTACTCGGACCAGTTTACATAGACCTGGCTCTGCTTGTCATCAAGAACCTGTTCACTCTTGAGTTTCACAGAGAAAGAAAACGTGCTCCCCTTTCCCTTTTCACTCTCCACATGAATATCCCCGTGCATCAGCTCCACAAGCTGTTTCGTGATCGCAAGGCCAAGCCCGGTTCCGCCGAAGCGTCTGGTGATGGAAGCGTCCACCTGGCTGAAACTCTGGAACAGGCGATCCTGCTCCTTCTGGGAAATGCCGATCCCGCTGTCTCTTACCATAAAGAACAGCTCCACCTCGTCATAAACCCGTCTGGTCATTCCGACAACCACATTGACATAGCCAACCATCGTGAACTTGATGGCGTTGGACAACAGGTTATTCAGAATCTGGGTGAGCCTCAGCTCATCGCCGATCAGCCTCTGCGGGATTTTTTCATCAATATCCACGCTCATATGAAGCTCTTTTTTGTTGATCGCAGCGCTGTGCGTGGCGATCACCTTGTCCATCATCTCCTGGAAATCAAAAGGCTTTTCGTCTATCACAAACTTGCCCGATTCCAGCTTTGCAAAGTCGAGAATGTCATTGATGATCGTCAGCATATTGTCGCAGCAGCTAAGGACAATGTCGAGTGTCTTTTTCTGCCCGGGATCCGTCACTTCCTCCACAAGCTCCATCACATGCCCTTTGATGCCGTTTACAGGGGTGCGCAGCTCATGGGTAACGTTCGCCGTAAACTCATTCCGCGCCCGGTAATTCTCGCTCTCTTTCTCTTTCAGCTCTCGGATGCGCATGTTCATATTTTTCTGTGCAGAAATGTCCTCCGCAAGGAGGAGGTAAGCATCCATCCCATCCTGCGGAAAAATACGGACCTCAACTGAGAAACAGGAGTTGTTGCTCCTGTACATCGTCATCTCCTTAACGCCCTTCATGCACTTTTTGACAAAGGTAATAAATCCATCCGGCGAATTAGGAAAATCCTGTCGGAAAATCTGGGACATGCTGCACCTTGTCAGCTTTTCCCTGTCATACTCCAGCCTGGCTGCTGCCGTCTGATTGCCGTAAAGGATGCTGCCCTCCTCATTGAAGAGCATCACAAGTTCCATCGTTTCATCTGCAATCCGGGAATTCAACCATTCAAATTCCATGTCAACCTCCTACGGAGTGGGGATATTTTCATTGATAACATCAATAAACTTCTCGTATGTCTTTTTGATATCCTGCCACAGCTCGTTCGCGCGGACTGTATCCACGTCCTCGGCCGCCTTATTTCTAAGCTCCTCCACAAGCGTGGAAACCTTCTCAAAAATCGGGGTCAATCCCAGATTTCCCACCACACCTTTCAGGGCGTGGGCACATTTATACGCCTCCTCAAAAGCGCCGGCTTCCAGGTTCGTGCCCAGATTTGCGTAATTCGGGTCATTGGGGAATTTCACAAGAAACTTCTGGTAAATCGCGTCATTGTTCATAAAACGCTTCAAGGTAGTCTCCACATCCGCACCACATTCCTCCAACTGTTGTCTGAATTTGTCGTCCATAGCAACCCTTTCCTTTCCGTTAACATTATTTAAGATAAATAAGAAGACTGCAAAACACGATTATATTGTTTTACAGTCTTCGCCGCCTGATCTGTCTTAAGTAGTAAAATTAAACATATTGATCACTTCAACAAGGTTGAAGAAATCTTCCTTAGCAAGCTTAAAGCACTCTAATACATCTTCCGAAAACTGTCCGCATTCCCCATTTAAGATCATCTGATATGCCTCATCATTGCTGTATGCACTTTTATATACCCTTTCGCTGACAAGCGCCTCATACACATCTGCAATAGATACGATCTGCGCGCTGATCGGAATTTCGTCTCCCGACAGATGGTCAGGATATCCTCTGCCGTCAGCTCTCTCGTGATGATAACGGCATATTTCGTAACAATACTGATAAAAGTCGTCCGTATAGGGAGACTTAAAGGATTCCAGAATCTCACAGCCGATGGTGGTGTGGGTCTTCATCACTTCAAACTCTTCCGTTGTCAGCTTACCCGGCTTTAACAGGATAGAGTCGGGTATACCGATCTTTCCGATATCGTGAAGCGCGGAAGCTCTCGCGATCTGGTCGATCTGTGTCGGCGTCACCCCGTACTTCGGGAAATATTTGGCAAGATATTTAAGCAGGATTCTGGTCAGATACTTAATTCTCTTGACATGGTCACCTGTCTCAATACTTCTGAACTCCACAACGGAGCCGAGGGCATCGATCATAAACTCGTTGTTGTCCCTAATCGCCTTCTCCTGCTCGCGGATCGTCGCTTCCTGTTCCTTCAGCTTGATTTCCAGATTCTTCTTGCTCTGGTAGAGTTCGATAATGTTATTCGCACGCCGCTTGATGATGGCCGACTCAAAGGGCTTGTGCATCACATCCGCGATGCCGTACTCATAAGCCTTCTCCTCGCTCTCCTGGGGCGTCATGCTTGTAATCAGGATGACCGGAATCTTCTCTAAAAGGGCTTTCTCCTTCATGTAATCGAGCACACCGAAGCCATCCATAACCGGCATAATGACGTCGAGCAGGATCAATGCGATATCGTTGTTTTTCTCTACCGCCTCGATCGCTTCCATTCCGTTGGCTGCCTCCACAATATCATAATCGGCATCGAACATCAGACTGAGTATTGTTCTGTTTACTTCCTCGTCGTCCACGATCAGTATTTGCTCTCTGGTTGCGTTTTCGCTCATATTCTCCGATCAACCCGCCTGCTGACGGCGGATCTTCTCCCTCCTTTTTCCCTAGTCTTCTATGTAATATGTAACATCAACGTAACAATACACAAATTATACATATTTTTGCGCGGAATGTCAACGGGAGTTTCGCTTCGCACAGCTAAACTCCCGTTTTGAAAAATATGGTAAATTTTTATGAACAGAATCATCCTTTAATGCCCGTTGACGCAATTCCTTCCACATAATATTTCTGTAAGAATACAAACATGAGGAGCATCGGAATGGCCGAGATGGTCAGGGAAGCCATGATCGGACCGTAGTTGATCGGTTTTGAGCCGAAAAAGGTCTGAATCGCAAGCTGTACCGTTCTCTTCTCCTCCCCCGTCACCACAAGCAGCGGCCACATGAAATCATTCCAGTGCGCTACAAAATCCAGAATCAGGATGGTTGCATATACGGTTCCCGAAATCGGCGCCACAACCCGGAAAAATGTTTTGATCGGACCGCACCCGTCTATCTTGGCAGCCTCCAGCAGATCATTGGGTATATCCAGAAAGAACTGTCTGAACATGTAGATGCTGAAGCACTTTGCGATGAAGGGAACGATCAGGGACGCCCAGGTGTTGATCCACCCCAGATCCGCCATCTCCCGGTACATGGGCAGCATAATCGCTTCCGCCGGAAATACCATCAGGCTGATCACCAGGGTCAGAAGGGCATTTTTACCCTTAAACTCAAACTTTGCCAGCGCGTAGCCGCACAGGGAGTTGACAAATAAGTCTAACACAATGATAACCATCACATAGAACAGGCTGTTAAAAATGAACTTCCACATGTTGATCCGGCTGAACACTTCCTGGTAATTGGCCAGGGAAGCGGCCTTCGGAACAAAGGTCGAGATCGAATTGAGGCCCTTAAAAATTTCCGCCTCCGGCTTCAGGGAGGCCGCGATCATCCATATCAAAGGCGATACAAATATCAGCGCGATAACGGTGTTTCCGATGTAAAAGGCAAGACTGCCTATCTGCTTTCTCTGTTTCTGTGTCATAATGACGCTCCTTTCCTTCCTCTCCCAGGGCTGTGTGCCCAAATCCACGGACGAACAAGTTCTAAGTCTCACACTACGCCTTAATTATTTTTTTCATTCCCACTGACAGGGAAATCACTATGACGAAGAACACCGCCGCCACCGCGCAGGCATAGCCGAAATTCCTCTTCTGGAAGCCCTGCTCATACACATAGTACACGAGGGTTCTGGTGGCGTTCTGAGGACCGCCCTTGGTCATCACATAGGGCTGTGTAAAAAGCTTCATCGCCTGGATAACCGTTATCATAATGACATAGGAGATCACGTTCTTCAGTCCCGGCAGCGTCACATAGAGGAAGCTCTTGATCTTTCCTGCACCGTCGATGGAGGCCGCCTCATACTGATCCTTCGGGATGCCCTGCAGTCCCGCCAGGAAAATCATCATCTGGTAACCCGCTCCCTGCCATGCCGACATGAAGACAATGGAATTCATGGCGCTTTTTGGATCATTCAGGAAACCGCACGGCTCCATTCCGAGATTCACCAGAAGGGCGTTCAAAAGGCCGCTGTTTGGATTGGAGTTGTACAAAACCGTCCAGAGGATCGCCACAACAACCATCGACGTCACCTGCGGGCTGAAGTAGGCCGCGCGGAAGATGGAGACGCCTTTCCTCCGGGAGGAAATCAGAAGCGCCAGCGCCAGTGCCAGCACCGTCTGGAAAGGCACAACCAAAATGGTGAAATGCAGGGTATTCTTCACGGCAATCCAGAAGTCTTTGTCCTGAAACAGTTCGATGAAGTTATTGAATCCGCAGAATTTGATCCTGTCGGGACGCATAATGTTATAGTCCGTAAAAGCATATCTGACAGTCTGCAGCGCCGGGTAGAGCAGAAACGCCGCCAGCAGGACGACCGCAGGAATGATAAAGAGATATGCCGCTTTTCTCTCACTTTTTTTATCAACCGATACTTGCATAATAGCCCCTCCTTGTTTTCCTTCCGCGCCCTTACTCCTGCGCATAATATTTGTTGTAATCCTTATCCGTGGCTGCCGCCGCCGCATCCAGCGCTTCCTTCGCGTCCACGCCCGTAAAGATATTTAGCATTGCCTCCGAAAATTCCGCCGACAGCACGCTGTAGGAAGGTGTTCTCGGTCTCGGGTGCCCGGTCTCCATAAGCTGTTCCTTGATCATGGAGCGCGGATACTCATTGTACTCCGTCAGCACGTCATAACTGGATTTGCGCGTGGGCGGTTTCGAGATTGCCTTCGCGTAAGTGGTGACATTCTCCTCGGAAAACAGAAACCGCAGCGCCTCTTTGGCCGCCTCCATATCCTGGGTGTTTTTTGTCACGGAAGCCGCCCAGTCCCCGGTGGGGGAGGAGAGGATTCCGTTTTCAGCCACAGGGAAATAAGTGATGCCCCAGTTCAAATCGGGATAATCGTTCTCAAGGGTCGCCACCTCCCAGGAACCGCCAAGCATTGTGGCCGCCCGCCCGTTGTGAAACTCCTTCTGGATCGGGTCGATGTTGGCATAACCGCCCTGAATCAGGCTGTTCAAAAATTCCGCCGCCTCTACTCCCTCCGGGCTGTTGATATAGCCGTCGGCCTGACTGCCGTCCGCGCTCACCAGATCCGTACCGTTGGATATCCAGAACTGCTCCAGAACATAGGGAAGTCCTTCTCCCTTGTCCATGATAATGTTCGTGCCGACCACACCGTCCTTCGTCAGCTTTTTCGCCGCCTCATAGAACTCTGTCCACGTCCACGCTTCCTCTTTCGACTGCGGTATGCGTATGCCGGCTTCCTCCAGCATATCCGCATTGTAGAACAAAGCTACCGAACTTTCCGTCGCTCCCACCGCATAAATCTTCCCGTCATATGTATTCTGCTGTTTGGAGGAATCCAGAAAATCATCCCATTCCTCCTCCGTAAAAAGATCGTCCAGCGGAAGGGTGATTTCATTCGCCGCATAGACAGATACCGTGGGGCCGTCCACGAAGAGAATGTCCGGCAGATCGTTGGAGGTGATCGCCGCATTGATCTTATCCTCATAGGCGTAGGAATCCGCGCGCACGATGGCCTCTCTCTGCAGGTGGATCCTGCCCTTATGCGCCTGATTGAACGCATCTATTTTTTCCACCCACCACTCCTCGATGGCAGGCTCATCCGTCGGGCTCCACACCGTGATGACCGACTCCCCGTCCTCGTTGACCCGCTCCTTCACCTGTCCGCATCCCGCACACAGACTGCCGGCCAGCATGGCTGTAAGTACAGCCGCAACCACTCTTTTCTTCATCTTGACCGCTCCTCGTATAATAAGTTTGTAAGCAAGAAAAACAGCTTACAGACTTATTCTT
>CAJTTT010000030.1 GCA_910579285.1 uncultured Lachnospiraceae bacterium | reverse complement strand
ACCAGCTTTTACGGAGCGCGGAAACAGGCTACTACATAGAGAAGCCCAAAACGCAAAGCGGTATCAGACAAATTCCAATGAGTGAAAAAGTGTATGAAGCGTTGGGGCGCGTGTTGGAGAACCGCAAAGGAGCGAAACAGATCACCGTTGACGGGTACAGCAATTTCCTTTTCCTCAACCGGGACGGTTGCCCGAAAACGAATGTGAACTATGCGACCATGTTCCGGGGGCTTGCGAAAAAGTACAACAAGTGCCATGAGGAAGCCTTACCTAAAGTAATGACACCCCACACCCTGCGCCATACATTCTGCACCAATTTAGCCAATGCTGGCATGAACCCGAAAGCGTTACAGTATATCATGGGACACTCCAACATCACCATGACGCTGAACTATTACGCACACGCAACATTCGCTTCCGCAAGGGCTGAAATGGAAAGGCTGATTGCATAGCCGCAGACGGATTTACTACTTTTTTACTACTGCTCAGAGGGAAAAACTAAAGGTTTATGAGGGTATATGTGAACTTCTCCCCATATCTAAAATGCCGGAAAAGCCCGGAAATACGGGCTATACCGACATATAAGAACTTCTAAAGAGATAATCTAAATTCACCCATAATTTTATTTTAAAATTTAATATGATAGATCATGCAGTATTGCGGAAAGGATATTGCTAACAAAAGATGGTATCTTTGTTGACAGAATGTTCGGCAAAATCACCGTTTCCAGCCGCATTTTACTTGACTTTATTGTGCAAATTATATATAATATATACATCATAAACACATTTCATGTTTCGGCACAGGTAAGGGGAGCGGCAGACAGCAGGGGATGTAAGGACAGAAAGGGGATGTATGTATGAATACGATTATCACGATAGGACGACAATTTGGCTCTGGGGGCCGTGAAATCGGCAAAAAAGTAGCAGAGCATTTCGGGATTAAATTTTACGATAAGGATTTACTGACGAGGGCGGCGAAGGAGAGCGGATTCTGTGAGGAGATGATCCAGAGTCACGACGAGCGTCCCACCAATTCCTTTCTCTACAATCTGGTAATGGATACCTATTCTTTCGGCTATAATTCTTCGTCCTTTGTGGATATGCCGATCAGCCATAAAGTATTTCTGGCGCAGTTTGACACGATCAAGAAAATTGCCAGTGAAGGTCCCTGCGTGATTGTAGGACGCTGTGCGGACTATGCGCTGCATGACTATCAGAACTGCCTTCATATTTTTATTCACGGGGAAGAAAAATGTAAAGTGAAAAGGATTATGGAGCGTTTTGAGGATATCAACACGGAGCAGAAAGCGCTTGAAATGATGAATAAGAAGGATAAGCAGAGACAGAGCTATTACAACTATTATTCCTCCAAGAAGTGGGGGCGGGTCGACAGCTACGATCTTTCCGTCAACAGCAGTATTTTGGGAATTGACGGCACGGTGAAGCTGATTACGCAGTTTGTGGAGGATTTTGAGACCCGTTAACAAATCGAGCTGCGCTCAATTGCGAGCTGTGCTCGATTCAGAGAATGCCTCTTATTCTACGCAAATATTTAGGGAGCGGTGTGGATCCGCTCCCTTTTCTGATTTGATAGGAAATTACGACAGCAGCGGTTTTATTCGTTCCGCTCTCTGTAATCCTCCGTGCTGTTATATTTTGTGACATAAGTCTGGTAACCGCTGTGTCTGTCACGCAGTTCCCGGCGCGTCCTGACGCGGTCATAGGATGCATGAAAATCCTTGACAGAGTTAAATTCCGCAGACTGTTTCTTTCTCCGCCTGGTGGCGTGGCGCATATAGAAAAAAATTAATACTACAATAAGGAGTGTACCGAGAACGACACCGACCATTTTTTCCCTCCTGGCTATTTCTTTGTATCGGCAGCTTTGTCATCTGGCTTGGCCGCCGCTGGTTTGGATTTCCCGGATGATTTTTTCTTGACAGGCGGTACATATTCCGTAAAGGCCATTGATTCCTCAATCCGCCCGACTGTCATATAAGGCCCAAGATCTGTTGGCAGGCTCTTCTTGTGCAGTACCCTGTTTACAAGAGACTTGACGCCTGCATAGAACACGGCAAAGATCGGTACGCCCACAATCATGCCAAGCACTCCGAAGAGACCTCCGAAAATGGTGATTGAGAAGATAACCCAGAACCCGGAAAGCCCGGTGGAGTCACCGAGAATCTTCGGACCGAGTATATTGCCGTCAAACTGCTGTATAAAGATAATCAGAATACCAAAGTAAAGCGCCTGCTTGGGATCCACCATCAACACGAGGAGGGCGCTTGGAATGCCGCCGATCCACGGACCGAAAAAAGGAATCACGTTTGTCACACCGATAATCACGCTTACCAGAATGGAGTATGGCGTGCCGATCACACTGGTACAGACAAAGCAGATAATGCCTATGATAATGGAGTCCACAATCTTGCCGCCGATAAATCCGATAAAAGTGCTGTGGATAAAGCGGAAATTGGAGACAATTTCGTTGCCGGCTTCCCGGTCGAAAACGGCGTAGACGATCTTTTTTGCCTGTCCGGCAAATTTCTCCTTGCTTCCCAACAGATAGACCGAGATGATAAAACCGATGATAAGGTTCCAGAGCGCCTTAAACACACCGATCACGCTAAGGGAAACCGTTTTGAGAACCTCGTTGATATGGGGCAGGAGATTGGTGTTCACATACTCCAGCATTTTTGCGGAATACTGGCTGATCAGTGCGTCTACGGTGGCCTCCAGCTCCGGGTTGTCTTTCAGCATGAGAAGCGCCCAGTTGGAGAGATTGTTGACGTAAATGGGGAACTGGAAAATAATGCTCTGTATGCTGCGAACAACCTCTGGAAGAATCAGCGCAAAAAGTTCATATAAGACCAAAAGCACAACCACAAGCGTAGCCAGGATGGAACATGCGCGCATGCGCTTTTTCACTTTAGGTGTTATGGCAATGCCGGCCTTTTTGTAGAGCGGCTTAATCAGTTTTTTCTCAATGGCGTTCAAAATGGGCGTAAACAGATATGCCAGCACAAAGCCGTCGATGATAGGCATGGCGATGGTGATAAATTTGTCAAGCCCACCCATAAAATTGGAGCGGTGAAAAAGAATATAGTAAAAGAGAATCGCTCCCGACAGCGCCAGAAACCCTGTAATTCCCCAGTATAAGTATTTTTTGTCAAATTTAAATTTCATCTGAAAAGCCTCTCCGTAATTTAGGATATATTTGGAATCCGTGATATTCATCTCTATTATAGCAATTTGAAGGTGGAGACACAATACCAATCCCGCGGATCATAAAAAAGTAGTGCGAAAAGAACAAATATTCTGTATAATGTATATGTCGTGATAGAAAACAAGCGGCATTGATTTTCTGTGACAATAATGAACAAGTGTCCGACGAAGGCGGCAGCAAGTGCGAATTTGCGAGTGAGATAAGTCAGATATAGGAAGAGGAAACGTCAGATATGAAGTTACAACAGGTATTAAGCCTTACAAGGAAGGCTGTGGACGATTATCATATGATTGAGGCAGGAGACAAAATTGCGGTCGGTATTTCCGGCGGCAAGGACAGCCTGACCCTGCTATACGCCCTGCAGGGGCTGAGGCGGTTTTATCCGGCGGATTTTGAGCTTTGTGCGGTGACGGTGGATCTGGGATTCGGCAATCTGGATTTGTCCGGGATTGAGAAGCTTTGCCGGGAACTGGACGTGCCGTATCATATTATAAAAACCGACATCGGAAAAATTATCTTTGAGGACAGAAAGGAATCCAATCCCTGCTCCCTCTGTGCAAAGATGCGGAAAGGCGCGCTGAACGATGCCATGAAGGCCCTTGGCTGTAATAAGGTGGCCTATGCGCATCATAAAGATGATGTGGTGGAAACCATGATGATGTCGCTGATCTATGAGGGAAGATTTCACACGTTCCGCCCGGTGACCTATCTGGACCGCACGGAGATTACTGTGATCCGGCCGCTCATTTACATGAATGAGGCGGACGTCATCGGTTTTGTGCGCAAGAATCAGGTTCCCGTGGTCAAGAGTCCCTGTCCGGCGGACGGCCACACCAAGCGGGAAACCGTGAAAAACATAGTACAGCAGATCAACCTGGAGGCGCCTGGAGTAAAGGAGCGGATGTTTACGGCTGTTTTGGGCGGGAAAATTGACGGCTGGGAGAAAGCGTGAATGGAACAGTTGTTTGATATTACGAAAATGAGGTGAGAATATGGCAGGAAAGAATCGAACCTACCATGAAAAGAGAGAGACAGGTTATGTATTACAGCTTCGCGGACTGCTGGCGGATCTGCCGCCCTACGCGAGGGATTATTTTCGCGCGGTGGAGCAGAAATCCAGCGCCAAGACAAGGATATCTTATGCCTATGACCTGCAGGTTTTCCTGCGGTTTCTGATCGAGAAAAATCCGGCTTTAAAGGATAAAAGCATGAGAGATATTGCCTTGAAGGATCTGGATTGTCTGACAAGTCTGGATATTGAGGAATATCAGGAGTACCTGAAATATTATGAGTCTGAAAACGGGGAGCAGAAAAACGGCGCCAGCAGCATTGCCCGGAAAATGTCGTCCCTGCGGAGTTTTATGGACTATTTTTATAAGAAGGAACTGTTGTCAAAGAACGTGGCGATGCAGGTGGACATGCCAAAGCTCCATGAAAAGGCAATCATCCATCTGGAGCCCGATGAAGTGGCTATTTTTCTGGACAGTCTGGAAACCTATGAGAAGGAGCTTACAGGCAAGAAAAGGGATTTTTTCCTCAAGACAAAAGTGCGTGATATTGCCATTGTCACCCTGTTTCTGGGAACTGGCATCCGGGTTTCGGAGTGTGTGGGACTGGACTTAAATGATGTGAATTTTCGGGAAAACAGCATCCGCATTGTCCGAAAAGGAGGAAACGAGGCGGTGCTATACTTTGGGGAAGAAGTGGAAAAGGCGCTGTTGGATTATATAGAGGGACCACGGGAAGGCATAGCCGCACAGGCGCTCCCGGGAGAGGAAAACGCCCTGTTTTTCTCCTTGCAGAAGAGGCGGATCAGCGTGCACGCAGTGGAAAATCTGGTGGAGAAGTATGCCAGGGAGTTTGTACCTCAGAAAAAGATCACGCCCCACAAACTGCGTTCCACCTTCGGCACATCCCTTTATCAGGAGACCGAGGACATCTATCTGGTGGCGGACGTGCTTGGACACTCCGATGTGGGGACTACCAGAAAGCATTATGCAGCGATCAAGGACCAGAACCGCCGGAAGGCGGCACAGACAATCAGACTGCGTGAAAATGGATAAAGCGGTTGAGGAAGTACATATGATGCATGGCGAAAATCAATTGACACGTTTTTTTCCTGTCTTATTGGACGAATTTTATTCTGCCAGGTTCTTGGAGAATGTGCGCAGAAAATTTCATTTTGAAGAAGAGCATGCGGACGAAATCCGAAAAGTGGCGGAAGAGATGCTGCCGGTCATGCAAAAAGAAGCTTTTTGGGTAAGCGCGGCATACTCGATGAGATATCCGGGTCAGACGCAGGATGCTGACACAACGTATGAAAAGGCGGCAATGTCTCTTGGAAAAGGCGTGGATCTTTTGCAGGAGAGTTATAGTGAAAAAGGATTGCTGATGCAAAGCTACATCGTTGAGACATTGGCGGGCGAACTGCTGATGCGGGGGTATGACGCGTATAACAAATCTATTGCGGCGCATACAGACAGACATGTGGCGCGGTATCATTTTCCGGGCAGTGAGGAGGCGTTTCCCCTGGAAATACTGCCGGATTTATTGAAAGATCTCACCCAGGAAATCACCTGCAATGCGGCTTATTGTATGATACCGAAAAAGAGTGTGGTATTTGTTTCAGAGTTGACCCGGGATGATACGGTACACTGCCAGGGAATCTGCGCCGGGTGCGGCAATGCAACCTGTCCGAACAGAACGGATGCAGATCCTCTCATAAGAAAAAGGATGACTGATTTACCGTTAACTTACGGATACAGTAGAATTTTTGGGATTCATACATAATTGGTACAGTGCCATAAAGAGGATTAAGGTAAGAATTATGGAACATTCACATCGGTTTTTTGAAAATAAGGCGTGCCAGTATTTTCCCTGCCATAAGGGGCTGAAAGACTTTAACTGTCTGTTTTGTTACTGTCCGATGTATCTCCGGGAAGCCTGTCCGGGGAATCCGACGTATATGACATATCATGGAAAACAAATAAAAGATTGTACGAACTGTACGTTTCCCCATCAGCCGGAGAACTATGATAAGATCATGGAGGCTCTGAAAGAGTAAACGGATGGGCTGGATAATGTGGCCGGGTTATCAGATAATTGTGGCTGTTTTATAGCGCAACTATGAAATAAATGTGTATTTGTTTCATAGTTGGATATTTATTCCTATATTCCTATCGTCTCCGCATATCTAAACATAAAAGGGAAATCTGTCTGTTTCGTATATTTGCTCAAATAATTTTTGATATAGATGTTCATCTAAAAGCTTCCAGAAATATTTATCTTTTTCACGCTTGAGGTGAGCAGGTGAGCATTTTTGCTCACCTGCTCCTTACAGGGTAAACTCAAATTTTTGCGGTCTGTCTGTAGAAATTTTTTAATAATTGCTGATAAACAATGGAATCGGACTTAGCAGTGTGCCGGCTTCACGGGATGCCGGATTACGGTTTTCAGATTTTCCGGCCTGCATTTTCTGACATCACTTAAATAAATTTCATGGTGACGGCGTCCGTCAGCCATATCCAGAACATAGCCCTGTTCCCCGGCAAAGGCATCCATAGAATCTATGGTAGCAGGCTCGTCATCATAGGGTCCTATGTGCATACACTGTACGCACAGCCCTTCGTCATAGGTTAGAAATTCCACTTTGGAAAAGTCGGTGTTTTTCTTCATGGAAGCCTCAGCGACCGCCCATGCAAATTCTTCTTTCGTCACAAATTCCGGCAGGCGGATCATAGAAATCCACTCGAAATCCTCTTTTCTGGTATAGTCGATGCCAATGACTCCTTCATGCCACCACAGTCCCTCCAGAGGCGGCACCACATAGTCGAAATAGCCTTCGATCCGATGATCACCCATCTTGCTCATTTTAATGGTGAAGGCGATGCCGTAAAGCAGTCCGATCGACTGCTTGTAAGCGCCGTCCTCCTCATTGGGATTGCCTCTGCCCCGCACTGCAATAAAGTTCATCACTGGCACCGTGACCAGGCAGGGCTGTTTTTTCGGCAGATAAAATTCTTTGTATTCTTTTTTGTAGTCGAAAGCCATTTCCTTTTCCTTCCTATCACAGTCGCAGCCGTCTGTGATTAATCTTCTTATTCTTTCAGTCCAATATAAATATGAACCTCGGCGTTGTCTCCCATATCGTCGTTCTGGTATTCCTCGAAATCGCATTGAAAGGATCTGGGCAGCTCCATCTGCCAGATTGTCTGCCATGCCTCTGCCACTGCCTGCACCATATTTCCGTGTACTACAAACTTCGCATACTTTCCGGCAGGGATGCGGCACACGGCATAATCGTTTCCGGCAGGAAGTTCGGTGGTTTCACAGGCGACTAATGCAGTATAATCCGCCTTCTCATCTCCGGCGTAGTCGGTGTATATTCCCAGTGCCCTTGCATTTGCCTTTTTCGGTATGGAGGCATAAATGCCTTCGTTGTAAAAACGATTCCACAGACCGCCGATCACCGCGCTCATTTCCGGCGATGTATTGTTGGTCCTCGCTGACACACCTACGGCTGTTTTTTCTTCCAGAGTTACAATTTCGTAGTCCATTTTCATGCACAAATCCATCCTTTCTTATGGTTCCGTGTAATGAGGATGATAAACCAGTCTTCTTACACGGGTGTGTTGTTTGATGGATTCATTGTACCAAGGCAAACATGACAACTGTATGTCATCATTCAGAAAGTGGACTGTATTTTTTATAAATACTCTCCGCAAAGCGAAAAACTTCCTGCCGCAGTTCTGCAGGCTCTAAAAGCTCGGCTCCCCCGCCGAAAGAGACGATCCATCCAACGACACTCTGTCTGTCGTAAAATTCAGCTGAAAAAAGCAGCATGCCATCAGGTAAAACGTGAAAACTTTCCGGGCCAAACTCCTCTACCAGCCGCCACTTATATACGGGATCCACTTTTGCCGTGACAGGAAACTGTGGTGAAAACAGGAATTTGGGACTCAGATCGGGAAGAGAAACCGCTCGTTTTTCAAAAGCCTCCCCCAGGACGAGATCCGTCATCCGCATCAGCTTAAACAGCCGGAACGCTTCTCTCCTCTCACACCACCCCCAGAGATACCATCCGGCCCACTGAAAAATCAGATCATAGGGCTCTATGGTTCGCTGGGACTCCCCTTTTGGGGAATGGTAAGTGAAGGTAACTTTATTTGTGGAAAGAATGGCGTTGTGCAAAAGCTCAATTTTGGGAGATAATGCTGATTTATACCAGGATGACAAGTCAATCAGAATATGAGTGTCCCCAGCAATCAGGTTTGACGCGCCGGCAGATAGCTTTTCCATGAGCTGCTGATACTGGTTTGTACCGCTTATGCTGTCCAGGCTCCGAAGGCCTGCCAGAATGGCCTGCATATCCTGTGTGGTAAACACGGTGCGGTCAATCTTATATCCCTCCATGATGGAGACACCGCCGTTTTGACCCGGTTCCGTCACAAGTGGAATCCCGGCCATGCAGAGCGCTTCGATATCACGGTTTATGGTGCGCCGGGAAACCTCAAATTTTTCTGCAAGATACGGAGCGGTGACTTTTTCCTGCTGTAACAGTATAGATAAAATACCGATCATTCGGTCGACTTTCATGGCCATTCTCCTTTTAACTTCCCATAGAAACGATTGAGTAATTAAATATTTGTATCACCAATCCATTATGTTATAATTACTCATAACTAAAATATCATAGAAAGGTGAAGGGTGAAAGGGAATCTTTTATGAAATATCATATATTTATTTCGAAAAAGGAACTGCTGACGGGTATCTTTTTTATTGTGGGATTCCTGTTTTTTCTAAATGGCATTCACTCAACTTATAAATGTAATCATGCTCTCAATCTGAAAGAGTTGGAGGTGCACGAACTCAAGGAGGGAGTCTGTGTAAGTGGTAACATTGATTCATATATCGGGAAACATTTATCTGGAAACAATAAGTTTTTCGGCGTTGGGCAGTCCCATTTGACCCTTTTCGGGCAATCCTATGATTTCTACACGATTCCTGTCGGAAAAAACTCTTACATTTGTATTTTGGCATCCAGCAAATCCTTAAAAGAACAATTGGAGGCTTTTGAAGAAGGACACGGGGAAAATGTCTATTTTGAGGGTGAGGTTATCAAACCGCTGGTAGAATTAAATTGGAGATGGTATGATTCAATAGAGGGTTTTCGGACAGAAGCCCTTATTGATTCCTTTGTGATCAAAGAGACAAATTTCAAAAGAAATAAAGATATCATGTATATCGGGGTTCTTTTCATAGCTATGGCAGTTTTACGATTCCTCGGCGCTGGTGGCATCAAAAGCTTTGTGATGGAAGAAACAATGGATAAAAAACCTGTTTGCAATTATGATACCGAAACAGGGAAAAGCGGAAGGAGACAGAAATAGTATAAGCAATGCCGCTTAAATCAGCAGCTATTTATTCGGCACATCATAATACGGCACAATCAGGTGCGCGTCCGCGTAGATTGCGTCATTTGTCAGGCTGTTAATCTGCATCACTTCACGGATATACTCGTAGATAGACCCGTAATGTGTTTCATCCATATACTCTTCCGCGATGGACCAGAGGGTATCGCTGTCCGACACGACAATACTCTTATAATATTTGGAAGTCTCCTGAGAAGGAGCGTTCTTCGCGTTGGAACGAAAGGAACTGACAGCGATGGATGCAGTGACGATCAGACAGAAAGTCATCACTAACAGGAGGAAGTTTCTTCTCATCTCCTGTCTTCTTCGTATACGGTTATTGCGGATTCTTCTTTCGCTTCTGATATCCTGCGGTCTTCTATGGCCCTGTGTCACTGTTCTATTCATAAGTAAACTCCTTTCCGATCGATGTAACATGGAAAACGTATCGACTGCTGCTGTTTAGTAATGTTTTAAAACAGAACAGATGTTGCAAACAAATGTTCTTTATAGGGGCATTATATCGAACGTGCTTTCGAATGTCAATACTTTATGAATAAAAAATCGAACAAATTTTCTGAATATATGTTTGCTTTTTCTGACTTGCTGTGCTATGATTAAAATATGTAAATTGTCAGAAAATATGTTTCGGCCCGAGAAGCCCGGAGAAAGGATAAGGATTTTAAGTATGGCACAGGGAAAGATCACTGTAAAACAGCAGCAGATTCTTGATTATATTAAGGATGAAATTTTAAAAAGAGGATATCCTCCGGCTGTACGGGAAATCTGTGAGGCGGTTAATCTGAAATCGACTTCCTCCGTACACTCCCATTTGGAGACGCTGGAGAAAAACGGCTATATCCGAAGAGACCCCACGAAACCCCGCGCCATCGAGATTTGTGATGATAATTTCCAGATGGTACGCACCGAGATGGTTTCCCTGCCTGTCATTGGACAGGTGGCCGCGGGACAACCGATCCTTGCGGAGCAGAATATTGACAGCTATTTTCCTGTTCCGGCAGATATGGTGCCGGGCGGCGATTCTTTTGTACTGAAAGTAAAGGGCGATTCCATGATTAATGTAGGAATCTACAGCGGGGATCAGATTTTTGTAAACTGTTGTCAGACCGCAGCGAATGGTGACACTGTAGTGGCGCTGATTGATGATTCAGCTACGGTGAAGACATTCTATAAGGAGGATGGACATATTCGCCTGCAGCCCGAAAACGACTCGATGGATCCCATTATCGTGGATGACTGCCAGATTCTTGGGAAAGTGTTTGGGGTATTTCGTCTTTACAGGCATTGATCCAGGAGTTGAAGTGCCTATCATAAAGCAATGAGAACATGATATCATATGCTCTGAAAACATGTCTGCGGTATTTACGGAAAGCGGCAGGGATGGTTCAGGGCATATTTTTTATTGTGACGGGTATCATGTGATTTGGAAACCATAGTTAAGCATATGCTCTCTTTTTCGGGCAGAAATTGAGAGGAAACGTGCAGCGGGATTTTATATACTGAAATGGACAGGAGGATTTGGTATGGAATGGATTGAAAAGTTAAATGAGGCAATTGCTTATATGGAGGAGCATCTGACAGATGATATAGATTACGAACGGCTGGGAAAAATTGCCTGCTGTTCCTCCTATCATTTTCAGAGAATGTTTGCCTACATGGCAGGCGTTCCTCTCTCTGAGTACATCCGCAGGAGAAAAATGTCCCTTGCTGCTGTGGATTTGCAGGATAAGGATGCGAAGATCATTGATGTGGCGGCGAAATACGGGTATCAGTCTCCTACTGCTTTCAACAGAGCCTTTCAGTCTGTTCATGGGATAGCGCCCTCTGCCGTAAAAACCGAAGGGGTATCCGTAAAATCTTTCCCGCCTGTTTCATTTAAAATATTTGTCAAAGGAGCGGAAGAAATGAATTATCGGATTGAAACAAAGGACGCATTCCGTATTGTCGGAGTGTCTGTCCCGTTACAAAAAAATATCGAGGAAAATTTTGCGGTGATTCCGTCTAAGTGGGGCGAAGTTTCCGCTGACGGCACTTTGCAGAGACTGGCCGGCATGATGAATACGCCGCCTATGGGTGTGCTGGGGATCAGCACCTGCAATGACGAGGAGCCCTGGAGATACTATATTGCGGTATCTTCCACACAGGAAGCAGCGGGATTTGAAGAATATACGGTGCCGGCGGCTACCTGGGCAATTTTTCCCGGTGAAGGTACGAATCAGTCCATTCAGGAACTTGAGCGGCGCATTGTGACAGAGTGGCTGCCGACGTCAGGATATGAATACGGAAATGCACCTGATGTTGAGGTTTACATCAGCCCTGATCCGCAGAATGCGAAATATGAGGTGTGGATACCTGTTGTAAAAAAATAGAAATTTATTTTTCTGAGAAGTTATTTCCAGCATAGCAGTTTCTGATTCAGACATACTACTTAATAATCGTAACTGCACAGAATTTGCGGTTATGATAAACAATCAGTCTCTCATTTATTATTCAGGGGTTGATGTCTTATGAAGGGGGAAGGGAAATGAGAAACAGAGCATTGGACTGCCTTGCCCTGACGATCGCCATTATCGGCGCTATCAACTGGGGATTGATCGGACTTTTCAGCTTTGACCTTGTGGCATTTATTTTCGGTAACATGTCATGGTTTTCCAGGATCATTTACGCCCTGGTGGGTATCGCCGGACTGTATATTATCACATTTTATATGTATACGAACGGCAATATGGCAGAGTCAAACAAGGCATAAGTACGGACAGAGTAAAAGAACTGCAAAGAGAAAGACAGAACCGGCGGTATCCAATCAGATGCCCCGGTTCTGCTCTTCTTAACGGGTTATATGCTTTCCAGTGCGTTCTTGTCTGTCAGCACGCCGTCCCGCCAAATTCGTTCCAGATCATAAAACAGACGGTTCTCCCTGTCAAAAATATGAATGATCACATCCTGAAAGTCCATCAGAATCCAGTTTGCGCTCTGATATCCTTCCATCTGTCTGAGGCTGACGCCGGATCTTCCGAGTGTTTCTGATACATTGTCGGCCATAGCCTGTATCTGGCTTTTATTGCTGCCGTCCGCGATGATAAAATAATCCGCAATGGTTGAGATTTCACTGATATCAATGATACGGATATCTTCCGCTTTCTTATCTTCCAGCGCATTCACCGCTAAAAGTGCTGTTTCCTTTGTGTTCATTAAAAATACCTTACCTTTCTATTCTATGAGTCACTATATTGAATTAGGTTTCCAATGAGGGAAGTCTTTCATGTCTTTTATAGTACTGATACGTTCTGCTTGTCATATCATCCACCTGCCCGTCCGTAGTCCGAAGATAAGCCAGCGTGTTCGCCAGTATTTTTTCCATCGTCCAGTCCAGATCCTGAAAGGCGATACGCCGTATCATCTCAAGCTCTGCGAGCTGCTTGCGCCCAGGTTCTATATAGTCTGCAATATAAAGAATCTTCTCCAGGCTGCTCATATCGGGCCGGCCCGTTGTGTGATATCGGATCGCATTTAGTATATCCTCATCCGTTACACTGTATTTGCGTTCTGCAAGATATGCACCGGCTTTTGCGTGCAAAAGCGCCGTTGGATTGCTGCGCTCTACTGCCGTCACGTTGAGATGCGCCTTTTCGCAGATCGCTACCAGCTCCGAACCATGCATGGATTTGGCGCAGTCGTGCAAAAGACCTGCTATCATGGCCTTTTTCATATCCTTACCGTGGGCCATCGCCAGAGAGGCGGCTGTATAGGCCACCCCTAAGGTGTGGGTATAGCGTCCGGCAGACAGCTCTTTTTCCATCGCCCGGCGAAGCTTTTCCATTTCTGACTGATGATGACTTTGACTCATGGAAGGTATCCTTTCTTTTCCTGTAAATAATTATGGCGTCCTGAACCAGCTAATGATTTTCGGTTTGATTTGAAAGCTTACCGTTTTGGTGCCACCGTACTCTCCCACACCCTGTATGGTCACTTTGGCAGAACCTTTCTTCCGATTGTTTGCATAGGAGACGATCGTGTAATGCTCCGTTGAGAGCTCTGCACCGTTCAATTTGACGATGAGATCGTCTTTTTTCAGTGTGACAGGTTCCAGTTCATACATTTTTATCACATCTCGTTTTAGGGATATGCTGGCTCCTTTCAGACTTTTTTTCGCGGGAAGCACACGGTATGTGATTTTGGTTTCCCCGGTGTAATATTTGGTTCCCTGCAGCGTTATAGTCAATAGAGAACCTTCCGGCACCTGATCTTTGGGGCCGAGTATGACACCGTTTTCGTCCGTAATGGTATAGGATCTCAGGTAATCCGTGCCTGCCGAAAGCGCTTTGCCGTTGTGATCGGTTACTTTGGGCGTGCTCTTGTATCTGCCGGCTCCAGTCTTTCCGATGGTCTCACCTTTCCGCTGATTCGGCGCAGCAGCCATCACATCCTCTGCTGTGGCAGTGAGATTGCCGATGTTCTGCGGCAAAATGGAGAAAGTCATAGAAACGGAACCTGTGAAATTCCCCTTGCCTGTCACGGTAAAGGTGGGCGGTTTTGTGTCGCTCACATCGGCCACTTTGGTATTATTTTTGTATTTGACCGTATAGTCTCTTCCTTCAGTGAGAAGTGTATCCTGGTACATAACGGATATTTTGGGTTTTGCGCCTCCCTTTTCGTAATAGTTGTTACTGTTTGCGAGTAAAATCTTTACGGGCTGCTCTTCTGGCACAGATTTGACTGTCAGCGGGTATGGTAAAATCTGGAACGTTTTTTTCATCGTGCCCGTGTACCCGTTTATGCCGGTTATGGTGATGGAAGCTTTCCTTCCGGCATTGACGTTATTATCGTAAGTCAGTGTATAATCCGTTCCGAGTTTCATGGGAATTTTCCCATCTTTGTAGATGACGGTCAATTCTGGGGTATGTGCTGTACCATTATAAGTCAGCGCGCTGAGTCCTTGAATCTCCACCTTATTGGAAGTAATCGGTTTTCCTGTAATTTTGAAGGTTTTTGTCACCGTTCCCGAATAGGTGTCCCCGATACCCGTAAAGACCGCTGTGTATGTGCCGACTTCTTTTGCACTGGTATCATAGGTTACGGTATAGTCAATATCTTTTATCAGTTCATCGCTTCCTTTTTTGAGAATGACACCTTCGTCCACTTGGATGTCTGTCTCCCCGAGAGTCTTTCCCTGAAGACTCGCCCAAGGGATATCTTTCAGCTTCGTTGGCTTGAACGACACTTTACTCAGAAGCGTTTTGCTGGTAACAGTCAGCGATATGTCCCGTGTGCCGGCGAAATTTCCTTTTCCGGCAATCGTAACGATATAAAAGCCTTGATCTATGCATTCTGTAACCGGTATAAGATCCTCATTATCGATAATCGTTGTGACTTCAAAATCTTTGTTGGCAAGTTTTTTCCCGTTCCAGGTCACTACGGGAGCAACCTTAAGCGCTCTCCCGGTATACGTCAGATACAGATCAGGAATAACGATCTCCTCCGAATCCAGCGCAATGCTCTGGGGAACAATCTGGAACGTTTCCGTGTCGGAGCCGCTGTAATTGCCCTTTCCCTTGACTGTTACGGTAGGCGCCTTTTTCGGGTCCGCCCACGGCTGCATACAGGCATTGGTGTTGTTCTTGTAAGCAATGGTATAGTCTGTTCCGGGCGTAAGCAGTGTCTCTCCGTCATAAACCTCCACTTCCGGCTTTATGGCCTTTCCTGTGTATGGCTGGTCGGCAATCGGTTCGATCCGCAGGCCTGTCTTTGCGGGAGCCCATTTTGCATACAGGGTAAGATCACCCTTCGTTCCAGAAGGAATTTCGTCAATGGGACTGCCGTCATACAGGCTGTCTCGATACCACCCTGCAAATTTATGCACGGTGCTGTCGGCAGGTACCGCGTCCAGCAGAATAAAGGTTTTATCCGAAGCCAGGTAGGTGTCAGGATTGGCGGCCGGATTGCTGCCCTCGCTACCTGTCATATAGGTAATATTGAAAGGTGTCTCCACATAAGGTTTTGCGTAGATATCAGTATCTTTCGTAATATTATTGCAATCCGCAAGGTTTTGCCAGCCGTCAAAGAGATAGCCTTCCGGCGCCGCAGCGCGCATCACCGCATCATCTGGAGGCGTGGCATTCTGCCCCCTGCCAAGGGATTCTATCTTTGCCGGTTTATCGTTCCAGCCTAAAAATCGGACGGTATATTGTTTGGGAATTATGGTCACCTCGCAGTATGCAGAAATAAATCCCCAATCCCATGTATCATTTGGATTTTCCCAAAAGACAGATGCTTCTACGGTTACAGTTTGTGGCTTACTGCTATCGGGCAGTTGACCGATGGTGATCAGCCCATTCCCGTTCGGTGCTGTGTCTATATCAATATAGCTAAAGTCTGCAGGGTTAGTGGGAGACCAAAAAATTTCATCCCGAGGTATACCGGCCGGCATCCTTGTGATGCGTATTTCCGCGCTGGATTCCTCCGTCATAGTGATCGCTTTGGTGACTTCCAGCTTGCCGGTTACAGTGACACGACAGGTCGCTGTCTGTTCCCTGTAAGCATAGTCATAAAAGTAAGCGGTTATGATACAAGTGCCGGCAATGCCGTCTTCATTGGAAATGATTGACAGTTTGCTATCAATTATTTCCCCTTCGCTGTTCTCTATGTCCACATAATCAACATAAGCAATTTCATCATTGCTGCTTTCATAGTACACGTCATCCGGGTCTGCCCAGGAAGGAACGATAGCACGAATCGGTCTGGAACTATTCTGCGGCATGGTCACAGTGGTCGGAGAGACAGAGAATTTTGGATTGCCAATGCGAAATTCGCTCTCGCATTCCCAGCTATCCTGATACCCTTTTAATTTTGCATATGCTCTAATCTTTGTTTTCGCCTTTATCGTAAGCGGAGCCTGATACAGTCTTCCATATATAGTTGGGTCTGTGCCGTTTGTGGTGTAATAAATTTGCGCATTGGGAACTCCGTTGACGGAAAGTTCCAGTTTCCCGCCATTGTCAATCAACCAGTAATGATTAATATCGCCCTGTGGCGTCTCTTCCTGCATTTCCCCGCCGCATTCACTGCTAAATTCAGGGGCTGGGATTTGCATGGAAATGTTGACAGTACATGCCGCATAGCAGTTCTGTCCCTTATGGTCTTTGACTGTTCCGGTAACTACCGTTGTTCCGATAATCTGGCCAAACTGTAACATAACGCCTTTTTCTGTTTTGCCTTTGATCTTTACAATTCTCTCATCTCCAGATGTCCAGACGATATCCTCCATCTTCGCGCCATCCGGAAGGCGGGTTACGATCAGCTCCTGATCTGCCCCGGCGGGAACTGAATTGATAACTTTTTGAGTAAAGAAGTCTGTCCTATATTCCGTAAAATGAATCGTATATACAGGGGAATGTTTCTCTGGTTTATAAGACGAATTCTTGCCTGTTCCGACCAATATTTGAAGCGGATATCTAGAATCAATATCTATCCCTTTTTTCGGATCATATTTTTGGGCATTATAACAAATACGGCCATCGTCATCAATATAAAGCTCTCTGCCATTATTGGCATAAAATATGGTATACTCGGGCTCACTGCCTGTATAGAATAACTTAATATTAGTGTTTTCAATTAAAATATCGCTGTTATCAATAGTAGCCTTCCAGGTCGTACTATCGATTTCTTCAAGAGCGCCTATTCCTGAACAGGAAAACTTTAAGTCACCAAAAAGCGGCTTTTCGGATGCATCGATTAATTTGACGCCAAAAGTTTTTTTAATAGTGGTTTTTTGCAGCATATTACCTACGGTTACTTCCGCAGTTACAGAACAACGATAAGGGAATCCTGTATACGGGCGATAAAAAACAGACATAACACCACTTTCATTCACATCAAGATAGAAACTACTTGATTTCCAGCGCGTAGACACATCAGCGGAAGCGCCTTCAGGAAGCACCTTGACACTGAGCTTTTTGGACTGGCCTACTTCAAGGGTAAAACCAGTTTCGGGAACTTCGTTCCCGTCCTGATCCACAATAACCACATCCTCGATCAACGGCAGAAATTCTACCTTACAGGTTTTTCTGATTTCGCCGATCCGGGCGCCTATGGTCGCGGTCAAAGAGACATTTTCGGCCGAATCATCGGTCGCCGGCATAAGCGACAGCGTTCCATCTATCACGCTGACACGAGGATTATCACAATCCCATACTACCTCGGTATAGACCGCATCCTCGGGAGTCGGTTTTACCGATAACTTTCTCGTCTTATTCTGGTCAAGATATACAGTCTGGGTTTCGTCCAGAACGTTGCCACCCTCGTCAACGATCACAAAATCGGTTAATTCCGATGCGGTAACAAGTGTTTCCAGTGTGTTTGCTGAAACCGTGTTATCTGAGACGGAACCGATAGGCTGTTTTTCTTCCTCAACAGGTGTCTCCGCTTCTTCCACAGGCGTATCTTCCATTTCGGAGCCATCGTCATCAGCCGCATCTTCCGTCTCCGGGATTTCGGAGTTTCCAGGCATATCCGGCGCAGGATCCTCCTCTTGCTCCGTTCCGGGATCTGTATCTGCCGGATCATCTGGATTTGCTTCGCTCGAATCATTGCCATCAGATGTTGTGGGAGGTTCTTCATCGCCGCCGGGAGGCGTCACAGTCCCATCGGCAGGTCCATCTGTAATCGTTGTTTCATCCTCATCGTTGTCCTCCTGCATGTCCGAAGTTTCCTCTGTTTCATCAGGTGTTTCCGTGGAACTGGTATTTTCCGGCGCCTCTGCAGCCAGGGACATCTCAGTGTCCTGCAAAGGAGCTGCACAGGCTGTATAGGACATGCCCTCACTGGTAAACAGCATGACTGCACACAAAATAACAGATATCAGTCTAAACGCTTTTCTTTTTTTCATCCTTACATCCTTTCTCACGAACAATCTCTTATCAGGCAGGTGTGAAACGCGGTCTCTTAAAAATAGGTAAAACGCAGACCATACGGTCTGCGTTCATTATATCACAAATATTGATTTTTTACGAATGCTTTTCATAGAGATGGTTTTGCCAGATATATGCAATAACCGCCTCCGGCAAAAGTCCCTGCAGGGACTCTCCTTTTCGCGCCCTTTCCCGAATCTGCGTGGAGGATATATCTATACCTGCAAATTCCAGGATTTCTACAAAAGCGTGGTACTTCCTGCGCAGATACTGTGCATGCGCTGTCAGCAGTCTTATTGTCTCCGGCTCTTTGGCAGCCTGATCGGACATTGCAGAGAAATGCATTTCGCGTCGTTCGGGTGCGGCATGAATACCCCCTGTTGTTTGAGCGGCCGTGTCTGTAATCTGTGAGGATACATGATCCGCCGTCCGCACTGCCGCCAGAACCGTACAATTTTGAAAAATCAGCTCCGGGTTTTTCCAATCCTCCATAGCATACAGACTGTCAGCCCCAAGAATGAAATAGTATGCAGCATCAGGGTCAGCAATTCTCAATTTTTGCAGGGTATCACATGTGTAAGTATTTTTCCCAAGCGCCGCATCTGCAGCCTCCATCTCAGACAGCTCGAAATCCGATATGTCCCTGATGGCGAGGGCAGTCATCTCACAGCGCACTTGTATGGGCAGAACTTCCCGCTGATCCTTCATGTAGGGAACGCCGCTTGGCATGAACAGCACTTTTTCCAATAAAAACTGCTCTTTCGCTTTTTTTGCTATCGCCAGATGCCCGTTATGGATGGGATTAAAGGTGCCTCCCATAATGCCGATTCGTCTCATAGGCGTCACTTTGGCAGTACGATCTTCGGATTCTTTTTGTCAGGCTTGTAGAGGATGATCTTCTTGCCGATCACCTGCACAACCACAGAGTGGGTTCTATCCGCAACCGCCTCAGCGATCATCCGCGGATCGTCTGCACAGTTTTTTAACACGGCAATCTTCAAAAGCTCCCGTGTGTTGAAAGCGTCGGCGATGGATGCTGTAAATTCTGGCGTGAGGCTGGATTTTCCCACTTGAAAAATGGGGTCTATGCCGTTCGCCAGACTTTTTAAATGTGCCCGCTGCTTACTTGTCAATTCCATATATCAAAATCTCCTTCTCTGCTTTCCGAGTCTGCTAAACATTTCCGTGATCAAACTTTGTCCGATCACTTGTAGTAATCAAAGGAAAGCCCATACATCCTTACGGTACTGCCCTCCTCTATGCCAAGCGCCTCAAGCTGCTCTAAAATACCCTGTTTACGCATAAAATCCTGAAAGAATTTAAAGCCTTTTTCGGAGTCCAGATTGGTGTAGGACAGCATCTTCTCAATGCGGGGGCCTTCCACCACATACTCGTCCGCCTCCTCATCGTAGACCACGGTAAACGGCTCCTTATCCATGTCAAAATGAAACTCTGGAAAGAATTCCTGTTCAAACGTCAGAGGTTTGCTGTCCTCCATTTCGCCCAGGCGGTTATTGATGGCGTAGAGAAGCTCACGCACACCTTTGCCGCTGACAGCGGAAATGGCATAGACGGGAACGCCCTGCGGCTCAAATTCCGCCCGGATTTTCTCCACGGGATCACTGTCCTTCTCATAAATCATATCAATCTTGTTGGCAGCGATGATCTGCGGTCTTTCGGCAAGCGCCTTGTCATAGCCGGCAAGTTCTTTATTGATGGCATAAATATCCGCTATGGGGTCGCGTCCTTCTGTTGAGGCAGCGTCCACGATATGAACAATCAGCCGTGTCCGTTCGATATGGCGCAGGAACTCATGCCCAAGGCCCACACCCTCCGACGCACCCTCGATCAGTCCCGGGATATCGGCGATCACAAAGCCCTTGGCATCCGCCAGGTCCACCACTCCCAGATTGGGATTCAGGGTGGTAAAATGATAATTGGCAATCTTTGGCCTTGCGTTCGTCACTTTTGACAGAAAGGTGGATTTTCCAACATTGGGAAAGCCCACCAGGCCAACATCGGCAATCACCTTAAGCTCCAGAAGCAGCTCCAGCTCCTTAGCTGGCTGGCCGGGCTGGGCATATTTCGGCGCCTGCATGGTGCTGGTGGCATAGTGCTGGTTGCCGCTTCCGCCGCGTCCGCCTTTCAGCAAAAGGAAACGGCGGTTTTCCCCCGACATGTCGGTGATGACCTTGCCGCTTTCCGCTTCTCGGATTACCGTGCCTTCCGGCACTTTGATGGTGATATCCTCGCCGTTTCTGCCGGCACAGTTTTTCTTGCCGCCCTCCTCGCCGTTTTTCGCGCAGTATTTGCGGACATGACGGAAATCCGCCAGCGTGTTTAAACCTTCGTCCACCTCAAAGTAGACGCTTCCGCCGTTTCCGCCGTCTCCACCATCGGGACCGCCGTTTGGCACATATTTTTCACGGCGGAAGGAGACATGTCCATCGCCGCCTTTGCCGCTTTTTACATATATTTTCGCACGATCTGCAAACATAATTTTACTCCGTTATGCAACTTATGATATCAGATTAGAAAAGCTCCAAACATCAGGATGTTCGGAGCTGTCTTTTAAGCTTCTCAGGAACTATTCTTTCACAATTCCTTACTTCTCGGCTACAGGATAAACAGATGCCTGCTTCTTGTCTCTTCCTTTTCTCTCGAAACGAAGAACACCGTCCACCAGTGCAAACAGCGTATCGTCTCCGCCTCTTCCCACGTTCACGCCGGGATGAATCTTGGTTCCACGCTGTCTGTACAGGATGTTTCCTGCTTTCACAAACTGACCGTCAGCTCTTTTCGCGCCCAGTCTCTTGGATTCGGAATCACGACCGTTCTTGGTGGAGCCGACACCCTTTTTATGAGCGAAAAATTGAAGGTTCATATTCAACATGGTATTACACCTCCTTAAATATCAATTTACAGTGCTTTTTTCCGTACTGTGCCTCAATCCGGCTCAGTCCGAACGCAAGGGAATCCATCAACGCAACAGAGGTTTCCCGCAGATGCCGCTCTAAAAAGGAACAGCTGATTCTGCCTGCCTCCTCGTCCGCCTCTACCTGTATCGGTTCCTTTGTGATCTCATCGAGCGCATTCACGGTGTTTATCACCAGAACCGAAATCGCCGCACAGACGATATCCTGACCAGAGTCTGCATAAGCTGCATGGCCTTCACAGGTAAATTTCTGATATTCTCCTGCTTTGGTTTTATAAATGGTAATCTCGGTCATTACGCGTTGATCTTGTCTATCTTGATCTGCGTATAGGGCTGTCTGTGACCGTTTTTCTTGTGGTAGCCGGTTTTTCTCTTATACTTGTAAACGATAACCTTGCGCGCCTTGCCCTGATCCATAACGGTTCCGGTCACTGTCGCGTTCGCCACATCGCCTGCAACTTTAAGATCCTTATCGCTGACTGCGATCACCTGGTCGAAGGTAACGGTAGAACCAACCTCGACGTCAAGCTTCTCCACTCTGATCTCATCGCCCTCGGATACCTTGTACTGTTTTCCGCCTGTTGCAATGATTGCGTACATATCTGCACACCTCCTATTCATGGACACATGTCCATTTACTCGCTAACTGTGGTGATGCCCAAAGGGCATACTTCTACCTCGTTATGCGGCACACTCAATAATCATATACATTTTATGCCAGTTTGTCAATCCCAATTTTATCTGTTTTCCATTTTATCCATTTCTTCTTTCAGAACTCTTGCAATTCTGTCATGTAAGTCCTGGGATTTAAAAGGTTTGAGCACATAGTCGTTGATGCCGAGCCGGGAGCTCTCCACAATGGTCTGTTTTTCGTTCTGAGACGTGAGCATGATCACAGGAATCCCCTGGCACTTCTCCATTTCGCGAATCTCACGCAGTGTCTCTATCCCGTTTTTAGGAGCCATCTGAATGTCTAACAAAATCAGATCGGGCGCTGTCTTCTGTTTCAGGTACTGCAGCGCGCGCACGCCGGAATTTAAGGGAACGATCTCATATGTTCCTTTCAGCTCCTGCTCGATGGTTGCCAGGCTGATGCTGTTGTCATCCACAGCAAGTATTGTCAGCTTACTACTTTCCACTTCTAAAACCTCCCTTTACATTTGTTCTATTAACTCATGCAGCATCTGCTCTGCCGCATCGTCCTCATACAGTTTCAGCTGTTCCCGTATTTTCTCAAGCGCCGATTCCGTGCGTTCATCCAGCCGGTACTCCAGAATTTCTTCTACCTTACGCGCACAGTCTTTGGACTGAAAATTTTCCAGATCGCTCAGGGCTGATTTAATTTGCTCGAGCAGTTCTTCTTTTTCCAGCTCCGCTTCTTTTACTTTTGCATCCCCGTTCTTTTGCCTGTCGTCCAGATACTTTTGAATGTGCAGCAGCTGTTCTTCATATTCCTGTAAAAGCCTGTCGGCATGACTGTCAACAAAGGTAAAATCTTCTCTTTTGACGGCTTTCTCCAGTTCTCTGGCCCTGTTGGAAATATGCATGGCTCCCACATTTGCGGAAGCGCTCTTCAGAGCATGCACTTCTATGCCGTAGGACTGATAATCCTTTTCATCCAAAAGCCCGCGCAGAACGGAAAGCTTTCGTTTGCCGTCCAGACAATACAGGGTTAAAAGCTCGTTGTACTCCTCAATGCTGGCAGAAGAATGTTCCGCCACTACGTCGGTGTCAATCCCCTCGATGATAATTTCCTGGAACTTCAGCAAGTTGTCTCTGCTTGACTGCAGTTTCTCGATCCAGATATCTTTCGACTGTTTCTCTTTCGGAATCCATTTTAAGAGCGCCATATGCAATGTCCTTCTGTCAATGGGCTTGGTCAGGAAATCCTGGAAACCGCTTGCAAGGAACGTCTCACGCACGCCCTCCATAGCGTTGGCGGTCAGCGCGATGATTACCGGCAGGGTCCCGTGTTCCCCGCACTCGCTTCGGATATGCTGTACCGCTTCTATACCGTCCATACCGGGCATCATATGATCCATGAAAATAATGTCAAACAGCGTTTCCTCCACGCGCTGTATCGCCTCCGCGCCGCTTTCCGCCTCGGTTATTTCCAGATCATAGGTGCGCAGAAGGGATTTGGCAACTCTTCTGTTGATTACGTTGTCATCAACGACCAATACTTTACAGTTCCTTGCCACAAAGGGTTCCAGCGCCTTTTCTTTAGGCACTTCCACTTCCGGGACCTCAGACAGGGGCCTGCTGTCCACGATTTTCTGCAAAATTTCCAGAGTGAAGGTGGAGCCTTCACCGTACACGCTCTCTACCTGTATGGAACCGTCCATCATCTCGGCCAGGCGTTTGGTGATGGACAGGCCAAGCCCTGTTCCTTCCACACTTCTGGTCTGCCGGGAATCAAGCTGCCTGAAATTTTCAAATATTTTCCCGATATCCTCTTCCTTGATGCCGCAGCCGGTATCCTCCACACGGAAAATAAGGCGCTCTGTATCCGGCGCTTCTCCCGGTTTTCCTGCAACGTAAATTTTTACATGCCCCTGCTTCGTGAATTTCAGGGCGTTATTCAAAAGATTGATCAGAATCTGTTTGATGCGGCCCTCATCACCGAGATAGCCGCAGGGAATAGACATGTCATACTCGCTCATCAGCATAAGCCCGTGCCGGGAAGCGACAATGTCCATCATGTTCAACACTTCATTGACAAGCGTTTTCAGATGATATTTTCCTAATACCAGATTCATCTTTCCGGCTTCCACCTTGGACAGGTCAAGAATGTCGTTGATCAGCGCCAGAAGGTTTCTGGAGGAGGATTTGATGTCGCAGGCATAGCCGTATACTCTCCGGCCTCTGCTCTCCTCCATAATAATATCGCTCAAGCCCACAATGGCGTTCATTGGGGTGCGGATCTCATGGGACATATTGGCGAGAAATGCGCTTTTGGCAAGGTTGGCTTGTTCCGCCTGTTCTCTGACCTGTTTGATCTCCTCAATGTAGTTTCTTGTTTCCGTCACATCAAGAATCAGAATGACATAGCCTTTTTTTCCACCATACTTATCCGGGATCTGCTGTACATGCCCTTGATAGAAGCAGTCGTTTAAACAGAACTCCTCCCGCGCATTGTCATCGAGAATATCCCGCGGAAAACCTTCCAGCTCTTCGATATGGTTTCCGATGGCATGCGCATCCAAATCATGGAAAATGGCCGAAGCAGCTGGATTATAGCTGACAATCCGTTTATGTTCATCTATCGCAATGACGCCGTCGTTGAGCGTATCAAGCAAAATGCCGGAGGCCAGACTGCTGAAGTCGTATACCTTTCTGCTCCAGATCAGAATGACGACGCTTGACAAAATAAGTCCAAGCACAGCAGGGGTTGGATCATACACCGTAGTCAGCTTCAGGACATAAGAACACAGTACGATCACGGGAACAAAGGAAAGGGCAAGTATGAGCAGATACTTTCTGTCCGCCGCGTAATCCGGCTTTTTGATACAGACATGGATCAGGGCAAACAGGGTAAACGCATAGGGAATGATCAGGGCGCACAGCATAAACATCCAGTAGCCGGGACCGTATGTAAGACTCAGATAGGAATGGCCGTGTGCCGTCTGCAGCCAGTCTATGCTTCGGTAAAAGAGAGAATGTCTTTCACAGGTAAAGACAAGCCCCAGAATAAAGACATCAATTATCTTGAGAACGGATAAGATTTTTGAAGGGGCTTTCTCAAAACAATAACTGAACATGAAATGACAATAACTGACTGGTATAGTCAATGACCCTATATACTGTATTTTTACAGCCACCAGAGCTGCATCCAAAGAAGGCGCCGTCAGTTCCAGCAAATATCCTGCGTTCTGTATCAGGGCGCCCATCAGAAAATACTGCATCAGCTTCTGATCTCTGGAGCCGTCCCCCTGCAGCAGAAGAAACAGTGCAAGCACAATCACGCCGATGCCTAAAATACTCAGTCCAACAAAAATGGTATCCATAATTTGATATCACCACGCAACATATATTATGTACTCTTACAGCAGCAGAGCCGTAATTATCATATCAAGTAACGCTCTTTCTGTCTACAGAAAGCGGTACAAAGCTGTGACAGAAAGTTTAATTTTGCCGCATACGGACAGACAAAAGCGTCTCCATATCCTCATCGCTGTAGTGGAAAAAGAGAAGAAATGCCAGCACGGCTACGCCGACGGTAATGTAAATATCCGCCACATTGAACTTCGGAAAGTCGATGGGCACAAAATAGATGAAGTCCACCACATAGTTCCGGTTTACCCGGTCGATCAGATTTCCAACTGCGCCGCTTAAGATAAACAGCATACACAACCGCATCGGGAAAAACCGCTTCCCTCCGGGCAGGGTCAGATATTTCCAGATCAGCAGCAGGATGACCAGGGTTGTCAGACCGATCAGCAGAGGCTGTCTGCCCCGGAAGGAGCTGAAGGCCGCTCCTGTGTTTTCCAGATAGGAAAATTCCAGCACACGGTTGATGATCACAAAGGAGGGCTGCCCTTTCAGATGGGTAATGGCAAGCAGTTTCGTGTACTGATCTGCAAGAAGCAGGCTGCATAATGCAAAAATGGACAAGAAAAGATGTTGTTTCTGTATTTTCATAGTTAAACCAAGGTCTTCCTTTCTGCCGTAATATAACGGTTTTTCAAATATTTGACTAATTTGGTCAAATTATAAATTCGTTTTAAAATGAAGGATTCCCTGCAAAAACGAAAGCGGCAATCTGGGCGCGGGAACTGAACTCTTCCGTCTCCAAAAGCTCTTTCACTTCTTCCTTCGTATAAAAATCTGCGGTAATCTGTTCGTTTTCCGAGGTGTGATCCTCGAAATTCCCCTCCGCATCCACAAAAGCGATCTGCGTTTTTACATCGGAGAAAGCGACCGCGGCAAAAGAGGGAGGCAGAATGCTGTGGATTTTTTTCACACCAAGCCCGGTCTCCTCGTACAGTTCCCGCTGAATGCACTCTTCCAAGGATTCCCCTTCGTTGATCATTCCTGCACAGAGATTATAGACAAATCGGTTGACACCCATACGAAATTCCCGCAAAAGCAGCATTTTTCCTTCGTGGAAAGCCACGATGGAGACGCCGCTGACCCGCTGTCCGATGGCTTCCGGGCCTGGAATCTCATGGCGGCTGACAATCTCATATTTCTTCTCACGTCCGGCCTTATTGCAGTAGGTCAGCTCATAGTTTTTCAGATATTTTCCGTCCTTCACTTTCTCCATATGTAAAAGTTTCATGGCAGCCAAATTTCCTTTCTGTGGATGTATCGTCGGTTCCTGTTCTATCAGTGCAGGGAAACTGCTTCACAAGCCGTCTATGGGGTTCGCATCTGCTCTGCAAGGCTGGGAGCCACTTTTTTTCTGGTCAGTTCCATCAGTCCGAGCGCGGTCATATCCAAGGCTCTCGCGGGTATGGGATCCTGCTTTAATAGGCATCGCATATATTCCAGAAGCGACTGTTCGCGCTCCCTGCTTTTCAGATTAATAAAATCCACAAGAATGATCCCGGAAAGGTTTCTTGCACGCAGATGCAGGGCAATCATTTCCGCAGCCTCTCTGTTGATGCGGTAAAAGGTTTCCTCCCGATCCTTCCCGTTCTCGCATTTTCCCGTGTTGACATCAATGGAAACCAGAGCTTCCGTCGGTTCTATGACAAGATAGCCGCCGGATTTCAGCCACACCTTCCTGCCGGTAAGCTCCAGCAGGCGCTGTTCCACTGAATACAGCTTATAAAGAGGCAGAAGGTCATCTTCATAGAGACGCAGGGGAATGCCCGCCTCCCGGCATGTTTCTGACAGGATATTATAGACTTCCGGCAGATCGGTGACAACTTCATCATACTCGCTGCGGTAGGTGTTTTCCACAAAAGAGAAATAATCGGGTCTGCCTCGGTGCAGGCAGCTGTAACAGGTGCGGAAGGACGCGACCGACAGAATATGCGTGAGCGTGTCCGCTAAAGACCTGGCTTCCTCCAGAAGCGCATCTTCCTGATCGAGGGTTCCGGCATTGGTCCGCACAATCAGACGGAAACGCCGGGATATCTGTTCCAGTTCCTCTATACCCCGGAAATGCTCCTGCTTCGCGGCGTCCAGCTTGGAGGAAACCTGTACGCCGTCCTTCCGTCTCTTCGGTTTTATCCCTACTACCGCATACTGGCCGGACAGGGACAGCTTGGTGGTTACGCCTGCAAGCTTGTTCTTTATAGGATCTTTCACAATCTGGACCGGCAGTTCGTCCCCGACTTTGAGACAGCCGTCGTTGGTTCTGTTTGTCAAAATGGCATGGGATGCATCCGCAAGCGGCAGAAAAGTGAGATAGCCGCCTCCCAGATCAAGGAAGGCGGCTCCTATATTTTCAGAAATACTCTGTATTTTGGCCACATAAATATTACCGACCGCAAACTCAGTCGGTTTCAGTACCCGTGCGGACAGAATCTGGTTGTCGCGAAGCAGTATGGCCAGCAGCCTGTTGTCCTGTCTGATAATCAGAATTTTCCCTTTGTGCGTTGTCATGGATGATCCGTCCCTTCCAAACCTGTTCTCAGTATAGCATACAATGGTGGGAATGCAAGCAGGCCATGCAGTTACCCGGTCTCCCCGAGGGGAACAAACCGATGCTCTGCCGCCGCCCCGGCAAGATCCCTGTACGTCTCCAGCCGCGTCACCTGAATGGCGGAGGCTGGTATCTCGCAGCCTGCAAAATCGCAGAACTTTTCGAAGACCACGGTGGGTTTGATGTTGCCGCTGCTGCTGGCGTTTACGAGCATGTGGATCGCATTGTCTTTCTCTGCACTGATCTCATAGATCCCCTGTTTCAAATCCAGTTCGATCACACTCTTTTTCGTCTCTTTTGTGAAAGGAATGTGTTCCTGCGCGTAAAACTGCTGCAATTTCTCCGCAAGGCCGTCAATGGGAAAATCCCCTTCTTTCATCTGCAGTCGGTAGGAAGCCGCCGCAACGCTTGCCATCGCATTTTTCGCCTGATCCGGCAGAACGCTTACGGAAAGCACTTCTACTCCATTCACCATGACCCGGTTCAGCGCGTCCTTCATATCTTCTTCGGAAGACATGGACAAAACTTCCAGATCCATATATTCGCCCCTGCTTTCGATACCCACGCCGAGGGGCGCGGCAAAAGACATAATCTGGTGGGGACTGAACCCTTCCGAGTATTTCACGTCAATCTCCGCTCTTCTGACCGCTTTCTGAAAAAAGCGCATCATGTCCAGGTGGCCGATAAATTTCATGGTGCCGTACTTGGCAAATTTGATTCTGACTTTCATGTAAGATACCTCAAAATATTGTAAAATCTTCTCATTTATCCGTTTTTCGAAGGATTGTCCAAACCCGGCGTTCTGCTTTCGTGACAGATTCCTGCGCCGAACCGGCTGGCTCCGCAGCCCTGACATTGTGCCTTACAGTTGGGAGATACGGTCTGGCTTCTGGCCTTTTTCCACTCCCGCAGCAAAAACTCCCTCGTCACGCCGCAGTCAATGAAATCCCACGGGAAGATCTCGTCATCCGCCCGCTCTCTCGTGGTGTAGAAACCGATATCCAGCCCGCATTCCTCAAAGCTTTCCATCCACCGCTCATTGTGGAAGTATTCGCTCCATGCGTCAAACATACAGCCCTTTTCATAGGCTTTTCTGATAATCTGCGCCACCCGGCGGTCTCCTCTGGCAAGCACGCCCTCTAGCACGCTCACATCCGCCTCATGCCAGTTATATTTGATGCTCTTCTGGTTTAGCTGGCTCATAATGCCTTTTTTCGTCAGATGGGCTTTGTCCAGAAATTCCTCCTTTGTGCACATGGGCGCCCACTGGAACGGGGTAAACGGTTTGGGAATGAAGAAGGAAGTGCTTGTGACAATCTGCACTTTGCCGTTCACCCGTCTGTCTTTTGGCACCGCTTCAAAAAAGGCGGCGGCAATCTTGTTAGACAGATCTCCGATTCCAAGGATATCTTCCTCCGTCTCCGTGGGAAGGCCGAGCATAAAGTAAAGTTTTACCCGCGTCCAGCCGCCTTCGAAGGCCAGCGTCGCGCCTTTTAGAATGACTTCTTCGGTCAATCCCTTGTTGATCACGTCACGGAGCCGCTGGCTGCCAGCTTCCGGCGCAAAGGTCAGGCTGCTCTTCTTCACGTCCTGCACCTTGCTCATCACGTCCAGCGAAAAGGCGTCAATCCGCAGGGATGGCAGCGAGATATTGATGTGCTTTTGTCCACACTCTTCGATCAGAAAGTCCAGCAGTTCATCCAGGCGGGAGTAATCGCTGGAGCTTAAGGAACTTAAGGAAATTTCCTCGTGCCCTGAGTTTTTTAACATCGCTACCGCGTATTCTTTCAGCCTGTCCACATCCCGCTCGCGGACGGGCCGGTAAATCTGGCCTGCCTGACAGAACCGGCAGCCGCGGATACAGCCCCTCTGGATTTCCAGTACGACCCGGTCCTGGGTCACCTTGATAAAGGGCACAACAGGCTTTAATGGATAATGCGCTTCCGTCATATCCGTCACCACTTCTTTGAGAATCTGGTTGGGAATGTCATCGTATTTTTTCCGACGTCCGGCAATGGTGCCGTCTTCCTTGTATTGCTCCTCATAAAACCGGGGCACATAGATCCCGGGAATTTTTGCCGCGCCGTGCAGAAAATCCTCCCGCGTACCGCCGGCACGCCTGTTTTCTATATACCAGTCCAGCAGGGGACGGTACTGCGTTTCTCCTTCGCCGATATAGAACAGGTCAAAGAAATCCGCAATAGGCTCTGGATTATAAACGCAGGGGCCGCCCCCAATCACGATGGGCATATCTTCCCCGCGGTCTTTGGCCAGAAGCGGAATCTGTGACAGATCCAATATCTGTAAAATGTTGGTATAGCACATTTCATACTGGATGGTAATGCCGAGAAAATCCATGTTCTTTACGGGATCCTGGGATTCCAGGCAAAACAGAGGGATGGATTCCCTCCGCATGATCTGATCCAGGTCCGCCCACGGGGAATAGACACGCTCGCACCACACGTCACCCCATTCATTCAGCATACTGTACAGAATCTGGATGCCCAGATGGGACATGCCGATCTCATAGACATCAGGAAAGCACATGGCAAACCTTACCGAGACATCCTTTTTATTTTTTATCACAGAATTGACTTCATTGCCGATATAGCGGGCGGGCTTTTCCACCTGCATCAGAATTTCATCGCTTAACGCCAGTTTTTCCATACTTAAAATCCTTTACCATTTTTGTTCAGTATTCTAAGTATAGCGGACTTGCGGCGTAAAGTCAAAGCGGCATGGCAAAGATTTGCCGTCCGATTACTGAAAGAGATCGGCAAGCTCCTCCATCACTGCGTTTTCACCGCCGTCATACAGGTGAAAACTGTCAGCCACAATCATATCATAGACATCACCTGTGCTGTATGACAGGATTTTGCTGTCTCTGGTATCGCAGAGCAAAAATCCTACAAATAAAAGGACGGAAAGCACCATCCGATACTTAAAACCTCCCGTGGCATTTCCCGGAATCCCCTCCCTGTTTTCTGCGTTTCCATAACCTGGGAACCCTTCCGACCCTGCGGGAAATTCCTTGTCATAGAGTGGAAGCGGATTTTCCTTTCCATAGAGAATATGCTCCCGCTGTCTGAGTTTCAGGCGGTTCCCCAGATTTTCCTCCCTGATATGCCGGGCCAGCTCCATTTTCTTTTCCGGCGTCACTTTCTTTTCCATCAAGACGCTTCCTTTCCGTCTATCATGTCCCTACACTTTATGCCAAATTGCGCAAAAAAAGAACGCACCCCGGCGGGTACGTCCCATTTTGTCCGAAAAATCAGCCTATCGCTGGGCAAGCTCCGCGGTGATCTCCTCCCAGGTAATATTCTTTTCGGCCATCAGCACCATCATATGATACAGGAAATCCGAAATCTCATACTTGATCTCGTTGGCGTTGGGGTTCTTGGCCGCAATGACGATTTCTGTCGCCTCCTCGCCAAGTTTTTTCAGGATTTTATCAACACCTTTTTCAAACAGGTAATTGGTGTAAGACCCTTCTTTCGGATGAATTTTTCTGTCCTTAATCACATCAAACACCTGCTCAAATACCTTGAGGGGATTCGTCTCCTCGTATTCCTTCGCCATGATCTCGTGGAAAAAGCAGGAGCGTGAACCGGTATGGCAGGCAGCGCCGATCTGGGAAACCTTCGCAAGAATGGTGTCTTTGTCGCAGTCCGCCGTAAGGGATTTCACATACTGGAAATGGCCGCTCGTCTCACCCTTCACCCAGAGCTCATCACGGCTTCTGCTGTAATACGTCATCTTTCCTGTTTTCAGGGTCGTGTTGTAGGCCTCCTCGTTCATGTAGGCCACCATCAGCACTTCATCGGTCTTATAGTCCTGCACAACAACCGTCACATGCCCATCGCTGTTTAACTTAAACGCCTCCCAGGGAATGGCGGGCTCAAACGTATTTACGGTGATATCGTTATTCTGGCAGAGCGCTTTGACAGCCAGAAGTTCCTTGGCGTTCTCGTTGATGGCATAGCCCGAAATACCGCAGATATTGTCGTTTGACAAAATCTCCAGAATTTTATCCAGGGAAACTTCGGGCACAGAAGCAATCATGGGAAACCGGGATATGGAAATGGCTTCCTTCAGACAAGTTTCCTTTACGAGAATGATCTCCCCGATATATTCGTCAATGAGGTGCTCGTTTCTCGTAATGCTGTCAGCCTCCGTCACACAGGCCGCAATCTTGTCCTTGCCGAATTTTTTCGACACCTCCGCCGTGATTTCAATGTTGCCCGGTTTGGAATAATTGAGAGCCGCTTTCTTACAGCCCGCATAGAGCAGCTTTTTGACATCTTCCATGCGCTTGACATTTCCGGCGCCGGTCACGGGAATCTCCGCCTCGCTGCAGATGGACTTAATGATATCCAGCGCCTCCTCATGGGCGGCGTCTCCCTCGGACATGTCGTAAACAATCAGTTCGTCTGCGTTGTTATCACTGTAAAATTTCGCCAGAGCCACCGGGTTCGTGTCGATGATGGTGCTGTCCGAAAACCCTTTGACGGCATCTCCTTTATATAAATAAATACAGGGGATAAATTTTTTGTAATTCATACTGCTCGTTTTCCCTTTCTTATCCTGATCGTAAATGGTAAGAAGAATGCGCTTCCTGCATTCTCTGCTGTGAAACCTGGAATTTCTTTTACGTTACGCGAGCGCCCCCTTGGTGCTGAGTACGCCTTTCACGCGCGGGTCATAGGAACATGCCTCGTCAAGCGCTTTGCCGAACGCCTTGAACATGGCCTCGATCATGTGGTGGGCGTTCCCGCCGCTTATCATTTTCAAATGCAGGTTCATGCCTGCACTGTAGCTTACCGCATAGAAAAACTCCCGCACAAGCTCTGTGTCGAGGGCGCCTACCCGCTCCACTGGAAATTCACAGTCAAACGCAAAATACGGTCTGCCGCACAGATCCACCGCGCAGAGACAGAGGGATTCATCCATCGGCAGAATGAAGGAGCCGTAACGTTTGATCCCGGCCTTATCTCCAAGCGCCTCTTTGACTGCCGTGCCGAGCACAATGCCCGCATCCTCCACGGTGTGATGGCCATCCACGTCAAGATCGCCATTGACTTCTATAGTCAAGTCAAAAAATCCATGTTTGGAAAAGCCTTCCAGCATGTGGTCGAAGAAGCCGATGCCTGTCTGCACATCGCTTCTGCCAGTGCCGTCTATATTCAGCTCCAATTTAATGTTCGTCTCTTTTGTGTTCCGCTCTATCACTGCTGTTCTTGGCATACTTTTCTCCTTTTTAGATGAAGTACAGAAAGACTACTCACACGACTCAAAGCGCACCCGGATGGAGTTCGCGTGGGCGGTAAGCCCTTCTTGTTCGGCAAACAGCTCGATCTCCTTATGGGCCTGTTCCAGCGCTTCCCTCGAATAAGAGATCAGACTTGTCTTTTTCATAAAGTCATCCACATTTAAGGGGGAGAAAAACCGCGCCGTGCCGTTTGTGGGCAAAATATGGTTTGGTCCTGCATAGTAGTCCCCCAAAGGCTCCGAAGAGTATGCGCCGAGGAAAATCGCACCCGCGTTTCTGATCTTTGTCATCACCTGCCAGGGGTCTTTCGTCAAAATTTCCAAATGCTCCGAGGCGATGGCATTAGCCGCGTCCACCGCGCTGTCCAGGGAATCCGCCAGCAGGATATAGCCATAGTTGTCCAGTGACTTTTTGATGATGTCTGCCCGGGACAGCTCCTGCAAAAAGCCCGCGATCTGCTTTTCTACTTCTTTTGCAACACCCTCATCCGTGGTAATCAGAATGGCGCTTGCCAGCTCGTCATGCTCCGCCTGTGAAAGCAGATCGGCCGCCACATAGCGGGGATTTGCGCTCTCGTCCGCGATCACAAGGATCTCGCTGGGACCGGCAATGGAGTCAATGCTCACATAGCCAAAGCATGCCTTTTTGGCCAACGCAACAAAAATATTGCCGGGGCCTGTGATTTTATCCACCTTGGGAATACTCTCTGTGCCGAAAGCCATTGCCGCAATAGCCTGCGCGCCGCCCACTTTGTAAATTTCATCCACGCCTGCAATCTTAGCCGCCACCAGCGTGCCGGGATTGACGCTGCCGTCCGCTCCGGCGGGGGTCGTCATAATGATCCGCTCCACACCTGCCACTTTGGCGGGAATCACATTCATCAGAACACTGCTCGGATAAGCCGCCTTGCCGCCGGGCACATAAACCCCGGAAACAGCGATGGGTAAAATGCGCTGTCCCAGAAGGGAACCGTCGGGTTTTGTGTCAATCCAGCTGTTTTTCAACTGCCTGCGGTGAAATTCCCGGATATTTTCCGCCGATTTTTCCATCACGGTTGTGAAAGCGGCATCCGCCTCCGCGTAAGCTTTTTCGATTTCCGCATCTGTCACACGGATATTATCTGCATTACAATTCCATTTATCAAACTGACTGGTGTAGTCAAACACCGCTTTGTCGCCTTTTTCACGGACATTTGCGATGATATCCGCCACCACGGACTCGTACTGCCCGTAATTGTTGGGGCTTCTCTTCAAAAGGCTGTCGAGAAGATCCCTCTGTGAATCTTTTGTCAATCGAACCGTTTTCATCTTGTTATGATTCTCCCATTCTACATGTTTCAAATGCAGACACTGCATATCTCATTTGTCTGCACGTTTTATCGTCAGCCCCCATACGGTTGTCTGCCGTCAGTTCACGGCATAATTCAACCGTACCGTAATGGAGGCCGTTTTGCTGCGGGAACTCGTGTCAAAATAGCCGCCGTAACTGTATTCGGTGTTGCTGTTCTGAGCGGTAATCTGAAAAACACCCAGATTTGCATTCAACAGCTCTCCCACTGTGGAGCCCGTACCTTCCGCCATCAGATCAATCCGTTCTTTCGCGTTCTGGGTCGCTTCCTCGATCAACTGCAGTTTCAGTTCATCCAGTTTGGTGTAATAATACTCCGGCTCTTCTGATGCAAACTGCACGCCGGATTCGATCAGCCCGGAAATATCCCTGGAAATGCCTTCGATTTTATCAATATCCGTGGAAGTGATGGAGACATTCTGATACAGGTCATAACCATCGATGTAATCCCGGATACGGTCTCCGTTTTCATTGTACTCAGACTGCCAGCGGGCGTTGATGGTAACGGAGCTGAACACCATCTCCTCCTCCGTCACGCCGCTGTCCACCAGATATTTTTTCACAAGTTCCGCGTCCTTTTTGATGGAGCGGTAAGCGTCCTGTGTCGTGGCGCCCTGCCCGGAAAAGCTTCCTCTCCAGACAATCAGATCCGCCTCGAAATCGCAGTTTGCGGAACCCGTCGCGTTCAAGCCGCCGCCAACGGTGCTCTTCTTGTAAGTTACCAGATTCCCCGTGAAGATGGTGACGCAGACAATCGCGCAGATGCCTGCGATCAGTGCAATGATAATCCCCTTAAACTCTTTCATAAACGACACGCCCCTTCTGTTTTCACTTTTATAGCTAGATACACGCTTTTACAGGTGGTTTTTCAGCTCCGTGATCAGTTTCTTGATCCGCTCCGGCTCCATCTGCATACTCACCTGGTTCACAATCATCCGGGCTGAGAGCGGACAGATTTCCTCCAGCACCTCCAGGCCGTTTTCCTTCAGAGTAGAGCCGGTCTCCACGATATCCACGATCACATCGGCCAGCTTCACAATCGGTCCAAGCTCCACAGAACCGTTCAGTTTGATGATGTCCACCGTCTGGTGTTTTTTATTATAGAAGTAGTCTTTGGCGATATTCGGATATTTGCTGGCAACCCGTATCATTTCATGGTGCTGCAAAAGCTCCTTCGCACTCTTCGGCCCGCAGACGCACATCCGGCATTTGCCGTATCCCAGATCCAGCACCTCATAGACCCGTCTGTCCTCTTCCAGGATCGTATCCTTTCCGACCACGCCGATATCCGCTGCCCCATACTCCACATAGGTGGGTACATCCGGTCCTTTCGACAGGAAAAACTTCAGTTTCAGCTCCTCATTTACAAAAATCAGCTTGCGGGAATCTTTGTCCTTCATCTCCTCGCAGGTGATGCCGATTTTCTCCAAAAGCTCCATTGTTTTATTGGCAAGCCGCCCTTTTCCAAGGGCGAATGTCAGGTATCTGTCTTCACTCATGTTTAAGCACACTCTCTTCCTTTTTCTTTTTCATATTGGATAAGACCATTGTGAAGCGTACCGCATCTGCGGCAATCATGCAGACCGAACGTCCGCAGCCTTTTTACGCTTCCGTCTGCGGAAGAAGTTCCACCTTTTTTCCAGAAGAGCGCATTCCTTTGGCTTCCAGTAATTTTTCTTTGAAATTTTTCGCCGTGTAATACAGCTTCACAGGCGTTTCCACTCCCGTAATGATAACGTTCTGACGCCCCATAGCGGAAAGAAGATCATCCACGACAATCACAAAGCCGATGGCTGCCGCCTCCTTGCCAAAACGCCGCAGCAGATGGTCGTAGCGTCCGCCCTTCACAATTGCATCGCCCACGCCATAAGTGTAGCCCTTGAAAATGATACCCGTATAGTAATTATACTTGCTGAGCATTCCGAGGTCAAAGGAAACATATTTTTCCACCCCGTAATCGCAAAGCGTCTGATAAACCTTCTCCAGCCGTTCGATGGCATGTCTGGACCGCTTGTTGGAGACTGCCTTTTTCGCGTCCTCCAGAATGGAAACCGTGCCAAACAGATCGCTCACTTTGAGAAGCAGCTCCTTATCCTTTTTATTCACGCCAACGCGGTCAAGCAGTTCTTCTGCCCCGAAATAGTTCTTCCCGGAAATAAAGTCCCGAAGTTCAAGCTCCGTCTCCTCGTCGAGTCCGGCCTCGGCGCAGATTCCCTTGAAGTACTCCAGATTGCCGATGCTGATCTGAAAATCGGACAGCCCTGCGTGATAAAGGGCCTCGATCGTCATAGCAATCATCTCTGCGTCCGCCTGTACGGAATCATCGCCGATCAGCTCCGCCCCCATCTGGGTCACTTCCTTCAGTTTTCCCTGCAGCTGCGAGGTGTTCGTGAAGGTGTTTCCCTGATAACAGAAACGGATCGGCACATCCTCATCCATAAAATACTTGGCGGCGCATCTGGCGATGGACGGCGTAAAATCCGGGCGCAGCACCAGTGTGTTCCCCTCCTTGTCAAAGAACTTATAAAGCTCTCTGGATGGCGTTGTCCCCACTTCCTTGGAGAAAACATCGAAAAATTCAAAAGTGGGGGTCTGGATGTCACGGTAGCCGTACCCCGTTATTTTTTCGTGCAAAAGACGTTCCACTATCGTCTTTTTTGCCTTCTCATCCCCGTAAATATCCCGCACGCCTTCCGGCGTATGTACCAGTTTTTTACTCATATGCGCCTCGTTTCCCGTTATTATTTCCAGACTTTAAGATAGAAATAAGCCTGAATACTTTAATAATTTAAAGTGCTAATTCGCTAATTTGTTAGTGAAATAAACTCATCTCACTATACGCTGATTCCTGTTATTTGTCAATCCTGATTC
>CAJTTT010000029.1 GCA_910579285.1 uncultured Lachnospiraceae bacterium | reverse complement strand
AGTTAAGAGGGAGTAGTTATCCTGTGTAAGCAACATACCCTGACACATGTGTCATGTTTACACGCTTTCTGTTTCATATCGGATAGTTTGAAATGAGAGAAAGAACGAGACTTTTAGCATTTTGTAATGTTAAAGGCCTCGTCCTATTTTTTTGTTCGGGGCTTACAAGAAGGAGGAGAGATTATGAATGTATTGATTCAGATCGGATTGTTGGCGCTTGGGTTTGTTCTTCTGGTGAAGGGGGCGGACTGGTTTGTGGAAGGTGCAGGCCGGCTGGCGGAAAAATTTGGGATTCCCCAGCTTGTGATAGGCCTTACCATTGTGGCGATGGGAACTTCCCTGCCCGAGGCGGCGGTCAGCGTGTCGGCGGCCTTGAAGGGGAGCGCAGAGATCACCATTGGCAACATTGTGGGCAGCAACATTATGAACATTCTGCTGATCCTTGGGCTTACCGCACTCATCACCCCGGTAGCGGTGCAGAAAACCACAGTCAGGTATGAGATTCCGTTTGTCATTCTGGTGTCGGTGATTCTTGTCGCTATGGGCACGGGGGGGGATCATCTGCTGCATTTCCCGGACGGACTGATTCTCTGGGCCCTGATGCTCTGTTATCTGGGATATCTGCTTGTCATTGCGAAAAAAGGCGGCGGACTGCCGGAGGAAATGTCGGAGGGAAAACCGATGCCGGTCTGGAAAATGCTTCTGCTGATTGTTCTTGGAGGGGTGATGATTGTGGCCGGATCCGATGTGGCGGTGGATGCGGCGACGGAGCTGGCGTTGATTTTTGGCATGAGCGAGCGGCTGATCGGCCTTACGATCGTGGCTTTCGGCACTTCCCTGCCAGAGCTGGTGACGAGCGTGACGGCGGCGATCAAGGGCAAAGCGGATATTGCGGTCGGCAATATCGTGGGCAGCAATATTTTCAACATCCTATTTGTGGTGGGCACTTCAGCGTTGATTACGCCGGTGGATTATGCGCCGGAATTTCTGATAGACGGTATGGTCTGCATTGCATCGGCGGTGCTCCTGTGGCTGTGCGTTTTCAGAAAAAAGCGGCTGGGACGCGCGGGCGGACTGCTGATGCTGCTCGGCTATGGGGGATACTTTATGTATCTTATGCGGTAAGATAAGTGAACAGGCATATATATATTATGTAAACTGAAAGGACAAAGTGTGCCCCGAAAAGCGCAATTCGTACCAAAAGGGCGCGCGGGAGGGCCTGAAGTGGTAAACTGCAGACAGTAAGATCTGCAGCTCTGCGGAAAGGCGGAGGATTTGGGCGGGATCTGTTTGATTAGGAGAAAAGCCATGTATCTGATTGCACTTTGTGATGATGAGCCGGCACAACTAAATAAAACGGAGCAAATGCTCACAGAATATGCAGGCAGCCGCCCGGAGACCGAATTTCGGGTGGAGCGTTTTGAACATGCAGATGAACTGCTGGAACGGATTGCGGAGGGAACGTATCTTCCCGACCTGATTCTGATGGACATTTATATGCCTGATAAACAGGGGATTGAAGCGGCAAAAGAGCTGCGGGGTAAGGGAAATTACTGCCGGATTGTATTCCTCACAAGCTCCAGGGAGCACGCCCTTGACGCCTTTGAGGTAGAAGCCGCCCAGTATCTGGTAAAGCCGGTTACGGAGGAGAAGCTGTTTCCTCTTTTGGACAGGCTGCTTGGAGAGGTGCAGGAAGAGCGCAGAAGGTATGTTCTGTTCCGGGTTGACAATACGGTGCGGCGCGTGGCGGTGGATGATATCGTATACTGCGAAGCGCAGGGCAAGATTCAGTACATGTTTCTGTCAGACGGCACCCAATGTACGCTGCGCGAAACAATGGGGCGGCTTGTGGAGATGTTAAGTCCATACGACGAGTTTATGCGGGTGGGGGTTGCCTATCTGGTAAATATGGAGCATATTGAGTGTATCAGCAAACAGGAAATCCGCATGGATACCGGGAAATCTATTTATCCGCCCAGAGGCGCGTATCAGGCGCTGCGGGAGCGGTATTTTGCGTATTACTGCGGAGCGTGAGAAGTGCTTCTAAAGACGTCCCGCCATAGGACGGTACGCCAGGAAGCACTATATCTCATGCTGTAGACGGATTCAGGCTGCTGCACGGCGGCATTCCCTGTGCGGTCTAATCAACTCTTTCCCTGCCCCAGAAGAACACGGCAACTGTGCCGGGACCTGTGTGTGCGCCGATGGTGGTGCCGATGCTGTGAATCACGACTTTGCCGTCCAGATTCGGGAAACGTTCCTCGATCAGGTCGGCCACAAATCTGGCGTCCGCATAGCAGGCGGACTGTGAAATATAACATTTTCCGCTGTAGGCGGTTCCTTCCTGAATGCATTCCTCCATTTTATCGACAATCGCATACATGACTTTTCTCTTTGTGCGGACTTTAAAACGGGGAATCAGCCTTCCCTGATGATCCACGTTCAGGAGCGGGCAGATATTCAGCATATTTCCGATGGCGCCGGAAGTTTTGGAAACCCGGCCTCCTTTGATAAAGAAGGTGAGGTCGGTGGAAAAGAACCAGTGATTGAGGCGCAGGCGGTTGTCAAGCGTCCACTGGTAAAGATCTTCAAGGGACATGCCCTCATCGCGCAGATCGGCCAGCCTGTCCATAAGAAGGCCAAAGCCGGAGGATGCGGCCAGGGAATCCACAATATAAATTGTCTGATCGGGATATTTTTCGGCAAGGATTTCTTTGGCGCCCATAGCGGAGTTGATTACGCCGGAAATGCCGGAAGACAGACAAAGGTGCAGCACGTCTTTGCCGGCCCGCAGAAAGGGTTCGAAATAATCTATAAATTCTGTTGTATTAATCTGTGAAGTTTTGGTGTCGGCGCCGTCCGTCATCGCCTGATAGAAATGCTCAAAAGACATGCTTTTGCCCAGATCATCGACATATTCCCGTCCGTCAAGCTCGTAGTGAAAACAGGCGTAAAAAATACCGCGTTTCGAAAAATGTTCCGCAGGAAGATCTGCAGTTGAGCAGCAGCTCAGTATATATTCCTTCATAGTAGGGGTGTCCATGCCTTTCCCGCAATCAGCGAATCATTGTATCGTTTGTTGCAACATACATAGGAGTGTAACATGTTTGCAGTGCGAATACAATGAGGACATAGGACTATACGCCATTTCCGAGCTTGTACTTGTTTTAAGCGGAAATATTTGGTATACTATTTTCCGTAAGCTGCGAGCGGTGCGGGGACGGAAACGAGGGTTTTTCTAACTGCGCTGCGAGAGAGTATGAAAGCGAAAATAGAGATAAAGGAGAACAGACATGAAAGGAAACATTGTTGTTGGTCAGTCCGGCGGCCCCACAGCCGTTATTAACTCTTCTGTAGCGGGTGTATACGCCGCTGCCAAGAAGCTGGGTGTGAAAAAGATTTATGGTATGGTTCACGGTATCGAGGGCTTTCTGGAAGACAGAATGATCGATCTTGGCGAGTATCTGGATGACGAGACGGGAATTGAACTTTTGAAGAGAACTCCCTCCGCATTCTTAGGCTCCTGTCGTTTCAAGATGCCCCAGATTGAGGGACACGAAGATGTGTACGAGAAGGTGTTTGAGATCATGGAGAAGCATGATATTGAGTGCCTCTTCTATGCCGGTGGTAATGACTCTATGGATACCGTTAAGATGCTGTCCGACTATGCGGCGGCTCACGGGAAATCCCAGAGATTCATGGGCGTGCCCAAGACCATTGATAACGATCTGCCTGTGACAGACCACTGCCCGGGCTATGGTTCTGCTGCGAAATATATTGCGGCTTCCTTAAAGGAGATCATCCGTGACAATGCCTCTTTTGGCGCGAAGAAGCCCACTGTCTGCATCGTAGAGATTATGGGACGTAACGCAGGATGGCTTACGGCGGCGGCAGCTCTTGCAAAGGGTGATGACTGCGAAGGCTGTGATGCGATTTACCTGCCTGAGAAGGTATTTGACATTGATCAGTTTGTTGCAGATGTGAAGGATCTGGCAGCGAAGAAGTCTTCCGTAGTGATTGCGGTTTCCGAGGGTGTTAAGGTTGCGGACGGAAGATATGTATGTGAGATCGGCAGAGAGGTTGCCGTGGATGCGTTTGGCCACAAGCAGATGTCCGGCACGGCGGTTATGCTGGCGGACAAGATCGCGGCTGAGACAGGTCTCAAGACCCGCGCAATCGAGTTTTCTACCTTACAGAGAGCAGCGACCCATCTGGCATCCCTTACGGATATCAACGAGGCGTTCCAGGTTGGCCATGACGCGGTGATGGCTGCGGAAGAGGGCAAGACCGGCATGATGATCACACTTGACAGAAACGGGGATGCTCCTTATCAGTGCGGTACCAGCGCATACGATATCCACGCCATTGCAAACGTGGAGAGAAATGTGCCCGATGAGTGGATCACAGCTGACGGCAAGGGTCTGACGGACGATTACGAGAAGTATGCAAGACCGCTGATCATGGGTGAACTGCAGCCGCTCTTCGTGAATGGACTGCCGAGACATCTGGTTAGAAAATAAAAATAAACTTGGGAATTTTCAAAAGAGTGGTTTACAAAACCACTCTTTTGTTATATGATGTTTTTGGAAAACGATTTCCGAGTGCGGACTGTGAATGTATCACAGAAAAGCAGAAATGGCAGAGAAAAATATGCTTATAGACAGGAAACGTTTCGGAATGGAAAACATATGGTATCAATTAAAGATGTCGCAAAACAGGCGGGTGTAGCGATTTCCACCGTTTCCAAGGTGTTGAACAACTATCCCAATGTGAGCGAGGAGACAAAGAAAAAAGTAAATGAGGCGGTGGCGGAATTAAACTTCGTACCCAATTCCGTTGCGGCTGCGCTGTCCTCCAAACAGTCCGGCAGGGTAGCGCTGCTTTTGAACCTTGGCAATGTGTCACAGGCAGTGGACGAGATCAACATGCAGTATATGGCCGGTACCATAAGCCGTGCGGTGGAGCTGAATCTGGATGTGATCACAATATTCGACTCCATGTTGAAAAACAAAAGTCTGGATGAGGTGGTGCGCTATCTACGTTCCCAGAGCATCACGGGGCTGATTATTTTCGGGATGTCGAAGGATGACAGGGTGCTGCAGAGACTGATCAACGCTCAGTTTTTCAAGATTGTGACGGTGGATGCGCCTCTTGTGAACGCCTCTACCTCCTCGGTCTGGATCGATCAGGCGGCGGCGCAGTATGATGTGGCGAAGAAGACCCTGAAGGAGAATAAGGGAAAAAGCATTCTATATCTGGCGGGCAAGAAAAACGGTTATGTTTCCGGGGAGCGTCTGAAAGGCATGCAGCGGCTTGCGGAGGAAGAGGATATAGCGATGCTTGTCAGAAACGGAGAGTTTTCGGAGCTGCAGGCCAGAAATCTGACGCTGCGGTACGCGAAGAAAAAGGACATTGTAGTGTGCGCTTCGGATCTGATGGCGATTGGGGCGATGCGCGCTCTGATGGATATGGATATTTTCCGCCCGGTCTGCGGTTTCGATGGGATCACGCTGATGGGATATGCCGGCAAGCAGATGAATACGGTCAGACAGAATTTTGAGCGGATCGCTTCGGAGTCGGTGGAAGAGTTAAAGCGCCTTCTGGACGGCGGAGAGGGCAGACAGATTGTGCTGGACTATGAGCTGGTGAGAATGAAATACGAGGATATTCTGACGGCTGAACACAGAAAAAGTAATTGAACCGGGACATATCACAGGTAAACGGCCGGCGGAATCGGAGAGAAAGCGCGGGCGGTGGGTTTACCGGCGGATATAACTGGATAAGATAATAAAACAGAGGGAAGAAAAGAAAGGGAGGTTTCACACATGGCACAGGCAAGTAACCTGAAAAGAGACGTACTGGTAATGAATCTGGAGCAGGAACTGGAGAACCAGACACAGAGCGGATACGGCAAAGCCATTTCTGCCTGCAGCAACGAGGAGCTCTATTACAGTATTCTGCAGCTTTCCAAGAAACTGATGACTGCGTCAGAGAGGATTGAGGGCGAAAAGAAAATTTACTATATTTCCGCGGAGTTCCTGATCGGTAAGCTCTTATCCAACAATCTGATCAATCTGGGAATCTATGACAATCTGGAGAAGATTCTCGAAAAGAACGGCAAACAGCTTTCTGCAATCGAGGAAGTGGAGCCGGAGCCTTCTCTGGGCAACGGCGGTCTGGGACGTCTTGCTGCATGTTTCCTTGATTCGATCGCATCCCTGGGACTTCCCGGTGAGGGAATTGGCTTAAACTACCACTTTGGTCTGTTCAAACAGGAGTTTAAGGATAAATTACAGACGGCACAGAAAAATGACTGGATTGAGGAGCAGTCCTGGCTGACGAAAACCGACACCACCTTTGAGGTTTCCTTCGGGAAAAAGAAGGTGACGTCCCGACTTTATGACATTGATGTCGTTGGCTATGATAACGGGGTGAATAAGCTGAGGCTTTTTGATATCGAGACGATCGACGAGAGCCTGGTCAAGAAAGGCATTGATTTTGACAAGGAGGATATCGAGAAGAACCTGACGCTTTTCCTCTATCCTGACGACTCTGACGAGGCGGGAAATCTTCTGCGCATCTACCAGCAGTATTTCATGGTGAGCAATGCTGCGCAGCTGATCTTAAAGGAACTGAAAGAAAAGCAGTATGATCTGCGCAAAATGTACGAGCATGCGGTCATCCAGATCAACGACACCCATCCGACAATGGTGATCCCCGAGCTGATCCGTATTCTGGTGGATGAGAAGGCATTTTCAATGGACGAGGCGATTGAGGTCGTGAGCAGAACGTGCGCATACACAAATCACACGATTCTGGCGGAGGCGCTGGAGAAATGGCCGCTCAAGTATCTGGAGAAGGTTGTTCCCCAGCTTGTGCCGATCATCAAAGAGCTGGATAAGCGCGTGGCGGCGAAATACAAAGATCCGAAGGTGCAGATCATCGACGAGGACGACCGGGTGCATATGGCGCATATTGATATCCACTATGGTTTCTCGGTGAACGGCGTGGCGGCGATCCACACGGAGATCTTAAAGAATACGGAGCTGCATGCGTTCTATGAGATCTACCCGGAGAAATTCAATAATAAGACGAACGGCATCACTTTCAGAAGATGGCTTTTGTCCTGCAACCGCGAGCTGGCGGGATTCCTTTCCGACACTATCGGAGACAGCTACAAGAAGGATGCGGCGAATCTGGAGAAGCTTTTGGAATTTGCGGATGACGAGGCGGTGCTTGACCGCATTGCCGGGATCAAGATGAACCGCAAGAAAGAACTGGCAGATTATGTGCAGAAGGTGGAGGGTGTAACCTTAAACCCGGATTCCATCTTTGACATCCAGAGCAAGCGTTTGCATGAGTACAAGAGACAGCAGATGAACGCCCTTTATATCATACACAAATATCTGGAGATCAAAGCCGGCAAAAAGCCTGCAAGGCCCATGACCTTTATCTTCGGAGCCAAGGCTGCGCCCGCTTATGTGATCGCCCAGGATATCATCCACCTGCTTCTGGTGCTGCAGGAGATTGTGAATAAGGATCCCGAGGTGAGCCCTTACATGACGGTGCTCATGGTGGAGAACTACAATGTGGCTTACGCCGAGAAGATGATTCCGGCCTGCGATATTTCTGAGCAGATTTCACTGGCTTCCAAGGAGGCATCCGGCACGGGCAACATGAAGTTCATGTTAAACGGCGCAGTGACACTGGGCACTTCCGACGGCGCGAACGTGGAGATCCACGAGCTGGTTGGCGATGACAATATCTATATTTTCGGCGAGAAGTCCGAGACAGTCATCAAGCACTACGAGAAGGCGGACTATGTTTCCAAAGATTATTACAAAAAGTCTCCTGTGATCAAGGAGGCGGTGGACTTCATCGTCAGCAAGGAAGCGCTGAAGGCGGGCCACAAGGAAAATCTGGAGAGACTTTACAAGGAACTGTTAAACAAAGACTGGTTTATGACCTTGCTGGATCTGGAGGATTATATCAAAACCAAGGATCAGATGATGGCGGATTATGAGGATCAGAAGAAGTGGAGAAAGATGATGCTTGTGAACATTGCCAAGGCAGGGTTCTTCTCCTCCGACAGAACCATCGAGGAGTACAACCGGGATATCTGGAAATTGAGATAATACGCTCATAAGCGGCATCGCAAAGAAAACCGCAAAGAAAAAGGCCGGAATCATGCCCAGCATGAAATCCGGCCTTTTGTTGTGCCATAAGCAGAGAGGGAAGGCCCGGGAAGCATTTCGGAATGCTGTCACACGAGATGTCAGATGTCGGACAGGCATCCATCCTGTGCATCGGGCTGTGCACTTTGCACAGGACAGCGTTACACATCCTCCGCAAGCGTCTGCAGCCGCGCTTTTGCAGGCGCATAGCCGCCGCATTTCTGATAATACGTCTGCGCTTCCCGGATGTGCCCGGTGCACTCGTAGATCACGCCGATGTTGTAATATGCCATATAACTGTTTACGCCGTCCACAGAAAACTCTTCTATAGTGACAGACTTTTCAAACTCCGCGACAGCGGCGTCAAAGAGCCCGTTGTTCATGTAGATCAGTCCCATCAGAAAGACAAAGTCCGCTCTTACCGCGAAAATGTCATAGAGTTCGGCGAGTCCCAGCGCCTCCCGGCTGCGTTTGAGGTCCAGAAGAGTATACCCGTAGGATTCCACCATCGTTTTTACATAGTCAAGGCTGGGATCCACCTCAAGGGAGAGCCCGGCATCGAAATTTTCACAGGCTTTCCCGGCGTCCCCGAGTCTGCGGTAACTCTGTCCCAGCTGAAAATACAGGTACGGATCGGGGCCTTCTCTTTCAAGCTGGGTTTCCAGCAGGGCAATGTTGCGGCGGGATTTTTCCGCCATGTCTGCTTCGGTTTCGTCATATCCCACATGAAGAATTGTGACAGGAGCGTCATAAACTGCTTTTGCGCTGCCGTCACGCAGTTCCAGCTGCTCATGCACTGCTCCCGTAAAGTGAAAGTATCTGCGGTCAGCCAGCCGGCTTACCCGGGTCTGTTCAAAGGAAATCTGTCCTCCCCGCAGAAAGCGGCTTCGGATGAGAATGCGGCCTGCACGGCGGGGGGATGCCTCCAGACCGCGTTGGAGAGCCGTCACATCCAGCTTTTCAACGTATTCATCGCAGTCGAGAGAAAGTATCCAGTCATGGGAGGCTTTTTGCATACAAAAATTCTTGGCGGCGCTGAAATCGTCACACCAGTCGAAGTGATAAATTCGATTGGTGTATTTTCCGGCGATCTCCAGGGTTCGGTCTGTGGAGCCCGTGTCTGTCAGCACGATCTCAAAACCGTAGGAGGACAGGCGTTTCAGGCATTCCTCAATATGTTTTTCTTCGTTTTTGGCAATGATGCATACGGACAGCGGAAGCAAGGTTTCTCCTTTCAAGTGTAAAACGCTGCCTGAAAGCAGCGTTTTACACAAATGCGGCAGATTTTCTTTGCATACAGGTACTTACGATGCGGATTCCCGCGCGGCAAGCTCTCTGAGCCTTCTGACCGCGGGTTCATAGTCACCGCACTTTTTATAATAAATTCTCGCCTGTTCCAGATTGCCCATGCTCTCGTAAATGTCGGCAATATGGAAATTGGCGCGGTAGCTGTTGACGCCCTTTCGCGAGAAGGCAGAAAGCGTGGTGGCCTTTTTTAATTCCTCGATGGCTTTGACAGGCTCGCCCTTTTTCAAATACAGCATTCCCATCAGGTAAACGAAATCCGCCCGGTGGGAGAAGAGGTCGTATTTGTCCCGGAGGGACATGGCCGTATCGTATTTGGCCATATCCATCAGGCAGTAGCCGTAGGTTTCCGTCATGCTCTGTACAAAGTCGGAGTTGGGATCCGCGTTTAAATCAAGTCCGAGTTTGTAATAGTGGGCGGCCTTTTCCATATCGCTCAGGGATATGTAGTTCTGGCCGAGCTGGAAATAGATGTAAGGGCTTGGACCCTTGACGGAAAGGTCGTGCAGCAGCATTTCCAGATTTCTGGTAGCGCGCATGCGCTTGTCTGATTCGCCCACATAACCCTCATGGTAAAATGTGAGGGGGATGGGGAACGTATCCGGCTCTTTTCCCTGCATGGTGCGGACCTGCTCGTGTATGCTGCCTTCGAAATGACAGTAGTTTTTGTTAAAGAGGCGGCCGATGCGCTCTGACATGATGGAACGGGAACCCTGCACCGTGTACGGATTATTTCGCGTAACCATGCCTACGGATTCCCGCCGCCCGGTGAGCGATTCCTCCAGCTGGGCGAGATTTACATTTTCCAGATACTCGTCGCAGTCGATGATTAACACCCAGTCATTGGATGCCTGCTGGATGGAAAAATTTCTGGCGCGGCTGAAATCTTCACACCACGCAAAATGAAAAATTTTGTCTGCATATTTGTGGGCAATCTCCACCGTCCGATCCACGGAACCGGTGTCCACGACAATGATCTCAAAGCGGCAGGGACGGAGTCTTTTCAGACATTCCTCAATGTGATTATCTTCGTTTTTGGCAATCATGCACACGGAAACGGGCAACATAGTAACACCTCTTTTGTGATTTATTAAAGCTATCTCTATTTTAGCATTTTCTCCGCGCGGCGACAATACGGTTTTTGTGGGAGGCGGGAGGAGAATTATTGGTCTTTTTGTACAAAAAGTACAAAAACGGAGGGGTAAAGATGACAAAGATGACGATATCCCGTTTAGTAATAGAGGTAGGTGGTTCCTTTTTGAACCGTAATATGGTATACTATCTCAAAGCGGAGAGGAGAAGACCTCTTCTCATAAAGAAAACGGTACATGATAAGGAGGTCTATTATGACAAAGGCAGAAATCTTAAAGGCAGAAATTTTAAAACAGCATAAGAGTGTCAGACAGTTTGCGATTGAGATGGAAATACCGTACTCTACGTTAGTTACCGCGCTGGACAGGGGTATAGAGGGTATGGCTTACGGTACAGTGATCCGTATGTGTGACAGGCTGAATCTGAATCCTGTGGATTTTTCCCCGATTAACCAGAAGAGTCTGCTTGGCGGTAAGATCATGGAAAACCGCGTGATGCAGTATTATGTGAAATTGAATAAAACCGGCCGCAAGAAAGCGCTTGAGCTGATGGAGGATTACGCACAGCTCGATAAATACAAAGCGGTCGAAGAATAATGCGGGAAGTACCAGATCGCGCATAGGAGAATGCCTAAAAAAGCGGCATTCTCCGCATGGATTGGAGACGAATATGCATTATGACTATATGATCGTGGGCGCCGGACTGTACGGTTCTGTATTTGCCCGCGAGATGGACAGACATGGCCGGCGTGTGCGCCTGATTGACAGGAGGCGGCATATAGCCGGCAATATTTATACAGAGGAATGGGAAGGCATACAGGTGCACCGCTACGGTGCGCATATTTTTCACACCTCTGACAAAAGAATATGGGATTATGTAAACCAATTTGCGGAGTTCAACCATTATATCAACTCGCCGGTGGCCCGCTATCAGGGAGAGCTGTACAATCTGCCCTTTAATATGAACACCTTTCACAGAATGTGGGGCGTGGTGACGCCGGCCCAGGCGAAAGAGAGAATTGCGCAACAGATCGCGGATCTCCACATCGCAGAGCCGAAAAACCTGGAGGAGCAGGCGCTTTCCCTGGTGGGGCGGGACGTCTATGAGAAACTGGTGAAGGGCTACACCGAGAAACAGTGGGGCAGGTCCTGCACGGAACTCCCGGCCTTCATCATAAAAAGGCTGCCGCTTCGATTCACTTATGACAACAATTATTTTAACGACCGTTATCAGGGGATTCCTGTTGGAGGCTATACCATAATGGTAGAGAAAATGCTGGAAGGCATTGAGGTGACGACGGGCGTGTCCTACCGGGAATTTGCGATGGAGGGAGAGCGGGACGGCCGCCCATGCCTGACAGACCGGGAGGGCAATACTTATGATAAAATACTGTTCACGGGAATGATAGATGAGTTTTTTGACTTCGAGCTGGGGCACCTGGAGTACCGTTCCCTGCGGTTTGAGACGGAGTTCCTTGCAGACTGTGACAATTACCAGGGCAATGCGGTAGTGAACTATACGGAGCGTGAAGTTCCTTATACAAGGATCATTGAGCACAAGCATTTCGAGTTCGGCAGTCAGCCAGGGACGGTGATTACGAGAGAATATCCGGCATTCTGGAAGGAGGGGGAGGAGCCCTACTACCCTGTCAATGACGAAAAGAATGAGAAGCTGATGGAGAAGTATCTGGAACTGGCGAAGGCGAAACCTTATGTGATTTTCGGAGGCCGCCTCGGGCAGTACAGGTACTACGATATGGATAAGGTGATCGCGCAGGCGCTGGAGACGGTAGAGCGGGAGCTGGGCTGAGAGTGGTATTAGGTTCCGGCTGAGCTGGTGAATAAAATTTTAGGCAGAGTCTTGACAAGAAACGGGGGTCTGCCTATAATTATGGCTAGATAGTTTGAAACTCAAAGTATTGGAAACTCAAACAAGACGGAGGCGCCCTATGAATTGGAATGAGGCAAACAGGGAACTGGACAGGAGAAGAGAGCGGGCTTTGCTCGGCGGCGGCCAGAGCAAGATTGACAAACAGCATGCGGGCGGGAAACTGACGGCCAGAGAGCGGATTGAGATGCTTCTTGATCCCGGCACTTTTGTGGAGGTGGACGGTTTTCTGGAGTCCCGTATTGATGATTTTGATCTGGACAAGAGACGTGTGCCCGGCGACGGCGTTGTGACAGGTTACGGCGAGATAGACGGCCGTCAGGTGTTTATTGCCAGTGAGGATTTTACGGTGATCGGCGGTACGCTTGGCGAGTATCATTCCTTCAAAATCTGCCGGATTCAGGATATGGCGATGGAGATGAAGGCGCCCCTGATCTGTATCAATGACAGCGGCGGCGCCAGGATCGAGGAGGGGATTTCCTCTCTGAGCGGCTACAGCGGCATGTTTTTGAGACATACGAAAGCGTCCGGGGTGATTCCGCAGATTGCGGTCATTCTCGGCCCCTGCTCCGGCGGCGCCTGCTATGCGCCTGCTATCTGTGATTTTATTTTTATGGTGAAGGACATTTCGAAAATGTTTATCACCGGGCCGAACGTGGTGAAGACGGTCATCAACGAGGAAGTTTCGGTGGAAGAGCTGGGCGGCGCGCAGGTGCACTCGAAGAAGAGCGGCGTGTCCCATTTTACTTACGATACGGAAAACGAGTGTCTGATGGGTGTCCGCAAGCTTTTGTCCTATCTGCCAAGCAATTGGATGGAGAAGCCTCCCGTGGTGAATACCCCGGAGCGGCAGAGCATTACTTCCAGAGTTGGGAGGGTGTTCGGTAGAGGCGAGGGTGTCCGCCAGGACAACGTTCTGAAAACGAAAGCGGCAAAGCTGAAAGATATCGTGCCGGATAATTCCCGGCATGCCTATGACGTGAAAGAAGTGATCGACTGCATTGTGGATGAGGGAAGCTTTTTCGAGGTGCAGAAGGAGTTCGCTGCCAACGCGGTGGTGGGATGGTGCCGTATGGCGGGGAAGGTTGTGGGCATTGTTGCGAACCAGCCGAACGCTATGGGCGGATCCCTGGACTACCATGCATCTGATAAAATAGCGCGGTTTATCCGTTTTTGCGACTGCTTTAACATTCCGCTTATCACGCTGATTGATGTGCCTGCTTTTCTGCCGGGCACAGCGCAGGAGCACAACGGCATCATCCGCCACGGCGCGAAGATACTCTACGCGTACTCGGAGGCGACTGTGCCGAAGATCTCCCTGATTATGAGAAAGGCCTACGGCGGCGCCTATATTGCCATGAATTCCAAGGAGATGGGGGCGGACATTGTCTACGCCTGGCCCATCGCGGAGATCGCGGTGATGGGAGCGGACGGTGCGGTCAACATCGCCTTCAAGAGAAAGATCAAGGCGGCGGACGATCCCGAGGCTATGCGAGCACAGTGCAAGAAGGAGTATGAGGATCGGTTCTTAAATCCTTATGTGGCGGCGGCCAGAGGCTACGTCAACGAAGTCATCAAGCCGGAGGAGACGAGGGATGCTCTGCTGAAGGCGCTGCGTGGGTTAAAGAACAAGCAGACGGAGAATCCGAAGAAGAAACATGGAAACATACCGCTCTAAGCGGCAGCGCAGGTTTGCGGGTTACGCATTCTCCTTGAATGGTTTGCACGATGCAATGTCCTGTGAAATAGAAAAGCGGCGGGTCAGTGACCTGCCGCTTTTATGCTTGTATGTTGGATTCTGTCTTAACAGTAGCTGTTGAACATCATGCCGCTGTACGCGCTCGTGATATAGGGGCTTGCAAAATTCTTGCCGGGATTCTTGTAGGCCACAATCACGTTGTTGACATAGTGCATCGGGTTTAGGGAAACCTGATTCGACTTGCGCAGGATGGAATTGGTAAAGCCTTTCATCGAAGAAAATGCTTCCTTGGCATCCTCGCTCGTTGCCTTCTGGCGCAGTACGTTGTTATCTACTTCCAGGGTGCCGTCCAGATTCAGATTCAGCCCCGCAGAGGTAAGTCCTTTTGCATAAACTCTGGCAACGCTGCTCATTTCGTGGAAAAGGCGGTCGCTTTTGGGCTGTACTCCGCTGTACTCGGACACTGCCTGGAGGAAGGAGTTGTAACCCCGCACCAGGGTATTGATATTCTCAGCCAGGGATTCCACATCGGTCTTAATGCCGATCGAGGCGGTTTCACCGTCCTCGCTGCTTACGCCCTTGAACTGCAGTTCGTAAGTGTGATCCAGCGTATAGTGGTTGGAGGTGGAGGAATGCTCCTCTCCGTTTACCAGGAAGGAAGCGTTCGTTGCCGGGGATGTCACATAGTCAAGTCCCAGATAATCCACCACGCCTGCCGTCTTGCTCGTGCGCTGGTCAGAGATGTGGAACTGCATCTTTTTGCCCTCTTTCAGGCCTGTGGCATCTGATTCCATCCGCAGGGCGGAATTGCCGTTTTCATCGGTAACGACCTGGGCTGACATGCCGATATTTGCATTGTTGATCAGCCTGGACAGACGCGCCTGCACATCCCTGTTTGTGTCGCTGGCTTTTATGCTGAACTGAAATTCATAGCTTAAATCCTCGATTCCCACATCAAAGGAATAGGTGTTGGGAGCGAGGGCTGCAGGTTCGTCAGCGGGTAGGAAATTCCCCAGATTTACCTGAGACGAAGCGAGATGATTTACTTCGACTTCGTAGGAGGGGAAATCGTCATCCGGCTTTCTGCTGCCGATATATTTTGCTGTGACAATTTCCTCGTTGCTGGAGTATGCCACTTTTTTATTCAGAAGCTCTTCCTCATCGAGGCCGCCCAGAGACGCAATGGTATTGCGAAGTTCTCTGGCATTTTCCTTGATGCCGACGGCAAACTGCTGGGATTCCTTGCTGGTGTCCAGAATGAACAGCGGTGATTCCTTGTTCATTTTGACAATCGAATTGTATACGCCGCGCAGCTCGCTCTTTTTATGGGTGTCATAAGGCGTGCTCGACTTCGGCGCATAGGTAGTCATATAGAAATTATAGACATTTGTTAAATTGTTAATGGTGTTATAAGCCATGAGCCCTCCTTTCTTCCGTGAAAGCATAACAGATACCTCCTGCGGCCATCCTTAGCCTGCAAGGTATCTTTTGTGGGCATTCCTACCTAATATTATAATAGTGTCTTTATTTTACCACTTTTTCCACGAAGAATGCAAGTATTTCTGGAATTATAGTATATATCGTATGGCGGCAGCATTTTGTTTATAGATAATATGAAAAAAGTGTGAAATTTGTGGGAAAAATACAAAAAGCAGTTGACGAAAGGCACGACGTATGATATATTGTGTGGGCGAGAAGAGAGTTAAGGTCTTTTTTTTATGCTCAAAAAAAGAGAGACAAGATCAAACGAATCGTAATACAGGTGGAGGTGGCGAGATGCGCACAAGAATCACATTGGCATGTACGGAGTGTAAACAGCGTAACTACAATACGAAGAAGGATAAGAAGACACATCCCGACAGGATGGAGACTAAGAAGTATTGCAGATTCTGCAAGAAGCATACCCTGCATAAGGAGACGAAGTAAGGATTCGTCGCGTTGAAAAAAGGAGATATTGAACTATGGCAGATTCAGCAAAAACAGATAAGAAAGCAGTCAAATTCTTTGACGGCGTGAAGGCTGAGTTTAAGAAGATCAGCTGGCCGGACAAGGATTCCCTCCTGAAACAGTCTGTTGCGGTTGTTGTTATTTCCCTTGTGGTAGGGGCAATTATCACAGTGTTGGATTTTGGCCTGCAGTACGGCGTGGATTTCATTACTACACTGCAATTTTAAGACAGGTTCTTAATATGCACACGGTTGCCCTAAGGAAGATTGTCAGCAGGGCTGACGGGCACCCGGCGCAGCGGCGGGGAGAAAACATTCCCGGCCTGATTCTGAAAGACAGGGAGGGTCCGTATGGCAGAGGCGAATTGGTATGTTGTGCATACTTATTCCGGGTATGAAAATAAAGTGAAGGCCAACATAGAGAAAACAATCGAGAACAGACATCTGGAGGAAGAAATTCTGGAGGTCAGGGTGCCGATGCAGGATGTCACGGAGCTGAAAAACGGCGCGCGTAAGACCGTTCAGAAAAAGATGTTCCCCGGGTATGTTTTGATTAATATGATTATGAATGACGACACCTGGTATGTCGTGAGAAATACCAGAGGCGTGACTGGCTTCGTAGGGCCGGGCAGTAAGCCGGTGCCTCTCACGGAGGCGGAGATGAAGCCTCTCGGCATCAAGGTGGAAAATATGAGCGTCGATTTTGCAGAGGGCGATACCATTGCGGTGGTTGCGGGCGTCTGGAAGGACACAGTGGGCGTTGTGCAGAGAATCGACTATGGCAAACAGACAGCCACGATCAATGTGGAACTGTTTGGAAGAGAGACTCCCGTGGAGATCAGTTTTGCGGAAGTCAGAAGTATGCGTTAACAGTTCAGACAGAGCGCGTTTTGCGAATCGCGTGGGCTGAACCATGATGAAACAGGTATTTGCCCGCTTTGGCGGTGTAGATAGGTGTGGGAGCTGGTTTGAGCGATTTGGAGTGCTGTGCACTTAAAATCCAAAACCCAAGCCTGTCTCAGGCAGTCTCGCAGACTGCGGCAGGCAGGTGGAATGGCGTCCGAACCACAATATTAATAGGAGGTGCCGAAATGGCAAAGAAGGTAGAAGGATACATCAAGTTACAGATCCCTGCTGGTAAGGCAACACCAGCGCCCCCGGTTGGTCCTGCTCTTGGACAGCACGGGGTAAACATCGTTGAATTTACAAAACAGTTCAACGCAAGAACAGCCGATAAAGGTGACGTGATCATCCCGGTTGTTATCACAGTGTATGCAGACAGAAGCTTCAGCTTCATCACGAAGACTCCCCCTGCTGCAGTACTTTTGAAGAAGGCATGCAACATCAAGTCCGGCTCCGCTGCGCCTAACAAGACGAAGGTAGCCACCATCTCCAAGGCTAAGCTGCAGGAGATTGCAGAGTTGAAGATGCCTGATCTGAACGCGGCAAGCGTTGAGGCGGCCATGAGCATGATCGCCGGTACTGCGAGAAGTATGGGTATCACAGTAGAAGAGTAATGGAGGGTTCGAGATGAAACACGGTAAAAAATATCAGGAGGCGGCTAAGCTGGTAGACCGCACGATGCAGTACGACACAGCCGAGGCGATTGCCTTAGTGAAAAAGACAGCAACAGCAAAATTCGACGAGACCGTGGAGGTTCATATCAGAACCGGGTGTGACGGCCGTCACGCAGAACAGCAGATCCGTGGCGCGGTAGTACTGCCCAACGGAACCGGCAGAACGGTCCGCGTGCTGGTATTTGCCAAGGGCGATAAGGTAAACGAGGCGGAGGCAGCGGGCGCTGACCATGTAGGCGGCGAGGAGCTGATTCCCAAGATCCAGAACGAAGGCTGGCTTGACTTTGACGTGGTAGTGGCAACTCCCGATATGATGGGTGTTGTAGGCCGTCTGGGTAAGGTGCTCGGCCCCAAGGGTCTGATGCCCAACCCGAAGGCAGGCACGGTTACTATGGATGTGACAAAGGCGATCAACGATATCAAAGCCGGTAAGATCGAGTACAGACTGGATAAGGCTAACATCATCCATGTGCCAGTAGGCAAGATTTCCTTCGAGGAGAGCAAGCTGCAGGAGAACTTCGATGCGCTGATGGAGGCGATTGTCAAGGCAAAACCCTCTGCGCTTAAGGGACAGTATCTCAAAAGCATTACGCTGGCAACCACAATGGGCCCCGGCGTGAAGGTGAATGTGGCGAAGTATTAGTGTGAAAAACGCGAGAAGAACTTCTAAAACGTCCCGCCATAGGACGGGACGCCAGGAAGTGTTATATCTCGCGTAGGAGAATGCTTGAAAGACGGCATTCTCCGCACGAGTGTGAATTACAATTATGCAGAAATAGACAGAGAAGCGGTGTGCTGTTGCATGCCGCTTTTCTGCGTGTCTGATTATGGTTTCAAGGGCAGGGTTAAAAGAAACAGTGCGCCCTTCCCGGGTGCGTCCGAGACAGTGAGCGTCCCTCTGTGGGCCGAAACGATTTCTTTCGCCACCGCAAGCCCCAGACCGTGATGTCCTTTTTCCTGTCTGACGGCGGAAGAAGCAGGATTGACGCGATAGAAGCGGTCGAAAACTTTTTCTTTTTCACCGGCGGGAATGCCTGGACCGTTATCCTGTACGCCGATGGAAATTTCTCTTTCATACGAGTCTTCCACAAGGAAGAAAAGAATTGTGCTTCCGGCGGGCGTGTAGGAGAGGGCGTTATCCAGAAGAACATGACACGCCTGTCGTATTTTTCCCTGGTCGCAGACACAGAGCGGCAGTTCAGATTCGGGCAGGCGGATGGAAAGATTGTGCCCGCTGCCGGCGGCCAGCGGCAGGAAGCTTTCGTATGTTTCCAGGAGAAGCGTCTGTAAATCTGTTTCTTCCATATGAAGCTCCAGACCGTGGCTGTCGGCACGGGAAAGGGTGAGAAGCTGTTCCAGCATATCGGACATCTGTGCCCCCTCTCTGGCGATTACACGGAAAAAAGACTTTTGCTCTGCGGCCGGCGCTTTTTCGCAGGCGGAGGCGCTTGAGAGTATGACGGCAAGCGGCGTGCGCAGTTCATGGGAAACGCCGGAGATGAAACGGTTCTGGCTTTCCTGGGAAGCGAGCAGCGGCTGCAAAAGCCGTCCTGTGAAATACCAGCAGAAGAGCGCAAGGAGACAGAGAGAGAAAAGAAATAGGAAAAAGTAGAGAAACAGGCTGCTTCTGATGCGGGAATAGAGTGGTCTCAGCGACTGTAAGAAACAGACTTGCAGGATGCTGCCGTTTTTAACCAGCTGTTTTTGATAGTGGAGAACTTCGGGAAGAATGCCGTGCCTGCCGACCGAAACGCCGCCCGTTTTTCCGCACGGCTGCAGAGTGCGTCCTGCGGCTGGCGCAAAAAGGTAATGGGCGTATTCGGGCAGAAGCTGATTGGCGTGGTCGGCGTTGTGAAACAGTTCTGTCCCGTTGTCCCACAGATAGATGCGAAATCCGGCATTTTCTTCATGTGAGGCGAGCCAGCGGGAAGTGAGGATCGTCTGTTCGCCGATGGATTCACACACGGTGTAGGACTGGCTTGTAAAAGAAGATAACTGCAGGGAAAACTGCTGCTTTGTGGAAAAATAGAAACAGACGCCCAGCAGTACAGCCAGCAGAATCGAAAGAACTGCAGTGAAAAGTTTGGTCAGCCGAAGCCGTATATCCTGATACATAAAAGCTCCTTTGTTTTGAAGTCATTCGGTGTATATACAGCCTGCTATTCGCCCTTGTAGTCCAGATGGAAACCGTGTCCGCGCCGATTGACGATAGAAACGCGGCTGTTTAGTGTTTTCAGGCGCTTGCGCAGGAAGTAGATATAGTTATCCAGATTGCTGTTTTCCACAGAGGTGTCCAATCCCCACACCTTGTGCAGCAGCACAGTGCGGTCGGTGGTTCTGCCGCCTGCCTGCAGAAGCAGGCGCATCAAGTCGCCTTCCGTCTGGGAAAGGGCGCATTTTTTGTCCCCGCGCATAAGAGTGTTTTCAGCGCAGTCTAAAGACAGGTCTCCGAAGGAAAGGGAGGTGTTCCCGAAGGCGTTTTTTCGGCGGAATAGGGAGGCGATTCTGGCGGAGAGTTCCGAGTAGGCGAAAGGTTTTACCAGATAGTCGTCCGCGCCGGCGTTGAGCCCCGCCACCCGGTCGTTTACTTCGCCGAGGGCTGAGAGAATGATGACGGGGGTGAGATTTCCCTCGGCGCGTATGCGGCGCAGAATGTGCAGACCGTCCTCGCCGGGCAGCATGCAGTCTAACAGGATCAGGTCGTAAATGCCCTGACTGATATACAGAACGGCATCACCGCCGTCATGGCAGCAGTCGACAAGGTGCCCCTCCTGCCGCAGCTGCCATGCTGCGGCGTGGCATAAGTCTTTATCATCCTCAACGATCAGAATATTCATTTCGCAGCGCCCTCTTTTTCAACTCTTTCGTGAACAGTTTACCACATGTAGTCTTTAAATAACTTCTAAATTTAGAGATTTCTTAGAAACTTCTTAGAAGATATTTAGAAGGAGTTTTTATTATAATGATGAAAATGGCAAATAGTATGAAATTGCTGCCAGGAAGATAGTTATGCCGGGAGGGACGATACATGATGAGAAAAGGACGAGCGCTGTTATATATAATGGTATGCGCCGTGTGCGCGGCGTTTTGCGGCTGCGGCGACAAGGAGGAAGCGATTCCTATGGGACGGTATGCGGACAGGGAGGTGAAACTGCCGCCGGGGACTTTTTCGTATATGCATCCGTGCCCGGACGGGGCTTACTATTTGTATGGCCTGGATACAGAACTGACCTATGTGGACGCGCAGGGCAGGAGCAGGGAAATAAGCTGGGACTGGGAGAACAACGCCAATATCCACGTTAAGTATGGGGCTGGAGTGTCGGACAGCGGGGCGGCTGTTTTTTCCTATACGCCGAAGTTCTGGGTGGATGAGGAGCTGGAGGCTATGTGGCTTGCCGGAGACAACTGTTATCTGTACTGCTATGTGGATGAAAATGGCAGGAACTATGCACTTGAACCACACGGCAAGGGATATCGGAAAGGGACGAACCTGAATATTTTCGCCTTTTCGCCGGAAGGGGAGCTGTATGCGGCGTCTGAGGACACTGTGTACCGGGTCAATGTGGAGAGCGGTGAGACGGAAAGCCTGTTTGCCACAGCGGGGAGTGTAGAGTCCATTGTGTTTGCGGGCAGTGTGATGCTGGCGGCGGACAGGGAAAAGGCATATTTTTATGACATGGCGGCGGAAAAACTGCTTGACGGAAGCGGTGTGCTGGATGATTTTTTGTCGAGTCACAGCGCCGGCGGTCTTGTGATGGCGGTAACTGACGGGAATGCACAAATTTTGTACATGGCATGCAGTACAGGGCTGTACCGCCACATATGGGGCGGTTCGGTGATCGAGCAGATCGCAGACGGACAGATGACCGCGCTTGGGGATACCCAGCGCAGCCCAAGCGCTTTACAGGCGCTTGACAATGGGGAGTTCCGCGTGATGTTTGACGGAAATTTCATGGTGGAGATGTATTATGACGAGACGCTGCCGGCAAAGCCTGCTAAAGAACTGACGGTGTACAGTCTGGAGGAGATCGGCTGGATCCGCTATGCGGGACAGCTTTTCCAGAAGAAGCACCCGGATGTGCTGGTGCGGTATGAGACGGGGATCGACGGCGACAACGCGGTCAACAGGGAAGATGCGCTGAAAAATCTCAACACACGTCTGCTTGCGGGGGATGTGCCGGACGTGATCGTGCTGGATCGTATGGATATTGAACAGTATGCAGAGAAGGGGGTGCTCAGGGAGCTGGACGGGATTTTGCAGCCTTATCTGGATGACGACATTCTGTACAGGAATATCGTAGAGGGAATGCGGATGACAAAGAACGAAAAAATATACAGTGTACCGATGATGGTTTACCTTCCCCTCTGGCTTGGCGAGGAGATGTATCTGGAAGGAGAGGACGGGCTTGAAGACATTGTTGCGGGAGTGGAGCTGGCAAGGCAGAAGCATCCTGAGGGCCCCATTCTCTACACGCTCTATCCAAAGGACGTCCTGCTGCAGACAATGCCGGTCTGCCTGCCCGCATGGATAAAGGAGGACGGCAGTCTGGACGTGGAGAAGATGACAGCGTATTATGAGGCGGCGGAAAAGCTGTGGGAGCTGGACAGTGCCGGATTTGACGATGCCGGGCGCAAGTCCTGGCAGAAAAATAATACGGAATATTATGCGCCCACGGATATGGATATGGCGGATATCGGATTCAATTTTCAGTACAGCGCGCAGCAGAATTTTGGCGAGACATGGCTGCAGTTCGGCTTTATGCTGAACCCGGGGACGGGTATGACAAAGGTACACGTCACGAAGCAAAATATGGAGGCGGAGTGGCAGAAAAAGGAACTGGAGGATACCGTAACCTTCGATGCCTGCACAGGACAGGCGGACAACGTCTACTGGGCGAAGATTATCGCGGGATTATGTGAAAAGGGGGAGGAACCGGAGCTTGCGGAGGAATTTTTTGAGCTGCTTCTCTCTGACGAGATGATGCGAAAGTGGTGGCTTGACAAGCCGAGGAACCAGAGCGGCATCACCATACGCAAGGACTCCCTCGAAGACATTTTGGATATCAATAATGTAGAATTTGGGGAAGTGATGGGATGGAAAGACACTGGGGCGCTGAATGAAAAGATGATGTGGCCCACAGAGGAAGAAAAACAGTGGCTTTATCAGATGATGGAGGACGCGTCCTGCTGTTATCGTCCAGGGACAATGCTGGAGGAATGCGCGATGGAGGCCGGTATCCGGGTGCTTACGGGCGAACTGACCCCGGAGGAAGGGGCGAAAGAGGTTGAGAGGAAGATGGCGATTGAGATGGAGGAGTAAAAGACTGCTGTTTCTGCTGCCGGGTGTTTCGGGTGTTCTGCTGTTCTATCTGCTGCCGTTTTTGGAGGTAGTGAGAAGATCTTTCCTAAAGTCCGGCAGCGGCGCTTTCGTGGGAATCGACAATTATCGTGCGGTGTTTGAAAACGGCGCGTTTGTGCTTGCCGTGCGCAATACGTTTTTGTACATGGCGGTGGGCGTGCCGCTTCTTATGGGGATCAGCCTGGTCCTGTCTATGCTTTTGAGAAATCTCCTGTTTCGCCGCAGGCTGGTGTCAGCGATGCTTCTGCCTATGGCAGTACCGGCAGCAGTCATGGTTCTGACGCTGCAGATTTTAATTGACAGACAGGGAGTCGTCAATGGCGTGCTGACAAAGGTGTCGGAACAAATAGCGGCGTTTTCTGCTTTTTCAGCCATCGACTATTTCAACACCGAGTGGGCGTTGGTGGTTGTGGTGTGCAGTTTTTTGTGGAAAAATACGGGATACATGATCATTCTCTGGCTGGCAGGACTTGCCGCGCTGCCAAAGGAAGTGGAGGAGGCGGCGCAGGTGGACGGCGCAAACAGATGGCAGAACTGGCATTATATCATCAGACCGGGACTTTCCGGCAGCTTTTTTACAATCGGAATGCTGTCTGTGCTGCAGATTTTCAAAAGCTACAGGGAAGTCTGGATGGTGGCGGGCAGTTATCCGCAGGAACATATTTATTTTTTGCAGCACCTTTTGCAGAACTGGTATCTGAAACTGGAGTTTGACAGAATGGCGGCGCTGACAGTGATTCTTTCACTTGTACTGCTTGCGGTGTGTCTGTGCCTGCAGAATAAACTGGATTCGTGTGAAAAACGCGAGAAGAACTTCTAAAGACGTCCCGCCATAGGACGGGACGCCAAGAAGTTCTATGTTTCGCGTAGGAGAATGCCTGAAATACGGCATTCTCCGCACAGATTTGAGGCGCGGCGACATGGCGGTCGGCGTGAGAAGAATGGGGAAGGCGGAAGAAAACAAAATGGGAAGCGAAGTGACAGTCCCGGCATGGGCGGTACAGGCGTATAGCAGATGGCGGAAAAGGAGAATGGCATGGTTTGCCGGGGGGATCTGTGCGGCAGTGGCGGCTTTGATCTGTTCACCCCTTCTTATGATTCCGGGCGGCGCCCTGATGGACAGCATGGAGATGCGGCGTATTCTTTCACCGATCCTCGGGGAAGGGGAGGGCTTTGCGGTCTGGCATCTGCTTCCTGTTTATCCGACAATGGATCATTTTTACAGGCTGCTAATTGAGTCGCCCGCCTTCTATCAGTTGTTCTGGAACACGGCGGGGATGACGGCAGTGATCCTTCTGGGGCAGCTGGCTGTGGGGCTGCCTTCGGCGTGGGCGTTCGCCGCCTTTCGATTTCGGGGAAGAGACTTTCTGTTTGGGCTTTATGTGGTGCTCATGCTCCTGCCCTTTCAGGTGATGCTTTTGCCGCAGTACCTTGTTTTGCAGAAACTGCACTTGTACAATCATCCAGCGGCGGTGATTCTGCCGGCGGTTTTTTCCACGTTCCCGGTGTTTGTCATGTACAGGGGCTTTACCCAGATTGATGCGGAAATTTTGGAGGCGGCGGAACTGGACGGCGCGGGAGAACTGCAGATCTTTTTTCGCATTGGCCTGCCTCTTGGAAAGATGGGAGTACAGGCGGCAATGGTTTTGGGTTTTTTGGAGTATTGGAATCTGGTGGAACAGCCTATGGCGTTTCTGGAGGAACAGGCAGCTTGGCCGCTGTCCCTCTATCTGCCGCAGATTACCATCAGTCAGGCGGGATTTGCCTTTGCCGTGGCAGTGATGACGCTGATCCCCGCACTGTTCGTCTTTGCGCTGGGGCAGGACGCGCTGGAAGAGGGAATTGCGTATATCGGGGTAAAAACGTAAGCAGCGCGAAACGTATTTCTAAAGACGTCCTGCTAAAGGACAGAACGCCAGGAAATACTAAATTTTGCGTGAGAGAATGTCTCAAAGCGGCATTCTCTATATGGATATGAGGCTGGAATGGAGAAAGTGGGATGCAGATGGAATCGAAGAAAAAACTGTGGCGGGGATTTGCCCTGTTCATGGCGGCTATGATGGTTATGACATATGTGTCAAGAATGGTCTATGTGAGCCGGATGCCAAGGGTAAAGTGGAGTTGTCCTACATCGGCGTCCATCCGAAACAAGATCACGGCAGAAGGGACGGTGGAGGCGGTAGGCGCCCGGGCGGTGATCGGACTGGACGGTCTGCTTGTGGAGAAGGTCTGCGTGGCGGCGGGTGACCGGATGGAAGCGGGAACGGTTCTATATGAGGTGGATATGGAGGATTTGCTCGCACAGCTTGCGGAACTTCATGCGCAGGAGGACGCGTGGCAGAGGCAGGAACAGACAAAGCGCCGGGAGGCGGCAGTGAACACGATCAGGGCGCAGGAAGATTATGACACGAATGTCATAGAATTGGACAGGAGGATTGCGGAGGAAACAAAGGAGCTCGAGGAGCTTGTGGAGGATCTGGATACCCATATGTTCCGCATTCCCGAGGAGGATGCCGCCGATGAGATCTGGATTGCATGGGCGGACGAGCGGCTGCGGTTTGACAGGAGTATTGCGGAGAAAGAGCGCCTGATTGAGGATATACAGCTTGAGAAGGAGAAAATGTTAAGACAGGCGGACAGAGCAGTGGAGGATGCGAGGCGCGCCCAGAGTGCGGCGGAGAGTGGTCTGGAACTGGGAGCTTCCGGCATCAGCCAGGTGCGGGAGAGACAGGAGCGGATTACGCTTTTGACAGAACTTTCCGAGAATGGGGGCAAGGTGGCGGCGGAGCATGCGGGCGATGTTCTGGAAGTGATGATACAGTCAGGTATGCGGATGGGATCGGATGCGGTTCTTCGCTACGCCGACGATACGGCCAGCCGGATATTTTGCACGGTTATCACGCAGGATCAGAAGCCTTTGGTGCATACGGGGGATACGGTACAGCTTACCTTCCCGGGAAGCGCCGGGGAGGCGTCCGGGATGATCGATTCCATTGTACAGGAAAACGGCAGCTATACCGTGACAATCCGGCTGGATCCGGGCGTGGCGGCGGGGTGCACCGAGGGGGTGATGGAGCTGAACTCCACATCGGAAATTTATGATTTTGTGATACCGATAAAGGCGCTTCACAACGATGGCGGCAACGCGATTTATGTGCTGGAGGAAAAGGAAGGCATTCTTGGCACGGAACTGAGTGTCAGGAGCATGACGGTGCGTCTGCTGGACAGGAACGAGGAATATGCGGCGATTGCCGACGAACTGTTGTCGGGCGATCTAAAGGTGGTAACAGAGTCCGACCGGGAACTGGAAAACGGGACAGCGGTCAAAGAGTAAAGAGAAAAGAACTGAGAATGCCTTAAAATCGGCATTTTTCGCGCGGCGTTGAAACGAGTCAATTGAATTTTGCCATGACGGTTGTTTAATGTTATAATGGTCGCATGGCTAAGAAAAGATCGCGTAAAAACAAGAAGAAAAAGAGAATAAGGTTTCATCGGAGTTTTTTTCTTCCCTTTCTCATCACACTGACGGCGGCGGTGGCGGCGGGGGTTCTGGCTCTGGCGGCGCATCAGTGGATTATGGAGCCGGTGAAAACGAAGAAGCCGGATATTGTGCGCCCGGATCAGGCGAACAGTGTGCAGGAGGCTGACCGTGAGGCGCCGGAGGAAGAGGCGGCCGAGAGCGTCGGGGACGAGCCGGAGAAGGAGCAGGAAAACGTTTCCAGATACCAGGAAGTTCTGGATGATCCCGGCTATATGGAGGAGAATGGCATCTATGCGAGAGAACCGGCGGAGCCGGGACAGGTGACCATGACTTTTGCGGGGGATATCCTTTTTGACACGAATTACGCCATTATGGGGACTGTGGGTTTAGGCGGCGACATTTCCAAGGGTGTGGCGCCGGAAGTGATCGAGCGGATGCAGGCGGCGGACATTATGATGCTCAACAATGAGTTTGCCTATTCCAACCGGGGCGCGCCTTTGGAGGAAAAGCAGTTTACCTTCCGGGCAAAGCCGGAGACGGTGTCTTACCTGAACGATATGGGCGTGGATCTCGTGTCCCTGGCGAACAATCACGCGTATGATTACGGGCCGGAGGCGCTGACGGATACGTTTGATACCCTGCGTGAGGCGGAGATTCCCTATGTGGGGGCCGGCCGGAATATCAGCGAGGCGGCAAGGCCGGTTTATTATATTGTGGGCGATATGAAGATTGCCTTTGTGTCGGCCACCCAGATTGAACGGCTGGACACGCCGGACACGAAAGAGGCAACGGAGACGTCTCCCGGTGTTTTCCGCTGCTGGAACGGGGCGAAGTTTTTGGAGGCAGTCCGGGAGGCGGCCGAAAACAGTGATTTCGTGGTGGCCTATGTCCATTGGGGGACGGAGAATCAGGTGGAGCTTGATTGGGCGCAGCTGAAGCAGGCGCCGGAACTGGCTGCCGCGGGAGCGGATCTGATCATCGGGGACCATCCGCACTGCCTGCAGCCCATCGGTGTGATTCAGGGCGTGCCCGTGATTTACAGTCTGGGAAATTTCTGGTTCAATTCGAAGACGCTTGACACGGGAATGGTGGAAGTGGTGGTTGACGAGACGGGCATTGTGAGCTATCAGTTCATTCCCTGTCTGCAGAGCGGATGCAGGACCACGCTTTTACAGGGGACGGAGAAAGAGCGGGTGCTTTCCTTTATGCGCAGTATTTCCGAGGGCGTGCGGATTGATGAGGAAGGGTTTGTGAGCTGGTGAACAAAACCGCTCTCCTTATTTTTGTATTGTGAAACTTTTTCGGCGGGTGAATCGTATTATTTGCAGAGAAACAAATTTCTGGGAAAAACGCCGGACAGAGAGGGATCAAAATTATGAACATAGGAAACAGTTATTCTTCGTGGATGCATCAGACAGCCCAGACGGGTTACAGAAACCGTACCGCGCAGCCGGGCAGGGAGGATGCGGGCAAAGCTTTTTTGGGACAAAACAATGAAAATGACGAAAGTGTCATAAATGACGCAGCTGCGGGAAAGACAGAGGCGGAAGAAGGCAGAGAGAAGAAAACGGAGGATATGACGTACCGTGAACAGATTCTTGCCCATATGGAGGAGATGGCGAGAAAGGTGAGAGAGGGCAAGGTAGAGCCGACCTTTCAGACGGGTGCGCAGTCTTTTACCATAAAGGAATGGGAGAAGCTTCTGGCGGATTTTGATGATGCGGAGGAGGCCCTGCAGGAGCAGATCAAGGAAATGATTGCGGAAGTGGAGAAGCAGGCCGCCAGGGAAGCGATGAGAAGGGAAGCGGAGGGTAAGCCTGACGCGGACGGGACAGGCACAACAATTGTGACAAATGTGTCAGTACCAGAGGCGGCTCAGACGCAGGCGCCTTCGGGTGGCAGTGTGGTGAATCCTGGGACGTCTTCGGACAGCAGTGGGGCGGCTCAGACAACCGTTGGCAGCAGCGCAGCGCCTTCTGAGACAGCGCAGACAGCAGTCGGCGGCAGCACGGCGGCTTCCGGGAAAAGAACGCGGGAGATAGACGGCGCGGACGATAATTATACGGATGTGGAGGTGACAGACCCGGAGGAGCTTATGGAGCTGCTTACGGGGGAAGTGACCAAGAGCACCTTTCCAACCGACGATCCCCAGAAAAAGCACTGGTTTATCACATGCTACTCGCAGGACGGGATCTGGTGCAAGGAGGCTTACTTTGACGGGTCAAAATGGATCAATAAGGACTGCTGGAAGTTTTCTTATACAGAACCGGGACAGCATGAGAAAGTGATGGCGTTTCTGGAGCGGTTCCCTCAGGATGCGAACCTGCGGTTTGCCAGCAGCGAAGCGTTCTGGAAGGATTTTCTCGCCGGAAAGATCAATGAGGATGAGTTTGTCAATTTCTTTGAGACTTCCACCGACGAGGACGGGGTGCCGGATTACACTTACGAGAAGGACGGTTCCACTTACATAGACCGGGAGAAGGCGAAGTGGGCCAAATATATGAATGGCTTCGGCGCGCATTTTTATACTGGGGAGGAGATGGATCTGATCTGGCGGGCGGTTATCAAGGAAAACCAGAAGGGCCTGCAGAAAATTTCTGATTATGACGGAAAGATGACGATTCCCGAAGACGCGAAAAACAAAGAGACGGCGGATAAGGAAGAGGATCTTGAGACGAAAATTATCACGAAGGCCGACGGCTCCACAGTGCTGGAGATCAAAACGAGCTACGGTGTGATGGAGGTGGAGATCACAGAGGCACAGAAGTTCGGGCTGCAGTATGAGGCGCGCCTGACGGCGCGGGGCGGCAGAACCATATCGGCAGGAACCTTTGCACATGCGGCGGCAGCGTATGGGAGCGGTGAGGTGTGATATGGGCATCAGCGGCATAGGAAGTCGGAATACTTACATTTACAATACTACGACGGGAAAGCTTTCGTCGAAGGACGGGCAGCAGGACGCCTTTGTGGATTACTTTAACGGGGATATTAACGGTGACGAGGATGATACCCTCAATGGGTTTGACAGGGCCAGAAAAGCGGATATCAATAATCTGATCGAGGTCTGGGCGCAGGTTGACAGGAGTCTTTTTAACGACCCGGAGAAAGAGGAGTATGAGATTACCACGGAGTTCGTCGATGCGGTGACTTCCACCGTACAGGTGGACGGCGGCAAAATTTTTACATGCTGCAGCGCTGGCTTTTTTACCAGTATTGATCCATCCGAGCTTTTTCAAAAGGCGGGACCGTTTCAGACATGCGAACATAAGGACTACGATCCTTCTGACAACAGTGTCAATATTGCCGTGGGCGATGTGTTTGACCTGGGAAACGGTTACAGGCTGCGTGTGGGCAGGGATCAGGTTTACGGGGAAGGGCACGGATACCGAAACGGGGAAAACGATGAAAAACTGCAGGCGCTATCGTGGGGGCTTGGCGCACTGATCCACTTTTCGGAAGGACGGTGGTCCGGCGTCATGCTCGAGTTTGGCGACAGGATCTCTGCTGCGTCAGGCAGGAGTGACATGATGGGAGGCACGACGCCCATGTTACTGGAACTGCTGCGGCAGCTTGGCGTGGATACCGACCGGGAATTTGTCTTAAACGGAACGAGATGCGAGGTGCAGAACGGAAAAATCTGCGAGGCCGGCGACAAATGGGGCGTGGCGCGCAATGTGCGCGATGAGGCGGTCAGGAAGTACGAGGAGGAGATGTCCCGTCCGCTTTCGGGCAGGAAATGACTGAAACCTGGCTGTCTGCGGGCTGGAGCTGCCTGCAATGGGACAAGATGCTTATAAATGTGGAAAAACAGTTGACAGCTCACTGCGGATTGTGCTATAGTAGCAGATGCCGAAGACAGTAGGTGCCGTATTGCCGGCGTAAGAGTCCGCCTACCGAGGAGAGAAGAGATATCATTGACTTATATCATCCTTCCTGTCTTCAGGGAGGATGTTTCTATGTATACACTCCTATCGGCACGAAAATCTATAAGGAGGTAATGTAATGGCAAAGGTGGAATTGAAGAAACCCATCGTAGATGAGATTGCCGCTGCTGTGAAAGACGCACAGTCAGTCGTTCTGGTTGACTACCGCGGACTTACGGTGGAGCAGGACACACAGCTTCGTAAGCAGCTGCGTGAAGCAGGAATCACCTACAAGGTTTACAAGAACACAATGATGAATTTTGCATTCAAGGGCACGGACTGCGAATCGCTTCTTCCTTATCTGGAAGGCCCCAGTGCGATTGCCATCTCTACAGAGGACGCTACAGCTCCTGCGAGAGAGTTATGCAAATTCGCTAAGACGGCAGATGCCCTTGAGGTTAAGGGCGGCATTGTGGAAGGCACCGCTTATGACGCGGACGGAATCAAGGAAGTTGCTAAGATTCCTTCCAGAGAAGAGCTGCTGTCCAGACTGCTTGGCAGCATGCAGTCTCCGATCACCAACTTCGCCCGCGTAATCAAGCAGATTGCGGAGAAGGATGGAGAAACTGGAGCTGAGGCGCCTGCAGAAGCAGAGGCTGCACCTGCGGCTGAGGAAGCGCCTGCCGAGGCGGAAGCTGCACCTGCGGAAGAAGCGCCCGCAGCAGAGTAATCGGTTAACAGATAATTGATAGCAAACAATAAAAAATGGAGGAAAACAATCATGGCAAAGTTAACTACTCAGGAAATGATCGATGCGATCAAAGAGTTGTCAGTATTAGAATTAAATGAGCTTGTAAAGGCATGTGAGGAAGAGTTCGGCGTATCCGCAGCAGCAGGCGTGGTAGTTGCAGCAGCAGGCGATACAGGCGCAGCGGCAGCAGAGGAGAAGACCGAGTTCGACGTTGAGCTGACAGAGGTTGGCCCTAACAAGGTTAAGGTAATCAAGGTGGTTCGTGAGGCTACCGGCCTTGGTCTGAAGGAGGCGAAGGATCTGGTTGATTCCGCTCCGAAGGTACTCAAGGAGGCTGCTTCCAAGGAAGAGGCTGACGATATCAAGGGCAAACTTGAGGCTGAGGGTGCAAAGGTTACCCTGAAGTAAGCTCCGGGATATCTGAAAATGGAACCGTTCACATGCCTGCAAAAGCGTGTGGACGGTTTTACTGTCTTTTTTCGTGCCGTGTTTCTTCGAAAAGTCTGTCATGTATCTGCGCGGCTCGTTTTTTTCTTGAAATTCTCATTGACTCCCCTGGTAATTTGTAGTAGAATGTAAGATGCACTATTGTGGTGTGCTATGCTTTTTTGAAGTGTTGTTACCGATGGAGCATGGATCAATCATAAAGAACGGGGTGAAGTGTCAATGGAAAAAAACAGGATCCGTAAGACTGCAGCCGGCAGAAATACGCGTATGACCTATGCACGACAGAAAGAGGTTCTGGAAATGCCGAACCTGATCGAAGTTCAGAAGAACTCCTATCAGTGGTTCCTGGATGAAGGCTTGAAGGAAGTATTTGACGATATTTCTCCGATTTCGGATTACAGCGGACATCTGAGTCTGGAGTTTGTTGACTTTGAGCTGTGTGAAGATGATGTCAAATATTCTATTGAGAAATGTAAAGAGAGAGACGCCACATACGCAGCCCCTCTCAAGGTGAAAGTTCGTCTGATTAACAAGGAAAAGGACGAGATTACCGAGCATGAGATCTTTATGGGTGATCTGCCGCTTATGACACAGACAGGCACTTTCGTGATCAATGGCGCGGAGCGTGTCATTGTCAGCCAGCTTGTCCGTTCCCCCGGCATCTATTATGGGATTGGACATGACAAGATCGGTAAACGGCTGTTTTCCGCGACTGTGATTCCGAACCGCGGCGCATGGCTTGAGTACGAGACGGACTCAAACGATGTTTTCTATGTGCGCGTGGACAGAACCAGAAAGGTTCCGATCACAGTGCTGATTCGTGCGCTCGGCGTGGGTTCCAACGATGAGATCAGGGAACTCTTTGGAGATGAGCCGAAGATCGAGGCAAGCTTTGCAAAGGACGCTTCTGAGAATTACCAGGAGGGTCTGCTTGAGCTGTATAAAAAGATCCGTCCCGGCGAACCGCTCAGCGTGGAGAGTGCGGAAAGCCTGATTATGGCAATGTTTTTCGACCCTAGAAGATATGATCTGGCAAAGGTCGGCAGATATAAATTTAACAAGAAGCTGATGTTCAGAAACAGGATCAGACATCATGTGCTCGCGGAGGACGTGGTGGATCTTCAGACAGGAGAGATCCTGGCAAAGGCGGGAGACAAGGTGACGGCGGAGATGGCGGATGCCATCCAGAACGCAGCGGTTCCCGCGGTGTGGATTCAGACAGAGGAGAGGAATGTAAAAGTGCTCTCCAACATGATGGTGGATATCACGAATTTCGTTGACTGCAATCCGAAGGAACTCGGCATCACGGAGTTGGTTTATTACCCTGTGCTGCAGCAGATTCTGGACGAGTACAGCGGGGATCCCGCGCAGCTGGCGGAGGTGATCCGCAAAAATGTACACGAACTGATTCCGAAGCATATTACGAAGGAAGACATTCTTGCTTCCATTAACTATAACATCCATCTGGAGTACGGGATTGGCAATGATGACGATATCGACCATCTGGGCAACCGCCGTATCCGTGCGGTGGGCGAGCTTTTGCAGAACCAGTACCGCATCGGACTTTCCCGTCTGGAGAGGGTGGTGCGTGAGAGAATGACGACCCATGACGCGGAGGAAATTTCGCCCCAGGTGCTGATCAACATCAAGCCTGTGCAGGCGGCGGTGAAGGAATTCTTCGGTTCCTCCCAGCTGTCCCAGTTCATGGATCAGAACAACCCGCTCGGTGAGCTGACCCACAAGAGACGTCTGTCTGCGCTGGGTCCTGGCGGTCTTTCCAGAGACCGTGCCGGATTCGAGGTGCGTGACGTACACTATACGCATTACGGCAGAATGTGCCCCATTGAGACGCCTGAGGGACCTAACATCGGTCTGATTAACTCGCTGGCGTCCTATGCGAGAATCAATGAGTATGGTTTCGTGGAGGCTCCTTACAGAAAGATTGACAAGAGCGATCCGCAGAATCCGCGCGTTACGGATGAGACGGTTTATATGACGGCGGACGAGGAAGATAATTATCATGTGGCGCAGGCTTCGGCGCCCCTTGACGAGAACGGCTATTTTAAGAGGAACAGCATTTCCGGCCGTTATAAGACAGAGACACAGGAATATCCGAAGGCTATGTTTGATTACATGGACGTGTCTCCCAAGATGGTATTCTCTGTGGCGACGGCTCTGATTCCGTTCCTGCAGAACGACGACGCGAACCGTGCGCTGATGGGTTCCAACATGCAGAGACAGGCAGTGCCTCTGCTCTTTACGGAGACGCCTGTGGTGGGAACCGGCATGGAGCCGAAAGCGGCTGTGGACTCCGGCGTCTGTGTGGTGGCGAGAAAGTCTGGCGTGATTGAGTTTGTGTCGGCTGATGTCATCAGGATGACCTGTGACGACGGGGAGAAGGACGAGTACCGTCTGATGAAATTCTCCCGCAGCAACCAGTCGAACTGCTATAACCAGAAGCCGATTGTCCAGAAGGGCATGCATGTGGAGCAGGGAGACGTGATTGCGGACGGCCCGTCCACGGACGGCGGTGAGCTGGCTCTTGGAAAGAACCCGCTGATCGGATTTATGACCTGGGAAGGTTATAATTACGAGGACGCCGTACTTTTGAGTGAGAGACTGGTGCAGGAGGATGTGTATACCTCCGTGCATATGGAAGAATATGAGGCGGAGGCGCGGGATACCAAGCTGGGACCCGAGGAAATTACAAGGGATGTGCCCGGTGTCGGCGACGATGCGCTGAAGGATCTGGATGACAGAGGTATTATCCGAATCGGCGCGGAAGTGCGTGCCGGCGATATTCTGGTAGGTAAGGTGACGCCCAAGGGCGAGACGGAACTTACCGCGGAGGAGAGACTGCTCCGGGCAATCTTCGGAGAGAAGGCGAGAGAAGTCCGCGATACTTCCCTGAAGGTGCCTCACGGTGAATATGGTATTGTTGTGGACGCGAAGGTGTTCACCAGAGAGAATGGTGATGAGCTGTCTCCCGGCGTGAATCAGGCGGTTCGCATTTACATTGCACAGAAGAGAAAGATTTCCGTTGGAGATAAGATGGCAGGCCGTCACGGTAACAAGGGTGTGGTTTCCCGCGTGCTGCCTGTGGAAGATATGCCGTATCTGCCCAACGGCCGTCCTCTTGACATTGTGCTGAATCCTCTGGGTGTGCCTTCCCGTATGAATATCGGGCAGGTGCTGGAAATCCATCTGTCGCTGGCGGCGAAGGCCCTTGGTTTCAATGTGGCTACGCCTGTGTTTGACGGCGCAAAAGAGGATGACATTATGGACACGCTGGATCTGGCAAACGACTATGTCAATCTGGAGTGGGAAGAGTTTGAGGCGAAGCATAAGGAGGAGCTGCTGCCTGAGGTGATGGAATATCTCTCCAAGAACAGGGAGCACAGAAAACTCTGGAAGGGCGTGCCGATCTCCAGGGACGGCAAAGTCAGACTCAGAGACGGACGGACGGGAGAGTATTTCGATTCCCCGGTTACCATCGGCCACATGCATTATCTGAAACTTCATCATCTGGTGGATGACAAGATCCATGCACGTTCTACAGGCCCTTACTCGCTTGTAACGCAGCAGCCTCTGGGCGGTAAAGCGCAGTTCGGCGGACAGCGTTTCGGTGAGATGGAGGTTTGGGCGCTGGAGGCATACGGTGCGGCATACACCCTGCAGGAGATTCTGACCGTGAAGTCCGATGATGTTGTGGGACGTGTGAAGACTTACGAGGCGATCATCAAGGGCGATAACATTCCCGAGCCCGGTGTGCCGGAATCCTTCAAGGTGCTTTTGAAGGAGCTGCAGTCCCTGGGACTGGATGTCAGAGTGCTTCGTGACGACCAGACAGAAGTGGAAATCATGGAAACCATCGACTATGGCGAGAACGATTACCGCTACGAGATCGAGGGTGATTCCCGCAGCTACGATTATGAGAGAGAATCCTTCGGTTCTATGGGCTATCAGCGTCAGGAATTTGACGAGGACAGCGGCCAGCTTGTAAGCAGCGACGAGGAGGAGGCCGATATCTTTGAGGAGTCAGAGGAGGCGTTCGAGGAGGCTTACACGGAATAACAATATGAGAAAAGTCTGTTTTGCAGACTTTTCTCACATGGGAGAATGCTATAAAGCAGCATTCTCCGTATGGACTGGAGATTCCGAAAACGGCTTCTCCGTATGAATATGACAGATGGAGGTTAATGCAGCATGTCAGATTTGAAACAGGAAGCGTATCAGCCCATGACATTTGACGCGATCAAGATCGGCCTGGCGTCGCCCGAAAAGATCAGAGAGTGGTCCAGGGGTGAGGTTACCAAGCCCGAGACGATCAACTATAGAACCTTGAAACCCGAGAAAGAGGGCCTTTTCTGCGAGAGAATTTTTGGTCCGAGCAAGGACTGGGAGTGTCACTGCGGTAAGTATAAAAAGATAAGATACAAGGGTGTTGTCTGCGACCGCTGCGGCGTTGAGGTGACAAAATCCAGTGTCCGCAGAGAGCGTATGGGCCGCATAGAGCTGGCGGCGCCGGTGTCCCATATCTGGTATTTCAAGGGCATTCCGAGCCGTATGGGACTGATTCTGGATCTCTCCCCCAGAGTGCTTGAGAAGGTACTCTATTTCGCATCCTATATTGTGCTGGACGGCGGCGAGACAGATCTGGATTACAAGCAGGTGCTCTCTGAGAAAGAGTATCAGGATGCCAGAGAGAACTGGGGAAATAAATTCCGGGTAGGCATGGGCGCGGAGGCGATCAAGGAGCTTCTGCAGGCCATTGATCTGGAACAGGAGGCGGCGGAGCTTAAAGAGGGCTTAAAGGAGTCCACCGGGCAGAAGCGCGCCCGCATTATCAAGAGACTGGAGGTCGTGGAGGCTTTCAGGGAGTCCGGGAACCAGCCGGAGTGGATGATCATGGATGTGATCCCGGTGATTCCGCCGGATCTGCGTCCTATGGTGCAGCTTGACGGCGGCCGTTTCGCGACTTCCGACTTGAACGACCTTTACAGAAGAATCATCAACAGAAACAATCGTCTGAAAAGACTTCTGGAGCTTGGCGCTCCTGATATTATTGTCCGCAATGAGAAGCGCATGCTGCAGGAGGCGGTTGACGCTCTGATTGATAACGGCAGAAGAGGAAGACCTGTGACAGGCCCCGGCAACAGGGCGCTGAAATCCCTTTCCGATATGTTGAAAGGTAAGTCCGGGCGTTTCCGTCAGAATCTGCTCGGTAAGCGTGTTGACTACTCCGGCCGTTCCGTTATCGTGGTCGGCCCGGAGCTGAAAATATACCAGTGCGGCCTGCCCAAGGAGATGGCGATCGAGCTGTTTAAGCCCTTCGTGATGAAGGAGCTTGTATTCCGCGGCATTTCGCAGAATATCAAGGCGGCGAAAAAACTGGTAGAGAGACTGGACACACAGGTGTGGGATGTGCTCGAGGAAGTGATCAAGGAGCACCCTGTGATGCTGAACCGTGCGCCTACCCTGCACAGACTGGGTATTCAGGCGTTTGAGCCGATCCTGGTGGAAGGTAAGGCGATTAAGCTTCATCCGCTTGTGTGTACCGCATTTAACGCCGATTTTGACGGTGACCAGATGGCAGTCCATCTGCCTCTTTCCGTGGAGGCGCAGGCAGAGTGCAGATTCCTTCTGCTCTCCCCGAATAACCTGCTGAAGCCTTCGGATGGCGGCCCCGTGGCTGTGCCTTCCCAGGATATGGTGCTGGGCATCTACTATCTGACGCAGGAAAGACCCGGCGCAGTGGGAGAAGGGAAATTCTTTAAGAATGTGAACGAGGCGATCCTCGCCTATGAGAATAAGGCTTGTACCCTGCATTCCAGGATCACGGTCAGAGTGACAAAGAAGACGGCTGACGGCAGGGAAGTATCCGGCAATGTGGAGTCCACGCTGGGAAGGTTCCTCTTCAATGAGATTCTGCCTCAGGATCTTGGGTATGTGGACAGAAGCGATGCGGAGAATTTCCTGAAACCCGAAGTGGATTTCCACGTTGGCAAAAAGCAGTTAAAGCAGATCCTCGAGAAGGTCATCAATATCCACGGCGCAGTACGGACAGCCGAGGTGCTTGACCTGATCAAGGCGACCGGCTATAAGTATTCCACGCAGGCGGCCATGACCGTTTCCATTTCCGACATGACGGTGCCCGCCAAGAAGGAGGAAATGCTTGAGGAGGCGCAGGCGACAGTAGATAAGATTTCCATGAACTTCCGCAGAGGTCTGATTACGGAGGAGGAGAGATACCGTGCTGTCGTGGAGACATGGAACGACACCGATAAGGAGCTCACGGAAGTGCTGCTCTCCGGCCTTGATAAATATAACAACATCTATATGATGGCGGATTCCGGCGCCCGTGGTTCCAACCAGCAGATCAAACAGCTTGCGGGCATGCGCGGTCTGATGGCGGATACGATGGGACGTACCATCGAGCTGCCGATTAAGTCCAATTTCCGTGAAGGTCTGGATGTGCTGGAGTATTTCATGTCGGCACACGGCGCCCGCAAAGGTCTGTCCGATACCGCACTGCGTACCGCTGACTCGGGTTATCTGACCAGACGTATGGTCGATGTTTCACAGGAACTGATCATCCGTGAGACGGACTGCTGCGAGGGAAAGGATGAGATTCCCGGCATGGTGGTCAAGGCGTTTATGGACGGCAAGGAAACCATCGAGGGATTGAAAGACAGAATCACAGGACGTTTCTCCTGTGAGGATATCAGAGATAAAGACGGCAAGATGATCGTGAAGAGAAATCACATGATCACCCCTGCGCGTGCGGAGAGGATTTTAAGTGTAGGCGTGAACGACAAGGGTGAGCCGGTAGAGGAAGTAAGGATCCGCACGATCCTGACATGCCGCTCTCATGTAGGTATCTGCGCGAAGTGCTACGGCGCAAATATGGCGACCGGCGAGGCTGTTCAGGTCGGTGAGGCTGTCGGCATCATTGCGGCACAGTCTATCGGTGAGCCGGGTACACAGCTTACCATGCGTACGTTCCACGCCGGCGGTGTGGCGGGCGATGATATCACACAGGGTCTTCCCCGTGTGGAGGAGCTTTTCGAGGCGCGTAAGCCTAAGGGTCTGGCGATCATCGCAGAGTTTGGCGGTGTAGCGACCATCAAGGACACGAAGAAAAAGAGAGAAATTATAGTCACCAATGACGAGACGGGAGAGTCCAAAACGTATCTGATTCCTTACGGTTCCAGAATCAAGGTGCTGGACGGCGCGACACTGGAGGCCGGCGATGAGCTGACAGAGGGAAGCGTTAACCCGCATGACCTGTTAAAGATAAAAGGCATCCGTGCCGTACAGGATTATATGCTCCGCGAGGTACAGAGAGTGTACCGTCTGCAGGGTGTGGATATTTCCGATAAGCACATTGAAGTGATCGTGCGTCAGATGCTCAAGAAGGTTCGCGTTGAGGACAACGGAGACACTGATTTCCTGCCGGGCACGCTGGTGGATGTTCTGGACTACGAGGACATGAACGAGGAACTGTTCAAGAATGGAAAGCAGCCTGCGGAAGGCAAGCAGATCCTGCTCGGTATTACCAAGGCGGCGTTAGCAACCGATTCCTTCCTCTCAGCGGCATCCTTCCAGGAGACCACAAAGGTTCTGACGGAAGCGGCCATCAAGGGTAAGGTAGACTCCCTGATCGGACTGAAGGAGAATGTGATTATCGGTAAGCTGATTCCGGCAGGTACAGGTATGAGACGTTACCGTGACACAAGACTGAGCACGGACGAAAATCTGCTCAGCCGTCTGCGAATGGAAGACGAACTGGAATTTGAGGACGGTTCCTACGAGGACGAAGAGTTCGAGAACGCAGATGACATGGAAGAGATCGAGGAGATTGAGGAGCTGGAGGGCGATATCGACGAGGCGGAGGATTTTGCCGCGGAGGAAGAGCTTGAGCCGGTAGAGTAGGGGGGATGGATATTCAGCCCGCGCCACTCGCAAAATAAAAAATGTATTGACAACGCATTCATGGGCAAGTATACTAGGGTAGTGTGCACATGGATGCGCTGTTTTTTATATGGGAAAAACGGGAAAAGCGTCTGATCGTGCACCAGACAAACATTACTTTTATTCTTACAGGAGGTGAAAAGAATGCCAACATTTAACCAGTTAGTCAGAAAAGGACGTCAGACATCCGTTAAGAAGTCTACGGCGCCTGCTTTGTTAAAGGGTTACAACTCCCTTCACAAAGCCGCTACCAATACCGCTTCTCCTCAGAAGAGAGGTGTCTGCACCGCTGTTAAGACAGCAACCCCTAAGAAGCCTAACTCAGCGC
>CAJTTT010000028.1:5815-42595 GCA_910579285.1 uncultured Lachnospiraceae bacterium | reverse complement strand
CTGGGTTCGAGTCCCCGAAGGTCCATTTTAACGGCCGCAAAAGAAAACAAGCGGCTGCACAGTTTTTTGAATATGGATATATGATATCTGGCCCGGTGGCTCAGTTGGTTAGAGCGCCGCCCTGTCACGGCGGAGGTCGTGGGTTCGAGTCCCATCCGGGTCGTTGTATGATATAAGCTGCATGGCGGCTGTGAGCGGCGGTATTCCCGCTCAGAGTTCCTGTCTTATCTCATATGAAAGGTATGCCGGCGTGGCGGAACTGGCAGACGCACAGGACTTAAAATCCTGCGGGGCTAACCCCCCGTACCGGTTCGATTCCGGTCGCCGGCACTAAGAAAAAGCGGTTAAACTCAGTATTTATGCGGAGTTTGACCGTTTTTTTGTTTGGCGTGGGAGTGGTGCGGGGAAGGGGAGAGGGAGGATTTGACAACAACGTTGACAACAACGGGGGAGTTTAGAATGAAGAATGTCGAAAAGTGGAGAATGGTTTTTCTTGCTCTATGTAGGAAAAATTTGTATCCTAAAAAGAAAAAGGAAATCCTTAATATTAAATTTCCTTTTTCTCTAAAACTGGAGGAGTAAAGAAATGAAATCTGGAAATTTGGTTGCAAACGTAATTGGCGAGGCGTATACAGAGTGGGAAAATAAGGAACAAATTTTTATTTGCGCGCCGACAGGCAGTGGAAAGACTACATTTGTCTTGAAAACATTGTTACCCTATTTTGCAGAGCGGGGGAAAAAGATTCTGTATCTAGTGAACCGTCGCATTTTGAAAGAGCAGATACGGGAAATGATTTCAGATTTATCGCATAAGTATTGGGTCGCGATTAGAGTTGAATTATATCAAGAAATTGAGAAGGGTGTTAAAGAAGGTGCTGGCTCATCTGCTAATGTGCCTGCCAGTTTTGGCTTTGACTACAGCGGACTCGAAAAAATATCAGACTTTGATTGTGTTGTTTGTGACGAATGTCACTATTTTCTTGCGGACTCTAATTATAATACAAACACGATTTTTTCGTTTCGATGGATTCAAGATGTTTTTCAGCAGAAGCTTTGCATTTTCATGTCAGCTACCATTCGTGAGGTGAAAGCATATGTAGAGGACAAAAATTTATGGGAAGGAATTGAAACATACACAAGAGTTTATGAGATCCCGAAATATAACATGTCAACGATAGAAGGGCTGAGCCACGAGATAAGAAAAGCAGATGGCAAAGAAAGTGATGAAAAGGTACAGCGGCATAAGATTAAGAATTATTTTGTAGATAAGGATTATCGCTATATAGAGGACAAAAATATAAGGATTGTTAGGAACAGAAAAGAAATTGTGGATATTGTGATACAGGGAAAGAATAAATGGCTTGTCTTCGTAGATGATATTAGGTACGGAATGGAACTGGAACGCCTCATAAAAAGAAAATTTCATCAGTTAGCTAAGGAACAGGAAAGCTTCGACGGTGTAGATAATAAAGTTATTATGCTTTCTTCTGGGTATATGCGCGACCAACGAACTAATGAAGAAGTAGATAGAATTGTTAGAACAAGCGTGCCGTCAGCGAAAGTTCTTATTACGACCTCTGTTTTAGACAACGGTGTGAACATAAAGGATATGGATGTAAGAAATTTGATTATATTTGCGGACAACGAGACGGAATTTATTCAGATGCTCGGTAGAAAAAGAAAGGACGCACAGCAACTAAAACTTTACATTTATGAATACGATAAAGACCATTTTAGTGTAAATATTCATTAAGAATGACAAAAAGTAAAAAAGTGAAAAAATCAAAAAAAAGCTGAAAAACCCCGAAAACACAATGAAAATTGAGAGTGAACACTGAAAAATTGTCATTCTTGGTGGAGAATAAAAATAGACAAAATTAGCAGGAGAAAAAGCCTGCTTTTTTTGTGTTCATTTTCGCTTCAACAATTAAACGATCAAAAATGCCATAAAATCGGCGTTTTGAATATTTTGTGAATATTAGTTTAACAGTCGAAAATATGCACATCAAAATGTTGCGGAACTATTTTCCAAAACACAGAATTTAGTTCCGCAATCGGAAACCCGCATAGATAATGGAAAAGTTGTTAGAATACAAAATTTTGCGGAACTAAATTGAAAAATAGATTAATTGCAAATGTACCTATTTTTATAGCCATAGATTTAGTTCCGCAACATACAGATAAATCCGTAAATAAAAGAAAAAAATAAAATCTGCTCTAAAATTATGCTATTTTTGAATGATTCAACAGATATTTAAATCAAATTTGAAGTGGGTTGAATAGAAATTAAATACCTATTTGTTATGCGAGAAGATCCTTCTGTTCATTTGTGTTTGAAAGTGACGAGGTTTCTTTTTCTCTGTTTTTGTATTTGGAATATTTATAATTTAGCATGTAAATTAGTTCTTCTTGGCTGTCTTTTGGTAACGCACGAAATTTTTCTAAATTATGTAATTCTTCGGAGGTGAGGCTCTCTCCATTGAGAGATTCTCCTTTTAATATCCAGTCGGTAGAACAATTTAGGACTTTTGATAATGTAATGATGGTTAATGCCGAAGGTAATTTACTTCCGTTCTCATATTCACTTAAATTTCCACTGGAAATACCAGTTAGTTCTTTAATATAGGGTTGTGTAAATTTCAGTTCATTTCGACGTTGCTTAATTCTATATCCTATAGAATTTTGTTCACTATTCATGTTATCTCCTTTCAAAAATATCTCAAATGAGAAAAAATGAATTGACATTCTCTCATATGAGAGATATACTTATTTTACGGATAAATCCGTGTGTACAACCTACATATTATCATGTTCCAAAAAACGGAACAAATACAAGATGTGGGGAAGAAAGAAAAAAAAAGCACAAGCCGGAAGTGCGTTGTGCGGAAAGGAGAGGATGCCTGTGAGAAAGATTTATTGTGACAGATGCGGCAGGGAGGTCGATAGGGAAGAGTCAAGAATAGTTCCCTCATTTACCACCTGGGATGTAGCACGGTACATGAGAAGGAAACTGCCTTTGGAGATGCAGCAGCTGGCGGGGAAGGATTTCTGCAGGGACTGTATCGCAGATATCGTAGACTTTGCCCTGAACGGGAAGGCATGTGACGAGTGTGTGCAGCAGATGATGGAGGAGAACGCCATGCTGCGGGAAGCGGATGAAGAAGTGGGATCCGACACTCTGGGAGAGACGGATCCCGATGAATGGAACAAAGCATTAAATAGGATGGAGTCACTTAATCATTTAGACGAAAGTCCGTGTTAAGCTGAGGCGCGGTGTCAGGCCCACACCAGCCAAGAAGTATATATGTGTATTGGGAGTCATCGGTTTCGTCCATGTGTGTGCAGCAGCTTAACATAGTCCATCCATGCTTGAGATACGCATTGATAGAGGCGGCTATAGCGCCATCTTGAGATGAAAATTCAATGGTTTCTTTTACTTGAGTGTAATCCATAGGTTATAAATCCTCCTTTGTAGGTGATTTTCCTGTTCTCGGCAAACAGTAGTTACAGGAGGATTATAACATATATCCCGCGTAAGGGACAGGCGAACAGCCGAAACAGGGGAGAAATCCCCTGTCTGCCGGAGATGGTCTACCGGCACTGATGAGGCAGATCGGAAAGGAGGATACGGGTGGAGGACAAAAAGGAGATCGTGGTGCTACTGAAACATCTGCTCCGAGCAACGAGGGCAGGAAAAGACATTGAAGAGATGGAACTGGGAGATAACGGTGAGACGATCCGAATCACGTTTAACAATCAATGCGCTAGGAACGTCAACATAGCCTGCGATTCCGGCATCGCCATGATCTTGGATGTGGCGAGGGCACTTGGTTAGAGGGGAGAAAGAGATGGTATTGTTTCAGCAGACTGGAAAGGAGAACTGGAGAAATTGAAGATTAAGGAGATGTACTGAGAGGTATGTAATCATTTACTCGACATAAGAAAGAACAGCGTTTATGAGGTAAATATTACAAGCACTATTTTTGGTAATACAGAAAGTTATGATGCTACGGACTGTTCGTACTGCGGCTGTCAGAATGTGTTGAAGAAAAGGTATAAACGAACGGGCAAATGTTTGAGTAAAGAGTAAAGGAAGATGGAAATGAAACGCAGAAGAATGCATGATCTGGGAACCTTCCATAAGGAAGCAACAGGCCAGGGATTTACCTATGCGCAGGCACAGATCAGGGAGACGTGCGAACGGATCGGGCCGGTACGGGTACCGAAGGTTCCGGCTGTGGAAGGGGTCTACCAGAAAGTATCAACGTGGAACATGTTGCACAAGCTGGCAGGTTCAAAATAGAAAGACTGGAGGAGAAAGCGATGGAGAGGATGAAGGCAGAGGAGGCAATGAAAGTATTTGAAGGGCGGGCAGATCTGTTTGTGACGAACTTTGAGGAGGCGCTCTCTTATGTAAAGGATGGCGGCAAAGCGGCGAGGGCCGTATGGGTCATGGGAGGCAGCTGGATTCGTCTGGTGGAGCCAGAGGGCACTTCTGATTTCGATTACGGCATGGAGAACAAGCCCTATCTGGAGTTAAAGAACACGGACGATACGCTGGTGCCGTGGGTAGCCACACAGGAAGACCTTCTGGCGGAAGACTGGATCCTGCTTGAGGAGCGGGAAGTATAAGCCGAAACAGCGGAGCGATCCGCTGTCTGCCGGGGATGGTCTACCGGCACTGATGAGGCAGACTTAAGGGAAGGAGGTGGCCTGATGGCGAGGAAGATACAGCTGACAGAGTTCGGGATCAGGGTAAAGGGTGAGCTTGACAGACGCGGCATGACGCAGCGGGACTTGGCAGATCAGTGCGGGATCAATTACCGGGTGGTAAACGACGTGCTGACGGGGCGTAACAGGAAGGAAGAGAACATAAAGCTGATCAGGGAGACGCTGGCGATCTCTTCCTGAAGGACTGGAAAGCCCCACGGCTTTGGAACCGTGGGGACTGGAAAAGCGGCAACATCCTAGGAGAGATGTTACCAACCAAAACATAACACAGGGGACTGTGGGATGTCAAGCAAAGAAGGTGAGAGATTGGAAGAGCTGACCGTGAAAGAGTATGCCGCCTTGCGGGGATGCACGGAGAGATATGTTATTAAACTGATCGCGGAAAAGAAACTGACTGCCTATGAGAGATGGGGGCAGGGTGGGAACAAGGGCTTAAGCTACATGATCCCGCTTGCGTCGATCGAGCCGAAACTGATCGCTAAGTACAGGCGAATCGAGTCACGGAAAGCGGGCAGCGGGAAACCCAGGGAGGCAAAGCCGGTCCCGGTGACGGATTTGGAGCAGCTGACAGTGGAAGAACGGGAGGAGATCCTTTTCTGGAAGGGGATACTTAAGGAGTGGGATGCTTACAGGCCGCCTGGTCATAATAAGGAAGAGGCGACAGAAGAGTATGTCTCCTATCTGCAGCAGACTTATCCTGGGCAGAAGTTTTCTTCCCGGATTTTGTACAGGAAGAAACAGGCGCTTAAGGAACAGGGGGACGGCGGGCTGTTAGACAGACGGGGCAAGCACGGCGGACATAGGCGGGCGGTACCGAAGGAAGTGTTTGATATTTTTGAATACTTCTATCTCGATCAGAGTTTGAAATCTGTTGAACTATGTATGACCTTGACAAAACTGGAGATTGAGCAACACCCGGACAGGTATGACCAGTCGCTCCTGCCGTTAGCATCCAGCGCGTCATTTGCCCGTGAGATTGAGAGGAACATCCCGGTACCAGTACTGAAATATTTTCGGCTGGGAGAAAAAGTCTTCCGGGATGAATGTGCCAACTACATAGAGCGTACTTATGATGACCTGCACAGCAACGATATCTGGGTCTGCGATAACCATACCTTTGATATCTTTGTGGACAGTGGGGAGAGCTCAAAGCCGATCAGAGTCTACCTGACGGCATTTTTGGATGTCAGGAGCCGGAAGATGGTTGGATGGTATGTGACGGATGCGCCGTCTTCTGACGCGACTATCCAGGCGCTGCGCCGGGGAATCACCGCCTGCGGGATCCCGAAACTGATCTACTCCGATAACGGGCGTGAGTTTTTGACATATGACATCGGGGGACGGGGGTTCAGGAAGAGTGCAAAGACGGATGAACACGAGCCGCCCACGATCCTGCAGCGGCTTGGCATCGAGTTCCGCACGGCAATGGTTAAAAATGCAAGGGCAAAGATCGTGGAGCGGGCGTTTGTGGATGTGAAGAACTGTTTTTCCAAGCTCTTTGACGGCTACACCGGCGGCACCATCGCGGAGAGACCGGAGCGGCTGAAAAAGACAGGGAAACATGCGGAAAACTTCGTTATCATTGATGAGTTCCGGGAGTATGTGGACATCTTTATCCAAGGATGGTTCAATAAACATCCCCATTCCGGCACCGGCATGAACGGGAGGACGCGTGATGAAGTGTTCGCTGCCTGCCTGTATGAGCAGCGGGTTGCCACGGCTGACGAGCTGAACCTAATGCTGCTGCGCACCAGCCGGATGCAGACCGTCAGCCGGGGTGTAAAGATAAAAATGTACGACACGGAAATTCGTTTTTATTCAGATGAACTCATCATGGGGCATGACCGGGAAAAGGTCTATGTCAGGTATGACCCGGATGATCTGGCAGAAGTCAGGGTCTACGATGAAAACGACCGTTTCCTCTGTACCGCTGCGCAGGCGCCTGTCAGCAGTTATTTCGCTTCTAAAGATGAAGTCGCGGAGAACATGCGGGAGATCAGGACGCTTGAGCGGACGGTCAGGGGCTATAAGAAAAAGAAAGGGATCGAAGCCGATGACGCGCTGGCGCTCATCATGCGGGAGGCGGAGGAGAGGATGTCTGCCGGTGAGAAGTTCGATCCGAAAATCATCACGCCGATCCGGGCGGTGGATGAGGATACCGAGAGCGTCGCGGCGGCTGTGGGGAGCAGTGCGGAACCCATTGACTGGACTGCGGCACTGGAGAGAATGGAAAAGGCAAGGGAAAGATAGGAGGAAAACGATGGAAGGGAGAAACGAAAAAGTAACAATGGGGCATGTGGAGGCATGTAACTTTATTAGGCAGTACATGGGATCCTCAAAAAAGACACAGGCGCAGGTGGCAAGGGAGCTGGACATATCCCCGGCGACACTGTCCGGGTTCCTGTCGGGTACCTACAAGGCGCCGCATACCGTCATCAGCAAGATCGAGGAGCTGGCATCAATCAGCATCCAGAAAAAGGTTGCGCCGAAGGAACCGGGCTACACGGAAACAAATATCAGCAGAAATGTGATCAATGCGATACGGTATTCCCACCTGCAGGGGAAGATATCGGTGGTCTACGGGGATGCGGGGATCGGTAAGACAATGGCTTTCAGGAATTATCTGGAGAATAATGCGTTGGCAATCGGGATCACCATATCACCCACTTATTCTTCAATCACCGGGGTAAATGAAAAACTGGCGGAGCAGCTGGGTGTCAGAGAGCGGGTGGCAAGGAAACAGACAATGGAGATCGTGAACAAGCTGAAGGATTCCGGCAGGGTGGTAGTGATCGACGAGGCTCAGCACTTGACGGTGCGGGCATTGAACCATCTGCGCTGCATTGCAGATGAAAGCGGCGTGGGTATCTGTTTTATCGGGAATGATGAGGTTTACAGCAAGCTGAAAGGTACCGGAAGGGCGGATTTCGCGCAACTCTTCTCACGGATCGGCATGAGGCGGCAGGTGCTTGTCAGCAACATCACCAAACAGGATGTACAGTCAGTCTTCGGCGGGTATGTGACGGAGGAGGATGCGCTGGAACTGCTCTACCGCATCTGCAGGACCAATTATGGGATGCGCGGTGCCGTCAACGTGTTCATTAATACGGCAGCAGTCTTTGAGGAGATCACAAGCCCCGGTCTTACGAAGATGATGCATGAGATGAACATAGGCTGAGAAGGGCGGTGGTACATATGGGTGACCTGAAACAGTTAAAAGAGGAATACTGGAAAGTCTTATGCCGCACCAGAAAGTCCGGCAGGATCGCGTTGTCAGTGAAGATCCGCGTGGAGGCAGGCTGGGACAGGTTCGACGATGACGTGGTCATGGAGGCATTGCGGATCCACATGTCCCGGTATCCGGGCTATAAGGAAAGCTATACTGTCGGTATCATGCGGAATATCCAGAAACGGAAGGATGCAGGCGGCAGGGTGAAGCAGGAAAACAAGTTTAACCAGTTCGGGCAGCATGACTATGACTTTGATGCCATCCAGAGGGCGCTTGAGAAGGACATATGGGACGGACAGGAAGGAGGGAAGGAAGGTATAGGATGAAACAGATTATATTCGGGTAGGCGGTATGTTGCAGATATCGAAGTGCATGAAAAAGCGAAGGGATAAGCACACTGTATAACCATGATAATAGGAGGAGATCAAGATGGCAAGAAAGAGAGTGACCGAGCCTCAGCTTAAAAGCTGGGAAGATGTGGATGCATGTCTGAAGGCGATGAGTGATGCAGAAAACCAGCTCAGTGTGATCACGGCGGAAATGAATGCCGCTATTGCGCAGGCCAAGAAGGAAGCCGAGGAAAAAGCAGCGGAGTATAAGGAGCAGATCAAGCAGAATGAGGGCAAGATCAAGGAGTTTACCACGATCAGGAAGGAAGACCTTAAAGGGAAGAGCAAACAGCTCACCTTCGGAACGGTAGGATTCAGGCAGAGCACAAAGCTGCTTCTCCCCTCGGATACGGCGGAGGTCATCCTAAAACTCAGAGAAAATGGCATGGCTGACTGTATCAATGTGAAGGAGACCATCAATAAGGATACCGTCAAGTCCTACCCGGAGGAGGATATCTTAAGGATCGGCGGTTATCTGCAGAGATCGGATACCTTCTGGTATGAGACAGATAAGGACACACTGGCGGAGGCGATGCAGTAGGAGGCGGCTATGGGAAAGACAGGAAAAGCGGTGACATATGACCAGATCAAAAAGATATATGCAGCGGCGAAAGAGCGGGGGATGGACGGAGATCTGCTCCATGAGCATATGGAGATGCTGTTACACAGGTCGAGTATCAAAGGACTGACCAGAAGAGAAGCGGCCACACTGATTGACTCCCTGGAGGGCAGAGCAGCTTTAGGGCAGGATCGTGCGACGGCCAGACAGATGCAGTACATATACGGCCTTATGAAGGAACTGGAGTGGATGACAGAGGAGGGAAAACCTGATCTTGACAGATTAAACCGATTTCTGCAGTCAGAGAAGGCGGGTTTTTGCTTATCGGATTACAGATGGCTGAAAAAAGGGACTGCCAGTGGCCTGATCGAAGCGCTGAAGGCGATGGCTGTGAGAAAACGGGAGAAAGAGGTTGCAGGATAAGGAAAGGCGGGATATAATGATGGAGTCAGACAGGGAGATACTGGAAAGCCTGACGGTAGATGACCTGCAGGAACAGCACCGGGGCATTGCAGAGGCGGTCGGGGTTGAAGGTCTTATCAGTCTCACGGATGTATACGGCGGAAGCAGCATCTACATACCGCAGAAAAAGGAGCTGGTGAAGAACCGGGTATACCGGAACATCCTGCATGAATATGACGGTACCAATATCAAGGAGCTGGCGGTCAGGTATAACGTCTGTGAGTCCACGGTCTACAACATTGTCAGGGATAAGATTATAAAGGGAAGTGCCAGACAGCAGATCCCGGGGCAGATAAACTTTGCGGACATAGGGATTTAGCATAGGAAGCTTTCCAAAATAAAATGTAACGTAAAAAATACAATAAACGGGATAACTGGTAAGATAGCCATGTACAGCAATGTATGTGGCTATTTTTATATCTAACTTTAAGAAACGGAGGGTTTTGTTATGGTATTTTCTTTTGATGTTATGGTGGCACTGATCACGGCGATGTCGATCGCTACATCGTTATTGACGCAGCTTTTGAAGAGCATTTTTGACGCATGGAAGAAGCAGTATGCATCGAACATCATTGTTGTGGCTGTATCTGTCATTGTGGGCGGCACCGGGACGGCGCTTTACTATGTGAATTACCAGATCCCGTTCAATGCGCTTACAAGTGTTTATCTGGCTATCATGTGTTTGCTTAACTGTGCGGGTGCGATGGTGGGGTATGACAAGGTAAAGCAGGCCATTACCCAGATCAGGGATATTAGGATGTAGGGCAGAGGAGCAGGCGATGATGGCAAAAGTGAGGAACATTGGGGATATCTCAAAATACAACGTGATTAAGAACTACCCGCTCTTAAAGACTCATTTTGACGGGGTGATCGTCAGGATCGGGTACCGCGGATACAGTGCCGGCGTCATCAAGGAGGACGCCAGGTTCCGGGAGCATATGAAAGGACTTATTGACAGTAAGACTCCCTATGGATTTTATTTTATGAGCCAGGCGGTCACGGAATCGGAGGCGGCTGCAGAAGCAGAGTATTGTTACAGCATGACAAAGGATTACGATCCGGCATACCCGACTTACTACGACAGTGAACTTTCCAACCAGAAAGGGAATGGAAGGGCGGATAAGCTGTCTAGAACGGATCGCACAAAGATTGCCAAAGCATTCTGCAAAAGAGTGGAAGAGCTTGGAAGGCGGGCCGGGGTGTATGCCTCGAAAAGCTGGTTTGAAACAAGGCTGTATGCGGCAGAACTGGCCGGATACAGCATCTGGGTGGCACAGTATAATTCCGGCTGCAGCTATAAGGCAACGGGATATGATATGTGGCAGCATACAGACTGTTACCAGATTCCTGGACTGGATACGAGATTTGATAAGTCTTACTGTTATGCGGAACTGGAAGGAAACATGGAAGAGACAGGCAGGAAGGAGCCGGCGAATGGTTTTTCGTTATCCAGAGGCGTGCATTCCTACAGCCTGTATAAGGACGGTGACAAACGGATTCTGATCGACGGCCGGGAGAGCAACTTCCGCCTGCAGGAGTTCCGATGCAAAGATGGCAGCGATGAGATTCTTCTGGATTCCAGTCTGGTGGAATTTTTGCAGAAAGTCAGGAGTCATTTTGAGAAGGCGGTGTCGATTACCAGTGCCTACAGGACGTCGTCCCACAACAGGAGTGTCAACGGAGCCACATCTTCCTATCACATCAAAGGGCAGGCGGCTGATTTTACCGTTACGGGTGTACCAAACAGGGAAGTGGCAAAGTATCTGCAGGGTATTGGTGCGAAGGGAATCGGCCTGTATAACTATACAGGAGGTTTTGTCCACATGGACACGCGGGAGAAGAAATACTACTGGCAGCAGGATGCACGGAACGGGAAAGCTTATGGCGTCAGTACCTTCGGGTTCATGGAAACCTATCAGATTAAAGGACGGATGGTGGCAACTGTCCGATACAACGACCGCAATGAATATGTCCGTCTGCTGCAGGAAGAGATTGGTGTTACTGCAGACGGGATCTTCGGGGCGGAGACGGAAGAGGCAGTCAGGGTCTTTCAGAAGGCGCACTGCCTGACGGTGGACGGGATTGCCGGACCGAAGACATGGGATGCGCTGTTGTAAAGGAGGATGAGATATGTATGGTATTTTAGCAAGTACACAGATGATACCACCCTCATGGATTGATACAGCAGCGGAAAAAGGATTTATTGCAGTTCTTCTTATTATATTTGTGGGATATTTTATAAAACGCTCCCGGAATGATGACAACAGGGTCAAGGAGGCATATGCAACTTCACAGAAAAATATGGAGGAGCAGAACAGGGTGGTACGGGAGCGGGAGGATTACCTGCTTGCGGAGAGCGCCAAACGGGAAGAGATCATCCGAACGGAGGCAGAGAGCAGGGAGAGGCTGATCCGTGCCGAGGCAGAAAAGCGGGAAAGTATCCTGATGGCCAGCCAGGACAGGATGTTAGAAACGCTTGATAATATCGCCACATCTTTAAATAAGATGGAGCGGAGCATGACAAAGCTGGATCAGCGGATGGATGCAATAGAGAGGAAAATAGGGGATGGATCAGATAAAGGTGACAGAGGCTAAGCTGTTGCGCGGAGCAGTCATTTCAAAACTGTATATGACATATGGCACAGACATTCGGATCAGCGCCCTTAAGAACCTGCTCCGATCAAAGGGCTATGTGCAGGAAGAGGAGCTCCGCAAGGTTATATTCTATCTGGGCGGCGATGGGAAAAAGTATATCCATGTGGAAGTCGATAAGGATGACTGGCGCAACGGTATGATCTGGCTTACGCCGGCAGGGGTAAACCTTGCTGAGAAAGATCTGGAAGATATAGGAGTGATATTTGAAGATGAGTGATCTGATCAGAACAGCAGAAAAAGAGATTTTACGAAAAGAGATTCTGGGACTGTGCTATAAAGCGGCGCCCACAGGCTGCAGCATGGATGTGCTGGCAGCGGCATTTGCCCATTCCGGGACAGGCGATAAGGAAGAAATCGCAAGGCAGGTGGATTATCTGGAAGCAAAACATCTGGTAATGGTGCAGACGGTGGGCAATGAAAGGCTTGGCATATCGAGAACAATTGTTAAGCTGACAGCGGAAGGAACCGATTACATGGAAGGTAATGCAGACCAGCTTGCGGGGATTGGAGAGTGACATGGCGGATAACAGGAGCCACGGAAAAATTGATGCATTGCCGGATGGACTTAAAAAGCAGGTGGAAGAGAAGCTGTTAGCAGGGGAGACCTATGAGAATATTGCGTCTTACCTGCAGAAGAATGGGGAAGATGTACATTTCAGCAGCGTCGGGCGGTACGGGCGTAAATTCCTGAATAAGTTTGAATCTGTTCGGGTAGCCACAGAATATGCCAGCCTGCTTGCAAAGGACAATGTAGACCGTCCGGCAACGGAGATCCACGAGGCGAACAACCTTCTTGCCAGCCAGCTGATCATGCAGGCACTTGTGGATGATGAGATGGATCCCAAGGAGCGGGCGGAGCTTGTGAAGAACATTGCGGCGCTCCAGCGGGCACAGGTCAGCAATGAAAACTTGAAGATCAAGGCAAGGAAGGAGCGCGGGGCCGTGCATGTTGCCCTGGATCTTTTGAAAGATAAGGTCTACGGGGAACTTGGGGAAGCGTACCCGGAGATCGCTTCCACCCTGATCCTGCTTGCGGAGGAGACGGAGGCCGAGATGGAAAAAATGCAGTGAGGACGCAGGAGCGGTTTTAAGCGGTTTCAGGTCAAGATGGCAGGATTGTGTGTGAAAAATAGTTGAAGCCAAATTGAACGAAGTTGAACGCCTTCTGAGGGCATAAAAATGGCAGTGCTATCCGTGCGCCCAAAAACAGGAGGACAAAAATGTAAAGCAGGTGAAAAGATGCCCTGGAGGGAGAGAGCAAAAGAACTGTATCTGGACTCGGGAATGAAGGTGGGGGAGATTGCCTCTTATCTGGAGATATCAAGGCAGGCGGTGTCAGCGTACCTGAAAACACTTCCGGAGTACGGTGTGGAGCGTGAACGGCGTAAGAATGCGGGGGCAGTGCTCAGAAAAGAGTATAAACGCAAAAAGAATCAGGAATACAGGAATCAGGACAGAATAACAGGTGAAACGCTGCGGAAGGAACATGATATGGCGGCGCTGATCCTGTCAAGGGAAAAATATTATTAGGGATCTGGCAGAGGCCGGATCCTTATTGCGTTGGAAATGACAGGGGTTCTGGTATGGGAAGTCTGGCTTCGGAGTATAAAGAAAAAATAAATAACGCTGGAAAAGATGTGCCGGAAGAATATAGGCGTGCAAAAACATCCCTGTGGGAATATAACAAACTGATCAATCCTAAGTTTTTTAAGGAATCGAGACCGCATCTTAAGATACTGGCGGAGGTGCTGCAGGCGATATGGGAGCACAGGATCATCAGACGGAACACGGACAGGGAATGGCAGATCGTTACGGAGGAGGAGAAAGCCGGACTGGACGAAACGGGGACGAAATACAGGATATGCCGCTGCCTGGCAATAGATATTCCCCCGAGGCATGGGAAATCCTACAGCCTGTCACAATTTTGTGACTGGGTGTTTGGAAAGAATCAGGAAGAGAGAATCATTGCGGTCACATACAATGAGATACTGGCTGGAAGGTTTTCCGTCAATGTCCGGGATGGCATCGAGGCTACCAAGGCAGATAAAAGATTTACAGTATTCAATGATATCTTCCCAGATGTACATATCAAGTATGGTGACAGCGCGAAGCAGATGTGGTCACTGGAGGGGCAGTTTTTTTCCTATCTGGGTACCGGGTTCGGCGGAACCATTACGGGCGTCGGTGGTTCCATAGCGATCATAGATGATCCGATCAAGACGCATCTGGAGGCTTTTAATGATGCTTTTCTGGATGCACAGTACCAGTGGTATACGGACACATTCCTCTCCCGGCTGGAGGAGGATGCCATACAGATACTCAACTTTACCAGATGGAATAGCCGCGATCTTATAGGCAGGGTGCTGTCTGATGAGGACGGCGGTGACTGGTATGTGCTTAAGATGAAGGCGTGTCTGGATGAGCAGACAAAGGAAATGCTCTGCCCGGAGCTGTTCAGCTTTACGTCCTATTTAAAAAAGAAGGCAAAGATGTCCCTTGCCATCTTTATGGCGAACTACCAGCAGGAGCCGGTGGATCTGGTCAATTCATTGTATAAGGATTTTAAGGAATATGACGACCTGCCGAGGGATGATGCGGGGAATCTCCTTCTGGAAGAGATCAGGAGCTACTGTGATACCGCCGATCAGGGTGACGATTTCCTGTGCAACATCATCTATGGAGTTTACCATATGGAAGCTTATGTGCTGGATATCATCTACACGGATGAGGACATGAGCATTACGGAGGGTGATGTGGCGGATGCGTTGTACCGTTTCCGGGTTGCATGGGCGGATATCGAGAGCAACAACGGCGGTGTCGGGTTTGCCCGCTCAGTGGAGCGGATCCTGAGGGAGAAGTATGGTTCCAATTATACCCATATAGAGCCATTCTTTCAGAGTGCCAACAAGCAGGCGAGGATACGGAGCAATGCCACATGGGTGCAGGAACACATTTATTATCCGAGAAACTGGAAAAACAAATGGAATGCCTACTATATGGCAATGAAGACATTTCAGGCGAAGGGAAATAACGCCCATGACGATGCCCCGGATGCCACCACAGGCATCTGTGAGAAGATAGGGCAGGAGTCGGATAACTGGCTATATTAGAGTGAGAAGTACTTCTAAAGACGTCCCGCCATAGGACGGGACGCCAAGAAGTACTAAGTCTCACTCGGGAGAATGCCTGAAATACGGTATTCTCCGCACAGAGTTGAGATTCCGCTGTAGCGGAATCATGGCGGTTAGGAGGGGACGGGATATGCTTGACACAGGCAGGATTGCTTCGGTCATTGCTGCTGATAAATACAGCAGACGAAAAAAGCAGGCAAGGCTTGGACAGCGGTACTATGATGGGAAGCATGATATATTGGAGTACAGGATTTATTATATTACAAAGGAAGGAAAACTGGCTGAGGATGTGACCAAAAGTAACATCCGTATTCCCCATCCCTTCTTCCATGAGATAGCAGAGCAGGAAGTTGCGTATATCCTGTCAGACGGGATTCGGTTTGAGACAGACAGCGAGGAACTGGAAAAGTCCCTGAAACCGTATTTCGGGGATACCTTTATCGGGGAAATGAAGGAAATCCTGATAGATACGGTGGTCAGGGGCTTCGGATATGCATACTGGTACCGGGATGCCAAAGGCTATACCAGATTCTGCCATGCGGATTCCATCGGGATTGTGGAAGTTAAGGATGGCGGGGAGACAGATACCACCAATGACTATATCATCCGTTATTATCCTGTAAGCATCAGAGACGGTAAAAGGGCTGTCCGCGTGGAGGTATGGAACAGGGATATGACATGGTATTACCTGCAGACGGGGGGAGCTTTAGAGCCCGATCCGAATGTGAAAATCAATCCATGCCCGCATGTGCTGTATCAGTCGGGAGACGAATTATTTTACGAGGAATGTGACAGGATCCCTTTCCTGCGTCTGGATAACAACAGGAAACAGCTTTCCGGGCTCCACCAGATCAAACCGATCATCGATGATTACGACCTGATGGACAGCGGGCTTTCCAATAACCTGCAGGATATCACGGAAGGCATCTATGTGGTTAGGGGATTTAAGGGGACGGATTATGATGAGCTGCTGACAAATGTCAAATCGAGGAAGGTTGTGGGTGTCGGGGATAAAGGCGATCTGGACATAAAAACGATCAACATACCTTATGAAGCAAGAATTGCAAAAATGGCGGAGGATGAAAAGAATATTTACCGCACCGCTCTTGCCTTTAATCCCTCTCAGACAGGCGACGGCAATATCACAAATATCATCTTAAAGAGCAGGTACACGCTGCTCGACATGAAAAGCAGGAAGCTGATCTGGAACATAAAAAAGTTCCTCCGGCAGCTTCTCGGGATTGTCATTGAGGAAATTAATGCAAGGGAAGGGACTTCGTATACCACAGATGATGTGGTAATTAAAATCGATCCGATGGTGCCTACGGATGAGAAAGAGGACGCTGAAATCAGGAAGCTGGATGCGGAAACACGGAGGGAGCAGGTGGGGGCGCTTCTTGATGCGGAAGCAGTCATTGATGCAGATATCCTGTTAAAAGAACTGTGCGGCGTGCTGGAAATTGATTACCAGACGGCGGCAGAGAAAAAAATGCAGCCGCAGGAAACAGAAATGATCAGGGAGCTCTTATATGGACAAGAGGAAGAGGGAAGTGCAGCTGGAGCTGCTGGATCAGGAGGAAAGGATACTGCGGCAGCTGAAGCAGAATTATAAGGATGCCCTGGCAGAAATAAAAGCAAAAGTCCGAAAGATGAAAGAGTCGCTTTCTTTTCAGGAGAAGAATGCCTACCAGATGAAGCACCAGCTGATGCTGGAGGCTCAGCTTAAGACTATCCTGCATAAGCTGGGTGAGCAGAACGTGGAAGATATGTCGGAATATCTTGACGGGGTATATCGGGAAGCGTATCTTGGATGCCTGTACGGGATGCACGGTGATGGCGTGGATCTGCTTCTGCAGATCGACGAAACCAAAGTTCAAAAGTGCATCAACAGGGATACAAAAGACCTTAAATTTTCCCAGAGACTGTATGAGAATGTAGACCAGCTTAAGGGGTCAGTGAAAGCGGAGATCGCCAGAGGCTTTTCTACCGGTCGTGATTACGCTTCCATTGCCAGACAGATTTCACTGAAGGCAGGCATCAGTCTTTCGCGTGCCTGTATTATCGCAAGGACGGAAGGCCACCGTGTCACCAGCGAGTCGGAGATGGACTGCATGACCACGGCAAAGAGAAAAGGTGCGGATGTGGAAAAGGAGTGGATTTCCACGCTGGACAACGTAACCAGAGAGACACATGTGGAGCTGGACGGGCAGATCCGGGAGCTGGAGGAGGAATTTGTGATCCCGTCTTCCGGCGCAAGGGCAATGTATCCGGGAGGGTTTGGCATCGCGAAAGAGGATATACAGTGCCGCTGCTGTATGAACCAGCGGGCGAGATGGAACCTTGGCAGCGAGGAATACCGCTACAGCCGGGCGGCGGGGGAAGTGGTGAGCATTAAATCAGACAGCTACAGGGAGTGGAAGGGGAAATATTCCAGGTACATATCAGATATGGGAAAGAAAGTGTCTTTTCCTGAAGCAGTCTTGCAGATCAAGGGAATTGACCGTGCGGTTAAGGAGGAACTTGACAAAGCGTTAGGGAAGCTTCAAAATGAATATGTTATCGGTCTGCATGGTATTTATGTGGAGTCTGCTGCTAAGAGAGATATTTTTATCACAGGATACCATGACGGTATCATTGATATGGTGATCAACCGGGATGCTGATTTTATTAGGATACAGAATTTGCTGACGGACAGATATGAGAGAAGACGTTTCGCAGGAAAGACGCTTGAAGATTATATCGCCCATGAAATGGCGCACTGTATGTGTTATCAGGACTGTCGCACAGATGAAGAATACAATCGCAGGCGTAAAGAAATAGAAAGGTTAAGAGAACAGTTGCGCGGGATGTCAAAGTATGGGGACAAGGATACGACCGGGAATGACGGCATAGCAGAAGCGTTTGTCAGAGCGCGGCGCGGGGAGGAGCTTCCTGATGCGGTCAAAAACATTTTGAAGGAATATATCGAGAGGTGGAAAAGATGAGTTTACAGGAGCCCAAATGCGATTACTGCAGGCATTTCATAGAAAGCGGCACAGAGGATATCTGCAAGGCTTTCCCAGATGGAATCCCGGCGGAAAAGATGTGGGAAGATGAGGATATTGAGTGCGCCCCTGGGATTAAATTTGAAGAAATAGATCATTAAGGTAACTTCCTGCCATGCAGGATTTTATAAACCAGAAAAAGACCTTCGGGTCTTTTTTTAGTACAAAAAACAGGAGGGAAAGTGGAGATGGATTTAAGGGCAGTTCTCAAAGTGCAGGGCTACACGGATGAGCAGATCAAAGCGGTCATGGATGCAATGTCCGCAAACAGGCTGTATGTATCGTCCGTGGAGAACCCGGAGGAAACGATCACCAGGCTGCAGGAGGAGAAGGAGAAGCTGGAGGAAGATGCGAAGCAGCAGAAAGCGGCAGGGGAACAGGCAACTTTGCCGGATACGACGGCGGCGGAGGAGATCAGAAAACTGCAGGAGACGGTGCGGCAGGGGCAGATCAACACCCAGCTTATTGTTGCGTTGACAAAGGCACATGCAGCGGATGTGGATTACCTGATGTATCAGGCGGAAAAAACCGGGGAGATCAGTAAGGTCAGGATCGGTGATGACGGAAAAGTGACCGGTGTGGATGAACTGGTAAACAGCCTTAAGAAAAACCATGCCGGGCAGTTTGAGGATCCCGGGACTGACGCCGGGCAGTTGGTCCGCGCAGGGATCAAGAAGCTGGAAACGGGGGATGTATCTGGTGATGATGCAGCGCCCCAGTCACTCGAAGAGGCTTATGCCCGGATGTATTCCGGAGATGAGGAATAGGAGGAAAAGAAAGAATGGTTACATTAGAGCAGTTTAGAGAAGGAAGATCGGACTATGTTGATCAACAGGTCATTGACAGCTTCAGGAAAAATTCCCTGTTGCTTGATATGCTGGTATTTGATGATGTATTGACAGCAAACGGCGGCGGCTCCACGCTCACATACAATTACATGCGTGAAAAAACGCCTGCAGTAGCTGGGACGAGGGAGATCAACAAAGAATATACGCCGCAGGAGGCCACCAGAGAGAAGCATTCCGTGGAAATAAAAGTTTTTGGCGGTTCCTACCAGATTGACCGTGTGATTGAAAATTCGTCGGGTAAGGCGTCGGAAGTTGCCAGGCAGACAGAGGCTAAGATCAAAGCGACCTGCACGGCATTTTCCAAAACAGTTATTGATGGTGACGCGGATTCGGATACCACTACTTTTGACGGGCTGGATAAGGCGCTGCGGGAAAGCAGCACGGAGATCAATGCAGGAAAATATCTGGATATATCCACATCGGATGCGCTGGATAAGAATTACAAGGAGCTGTTAGATCTTCTGGATGAGTTCCTGGCAAGCTTGAACGGGCGGGCGAGCTGCATCATGGGAAATACTTTTATGATCACCAAACTGAAGGCAGCGGCCAGAAGAGCCGGATATCTGACCCATGCGGAAAATTCCTTTGGGAAAAAAGTGGCGGCCTATGATGATATCCCTTTTGTGGATATGGGGTATTACCCGAAACTGAATAATGGGACATACGAAGAGACTCCTGTGATACCGATTGCTACCAGAATGATCGGGGAAGCCAGCGTGACGGGGCTGACGGATATCTACGCGCCGGTGATCGGACTGGAGAATTTCCACGGCGTCACGGTGAAAGGAAATAAGTTCATTTCACAGTATCCCCCTGATTTTAAAACTCCGGGGGCAGTTAAGACGGGTGAAGTGGAAATGCTGGCAGCGATTGCCATGAAGAGTACCAGAAGCGCAGCGGTGCTTCGTAACATCAAGATCAAGTAGGAGGCGCGGTTATGGCAAGGAGAAAGATTGGGGTTGCTGCAGGGAAAATGCCGCCGGATGCTGAAGCAGTGAAGACCAGGGAACATCCGCCGGAGGAGAAACCGTTGGAGGAATCCGAGGCAGAAAAGGTCAGGGAACATCCGCCGGAGGGGAAACAGATAGAGGAATCCGGGGCAGAAAAGGCAGGGGAAGCTTTGCCGGAGGAGAAACCGATAGAGGAACCAGGAGCAGAAAAGGGCAAGGAACCCTCGCCGGAGGAGAAACTGTCCGAGGAATCAGAGGCAGGGCTTCCGGCGGTATATAAGATCATCTGCAGGAATAAGATCACGAAGCGGATCGGCGGCGTTGACTTTACGGAGGGCGAGGGATATACCACAGACGGATTTGCGGCTTCATGGTTCGCAGTGAAGGATGGCTATACTGTGGAGCCCGTGGAATGGGAGCGGTTATGGTAGTAAAAGTGGAAGAGGCGCTTGCCTGTCTGCAGATGGATATCCCGGAAGCAGTGATGGAACGGAAGATCAGAGCCATTGAGAGGCTGATCCGTTCGGAGACAAACAACAACTTTCAAGACAGGGCGGTACGGATCAGGGTACCGTCCTGCGACGGGATGCTGCTTGGCAGCAGTCCTTATCTTGCGGATGGGGATACGGTCGAGATCAGCGGGTCTCCCAATAAGGGGTTGTACACCATTATAAGTACGGCGGAGGGACACTTAAAGCTGGATAAGGTTCTGTATGATGCCCTGTACAATACAGTTACCAAAGTAGTCTACCCGGAGGATGTACAGGAAGGGGTATTAAACATGCTTCAATGGGACTTTACGATGCGTTCAAAGATCGGCATTAAGACGGAAACTCTTTCCCGGCATTCGGTGACTTACTATGACATGGATGCCCAGAACAGCCTTGACGGATACCCGAAATCTCTGCTCAGCTTTCTTGAGCCATATATGCAGATGAGGTGGCAATGATGGGACATATCAACGGAAATACGAAAGCGGTAGTCCAGATCAGAGAAATAGAAACGGATGAATACAAGGCGGACCGTATCAGATGGAAAGATGCATTTTCCGTAAACGGCACATTGGATCTGCTCGACGGCGGGGTAAACCTGAAAATGATGAGCCGAATCGAGGATGCAGACTATATATTCATCTGTGACTATTTTGCTCCTTCTTATAATGGTGAAAAACTCACTGCTGAAAACAGCAGGCTCCTGATCGATGGGGAAGTCTATGAAGTGAAGCTGTTTGATGATCCGATGTGCCTGCACGAGCATCTGGAGATCTATCTGAAATATCTGGGAGGACAGTGAGATGGGAATGGACATTCATATCGAGACGCATCAGGATGAGGTTACAGAAGAGTTCCAGCAGACGGCAGTCGCGTGGCTCCACGAGGCTTGCGGGGAACTTGTATCTGCGGTTCGGAATAACCAGCGGGTGCGGACGGGAAAAACGAGACAGTCGTGGCGGTATGTGGTAGATGAAGCCAAGCTGGAAGGAGCCGTGGCGTCGGATTCCGAAAATGCGGTCTGGGAGGAGTTCGGAACCGGTGAGTATGCCCTGAATGGAAATGGTCGTAAGGGCGGCTGGTGGTATGTAGATGAGAAAGGTCAGAGACATTTTACCCGTGGCAAGAGACCGATCAGACCACTTTTCAAAGCATATATGGCTTTGAAGGGCAGGATCATCGCATCGGCACAGGAGAGATTCGGGAGGATGACGTGAGGGAAATTGTCAAAAAAATCGGGGAGCTTTTGTCCGGGGAGATCAATTACAGATTTTTACGGTGGAAAAGGAAACCGAAGTATCCGTATTTCATCGGAGAACTGTATGGGGAAGGCGGCAGTGATGAATCCGGGGAGACAGGATACCGGCTGTTGCTTACAGGATTTTACCGCGGCGACGATGACATGCAGCTGTATGAGGCGGCAGAGCGGGTGGTCGAAATGTTCCCAGAGGATACAGGACGGCTGGTCCAGTGCAGGGGAGGGACAATGCTTGTTTCCGCGGGGGAAATCCTTACGGATCTTCCGGCAGACATGGAAACGGAACTGACTAAGATTCAGATAACGCTGGAGGTTAAGCGTTGGAAAGGGAGAGGATGATGGGAAAAGGAAGTCTGATCGAAAAATTCAAAAAATCGGGGATCACAGAGAAAACCCCGCAGAACCTGCTGATCAATGCGGCGGTTCTCTATGCAAACCTGAAATATGAAGATGGGAAGTGGTACGGGGATCTGCTGGGTGCGACATCTGGCGGCGCCAAGGTACACATTTCGTCCAACTTTGAGGATATCGAGGTGGACGGGGCTATTGTCCGGGTAAAGGGCATGACCCTCAAACAGGGGGAGGAGGCATATATTGAAGCCAACCTGATCGAGATGACGCAGGACATCCTGAAGATGACAATGGTGGCAGCCCAGACAGAATCAGATATACCGGGTTATGACCTGCTTACGACAAAAGCGCTGCTGGAGGACAGCGACTACATTGACAACATCGCTGCCATCGGAACTCTGTCTGATGGTCGGGAGATCATAGTCATCATGGAGAACATGCTGTGCACATCCGGATTTGAGGCAGATACAAAGAATAAGGATAAGTCGGTGCTCAAGTGTAAGTTTGAATGCTCGGCAGGATTCGAGGATGCCCATGACACCCTGCCTGTATTTATCTATTATCCGAAGAAGAAGGAGACAGTTGTCATTTATACGGAGGAGATGCTTACAGCCATGACGGTGGCGGATTTGGAGAAACTTGCGGCGGCACGCGGGTACACGCTTACGGGGACGAACAAGGACGAGAAGATCGCTTCCTTTTTGGCGCTGCAGAATGGAGGGATTGAATAACAATGGATGAAAAAATGAAAGAAAATGTTACTGCTGATATGGCAGCGGATGCGACGGAAGAGATTGGGCCGTCATGGACAATGCCGGAAATACCTTATACGATGCGGAAGCTGCAGGCGGCAGACATCCCGTTGTTTGCAAAGATCGTGGGGAAGATCGGCATTGATGAGTTGATTTCCTGCTATGGGGATGAAGACTTCACTGACCTGCTGGTCAAGATGAAAAACCGCAGGCAGATGCTTAGTGAAGGTGAGGCAGGAAGCGGCGGTGATACGGAGTCCAACGGCGGGAAGAAAGCATCTGATGACCAGTTTATTCTTGGTGCAGCTGTGGTGACAAGGATTGCAAATAAAGTGATGATGAATCTGGACAGATGCATGCAGGAGGTATTCCGTCTGATAGGAAATCTTGCAGGGATTACCAGCGAAGAAGTTGGGAAGCTGGATCTGGAGATTTTTGCAGCTATGATCGTAAGGATCATCACGGAGAATAACGTAAGAAATTTTATCAAGGCTGCCAGCGCGTTTCTGAAATAGGGATTGTGAAGTTCTGGGATTTGCTATCGACAAGATATGCAGATCCTTTTCCAGTTGTAGATGTAATGATTGAGAACGGGATGCTGCCGGAGTTTATCGATAACCTGCTTGAACAGGTCAATGAAGATAAACTTTGGCAGCTCTATTTGGCTGTGGCTTTATTAGAGGAAAAGTCTTTCAGCGAATGGAAAGCGGATATACTGCAGAGCCCGTCTGCAGCGAAAGGCGCGGCAAAGGCAGAAATGACAGATAACAGACGGGAACTGACCCCGGAAGAGGCTGTGGCGCAGGCGGAGGGTATTCTTTCAGGGTTTCATCCGTTTTAGTGGGGGGCATATGGATTTATTTACACTGGTTGGGAAAATTGTATTGGATGCAGAAGGATTCGGTGAGAAAATTGATTCCGTCATGTCAAAGGTAGAATCAATGGGATCCGGCCTGCAGGCTGCCGGTGACAAGATATCCCATATAGGTTCCAAGCTGACGCTTGGGGTAACAGCGCCGATCATGGGAATAGGTGCCACAGCCATTAAGGCGGCGGCAAGTTTTGAGGAAACCATGTCGCAGGTTTCTGCCATATCAGGCGCCACAGGAGCGGACTTCCAGAAACTGGAAAATCTGGCAAAAGAGATGGGGGAAACAACTAAATTTTCCGCATCACAGGCGGCAGAGGCTCTCACCTACATGGCAATGGCGGGCTGGAAGACTGACGATATGTTAAGCGGTCTGCCGGGAATTATGAACCTTGCGGCGGCATCGGGTGAGGATCTGGCGCTCACTTCGGATATTGTCACAGATGCACTTACTGCGTTTGGTATGTCGGCAGGAGACTCAGGGCATTTCGCAGACGTGCTTGCAAAAGCGTCATCCAATGCGAATACAAACGTATCCATGATGGGAGAAACCTTTAAGTATGTCGCGCCGGTAGCGGGTTCCCTTGGCTACTCAGCAGAGGATGTTGCCTTAGCGGTAGGTCTGATGGCAAACAGTGGAATCAAGGCATCGCAGGCAGGTACCTCCCTCCGCTCATCGCTTACCAATCTGGTGAAGCCTACGGAAGCGATGATGAATGTGATGGTCGCCCTCGGGCTGGCAACAGAGGAAACGGCAAATGTAGTTGACAGCGGCAAGCTCCAGAAAGCGCAGACGAAGGTCGAAAATAAGACTATTGATATGGAAAAAGCCCAGATCAAATACAATGATGCTGTGGCAAAGTATGGGGTCAATTCCTCGCAGGCGCAGACGGCAGCACTGAATCTGGAAAAGACCCAAAATAATCTGGAAGATGCAATGAATGACCTGTCAGTTGCGCAGGCAGGGCAGAATGAGACCACAGGCATTTACAACGAACTTCTGGTTGACAGCTCCGGCAACATGAAGTCCTTACGGGAAGTGCTGACTACGATCAGGGGTGCCTTTAAGGGACTGACGGAAGAAGAGCAGGCGCAGGCAGCCGCCACCCTGTTTGGAAAAGAAGCTATGTCCGGAATGCTTGCGATCATCAATGCAAGCGACAGTGATTTTAACAAACTTGCGGAAGCCATCGATTCTGCAGACGGGGCAGCAAAGGATATGGCAGATACGATGAATGACAATCTGAGCGGCCAGATCACTCTTCTTAAATCCCAGATGGAGGCGCTGGCAATACAGTTTGTCACGCTGATCATGCCCTACCTGCGGCAGGGTGTGGAATGGCTTTCCAACCTGTGTACATGGATTTCCGGTCTGGATGACGGGACGAAGAAGATGATTCTTACCATAGCGGGGATAGCGGCTGCGGCAGGACCGGTTCTGATTGTCGGCGGAAAAATAGTTTCGGGGATAGGCACACTGATCACGGCGGGGAGCAAGTTAATCGGTGGCATAGGAAGCGTGATATCTGTCGGAAAAACCTTATTTACAGGCGGCACAAAACTAGCCGGCGGTATAGGCGGAGTTGTCAGTAAGATAGGGAGCGGTCTGTTACCGGCACTGGCAGCAGTACCGGCCCCGGTGTGGGTTATTATAGGCGTGATCACGGCTGTCATTGCAATAGGTGTCACGCTGTATAAGAACTGGGACACCATAAAGGAAAAGGCACATGAGCTGAAAGAGAAAATCAGCGAAAAGTGGAACCAGATCAAGGAAAGTACGCGGGAAATGGTGGAATCCATCAAAGAGAAATGGTCGGGATTCAAGGAGACTGTTTCTTCCGCAGTAGAAGGTGTTGAAACAGCTGTTGCTGAGAAATGGAACCAGATAAAAGAGAAAACCCATGAACTGGTAGAGGGGATCAAAGAGAGATACCACGGTATGGCTGACAGCATGAAGGAGAAGACAGAGGAAATGAAAACCGCTGTCGTCGAGAAATACCATGAGATTAAGGAAAATGCTGTCACTAAATTTGAAGAGATGAAAGAGCAGGCCGGAGCAAAATTTGTTGAACTGAAAGAAAATGCGACAGCCAGAATCGAAGAACTCCGGGAACAGGCGGGTGAAAAGATCCAGAACCTGAAAGACAGTGCGGTAAATCATTTTGAAGAGTTACGGGAAAAAACATCAGCTAAAGTGGCCGAAATGAAGGAGAAAGTGGTCACAGATTTCAACAATTTGAAGGAAGAGGCAACTGAGAAAATTGCAGATCTGAAGGAACGGTGGGGACAGAAATTTGAGGAGGCAAGGGAAAAGATTGTCTCAGAAGCGACTGAGCTAAAAGAGAAAGCAACGGGCAGGATACAGGAATTTAAGGAAGCAGCAGTGAGCAGGGTCAGTGAATTTAAGGATAGCGCGACCAGAAAATTCCATGAATTTAAGGAGGAGTCCGTAGCAAAGTTGAATGAAGTCGCGTACAGAGGAGTTGAAGGTTTTAATAATATCAGGGATAAGGGCAATGCGGCTATTGAAAACCTGAAAAGCACAACAACATCCAAATTTTCAGAGATGGGGAATACCATCCGTGATAAGTTCTCTAGCATTGCGGGTAATGTCGCAGACACTTTCTCCAGATGCCGTGATACCATCCACACTATTATAGAAAAAATCAAGGGATTCTTTAATTTTGAGTGGAAACTTCCGCATATCAAACTGCCCCACTTTAAGATCGATGGTTCTTTTTCCCTGGATCCGCCGTCCATCCCGCATTTTGGCGTGGAGTGGTATGCCAAGGGCGGTGTGATGACGAAACCTACAGCCTTTGGTATAAACCCGGCTACAGGAAATATCATGGCAGGAGGAGAAGCTGGTGCAGAGGCCATCGCGCCGATTGCTGTGCTGCAGGATTACATACGCCGCGCTGTATCAGAGCGTGATGAGGGTTTGAAGAATACTTTAAATGCCATTTCGGTATTGTTAAACAGATATTTACCGCAGATTGCCAATATGCAGGTTGTACTTGACACGGGGGCGACAGTTGGCGGGCTGGCAGCAGGAATGAACATGCGTCTCGGGGAGATCTCAAGACAGGATGAGAGGATCAAGTAATGGATGGAGTGTGGTTTGATGATTTGCATGTGGGGTATACCACAGATTTTATTATGAATTATGCCCGGGTATCCACACCGATGGTCAAGGTCAAAGAAATCGAGGTTCCCGGAATGGATGGTGTGCTTGATATCACGGAAAGTCTTGGAGAAGTGAAATACAATAACAGGCAGATCAGCTTTAAATTTACTACACTGAGGCAGGAAAAAATCGCCCAGATAATCAATGCATTGCACGGATTAAAAAAGAAGATCATTCTCGACAGAGAAGATACATTTTATTATAGAGGTCGCTGCAGTGTTGGCGACCCAGTATTGAATAAAAATCTTCTGACGCTAGAGGTTACGGCATCCTGTGAACCTTATAAGTATAAGAGCAGGATAACCCGGCATAGGGAAGAGATCAAAGGAGCAAGTAATATCGTCCTGCTCAATGAACGAATGCGGACGATACCGACTATTACGGTTACAGCACCGATGCTGGTTACGTTTGGAGACAAAATGTATAACCTTGGTGAGGGGGAGTATCAGCTGGAGGACGTGATTTTAAAACAGGGCTATAACCGCTTCAGAGTAGAGGGTAAAGGAGTTATATTATTCCAATATCAGGAAGGGGCACTGTGATGTACAAGATATATGCAGATGATGTTTTGATTTATACACCAAATGTTGAGAAACTGTGTCTGTACAATATTGTGCTGACAATGGAGGACAATAGTGCCGGGACACTGGTATTTAACATGACATCAGAGCATCCGGCCTTTATCAGCCTAAAAAAACTAGCTACCATGATTCAAGTAAAAGTTAGCAACCGAACGATCTGGAAGGGGCGGATCATATCGGATGACAGAAACATAGATAATATTAAAACAATACAGTGCGAAGGAAAACTGGCATTTTTAAACGATTCTGTATTTCCTGAATTTGAATTTACAGGAGCCCCGGAGCGATTGTTCAGGCAGATTGTGGAGAACCATAACAGCCAGGTGGGTGACAAACAGAGATTTCGGATCGGGAATGTTACAGTCAAAGATAAAAACGATTATATTGTGAGAAGCAGTGAAAGCGCTTTAAAAACGTGGAAAGCAGTCAAGGAAAAATGCTTCCAGAGTTCGCTTGGAGGACATCTGCGGATCAGGTATGAGGAGGATGGGGATTATTTAGACTGGCTGGAGGATTATCAGGAGATATCCAGCCAGCCTATATCTTTTGGGAAAAACATCATAGACCTTTTGGTCAATACCTCAGCGGTAGAGACGTACACAGCGATCAGACCGCAGGGTGCATCTGTGGACGGTCAAAGAATTAACATAATGGATGTCAATGACGGCAGGGATTACATCGTAGACGAGGAGAAGGCAGCAGAATATGGTGTTATTTATGCAGAGCCGGATGAAAGCATCTGGGAAGACGTGACCCTTTCGGAGAACCTGCTCAGGAAAGCAAGGGAAAAACTTAAGTCAGGGATTGTGCTGAAGAAAACCATAGAAGTTAAGGTGATTGATCTAAACCTTACTGATGGACAGATTGAGGCATTAAGAGTGTGTTCTTATGTGAGGGTAGTGTCTGAACTGCATGGGATAGAAGCTTGGTATCTGCTCAGTAAAGCAGAAATCCATATCGATGCTCCAGAGAATACACAATATACGCTTGGAGCAGTGAAAGTGGCGCTTACAGATACAAATAAGGAGACTAAAAGCGCTATTGAGAAGGCGATTGGAATTGCCATTCCTAAAGATGTGAGCCAGCTTAAGAATGATGTAAACTATACAACAGTACCAGAGGTTAAACAGATTATAGAACAGTCTGGGATGGTGGCACCTGTTATTCGTGTTGTAGAGGAAAATGAGAATACATATATTTTGGAAATTAGGACAGCGGAAGATGCTTTTGAAACACCTAATTTAAAGGGGCTGGCAGGTGAGCGGGGAGAGGAAGGACAGTCAGCCTATGAAGTGGCACGGAACAATGGATTTACAGGAACGGTGGTGGAATGGCTGGCAGCCCTGAAAGGAGAGCAGGGAGATGCCGGACAGTCAGCCTATGATGTAGCAAGAGCCGCCGGATTTACAGGAACGGTAACGGAATGGCTGGCATCACTGATAGGAAAGGAAGGTCCTGGAGGACAGTCGGCTTATGAATTGGCTCTAAACAGTGGATTCACTGGAAGTCTGGAAGCATGGTTATCATCCTTAAGAGGTGAACCTGGAAAAGATGGTGCAGTAAGTATAGATGGTCTGGAAGCCGAGGAGGGGGATGTTTTACAGTATAAAGACGGACGCTGGCAGGGAGCATCTATAGAGGGAAGCAGTAAGGTAATGGTGCTTGGCTATGATGAGTCTATTGCATACCTAAACAGTGATGATGAGAATGAACCGACAGGGGGAAATGTTGTCAATACACACATTTTATCATACGAAGATACAATGAATTTTTTAAACAGTATAAAGTAGTGGAAAGGAAGGAGCAGGACTAAATATGTCTTTTTTAGATGGGAGAGCCATTCGGGACTGGTGCAGACAGATATTTCAGCAAAAGGATGACTTGCTTAGGACAGTGGAAAGCGTCACAGAGAATACAGAAGAAGGAAAAAGTGTGGATGCACTGATAATAAAAGAGGTTTTTCAGTCTGTCAGTGATGGGAAGACATTGATTGCATCCGCAATCACTGACAAGGGAGTTTCTACGGATGCAGGAGCAACATTCTCTGCTATGGCGGAGAATGTGAGAATGATTCAAGGAGGAGGCAGCGGGGAATATCCAATAACATCTCCTTATGAATTTGTATTAAACTGGAATTTTGCTGTAAGTAGTGCAGGAACCATGACACAGGCAATATATTTTCCAATACAGAAATTAAAGAAGTTCATTATAAGAAAACTGTATTTTTACATGAAAAGAGTGAATACCAATAATAGCGTCAGCCTTTCATTTTCCATATATGGAACAAAAAAGGAAAGTACAGGACTTTCGACAGTAAGGAGTTATTATGTTTCGATATCAAGTTCGGCTGCCTCAAATACAGGGGCAAACATAACAGATTTAGAGATAGACTTGTCAGAATGGGAAGAAATAAATTACTGTGTGATTAGTAAATCAAATTCGAGTGGAACTTTTACATATGCGAACGTTACATTGCAGTTTATTGCAGAACTATATTTCTAAGTTAAATAAAGAAGAGTCATAAAGCTGGATCGATTTAAACATGTATATGAATAATTGATTTGAAGAGTGGAGGGCAAGGAAATGGCGCAGATAGAGATTTTATTAGAGAAACAGCTACTCACAATCCAGAACAGGGAAGTAATTTCATCTGGCGATGTGAATTATGATTCCTGCAGATTTGAATTTGATGCGAATTGGGAAGGGTACATTAAGACGGCTGTATTTTATCAGGAGAAGCAGAAAGTATATTATGCTGTTCTTGATAATGAGGATAAATGTTTTATACCTGCTCCGGCCGTTGTGAAGGCTTTCCCGCTTTATATCGGGGTATTTGGTGTACAGGGTAATAAAATCCTTACTTCTTCTATGGATTCGATACCTATTGTGGAAGGGGCTGTTTCTGGGACAGAAGTGGATATCGAGCCGTCTGAGACTGTGTTTGCGGCTATTGTGGCAAATTATCAGGCTATTCTTGATGCGATAACGGAACAGAGTAGGGCTTTTGATGAGGCGTATAAGCTCCTCTCAGAACAGAATAAATTGCTGGAAAAGCTGAATGCCTTTGAAATAGCACCGCTTGAGTCCCGTATGTCCAGTATGGAGCTTATTCTGGGATCGTATGGAGAGATTATCAAAGCTGAGAAGGATGAAGTAGATGCTCTGTTGCTTCAAATTCGGAGCCAGTCATTCGTGATCCGTGACGTGGAGGTCGTTTTTGATGAGAACGGAGAGTTTAGATTGGAAAATGAACTTGTGGATGATAAATGTATGTGTACGGCCTACTTTGATGCGATTTCGATTGAGGAATCAATGGGACATGGGATATATGTGGAATCACATGATGGATATATTCTTTTTATATCAACGTCAAGTTTCGGCGGCACATTAAACTGTACAATCGAAGTCAGGAGAGGAGAAGACTATGGTCGGGAAAACTAATCTTACATTTATATCTAAGGGTGAGAGTTCCAGTGTGCAGCTGATCCAGAAAAGTTATGTTACGGATGCCACAGGGCAAATCTATAAGATGGAGATTATAAATAATAGGTTTTTTTCATTTGTTGGTGAAAGTGATTATGGGAAAAAGAATGTTATGATGGGGACAGATGCTGGGAATATGAGTTTTGTGAGAATGGACAATGAATTGTTGGAGGCAACCCATATCATATATATAGAAGGAAAATACTATATTGTTCAAAGTGGCAGTGAGTGTACTGAAATATACGAGACGGCTGATTTTCAAGAATATGTACAGGTAAATCTTTCTGGGATTGAAGGAAGATGGCTGGGTATGTTTCTTGATTCCCGGGGAAAAGCTATTCTGGTTTCTTATATATATAGTGATAAAACACATAAAGATTTTAAGGTATATGTGTGCGACTCTTTAAGGGATATGACGAATGCACTAGTTGGTCAAGGAACCATTGATGTGAAGAATGCATATAATACCTGCTTGATTAATAATAGGATATTCTTCCCGGATGGAAGGCAAGTAAGTTTAGCTGGAACTACTATTATACCTAATGAAAATAACGGAAAGTGGAAAAGACATGATTATGCAGGCGGGTATTTTTTCAGGATGGAAAGTACGGGATATTATGATGGAAGTAAGAAACTGCTATATCGTTCCAGAGATCTTGTGAGCATTACATGTTATCCATATGAGATAGCAGATACTGTGTCAACATATATAATTCCAATAAGTGGAGCTTACGGTTATTTATATGCAGAGTCTGGAAAAAGATTTTTAAATATAGCGAATGACATACTTCAAGTTGGATATCCAGATAATGAGAAGATAGAGATAGGAGAGGACATACTCATCAGTTCGGTATTGGAGGATGATGACAAAACATACTTAGGAACGCCAAATGGTGTTATATATGAATTACAGTTAGATTATGAGGGGGTAATACAACGTCCAGATGTGGCAATCATAAAGACAATGGCAGCAAAACAGGCGTTGGCACAGTCTTTGCAATATACCGATGAATGTATAGCGAAAGTAAAGAACTATATTGATAATAAGTTTGAAGGGGAGATATCGTAGTAGAAGATAGTTCAACAAAAGTTTAACCATAGGAAAATGAGGATTAAATAATCATTAATTTAAAGCGCTGGATAGAAATTTTACATAAAAATTTCCAAAATACAAAGATTTGTCATTTTATGTGAAGAGAATTGTCATTCTTGTTGCGCGCTTACATTTAGCAAAAGAAAGCGGCAGATTAGGAGAAAAAAGGAACTTGCAGACAACTATTATAAATATATTGAAGACAAGGTTGCTGGTCTTGAGAAATCCCCATTAAATAAATGGGGCGATGATGACAATATTTATAAATTGTTTAAGTGTGAAGAAAGTAGTATGGAAGACCAGCATAGAATGCTGCTGCAAGCAATGTTTAATGGCTATATCAAGTATGAGGATCTAAGAGGAGTATTTACTGTTTATAAGGGGAAATTGCTCTTGAATATGCTATCCTTCCAGAATATTCAGAATTTAATTGCGTATTATCAACATATGATTGATAACTTTGACGGGGAGAAGAATGCTTTTGCCAGAGAAGCGCTTGGTTGGCTTGGTAAGACAGGAGAAGTGGCTGAAAAAATAATAAGGGAGTCAAGACAGACGGAAGAAAAGCAAAGCAGAACTCGAATAATAGCAGTGTTAGGGGGAATTTCTGGGAAGAAGAAACTCAGGGGTGAATTTATAGAAATTTCTGATGACTTGCATGAAGATTTAAAGGTTATAGTGAAGGAGCCTGTGGATTTTCCCGATGAGACACTGCGGACTAATGGGCAGTTTGATAGGTGGAGCAAAATAAATCGTGAGTTTAGTAAAACTGGAAAAGTCATTTCTAAGCAGTCTATGGAATTTTTGCGAGAATTTTGTAGGATTCCATTTCAAGTAACAACGGATGGACACGGTGGATATATGGTGCAGCGTGTGAATCTAGAGGGCAAAAATGCGCATTGAGATAAAAAATAATCTTTTTACATACACAAAGGTAATCTATTGGAGACAATAGAAAAATCGAAGGAAAGGTGGAAACTATGGAAAAATTAGTTTATTCTATCCAAGAGGCGGCTGATCTGCTTGGCATCAGCAGAAGCTATGCCTATGAATTGGTGAGGAGGGGAGCAATCCCGTCTTTGGAACTTGGAAAAAAGAGAGTTATTCCAAAAGGAAAATTTAATCAGTGGGTGAACGGAGAAAAGGGAGCTTGAAACACAGCTCTCTTTTATTATGCGCGGAAAGGAGAAGATCATGGGAAAAAGAAGCAATGGTGAGGGGACTATATGTAAGCGCAAAGATGGAAGGTGGTGTGCGGCTTTTTATGATGAAAAATATGTCAGGCATTTTGTGTATGGAAAAACACAGGCTGAGGTTAAGAAAAAGCTAAAGGAAAAGAGAAATGAAAAAAATGTTGAGAAGCCCGTTAAAGATCAGCAGGAGCAACAGGATTTGACTTTTCAAGAATGGATCGAACAATTTCTTGTGAATTATAAGAAGAATGAGATCAAGATCACAACCTACGAAGGTTATATAAGAATCTACAGAAAGCATATTAAGGACACGCAGATAGGGAAAGCGGCGTTGGATCAAGTGACTACTGAAATATTGCAGGCATACTATAATGACAAGCTGAATGACGGCTACAACAGTAAGACCGTTCGGGCTATTAGTATTGTCATAGGCGCAGCACTCAATATGGCTGTAAAACTAAAAATGCTGTCTGAGAATCCCAACAGGTATACATCCATCCCCAAAAAGAAGAAGTATGAGGCGGCGGTTCTCAACGTGGAGGAGGTCAGACGGATTGTAAAGGAGGCAAAAGCCGAAGAAATTTATCCGATTGTTGTTACGACGGTATATACGGGTATGCGCAAGGGTGAGGTTATGGCATTGAAATGGGAAAACGTTGACTTTCAGAGTCGCAGAATCTATATAAAAAATAGCCTGTGCAGAATCGGGGGTGATCAGCCGGATGAAAAAGGACGCCGACACGCAAGGTATGAGATTCTGGAGCCTAAGACAAAGGAGAGTATTCGGATGGTTCCTATGGTGGACGAAGTGTATGATGCGCTGATGCTGCAAAAGGAGCGTCAAGAATCAGATAAGCAAAAATATCGGGAGATCTATATGGATCAAGGGCTGGTTTTTGCAGATATGTGTGGAGACTACCTTCCGCAAAGGCAGTTCATGGATAAATACCATGCTTTTCTTGAAAAGTACGATATTACAGATATAAGGTTCCATGATCTGCGGCATACCTTTGCCACGTTGCTGATTGAGTCGGATGTTTCCATGAAGGTGGTGCAGGAACTATTAGGGCATTCCAGTATCACGACAAGCATGGATATCTATACCCATGTTTCGGATGCAAAGAAAGAGCAGGCGCTTGCATGTCTGCGGGAAAGGAATGTCGGAGGAGGTGTGTAACGGAAAAAAGCAGATGATAATGGCTTTATTATACTAACCGTATATGTTATAATCAAGAAGAACAAAGGAGATTGTGGATGAAAGACACAAAAGTACAGTGGCATCCGGGGTTCGTAGCGGCTATGAATCTGGAGCTGGCAAAGAACAGGGATGATCTGATATTTGTCAAGGAATATAATCTGAATACCAAGCCGCTGGAGATTGACCTGCTGGTTATCAAAAAAGATACTGACGCATCTATTGAAAATGAAATAGGGGAAATATTTAAGGGGCATAATATTCTGGAGTATAAGTCCCCGCAGGATCATCTGGATATCGACACCTTTTACAAGGTGGGTGCATATGCAAGTTTGTATAAATCCTATGGGGAAACCGTAGATTCGATAAAAGCAGATGATATCACAGTATCTCTCGTCCGTGATGCAAAGCCGATGGAACTTTTCAAGTATTTTAAAGCCCATCAATACTCTATAACGTGTCCCTATCGTGGCATATACTATATAGAGGGGGCGGTTTTGTTTCCAACGCAGATTATTGTCACCAGAGAATTGGAGTCGGATGCGCATATATGGTTGAAAGCACTGTCGGACAGGATCGAAAAGCAGGATATGGAGGAGCTGTTAAAAAGGATCAGCCTGCTTACTGAACAGGGGGACAGGGAAATGGCTGATTCCGTGCTGGAAGTGAGCGCACAGGTAAACTGGCAGAAGTTTTATGAATTGAGAGGAGATGGTAGTATGAGCGAAGCGTTGTTAGAGATGTTCATGCCGATAGTGGAACCGCTTGTAGAAGCCCGTATAGAGCCGATTATAGAAGCGCGCATGGAGCCGATCATAGAAGCTCGTATAGAAAAACGTGTCTTAAAAGAGGGGATAAAAAAGGGCATACAAGGCACGGTAGAGGTGCTTCGTGACTTAGGGCATGAGGACACAGAGATCAGAAAGATCATCCAGAAGAAATATGATCTTTCTGACGAGGAAACGGCGGAATATGTATAGGCGACAGCCGAATAAAGGAAATTGTGTTAAGAGGGATATTCTTGTGACAGGATATTCCTCTTTTTTCATGTTTAAGCAGAGTAGAAGGATAAAGAGGAGTGTGAGAAAATGAAAGAAGAACATATTTTTGAAGCAATTACAGATTTTGCGATTAATGAGTGTATGACGAAGACCTTACTGGAAAATCAGCTTTATCAAGAAGTACAAAGTCAGATTGGCAGTCAGATCGAGCTGTTTGACAAGTTAAATTTAGAAAAGGAGAAATGGCTGGTTGTGGATCGGCTGGTTTCCCTTCATACAGAAAGCGGCGCTCTGTATGGCAGAATAGCGTACCAGCAAGGGTATAAAGACTGCGTTGCGTTATTGCAGGCGATGAATCTCATTAAAGCATCGTAGTCTCAGACTGCGGGATGGGATAAGCCATCCCGCAGATTCGATGATAATGGATGTCAGCTTTACATATCGTCATTAGGGAGCCTGGCAGCAATCATATTCTGGAACTGCGTATTTCGCTCGCGGGTTTGGCTTATGTTCTCGCGGCGTTTGTTACCTGTTTCAAAGCTGACGGTGTTAATCGCAAAATGTATGTGTAAATGTGCATCCTTTTCTGAGGGAGAATGAACGCCGTACAACACTTGGCAATGATCTGTCTCGTAAAAAGTATATGCCATTTCTCTTGCAAGTCGGTCAATATCCACATTATTTTCGTCCAGCAGACTTTCACCTTTCGGTGAGAACGAAAAAATTTCATGGTCGATAAAGCGTCCGAAGTCACCCTTACGGGTATGTAATTGTTGAGCAAGACTGAACTGACCAATTATAGAATCAATGCTTTTGTATTCGAGAATGCCTAATCCGCCCCATGCGATTAAGTCGTTTTTAGGTTCGCCGTTTGTACGGGTGATATATCGGATTAGATTTTCTGGTGCATCTTGGTTTGTGTATTTGCCGTTTCCGGCTTTGTTGATCAGAGTCCCGAAAGATGTAGTTTTCATTTTGAATCCTCCACGCTCAGTAATTTGTGGATACGGTGTTTTAGCTGTGTGTCATTGCTTTTTTGGATTTCATGGTAGATTTCATTTAGCAGATTCCACGATTTTATTTTGTCACGCAATGGTTTTGCCAAATTGGGGCCTGTGGAAAGGCTTCTTTGGCACATATAAGCTGATCTTTTCATGCCTGCGGTAGCAGCCAGATAATCTATTGTTATTAGATCAGTCTCATTGATTCTTATCGAAATGGCTTTATTTTTTGATTTTGTTCTGCTCATTTAATGTGATACCTCCCCGTGCTTTATATTGGCTAATTAAATTTAGTTAAATAAATATTCTTTATTTAATAATTCTGATA
>CAJTTT010000028.1:0-5805 GCA_910579285.1 uncultured Lachnospiraceae bacterium | reverse complement strand
TGATATATTTATATTATATAAATATATTAACAAGTACGCACTTTTTCTGGAAAAATGGATAGATGAAAGGGTGTGTGGCTTACGGGTATGAGGTTTTTGAGAGTTTTAATTGTATATACAATTCTTTAATTGTATGTGGATTGCATTTTATTATTTTCTGCTTTTTTATCAACATGTTTTTAATGGAAAGCATGACTATTCATGCGCGCTATTGAATGGTTGTGTGTTCACTTTTTGAATCTCATTAAAATGAGGCAAAAACTTCGGAAAGGGTAAAATATGGAAGAATCATACATGACAATCAAAGAATTTTGTGACAGATTACAAGTGAGCCAGTCAACAGTTTATCGGATGATTAAGAATAGGATGATCCCTGCGATTAAGTTTGGGCGGTACTGGAAGATACCAAGGAGCGTGTTTGAGCAAATACCGACTAGAGAGCGATAGAGTCCATCAGATCAAGAAACGCTTTTTTCTGGATGGGTGAGAGCAATTCCCATTTGTCAAGTAATTCTCTCTGGTCGGGGGTAATTTCGGTCAGACCATCGTTTTCAGAAAGAAACTGAGCCAAAGTCATATCAAATGCGCGGCATATCTTATCCAACGAGGAGAGCGTCGGAAGCATCTTTTTGCGATACCATGTTGAAATTGTGGATTGCGGAATACCAGATTTTTGCGCTAACTGGTATTCTGTCCAGTTACGCGATATGCGATGACTTGTTATGCGGTCAAGGATGTCGATCATCATAATACCCCCGATACTTCAATTTATCGTTATTATAATTCGATGATTGCTTGTAAAATAATCATTAAAAGCGTATAATATTTACGGTAAATATAATCGCTGAGAAAGGGAGGAAATGCTGTATATGAATATCAAGGTAAAAGGCAGAGAACATGAAGTTGTGATTAATTTTGACAAGGAAGAAGCGGAAACGCAGAATGATCAGAAAGCTACAGTCAGCATCAATGGCGTCGATATCAAGGAGGATTCCGTTCAGCAGCAGGTTGAAGATAAGGATGCGAAATATTTCGGCAGGGCTCCTTGGGCCATCTATCAGGCGAGGAAGGATGATCCCGATTTCACAGATCGTTGCTGGGTTGGTGTTTTATTATAAACGTGGACACCTGCGCGCGAAAAATAGAGAGAATGGAATATATTAAGAGGATTAAAAATGACTTCTGATGAAAATAAATTTGGGAAAAAACTGGAAGAGGAAGCGTTAAAAGGCGCGGCGGCAGAGACTGTTCAAAGATACGGGAGTGCGGCTAAACAGCACTATGTCGCGTATTCCGGGATGGACAACGAAACCGGACAAAAACTGGCGAAGGGGCTTAAGGAAATTTCCAAGAGTAAAATCAACCCCGAATATCGAAGCCAAAATATTAAGCAACAGGCAGGATTCTCTGCAGAAGTAAAGTCTGTTGCAAGAAAGAATGCCGAAAATATCATTGGGGGAAAAGGGAACAAATTTACCCGTACGGATGATATCGGCAGAGTGAATGATACATTAACTGATCTGGTTGAACTGGCGTCTGACGGCACGGAGATAACGGGGACGGCTTCACAGATGAAATTTGTAGGCAGCAGTCCCAAAGCATTATTAGAGCGGTTAAACAGTAAAGAGTATCAAAAGTATATTGACGCAGGAGTTTTTTTAGATATTGCGGATGATGATTATGAGGCACTTTTAGGAACGAATGGTAAGCAGGGAATTATAGACGAAAAGATTAAGTCGCTACGAGAGCAGGCGGACCGGGCAAAGCAGATAGGAAAAGATCAAGTAGCGGGACAAAAGGAAGCACAGATAGAAAAATATGAATATATCCGAAAAAAGCTGAGAAAGAGCGGACTTACAAGAGATGAGGCAGTTCAGGCAAGGCTTCATCCGATGTTGTCAATGGCGAAAGACGTCACAAAGCTTGCAAATGAAGCGGCAGTGGGACAAGCCAAAGTCGGGGCAGGGATAACCGGCTCGCTTTCCTTGGTTCGCAATGTGGTTGCCTGTATAAAGGGGGATAAAACGCCGGAAGAAGCGGCGCTGTCTGTTGCGGAGGATACGGGAAGAGGCGCGGCGACCAGCTATATTTCTACTTTTTCGGCAATTGCGATCAAAGGGGCGATGCAAAACGCGAAATCCGGTTATCTGCAAAGTCTGTCAAAGACCAATTTAGCGACGACGTTAGTTACTACAACAGTGGATGTAGGGAAAACGCTTCACCGTTACTTTGACGGGGAGATAACAGGCGTACAGTGCATTGAAGAATTGGGGCAGCAAGGGACAGGTGGGATAGGCGCGGCTATGTTTTCTACGATGGGGGCGAGTGTTGCCGCTTCCGTAGCGCCAGTCGGAGCAGGGGTGGCAAAAGTGGCGGCTTACGGAGCGGTTGGAGGGGTGATAGGTGCGACGCTGGGTTATACGGCGGCAATTGCCTGTTATCAGGAGCTTGCAACCGCTTTGAAAGAGGCTGAACTGGCACGGGAAGAACGAATAAGGATTGAAAAGGAATGTGCGGAAGCAGTTGCTATGATCCGGCAGTACAGGCAGGAAATGAACGATATGGTTTCGGCGTATCTGAGTGACCATATCCAGACATTCAATATGGGATTTTTGGAAATGGATAAAGCGATTGCCGAGCGGGACGTTGATGGGTTTATCCGTGGAAATGCGGGCATACAGGAACTACTCGGAAAGGAGGTTCAGTTCAGAACACAGGAGGAATTTGATGCGCTTATGGTGTCAGACACAGCACTAAAACTATAAGGAGAGAGGAAAATATGTATATTAAAAGAAGAGATGCAGTCAAGCTTTATTATTATTTGATTGCGGCTGACGGGGAAGTCAAACAGACAGAACTGGAAAAATTTGAGGAGATCGGAAAAGAGACAGACACATCCTTTGTGGATTACAAAGATGAGGTGATTGAAGAGTGCAACCGACAGATCAAGAAAGTAATTGATGAAGATGAATATTTTGAGGTCATTAAAGAAGGAATAGATGAGGTATTAGGCAAGGATAGTTCATTGATGAGTCGTTTTATGTTTGGAGGTATAGGTGCACCATTAGTTTTATGGAATCTTCTGAGCATAGCGGTGAGTGATAAGGAGTATGCGCCGGAAGAACAGAAGCTGATAAGATATATGGTCAGAAAAATGGGCATTGATAAAGATATCTATTTAGAAATGGAAAATGCGATGAAATCGATTCAGGCTATTGAACATACGATCACGCTGTTATCGAATCAGGATAAGGGTTTTGTAATAAAAGTCAATCATTTGGAAATATATTCCTCGGAAATAGGGAAAATAGTCAGAGAATTTACAGAACGGCGGGATGTTATTTTTAGTAGCATGAAAGAAATGATAGCAGATTAGGAGGTGCAGATATGCCGATACCATTACTATTTATTGGTCTGGGTGCAGCCACGGCGGCAGCAGGCGTAGGAAAGACTGTCAAGGCGGGTATAGATAATTCCCGCGCAAAGGAAATCAATGAAAATGCAAACGAGAGGATAGAGCGTGCGTCAAAGAACTTGGATGTGGCCAGAAAACAGTGCGGAAATGCGTTAGAGCATTTGGGAAAAGAAAAAATCTCGATTTTGAACACAAGCGTGAAAGATTTTCTGGATGCATTTGAAAAGCTGAAAAATGTAGAGTTTGTTGATTCACATGGATTAAATGAGTTAAAGAATTTACATATTGACAAAAATGTATTTGCAGATTTAAAGGAAATGGAGAGCTTTGCCTCTTCCTTTGCCGGGGGAACGATGGCAGGTGCAGCAGGGGGCGCTTTTGCTGCCTTTGGCGCATACAGCGCGGCGACGACTTTTGCTACCGCATCTACGGGGACGGCAATAGCCTCCCTCAGCGGAGCGGCTGCCACAAATGCGACGTTAGCCTTTTTTGGAGGAGGTTCTCTTGCGGCAGGAGGCTTGGGCATGGCAGGAGGAACGGCTGTTTTGGGAGGACTGGTTGCCGGTCCAGCACTGCTTGTCATGGGACTCGTGACAGGCGCTAAAGCGAGCAAAAATCTGGATAATGCGTATGCAAATAAAGCAAAAGCAGATGAAATCTGCGAGCAGCTGCAAACGGGAACAGACCAATGTAAAGCCATCAGAAGAAGGACTTATATGCTGTATACCCTTCTGGCAAGGCTGGATGCTTATTTTCTCCCTCTGATCTGTCAGTTAAAAGAGGCAGTTGAAAGAGAAGGGGAAGATTACGCTGCATTTACATCGGAAGCGAAAAAGACAGTTGCATCGGTGGCATCCATAGCGGCAACAGTCAAGGCAGTGCTCGATACAGCGATTCTTACGGAGGAAGGAAATCTGACAGAGGAATCGGGGGCAGTGGCTGATGACGTGGTTAAAGTTTTAAAAGATAAAGAAAAGGAAAAGCTGTAAATGTTGATTTTTTAAAGAAGCAAAGGTGGTGTTTCTTATTTTTCAGTGTACGCAGTGCGGCGAGTGCTGCCGCAACATCGGTGTGCTGGATATCATGTCGGATCTGGACGATGGGAGAGGTGTATGCAGATATCTGGTTGGAAACAGGTGCAGCATATACATAAACAGACCAATACGATGCAGGGTGGATGAGTGCTACGACCTTTACTATAAAGATGTTTACAGCAGGGATGAATTTTACCGGATGAACTATGACATCTGCAAAATGCTAAAAGATAAAAAGAACGTGTCTGGATAACGTATATGCTGTGTAAGCAGGATCATTGTCCGTACAAAATGCAACGACACATCAAAAACTTCTGATTTACAGATATATATTATTCCCATAACCAGACCAGCGGAGCCGATCCGCTGGTCTAAATTTTTGCCAAATTTAAAAAGAATGGAGGAAAACAAATGTCATCAAATGTAGAAAGCATGTTTTACACAAGGGAGAAACCGTGGCACGGATTGGGTGTCAGAGTGGAGGAGGCGCCCACATCTGCGGACGCGCTGCGCCTTGCGGGGCTGGACTGGGAGGTGGCGCAGGAACCAATCTTTACAGAAGGGGGAGACGCCATTGCTGGGTATAAGGTAAATGTCCGTGACAGCGGCAGGAAGGTACTTGGTGTGGTAAGCGACCGCTACAAGATCATCCAGAACAGGGAGGCGTTCTCCTTTACGGACGCCTTACTTGGCAACGGCGTGCGCTATGAGACGGCTGGCTCCTTGCAGGAGGGAAAGCGGGTGTGGCTTCTGGCAAGGCTGCCGAGGGAGTACATCATTGCGGGGGAGCGCATTTCCCCCTATCTGGTATTCAGCAACTCCCACGACGGGAGCGGTGCCGTTCGGGTGGCGCTGACCCCGATCCGGGTAGTCTGCAACAATACGCTGAACCTTGCGCTGGACACGGCACGGCGGTCATGGTCCATGATCCACACGGGCAACATCAGCGGCAAGATGCAGGAGGCAAAAGATACCCTCTTTATGGCGGAGACATACATGGACAGCCTGGGGGAAGCGTTTGAACGCCTGCGGAGGCAGAAGGTGACCGACAGCCAGTTAAAGGAGTATGTGGAGCAGTTACTCCCGCTGGAGAAGGAGGCGACGCCCATGCAGGAGAAAAATACCATAAAACTGCGGGAGGATATGCTGCGCCGTTATTATGACGCGCCCGACCTGCGGGGTGTGGGGAATAACGCTTACCGCTTTGTCAACGCGGTGTCCGATTTTGCCACCCACGCAAAGCCGCTTCGCCGGACAGCAAACTATAATGAGAATCTCTTCATGCGCACGATGGACGGCAACCCCATGATCGACAGGGCATACCAGCTTGTAAAGACGGCGTAAACAGGGAGAAGA
>CAJTTT010000027.1:410-43181 GCA_910579285.1 uncultured Lachnospiraceae bacterium | reverse complement strand
GTTCTGGTAATTGACACTGATCCTCAGGGAAATACAACCAGTGGTTTTGGTGTTGAGAAGAATGATCTGGAAAATACAATTTACGAATTATTTTTAAGCGAGTGCTCTATCAATGAATGTATTTTGAAAGATGTCATTCCTGGTGTCTCCATCATACCGTCCAATGTGAATCTGGCAGCTACGGAGATTGAGCTGATTGGTGTGGACAAAAAGGAATTTATTTTAAAAAATGAAATTGACTGGGTCAAGGATAAATTTGATTTTATTATGATTGATTGTCCTCCTTCCCTAAATCTTTTGACGATCAATGCTATGACTACTGCGGACAGTGTACTGGTTCCGATCCAGTGTGAATACTATGCGCTGGAAGGATTGAGTCAGCTGATACATACTGTTAATCTTGTGAAGGAGAGATTGAATCCTGATCTTGATATGGAAGGCGTGGTATTTACCATGTACGATTCCAGGACAAACCTTTCCATGCAGGTTGTTGAGAATGTAAAAAGCCACTTAAAACAAAAAGTATATAGAACATTGATACCTAGAAATATCAGACTGGCGGAAGCGCCGAGTTACGGAATGCCAATCAACATGTATGATCCGAAATCCGCAGGCGCGGAGGCATACATGCTGCTGGCGGATGAAGTGATGTCCGCGAAGGCAGTGAGCGTACAATAGGTTAGGTGCGAAGTCAATTAGCAAAAATATAAGTGGGGAAAAAATATGGCAAAAGCAACGAGGGGTTTAGGAAAAGGATTAGATTCTCTGATACCGGCTTCTGTACCGAAAACGGAACCTGAACAGGAAGTGGTGAAGACAGAGAGTAACGCGCAGGGAACTTATGTTAAAATTACAAAGGTGGAACCCAACCGGGAACAGCCCAGAAAGAATTTTGATGAGGATGCTCTGCAGGAGCTTGCCGATTCCATCAAACAGTATGGAATTGTGGAACCTTTGATTGTACAGGACAGAAAAACGCATTATGAGATTATTGCGGGGGAACGTCGGTGGCGTGCTGCAAAACTGGCTGGTCTGAAAGAAGTGCCGGTTATCGTCCGAAATTATACCGAGCAGGAGATTGTGGAGATTTCTTTGATCGAGAATATTCAAAGAGAAGATTTGAACCCGATCGAGGAAGCGCAGGCGTACAGGAGACTTCTGACAGAGTTTCATCTGAAACAGGATGAGGTAGCGGAGAGAGTTTCCAAGAGTAGAACGGCGGTTACCAATTCCATGCGTCTTTTGAAGCTGTGCGATGAAGTACAGCAGATGATCATTGATGATATGATTACAACTGGGCATGCCAGAGCGCTGATCTCCATTGAAGACCCGGAACAGCAGTATACGATTGCACAGAAAGTTTTTGATGAAAAACTGAATGTACGAGATGTGGAAAAGCTTGTCAAGAATTTGAATAAGCCGGAGAAAGCGAAGAAGGAACCTGTTGCGGATAAAGCGCTGGAAGCTGTGTATCAGGATCTGGAAGAAAAGTTGAAGCAGTCATTGGGGACGAAGGTGTCCATTGCATCCAAAGGAGATGGAGCCGGAAAACTGGAAATTGAATTTTATACACATGATGACCTGGAAAAAATTACAGATCTGCTGACTGGCAGATAAGTTACCATTATTTATATGCACAAACGATAATTGAGACTGTCAAATACAGAAAGGCTAACGATAAATGAACTATAATTTACTAGATGATATGGGACTTGGAAACATGGATTTGACGTATCTGTTTATCGGTGCGTTTGCGGCGATTCTTATTCTGCTGATTGTTGTGATTGTGCTTTGTGTAAATCTGGGCAGACTATCAAAGAAGTATAAAAAGTTTATGGGCGGGAAAAATGCCAAAAGCCTGGAGAAGGATATTATGGGTCTTTATGAAGACAACAGGCTGATCAAGGCATCTATGGAAAAGAATCGGAAGGATATCGAAAATCTTTATAGAAAACAGGAGGGCGCATTCCAGAAAATCGGTCTTATTAAATATGACGCCTTTAACCAGATGGGCGGGCAGCTCAGTTTTTCCCTAGCGCTGCTTGATGAAAATGATAACGGATTTATTATCAATTCCGTTCACAGCGCGGAAGGCTGTTACTCTTATACAAAGGAAATCAAAAACGGTTTATGTGATATTTCTTTGGGAGAAGAGGAGAAAAAGGCTCTTGACATGGCTATGGATTTATAGTCGAGCTTAACCGAAAAGGTTAGAATACGAGGGAAAAATGAGACTGTGCAAAGTAAGCGATCTGGTTGGAACAGAAATACTGGCTAAGGATGCCATGACATTGGAATATAAAATTCTGCTTTCTGCGGGTACACTTCTCAAGCCGGAATATATCGAGAAGCTCAAAGAGCTGAACGTCCGGGAAGTGTATATAAAAGAGAGAGTGCCGGATACAAAAGAAGTGGTTATTCTCAAGGAGGAAGTGGAAGAAAGCTTTAAGTCGAAAGTGAAAAGCATTCTGGAGAAACATACTTACAGTCACAACGAGAAACTGATGGAGTTATGCCAGACGGCGGATACCATTATCACAAATATTCTTGAAGAAGAGGAAGTGGTAGAGAAGATCTATGATATCAAAGAGAGAAGTTCTGATATCTATGATCATTCAATCAGTCTGTGCAGTCTGGCTACCATTGTTGCGCTTAAGATGGGACTGCCGCAGGAAATGGTGCATGATATAGGCGTCAGTTGTCTGCTGCATGATTTGGGACTGCGCTATCTGCAGGTTCCGTATGAAAACCAGAATTTGGATGAGCTGACGGAACTGGAATATGTGGAGTACAAGAAACATCCAGTTTATGGGTATTCGGCTCTTCGTGACGAAAATTGGATATCCGAAGACAGCAAAAATATGATATTATATCACCATGAGCGTCTGGATGGCTCGGGTTATCCTCTGAGAACAACAATGATTTCCCGGGAATGCCGTATCATACAGATTTGTGATGCTTTTGACGAAATGATCTGTGGGATCGGATGTAAGAGAACAAAAGTCTATGAAGCCGTAAGATATTTGAGAAATAACAAAGATATAAAATTTGACGGGAAAATTGTCGATATCTTTTTGGAGTTCACTGCCGTATATCCCGCCGGCACTGTCGTAAAGACATGCGAGGGGGAGACAGGCATTGTCCTTTACCAGAATAAGCAGTACCCGGACCGGCCGGTTATCCGTATTACGAAGGACAGAAATGGAATGGCTGTGGATGTGGTGAAAGATCTGGCGGAATACAGCGATTTGTATATTGATGAAGTGATCGAATAAAAGAAATTTTAAGAAGAAGGGGACATACCATGATTGACATTAAGTTTTTAAGAGAGAATCCTGAGACGGTAAAAGAAAATATCAGAAAAAAATTTCAGGAACAGAAACTTCCTCTGGTGGATGAAGTGATCGCACTGGATGCAGAGGTCAGGGCTGCACAGCAGGAAGCCGATGAGATCCGCGCGAAGAGAAACAAGATATCGAAAGAGATCGGCGCGCTGATGGGACAGGGAAAGAAGGAAGAGGCTGAGGCGAAAAAAGCTGAGGTGGCAGCAGGTGCGGCGAGACTTTCCGAGCTGGAGGCAAAGGAAACAGAGCTGCGCGAAAAAATCAAAAAGGATATGATGACCATACCGAATATCATAGATCCCTCTGTTCCGATCGGCAAGGATGATACGGAGAACGTGGAGATACAGAAGTACGGCGATCCGCTGGTGCCCGATTTTGAGATTCCTTATCACACGGAAATTATGGAACGTTTTCACGGTGTTGATATGGATGCGGCAGGGCGTGTGGCAGGAAACGGATTTTATTATCTGATGGGCGATATTGCCAGACTGCATTCCGCGGTGATTGCCTATGCGAGAGATTTTATGATCGGCAGAGGTTTTACTTACTGTGTGCCGCCTTTTATGATCAGAAGCGTGGTAGTGGACGGCGTGATGAGTTTTGCGGAAATGGATGCCATGATGTATAAGATTGAGGGAGAGGACTTATATCTGATCGGTACATCGGAGCATTCCATGATCGGTAAGTTTATAGATACCATCATTCCTGAGGAGGAACTTCCCCACACGCTTACCAGTTATTCTCCCTGCTTCCGCAAGGAGAAGGGAGCGCACGGCATTGAGGAGAGAGGCGTTTACCGCATTCACCAGTTTGAAAAACAGGAAATGATTGTGGTGTGCAAGCCGGAAGAGTCACCGATGTGGTTTGAGAAATTATGGCAGAATACGGTTGACCTGTTCCGCTCCCTGGATATCCCGGTGAGAACGATTGAGTGTTGTTCCGGCGACCTGGCTGATTTGAAAGTGAAGTCCTACGATGTGGAAGCATGGTCACCGAGACAGAAAAAATATTTTGAGGTGGGAAGCTGCTCCAATCTGGGGGATGCCCAGGCAAGGAGACTCCGCATCCGTGTAAATGGCGCAGATGGCAAGTATTTTGCCCATACTTTAAATAATACGGTGGTAGCGCCGCCCAGAATGCTCATTGCATTTTTGGAAAATAATCTGCAGGCGGACGGATCTGTGCGTATTCCTGAAGTGCTTCGTCCTTACATGGGCGGAATAAGTGAAATCCGCTGATTTTTACAAAATGTATGTAATAAGTAAAGAATGAAAAAGGAGGTGAAATCTTTGCATAAATTTATGCGGGCAATTGGATTCAGCAAGCTGGCGGACAGACGCGAAGAGCAGCGTCTGATTACAGATATCATAATGAACGCGACACACCGTTCCTATACTTCTAACGGCGAGGATACCATACTCGCGGAGTTTTGCGAGGATTTCGCGCAGGATATCGGAATTGCCGTCTGTGGTGAGTTCGATGCCGAAGAAAAATTTACCTACGATTATTTTTATCCTTATCTGCGCGGCACAGGCGTCAGTTCTTATGAGGATGTGTCTGTGGAACGCCACGCCGACAAAGAATCTTACGCAGGGGTATGTGATGATATCAAGGTGGGCGTAAGTCTGATCTTTTATCTGCAGAACATAGTTCCCTATGTAAAAGCGCAGACCACAAATATGCTCCCCGTAACTGGTACAACTTTAACGTTGTCAGGATTGTCAATTAGTGGTAATATATTATTACCGATAGGAAAAGACGAAAGCGACAGACGGAGAATACAGAAAGATTCCATGAGCCGCAACCAGTTGATTGCGGCGGCGCGTAAAGGCGATGAGGAAGCGATTGAAAGTCTCACGCTGGAGGATATGGATATCTACTCTACCATTTCCAAAAAGATTCTTACAGAAGATGTATTCAGTCTTGTGGATACCTATTTTATGCCCTATGGCGTGGAGTGTGACCAGTATTCGGTTATGGGAGAAATCATTGATATTTCTCTGCGGGTGAACAGGATGACCCGTGAGGAAATATATGTACTGCGCCTTTGCTGTAACGATCTTGAGTTTGATGTCTGTATCAATAAAAACGATTTATATGGAGAACCGCAGATTGGCCGCCGGTTTAAAGGGGTTATCTGGATGCAGGGATTTATCAATTATCCCATGTAGGTTCTGCTTTATAAATAAATGGCAGTTGTTCCCTTAGTTAAATGGATATAACAGGAGCCTCCTAAGCCCCAGTTGTGGGTTCGATTCCCGCAGGGAACGTTAAAGGCCGTAAATTCAAGGATTCTTGAATTTACAGCCTTTTTGCATTCTTTATCTGATTTTCGGGAATATCCAAAAGAGCCAGATCAGATACGGGAAGATGAATAAAGCCACGACAGCCGCCCAGACAACGCTCTGCCTGTCAATTGCCATGAAGAGAAAGACCATGAGCAGCAGAATGTATGGCCCGTTTATCACCCGGTAAATCATTTTCCTTTTAGGAGAAATATCCGCATCCCCGCTTTCTTCGGGATGCGTCATCGTACAGCGTACCGTTGCTCCGAATCGTCCAAAGATACGCTCCGCTTTATACTCCACACCGTCAAGCGTAAAAACAGGATACATCCCCTCCTTGATGATTTCCAGATTCTGATTGTTTTCGTTGGCGTATAAAAACAACGCTTCCAGAAATTCTCCGGGATTCATCACCATCGTATCGGGCTGGAAAGAAAAACTCTGTTTGCGCTGCGCTTTCGCATATTTTTTATAATCTTCAATAATCGACATAAACATACCCCCATTCTGTTCTATTCGATCCATCTTTTCCAGTGTTTCGTCCACGTTGATTTTTTCAATGTCCGTGTGGAGCAGATCATCGCAGACATCAATACAGGATTGTAATTTTTTCTGACGTGAATGCAGTTCTTCCAGATGCTGCTCCAGCAATGTGTGGAGCGCTACCTCTGCAGACAGGATGCCCCGGATATCCTCCAATGAAAAATCCAGTTTCCGCAGAAGCTTGATCGTTTTGAGCGTGGCTGCATCTTCTTCCGAATATTCCCGGTAATTATTCTCAGGATTTCTGATTGGATGGAGCAGCTCCTTCTTTTCATAGAAACGGATATTCTGTTTGGTGATTCCAGTCAGGCGTTCCAACTCGTTGATGTTCAATAGAAATGTACCTCCTTTCCTTGTTTGTTAAGCTAAGTATAGGGGGTATACTTAGTATAAGGTCAAGAGTTTCTATGATTAAAAATCAAAATCATCAAAATCCATACGCATGCGCGACCGCCGCCTTTGTTTGCGCTTGATGCGGTTATTTCTGCGCTTGGCAGTTCTTCCGTTGGTTATTAATGCATGAAGCATAAATATGGTGATCACAGTGGCGGCAAGAACGAGAACTATGATTAAGACTTTTTTGATGTTAATAAAAATCGTGTTCTGCGTCTGCCCGTCCTCTGTTTTCAGTTCCGCATCCGTTCTTTCCACGCTTACATCCGTGGCAGTCATATTTGTGTCAAACTCATAGGAGGAAACGTTGTCCGTGATGAGATTGAGGTACGCATTTCCAACATACATGCCGTGATAGGAGTATTCAATTCCGGCAACACGGTTCGCATCCGACTGACTGTAGTCAATCACAGAATCCAGATCCTGAAAGGAGACAGTATTTGGTATGATCACATAACTGTCACTGTCTATAGAGAGGATAGGATCCGAATTGCCAAAAACATCATTTCCAATCTGGAGAAAGCCGGTGGATTCAATATTATATTTCTCTTCGTTTTCCGAAATATTCAAAACCTGGAAATTGTGAAAACCATAGTCAAAAAGCTCCACGGTATCTGTAAACTGATCCGGGCTTTCCTCTTTGAAGACAACACAGACGAGGCGCATGCCGTTCTGCTCTGCGCAGGTCACAAGAGTCTGTCTGGAATCGCTCGTAAACCCTGTTTTTCCGCCCAGTATACCTTCGTAAGGGATTTCTCCGTTTACCAGCTGATGTTTGTTGTTTTTATAGAAATCGTCAGGCTGTGTGTCCGTGGCTTCAAAGTGATAGCGCGGGGTATTGCTTATCTTACAAAGCATTTCATTGCGGAAAAACTGGCTTGATATCAGTGCAAGATCGTAAGCGCTTGTGTAATGCTGGGAATCGTGGAGACCGTTAGGGTTGGTGAAATGCGTGTCGGTACAGCCGATTTCCTCCGCCCGTTGATTCATCAGCGCAACAAAATCTTCGATAGAGCCGGAAATATATTCCCCTGCGGCATTGGCAGCTTCATTGGCGGAAGCAACCATGATTCCGTAGAGACATTCCTCCAGCGAAATGGATTCTCCCTCGTCCATACCCATATTGGAACCGTCTGCAGGTACGCTGAATACCGCTTCGTGGCTGAATTTCACGATATCGTCCAGATTGCCCTGTTCCATCGCGAGAAGTGCGGTCATAATTTTCGTTGTGCTGGCGGGATAGAGACGCTCGTGGATATTTTTAGAATAGAGAATAACGCCTGTATTTGCGTCCATCAGGATGGCAGCCTGTGCGCTTACCTGTGGGCCTGCAGGCCAGTTATCAATTTCATTTGACTGGATGGGAAGTGTTTTCCGGGCTTCGGCTTCCTCCTGCAGCTCCTCCACACTGGCTGCATTGGCAGTCAGAATCAGGCCGTCGGAAAAAAAACTGCAGAAAGCCAGAAAAGATGCAAGAAACAGACTCGCGATCCGCCTGGATTGAAAAAGTCTATGATTCGTCCAAAATAACATGCGGTAAAACCTTTCTATGATAACAAATATATGAAATATGCAATCAATTATGAGTATTTCCTTACATATCATACACTATTTGAAAGAAAAACTATAGTCTATTCACAAAAAAAGCAAAATGTGTTAAAGTTCTAACAAGGTTATTTGTAAAATAAAAGCGAAAAAAGAAAAAACAGCGGCAGGTGAATGACAGAACATGAGATTACGAAATGTGACGGGATCGAGAGAAGTGATAGCGGCCTGTGATTATGTCATACATAATCCACAGGAATGCCGGGGAAAATGGCATGAGGTTTTCGGGAATGATTGTCCCATCCGCATAGAAATCGGTATGGGAAAAGGGCGTTTTATTATGGATCTGGCAAGGATGAATCCCCAGATCAATTATGTAGGGATTGAGAAGTATTCCAGTGTGCTGATCCGGGGCATACAGAAGCTGGAGGCTGATCCTCTGCCAAATCTTTATTTTATCCGAATGGAGGCGGAGGAGATCACATCTGTTTTTGCACAGGGCGAGGCAGACCGTATTTATTTAAATTTTTCTGATCCCTGGCCGAAAGACAGACATGCGAAGCGCAGACTTCCCTCGCGTGAATTTTTGCGCCGGTATGATGAGATACTAGTACCAGACGGTGTGATCGAATTTAAGACGGACAACCATGATCTGTTTCAGTTTGCATTGGAGGAGCTGGAGCCGGCGGGATGGAAAATTCTTCAGATGACGAAGGATCTTCACCACAATGCACAGATGATGGAAGGAAACGTGATGACTGAGTATGAGGAACGGTTTTCCTCGAAAGGGAATCCGATCTGTAAATATGTGATTGCAAGATCGCATGATACGGCAGATTGATTGAAGACGGGTGTTTATTGAAATAAAACGATAAAAGCATAAAATTAAGGAGGAAAACAGATGGAGTACAAATTTACAAGTGAAAATTTTGAGAGTGAAGTATTGCAGTCAGACATCCCCGTTTTGGTGGATTTCTACGCGGACTGGTGCGGCCCCTGTAAGATGATGGCGCCCATCATTGCCCAGCTTGCAGAGAAGTATGACGGAAAGGTAAAGATCGGAAAATGCAATATAGATGAGGATGACGGTCTTGCCAGAATGTACCGTGTGATGAACATTCCCAATATGAAAATTTTCGTCAAGGGAGAGCCTGTCGGAAATATTGTGGGAGCGGTACCGCCGGAGGCATTGGAGGCGGAACTGGCGAAGGTGCTGTAACCACAGAAGAGAGAAAAAGATGCGCTGTATCGTTTCAGATTTTACAGCGCATCTTTTTTGTATATCAGCGATAGAGACCGCGGCAAAGCCAGATTAAACTTTGGCAGGGCTTTTTTCGTCTTTGTTATATAAGAATTTCAAAATAATCGGCGTTGCAATCGAAGAGAACAGGATCAGCAGGATCACGGCCATAAAATAGTCGGAGGTCAGAAGATCTGCAGCCAGTCCCTTCTGTGCCACAATCAGCGCCACCTCTCCGCGGGTCATCATGCCGACGCCGATTTTTAGCGAATCGGACATGCTGTAACGGCAGACCTTTGCCGCCAGACCGCATCCGATAATCTTGGCAAGAAGCGCCACAATCACAAAGCAGATACAGAAGATAAAGAGTGTGGAGTCCATCGCGTCAAAGTTGGTTTTCAGACCGATGCTGGCAAAAAACAGAGGGCCGAAAAGCATGTAGGAACTCACATCCACTTTGCGCTCTATATATGTATTGTCGCTCAAATTACAGAGCACAATACCGGCGATATAGGCTCCCGTAATATCCGCAATGCCGAAATATTTTTCAGCCACATAGGACAGCGCGAAACAGAAAGCGAGTGAAACAATGGGAATACGTCTCGTGTGCGGATATCGTTTATCCAGGGCCAGAAAAACTTTAAATATGACAAAACCGCCTGCCACAGCGACAATAAAGAAAATAATGGTCTTTACAATAACCATGCCGGGATGAGAGTCCGGGGACTTAAACCCGATGACAAAGGTAAGGACGATAATGCCGATCACATCATCAATGATGGCGGCGCTGACAATCGTTGTACCTACCTTGCTTTTGATTTTGCCTAATTCCTGCAGGGCGGCAACGGTGATACTCACGCTGGTGGCTGTCATAATCGTACCGATAAAGACTGCTTTGAAAAATTCTTCGCTTCCCCAGGGTGCAATGCCGTAAAAGCCCATATATAAAAGAGCGCCCAGCACCAACGGTACAAACACACCCGCACAGGCGATCAGAAGGGCGATCGGTCCTGTCTTGACCAGTTCCTTCAAATCCGTTTCCAGCCCCACCTCAAACATTAAAAGGACAACACCGATCTCCGCCATATGCGTGATAAAGTCGGAAGGGGCAACCCAGCCTAGCACACAGGGGCCGATTAACAGTCCAGCCACAATCTGGCCGACTACCTGGGGCGCTTTGCATTTTCTTGCCATAACACCGAAAAATTTTGCGGCAAAAATGATAATTGCCAGATCTCTAAATACTTCATAAGCTTCCATAACAAACCTCCAATAAAAATTTGCTACATAAGAATACACCTTTTATGAAGAAAAAACAAGAGAAATGGCAGTGACTTTCATACATTTTAGCGAAAAAAAGCGGAACTGTCTGATGAAGAGGTAATTCCGATTCCTGTATTTGGTTTCATGGCACATCTTGCTCCATCCGCTATAAATATCAACAAGAGCAGCAGGCAGACAGTTCCTTTCCACCTGAGTGGAATTTTATGGTAAAGTTTTTCATAGAAAGGGAGAAAAAGGCAGACCAGAGCAGTACCGCCAAGGCCAAATACGACTCCTCCCAGAAGACAGACTCTTCCGTTGAGATTCAAAACATGTCCGCTGTAGTCCCACCATCGGATGCCCCATCTGTACTCCAGAAAAAAACTGGTCAGATATTCCAGAATTGTGCACAGCAACATGGACAGCAGAAATACGGACATCGGTCTTTTTCTTATGCGGCAGAGAAGCAGACAGAGCAGAAGGCCCCCGGCTCCGTAAATCGGAAGGTACGGTCCTTCGTATACACCTCTGTTGATAAAAGCGTGTTCCGTGACAAGAAACAGCAGCACTTCCCAGAGCCACCCTGCAAAGGAGACAATGAAAAAAAGAAGGACATAAAAATAGAAACGGTCGGACGAAGGTTTTTTATTCATGTTTTCAGAATGTCCGATTCCTGAGGGATTATGCCTGTATGACAAGGGAATAATCTGTGGGGTATTTCACATTTCAAATAGCATTAGGCGCTTATTTTGGCGGAATATGGCGTGGCAGGTGATCGGCTGGGGCTGGATGATGGGCTGGAACTTGTTTGGGAAATGTTAAAGTTTCATTTATAGGACACAAATAATAGTATACTCTGGTACAAAGAAAAGGCAAAGAGGAGAAGAGATTACATGACACATTGATAATTGAATAAAGGCTTTACACTATGATATAATATCACCAACGAAAGGCGGTGATCCAATGAGTGAGATCGAAAACATGACAGATAAACAATTACGATACATCAATAGATTAACGGTTTTCGTTAGAAAGTTGTTGAAACTTGTACCACAAGAGAAAAGAGAAGAGCTTGAAAATGAATTTGATAGCATTCTCTTAGAAGTCACAGAACCAAACGAAAAAGGTAACTAAGTCAAAATATCTAAGGTGTAAGGTCTTTATTGAAATATTAAGGCTTTGCACCTTTTTAATTTATACGAGGTTGCAGAGGAAATAAAGCTTTTAAGAAATTTTTTTATTACTTTTTAGAGAATAGCCAAGTACAATAAAAAAATGATAATATAATGATAAGAAGTGATCTTATGATTCAAGTCAGACCCGTTTCAGATTTACGAAATAAATTCCCTGACATTGAAAAAATTGTAAATAACGGGGAGATGGCAGAAATGGACACAAGAAGAATGAGCCATGAGGAAATTTTCGGAAGTCTGCGGAGGAAAATAGATGCTCAGTAAAAAATACAGATTGCGATATTTACCACTTTTCTATGATGAACTTGAGGAAAAAGTGACTTATATTGCAGAGGAGCTAAAGAAGATTTCTTTATAATGGGCAGAATCAGAAAAAAGGGTATAGAGCAAAGTATGCAAGGAAAAAAGAAAACATCAGATTTCCTAAAAATCTGATGTTTCGCTTTTTTAATAGTCGAAGCGACAGGATTTGAACCTGCGACCTCTGCGTCCCGAACGCAGCGCTCTACCAAACTGAGCCACGCTTCGATTGATGAACAACTATGATAATACAACATTTGTAAGGGTATTGTCAATGATTCTGGACGAATAATTTTGCTTAATTTCCCCATTTATAATCATTTATGTTATGATAGACTGTATATGATTACCTTTTTTCGCTGCAGACAGTGAAAGAATCACCTTGTTTTCTGCACAAAACTTGATTTTAGGGAGAAGGAAGCCGGTGGAGAGACACGCGCTTAAAATTCCATGTAACGCCATGCCTTTTATCTGTGAAGCTGATTACAGCGTGTCGCTTGGGAAAATGATCCATGCAGACCGAACAGTGCCGTTTCATGTGGCGATTTATCTGCTCAGGGGTTCGATGGAAATCATCGAGGACGGTTTCCGTTATGAGTTACTGCCGCACCGGCTCTTTTTCTTAAAAAGCGGTGTGCATCATTGGGGAGAGAACCCTTTTGAGGAAGGTTCGGCCTGGTATTATGCACATTTTTACTGCGGAGAACCAAATGAGCATATGGAGGAACTTCCCAGAAATGTGTACTATGATACAAAGGTCTGCCTAACTTTGCAGGACAGTGAAAAATATATCACGCTCCCAAAGCTGACAGACTGCGGACGTATGCGGCAGATTCAGAAGGATTTTGAAAAAATGATAGAGGCCCATATTCATGGCAATATTCCGCAGGCTTCGGTCAGATTGTGGCAGATTTTTCTGGAATGTGCGAAAAATGCACCTGGAGATATTGTAGAAAACGGTTATGTTAAAAAACTGCGGGAATACATACAGGCACATTACACAGAGAATTTCGATGCAAAAGAGGTGGAAACAATCTGCGGGCTTTCCTATAAATACGCAGGCACGCTTTTTAAAGAGGAAACGGGACAGACAATCCGCGAGTATCAGCGTATGCTGCGGGTACGCAGGGCAAAGCAGCTATTGAAGGAGACAGATAAACCGATTACAGATATTGCGCAGCTTACAGGATTTTCGGATGTGTTTTATTTCAGCAGGGTTTTTCGTGCGCAGCAGGGATGTGCGCCGAGTGAATACCGCAGGACGTATATTCCGGGGATTTGACAGATCGCTAAGGATTGTCTTGTCTTGAAAAGAAGGAAACATGAAAAGCTTTATTGAGGAGGATATGAAATATGAGTCTGGATATGATTAAAATAATCTTTTTTGATATTGACGGTACACTGATTGATATCAACAGCAGGAAGATATCGGAAAAAACGCTGGAGACATTAATCCGATTGAAGGAGCGTAATATCCTTCTGTGTCTTTCAACGGGAAGGGCGCCGCTGACAGTTCCTCATTTCGAAGGTTGGGAACCCGATGTATTTCTTACTTTTAACGGTTCGTACTGCTATAACAGGCAGCAGATTATTTACAAAAATCCGATTTCGACTGAAGATGCAAAAATAATTGTGAAGAATGCCGCCTCGATCAACAGGCGGGTATCGGCCGCCACGCCGGACAAGCTGGCAGCGAATGGCAAGGATAAAGACCTGGTGGATTATTTTTCTCTTGCCAAGCTGGATGTGAATGTTTCCAGCGAGTTTGATGAAATGATAGAGAAGGATGAAGTCTACCAGATTATGTGCGGAGGAAGTGAAGAGGAATACCCGGCGTTATTGCGTGACACGAAAAATGCGAAAATAGCGGCCTGGTGGGACCGGGCGGTGGACATTATCCCGGCGGACAGCGGAAAAGGGGTCGGGATCGAAAAGGTACTTGCGCATTATGGTCTGAAAAAGGAGGATGCGCTTGCTTTTGGTGACGGAAATAACGATATAGATATGCTGCAGGCAGTGGGTATCGGTGTTGCTATGGCAAATGGGTCGGATGCGCTTAAAGCGGTGGCGGATGATATATGCGGCCATGCGGCACAGGACGGAGTTTATCACTACTGTGTGGAGCATGGGCTGATAGCGGAAATCCGATGAAGAGAATGTATTGGAGAATACCAGGTTTGAAAGTTCTGTTTAAAAAGCGGGGGTTTTTATGCCCCCGCGCCGATCATGTAAGCCATGAAATTGTAACTGTCCTGCGCATCCGTCAGGAAAAGGTCCAGCCATAATTCCCCCGGATTAATCATCCGAAGCATCTGCAGAACCGCCGTGTTCTGCTTTAAGTCACAGAGCGTTTCGTTGGGCAGCTCCAGAAAGACACGGCCGCGGCTGTTTTCTACCATCTGAATAAATTTTTCTGTGTTCTTGATTGTTCTGATATTTACCTTATACATAAATTCTCTCTCCTTCCTGCATTCTTATATGGGTTTTCGTTTTGTCTTTTCTTTTGTGTTACCTTGTGATATGATAATATCATCATATTAAGGAATAATGTTAGGAATAAATACGCATTTTATATAATTATATTTCCAAAAATGAATTATAGGAAAAGAATATTTCAACAGGAGGACAAAGGTATGATATTGCCGTGCAGTGTACAGACGAATATGCAGGGGGAGGAACTGCGGAAGCATGGGATGCATCAGTTTCCCGTGGCATGTTATCTGGATCTGATGCCCCGTGATGAAATTTCCTGGCATTGGCACAATGAATTGGAGCTGGGACTGGTTGCTGGTGGAAGCGCCATTGTAGAGATGGGCTCTTCTTCCCGTCTGCTCCGGGCCGGGGAGGGATTTTTCTTCAACAGCAATATTTTGCATGCCGCCTCTTTGTCTGAGGATGATTCCTGTGAAATTCATTCCGTGGTGTTTCATCCGAGGGCTGTCAGCGGCAGTACGGACAATATAATCTGGCAGAAATATCTGAAACCTTTGATGGAAAATCAGGCGTGTCCCGGGTTTTATCTGACGCCGGATGTAGACTGGCAGAAGAAAATTCTGGATTGTCTGACTTCTCTTTGGCGGTCGGCGCAGGAGGAGCCTTTCGGCTATGAAATACAGATCCGCAATGAGCTGTCCACAATTGTGGCGCTGATTTCGGAATTTCAGCCGGTTGTGAACAGGAAATCTTTCGGAAAGGCCCAGAGGGACAATGCCAGAATTAAGGAAATGCTGACTTTTATTCAGGCCAATTACGGCAGGGAAATTACGATAGAAGAGATCGCGTCTGCCTGTGCGGTCAGTACGAGCGAGTGCATCCGCTGTTTCCGCGCAACGATTAACACGACACCCATTGCCTATCTCAAATCTTATCGTCTCCAGCAGGCGGCGCTCAAGCTGCAGCTCACTACCGATAAGATATCGGCGATTGCGGAAAGCTGCGGATTCCAGGAGATGAGTTATTTTGCCAAGTCTTTCAAGGAGGTCTACGGGAGCACGCCTTCGGCATACAGAATCGGAAAATAATACAAATAGATAAGAATTTAATCCATTTTATTGCCGTATGTTTCCGAATATAATACATATAGTGAGGCGCAGGACAGAGGAAGTCGGAAAGAGTGTCTGTGTGCCGGGCGATGGAAGCTGACATGGAGGGTAAAAGAATGGGTGATTTGAGGTTAGTCAAAGATTTTAAGGTGGAGGAAGGGTTTTTTGGCAGATATGAGAAGCTGGTGAAGGATGTGGTGCTTCCCTACCAGGAGCGGGCGTTGAACGATCAGATTGAAGGCGCGGAAAAGAGCCATTGTATTGAAAATTTCCGTATGGCGGCGAAGAAGCTGAAAACGGGGAGCTGTGACGGAGAGTTTTACGGTATGGTGTTTCAGGACAGCGATGTGGCCAAATGGCTGGAGGGTGCTGCTTATTCCCTTGCACAAAATCCAGATGAGGCGCTGGAGAAGCGGTGTGATGAGATCATTGAGCTGATCGGTGAGGCACAGCAGAAGGACGGGTATCTGAATACCTACTTCACGGTGAAGGAGCCGGAGAAACGGTGGACAAATCTTCACGAGGCGCATGAGTTATACTGCGCGGGACATATGATCGAGGCGGCGGTGGCCTATGCGGAGTGCACGGGAAAGGCAAAGCTTTTGGAAATTATGTGTGATATGGCAGATCACATTTACCGCCATTTTATTGAGGAGGGTGCGGAAGGATATCCGGGGCATCCCGAGATTGAGCTTGCCCTGATGCGGCTGTACCGCAGCACCAAAGAGGAGAGGTACAAGGAGCTTGCGATGCATTTTATCAATGTGCGCGGCGTTGATCCTGACTATTACAAAAAAGAGATGAAAAAAAATCCCTGGCGCGTCTGGGGAAATCATCCCGAGGATACGGAGTATGCCCAGAATTATGCGCCGGTGCGGCAGCAGGACAAGGCAGTGGGACATGCGGTCCGGGCGGTGTATCTCTATACAGGTATGGCCGATGCAGCTATGGAGACGGGAGATACAGAACTTGCGGATGCCTGCAAAACGCTCTGGAACAATATCACACAGCACAGGATGTATGTGACGGGAGCCATCGGTTCCGCCTATGAGGGGGAAGCCTTCACAAAGGATGACCATCTGCCCAACGATACGGCTTATGCGGAGACGTGTGCGGCCATTGGATTGATCTTTTTCTCCAATAAAATGCTTTATCTGGAACATAACGGCAAGTATGTGGACGTGATGGAGCGGGCTTTATATAATTGTGTGCTGGCAGGAATGCAGCTTGACGGCACGAGGTTTTTCTATGTGAATCCATTGGAGGCGCTGCCGGGTATTTCCGGGGAGGCCCAGACGCACAAGCACGCGCTGCCTGTCAGGCCCAAGTGGTTTGCCTGCGCCTGCTGCCCGCCGAATGTGGCAAGGCTTTTAGGATCCGTGGCGGAGTACGCCTGGCATGTGATACCGGGCACTTTGTTCTCCAACTTGTATATCGCGGGCACTCTGGATGTGAGTGATCGTTTCGGAGGCAAGGTGGTTTTGCGGACAAATTATCCTTATGACCATGTACTGGAGTACCGTTTCGAGCCGCAGGAGGGAAGAGCGAGCATGGAGGTGCCGCTGGCAGTCCGCATTCCTGCGTGGAGCAGGCAGACAAAAATTCTTTTAAACGGAAAAGAGGCGGACTGCGAAATCCGGGATGGGTTTGCGTATCTGCGGGGTGAGTATACGGCGGACGACGTGGTTACGGTGGAGCTTGATATGGCGGTAAGGCGTGTGTATACCAGCAGCCGCGTTTCCGCAAATACAGGAAAAGTCTCTTTACAGCGTGGGCCGCTGATTTACTGTGCGGAGGGCGTGGATAACGAGAATGATATCCTCTCCTTAAGTCTGAAAAGAGACGGAGAAGTGACGGTAGGAGCGTATCTGCCGGACGAATTGTTTGGGATTCAGAAACTTGCTGCCCAGGGGTACCGTGAGACGGTAAACGAAGAGCTGTACAGTTTTGAGAGGCAGGAAGCGCAGCCGTGCCAGGTGACACTGGTGCCTTATTATACCTGGGGAAACAGGGGGCTGAACCAGATGCGGGTGTGGATGCCCGAGAGGGATTAGCATAAAAGCTTGTCCAAATAAGTATAAAAAGGGAATTGTATCTGGGAGAAATTCCCGTTATACTTAGCTTAATATGGAATTGGAGCAAACAGGCGGTATGTCCATATGGATGTGCCGCCGTCTTTTTACGGAGGGTGTCAAAATGTTAAAAAAGGACGAGAAAAAGATCGAAAAAAAGAGGGAAAAAGAAATTGACAAACTGATAAAGAAACTGACGCTGGATGAGAAAATTGCGATGATTCACGGGGCTTCCCTGTTTCGCTCCGGCGAGTTGGCGAGGCTGGGGATTCCCGCAATTGAAACTTCGGACGGGCCTATGGGCGTGCGCGCGGAATTTCTCGATGACAGATGGATTCCCGTGGGAAATCAGGATGATATGGTTACCTATCTCCCGAGCAACAGTGCGCTCGCTTCATCCTGGAATACGGATCTTGCCCGTGAAATGGGGCATGTGCTTGGAGCGGAGGCCAGAGGGCGCGGTAAGGACGTGATTCTGGCGCCGGGCATCAATATCAAGAGAGACCCGCTGTGCGGCCGGAATTTTGAATATATGAGTGAGGACCCGGTTCTCACAAAAGCGTTCGCGGTACCGTTTATACAGGCAGTGCAGGAGAATGATGTGGCGGCCTGTGTGAAACATTTTGCGGCGAACGGGCAGGAGACGGACCGTCTGATGGTGGATGAGGAGATTGATGAGCGGACGCTCTATGAACTCTATCTGCCTGCCTTTAAGGCGGCGGTACAGGAAGCCGGGGTTTACTCGGTCATGGGCGCCTACAACAAAATCAACGGTGTTCACTGCTGTGAGAACAAAAAACTGCTGGATGAAATTCTGAGGAAGGAGTGGGGTTTTGACGGCGCGGTAATCAGCGACTGGGGCGGCGTGCATAAAACCAGAGAGGCGGCGGAATGCTCTATGGATCTGGAAATGTCCATCTTCCCGGATTTTGACGATTATAAGCTGGCCAATCCTTTAAAGGTGTTGATTGAAAAGGGTGAAATTTCCGTGGATACGGTGGACGCCAAAGTGCGGAACCTTCTGCGCATGATGTACCGGCTGAAGATGATCGGCTCGAAAAGGGAGGAACGCAAGGCCGGCGCATACAATAAACCGGAACACCGGGAGGCAGTCCTTCGCGGTGCACAGGAATCCATGATTTTATTAAAAAATGAGAACCGCATTCTCCCTCTGGATGCGAAAAAAATAAAGAAACTGGCAGTGATCGGCGCAAATGCCGTGATACAGCACTCTTACGGCGGCGGCAGCGCGGAGATTAAAGCGCTTTACGAGATCTGTCCGCTGGCCGGGCTCAAGATGTATCTGGGCGGCAATGTCAAGGTCTCCTATGCGCAGGGCTACTATGTGCCGCAGAACAAGACAGATGAGGGAGAGAACTGGCAGGCAGCAAGCGTGGATGAGGATAGAAACCCGGATATGGGGAAAGCGGTCCGGGACGAAGTCAATGACAGCGAAAACCGCCGCAGGGGAGAGGAAGAGCGGCTTGCGAAACTGGAGCGGGAAAAGGCGGAGGCTCACGAAAAAAATGAAAAACTGTTTGCTGAGGCGCTTGAGATGGCAAAAGATGCGGATGCCGTTATTTTTGTGGGAGGTCTGAATCACGATTACGATGTCGAGGGCTGTGACCGGCCGGATATGAAACTGCCCTATGAGCAGGATATGTTGATTGAGGCGCTTTTAAAAGTCAGAAAAGATGTGATACTGACTTTTGTGGGCGGTTCTCCCGTGGAGATGCCCTGGCGGGAACAGGCGCAGACCATATTGTGGAGCTATTATGCAGGCATGGAGACAGGAAATGCGCTGGCGCAGATTATTTTTGGCGAAGTAAATCCTTCTGGAAAGCTGGCGGAAACTTTTCCTGTCAAATATGAGGACTGCGCCGCTGCAAAGAACGGACAGTTTGGCAAGTGGGGCAATATTGTGCTGGAGGAAGGGCTGTACTGCGGCTATCGTCATTTTGACAGACAGCGGATCAAACCGGCCTTCTGCTTTGGGCACGGCTTGTCTTACACCAGCTTTGAATACAGCGGCCTCACCATGAAGGCGGAAAAGGGAAAGGACGTGAAATTGACTTTCTCAGTCAAAAATATTGGAAAGCGGGCGGGAGCGGAGGCTGTGCAGATTTATATTGCGCCTATCGCCGCGCAGGTGGACAGGCCGGACAAGGAATTGAAGGCGTTTAGCAAAGTGGAGCTTGGCGCGGGCCGTTCCAAAAAAATTTCCCTGACCTTAAAGCAGGAAGATTTCATGTATTATGATGCGCAGCTGCGCAAATTTATCGCGGACGCGGGCGATTACGAGATTCTGGTGGGCGCGTCCTGTGAAGATATCAGACTGCGGGGCATTGCAACGCTCAGTTAAGGCGGAAAGCGGCTCAACTGCTGGCAGCAGGCAGTTGAACTTTTTCATATAAACTGCATAACATTTCATCCCGGCGTACATGCTATATACACGATGGCAATGAGCAGTGCCACGACGTAATATGGCAAAATGACTGCTTGCAGTCAGTTTTGACAAATTATGGAGTGATAGGGCGAAGCCCGTGAGCTCGAAAAAATGCAGGTTTTTCGAGTGTGCACTGCTGAGTAGGGAGCAGAGTACAGGAAAGGGATGAAAACATGGATTATAATACGTTACCTGTCGGCCTTGGGCTGGCATTTGCGAACAACCGCGCAGCTATGGATCGTTTTTCGGGCATGTCCGATGACGAGAAGAAAGAGTTTGTGGAGAGGAGCCGGGGCGTGATGTCCAGGAAGGAAATGGACAGTCTGGTCGGTTCTCTTACGGAGGAGGAAAAGCCGGATCTCCATCTCGAAGATGTGAATCAGATATTTAAGGGGCCGGGAATCGGATAAATAACGGCCCGAAGGAAAAGGAAGCAGGGAGTTTTTTATGCAGATACAGTTGCCCGATAAAGTGCATCACATCATAAATACGCTGGAGGAGGCGGGATATGAGGCTTACGCAGTAGGCGGCTGTGTCAGGGATTCCATACTTGGCAGGGAGCCGGATGACTGGGATATCACCACGTCGGCTAAGCCGGAGGAAATAAAACGTCTCTTTCCGAGAACCGTGGACACGGGAATTAAGCACGGAACCGTCACGGTTCTTCTGGGAGGAGAGGGATTTGAAGTAACGACCTATCGGATCGACGGCGTCTACGAGGACGGCAGGCATCCGAGCGAGGTGACTTTTACCGCCAGCTTAAAAGAGGACCTGAGAAGGCGGGATTTTACAATCAACGCTATGGCTTACAATGCGCGCAGCGGTTTGGTGGATCTTTACGGCGGCCTTGCGGATATGGAAAACCGGGTGATACGCTGTGTGGGGAATGCCGGGGAAAGGTTTGACGAGGATGCTCTGCGCATGCTTCGCGCGGTGCGCTTTTCAGCCCAGCTCGCCTATCGGATTGAGGAGGCGACCGGGGAAGCGGTGAAGGCGCTTGCCCCTAATCTGCAGAAAATCAGTGCGGAGCGGATACAGGTGGAGCTGGTAAAACTGGTCACTTCTCCTAACCCCGATTATCTGCGGACAGCCTATGAGCTTGGCATCACGGCGCAAATTCTGCCGGAATTTGACCTCTGTATGGAAACGCCGCAGAGGCATAAGCACCACTGTTACGGCGTGGGAGAGCACATTCTGCATTCCATGATCGGAGTGGGCCCGGACAAGGTGATGCGGCTTGGCATGTTATTCCACGACATTGGCAAGCCCCAGACTCTGACCATCGACCCGGACGGAACCACCCACAATAAAAGGCATCCCTACGAGGGGGAAAAGATTACCAGAAAGGTGATGCGGCGTTTAAAATTCGACAATGATACGACAGATAAGGTAACAAAGCTGGTGTTGTACCACGATTATGACATTGCGCCGACAGAGGCGGGCGTAAGGCGGGCCATCAACCGCATGGGGGAAGATATTTTTGCCATGATCTTCACTGTGCGGCGTGCGGATATTGCCGCACAGAGTGACTACATGCGGGAGGAAAAGCTTGCGAAAGTCGCCTACATAGAAAAACTGTACAGCGAAATTATGGCCCGTAGGGATGCGGTTACCTTGAAGGATCTGGCTATTTCGGGAAATGATCTGATTGCTGAGGGAATGCCGCCCGGCAGACAGATCGGGGAAACGCTGTCCGCGCTTTTGGAGCGGGTGCTTGACGACCCTTCTCTCAATAAGAGAGAGATTCTTCTCAAACTGTATAAAGAAGTGTAATGAAAACCCCCTGCTGGTCATAAGATGTAACAGTCAGAGTCAGGCGGGGGGTATTTTTGTGAATGACAGAGCTGTCAGTTTATTAGAAAATTATGAGATAGAGGTACATCGTACATGGAAAGGCCGCGGAGCCATGCTGTGCGATTCAGACCGGGGTCTGCTCATTATGAAAGAATACAACGGCCCGGCGGAGAAAGTCGGCTTTCAGGAGTACCTGCTAAATCATATCCGGGAAAGCGGCGTCGTGCGGGCGGAGTCCATTTTGCGGACGAAGGAGGATGAGCTGATCGTCCGGGATCAGGACAGGACGGCCTATATTGTTAAGACATACTGTGAGGGCAGAGAGTGCGATCACCGAAACGCACAGGAATGCCGCCACGCGGTAGATACCCTGGCGCACCTTCACGATGTCTGTGATCTCTCCGGCAGTGAAATGTTGGAGCAGCAGTCTGTTTTTCATGTGGAAAATGAGTATGAGAAGCATAACCGGGAATTGAGAAAAGTGCGGAAATTCCTGCGGGAAAAAAGCCAGAAGACCGAATTTGAGCTTTATTTGATGAAACATTATGATTATTTTATGGATATTGCCTTGCAAATTACGGGGGAATTGAGTTATTATGCCTATGAGGAGGATTCTCATCCATTCTCCATTGTATGCCACGGCGATTACCAGTATCATAATATCATACAGACCGAGGGAGGCAGTGTGCTTGTCAATTTCGAGAAGTGCATCAGAGATTATCCTGTGAGGGACCTGTATCTGTTTATGCGCAAGCTTCTGGAAAAAAATAACTGGTCGCAGGCGCTTGGTGATATGCTGCTTTCGGGGTATAATGGAGTGAGACCCTTGAGTGACAGGGATTACAGGCAGTTGTATTTCCGCTTCGCTTACCCGGAGAAGTTCTGGAAAATCGTGAACTTCTACTATAATAGTGGGAAAGCATGGATTCCTGGGCGGAATATGGAAAAAATAGAGAAGTTGTTTGCACAGGAGAGGGAAAAACAGCTCTTTTTAAAGAACGCTTTTCCCGGCATAGACTGACGCATGTACCATCATGGCACGGCCTGTGCGAAACAATGCGGAAATGGAGTAAAAAATGATTGGAATGCACAGAAGAATTTCGGTGGCTGTTGCGGCGCTGACACTGATGGCGGTCGTCTTGACGGGCTGCACCTCGGAGGCCAGCAACATAGGAAGAGCCAAGGATAAAAACGGAAATGAGGATGTAGTGGATACCGGCTTTACGCTATCCACCGTGGGCAGTTTTGATTCTGCGGACACGGCTGTCGTTCTGTCGACGGATCTGAACAACAAAGCGGTGTCCCTCATCAATATGGATACGGGAAAGCAGTATACCCTCTATTATGACGGAACCACTTATGTGAAGGATAAATACGACGGCCCGATGACAATTTCCCAGATCAAAGCTGGGGACGTGGTCGATGTCACCTTCTTAAAAGGTAAGAAAAAACTTGCCAGCATCAAGCGCTCCCCGGAGGCATGGGTGTATGACGATGTGTACAATTATGATCTGGCGGGTGAGAACAGGACGGCCGTGATCGGTTCCCAGAAATATTCCCTGCCGGACGGTGTGGTTGTCTTGTCGGAGGGACGCCGCGTGGAAGCGGGAGAGGTCGTGTCTCAGGATGTGGTCACGATCTCAGGCATCAGCCATAAGATTTACAGCGTCAACGTGGACAAAGGACACGGGTATCTGCGCCTGAAAAATGACCAGCCCCTGCTCGGCGGCTGGATTGAAGTGGGCAACAGCGTGATCCGCCAGATCACAGAGGACATGCTTCTCACAGTGCCGGAGGGCACCTATCAGGTCGTGCTTTCCAACAATAATGTGGGATGCGTGAAGGAGATAACGGTGGAGCGCGACAAGGAAGTGGTGCTCGATGTGAGTGATCTGGAAGTGGCGGAGGATGCTGTCGGGAAGATCCTCTTTACGGTAGAGCCGGAAAATGCGAAGATCACTGTGGACGGCAAGCCCGTAGATATCAGCAGTGTGGTGGAGTTAAAGTACGGGATTCACCAGATACGGGCGGAAGCGGACGGTTATGATACTTTGACCAGACATATCCAGGTAGGATCTGAATATGCCACGATTTCCTTTAAACTGGAGGAGAGCCGGAAGGACAGCAGCGATTCTGTCAGCAATAATTCCACAACCTCTGATCGTATCCCCTGGCAGGACACGATGGATGTTGCCAAAGGGCCGGACAGCATCAGCGGCAACAGCTCCTCGAGTGTGAGCGATAACGCGCTGGGAAGTTCAAACAATTACAAAGTATATATCGACTCCCCGAAGGACGTTGAGGTATTTTTGGACGGCAATTATGTAGGTATTGCTCCTGTCAGATTTACGAAAACGGTGGGCAGACATGAGATTACCTTGAAAAAGACCGGCTATAAGACAAAAACCTACACGATTTATCTGGAAAATACGAAAAAAGATGAAACTTACTCTTTCTCAGCCCTGGAAAAGATAGACGCCGACAGTGATGATAAAGATGGCGACGATGACGATGATAATTCCAGTGGCGGATCCACAGGGACGCCCCCTCTGCCTACAGGAAAGGTGAGCATTACGGTTTCCCCGGCAGAAGCGAAAGTCAGTGTGGACGGAAAGGATGTAGAAGATATCAGCGAACCGCTTGAGCTGAGTTACGGTACGCACAAGCTTGTCATAAAAGCAGACGGTTATAAAACATTGACCGAGGAAATTGAAGTGATGTCGGACAGTGTGGTGATTTCCCGCGCACTGGAGGCGAGTGACAAGCCAGATCCTGGTGAAGACGAGGACAATAAGGATCCAGATGATGAAGACAATGAGGGTGAGGAGAATCCGGGCGGCAGTACAGACGGTGACAACGAGGGTGAGGAGAACCCGGGCGGCAATACAGGCGGCAGCGGGGATAACGGAAACCCAGGCGATAACACAAGCGGCGGAAACCCAGAAGGCGGTGACGAAACCCAGACCGGGCTGACAACAGAAACCGTTACCATAACGCAGGAGGCCCATCCCATTCGAAAGTGGTTTTCCTCCTTGTTTAAATAATGATTGATACGATATACATAGAAACAACCAGCGTCCGATAGGGGCTCAACGTCCTCAACCGGGCGCTGATTTGAAATTTTACTTTAACTTTTTTGAAAAGGAGCGCACATGTCTGAAAAAAAATACACATACGAGGAATTTCTCCAAATTATTGCCGCCCTGCGCAGCGAGAACGGCTGCCCCTGGGATAAGGTACAGACCCATGAGAGCCTGAAACCGTGCATGATGGAGGAGGCGGCCGAGCTGCTTGCCTCTATCCGCATTTACAATAAGACTGGCAATCCCGAAAATATGATAGAGGAATTGGGGGATGTGCTTCTGCAGGTTGTTATGCATGCGCAGATCGCTTCTGAGGAAGGTCTCTTTACGATGGAGGACGTGGTAAACGAGGTCAGCCGCAAAATGGTAAGGCGGCATCCCCATGTTTTTGGCACGGGAAATGCGGATACCCCGGACGAGGTGCTTGTGAACTGGGAGGAAATCAAAAAGGAAGAAAAGAAAGAGAAAGACTGGGTGGAATCTCCCTTAAAGGAAATACCGAAGGAGCTTCCGTCCTTAACCAGAGCCGTTAAAGTGTTAAAGAAAATAGACAAGAACTATGAAAAAGGGAATACTTTCGAGCAGGATACGGCTGCCATCTGCGAGCTGGCGGAGGCGTTGAGAAGCTGTGAGCCCCAGTCGGACAGTCATAAGACAGAGTCCCTTATTGCAGACCTTCTTCTGCGGATCAGCGATGTGTCAAGAATCGCCAAAATCCCGCAAGAACAGGCATTGGCGGATCGAATAGAGGATTTAATTGAGAAATATGAGTAAATTTTCTGACAATAAGAAGTATTTTTATTTATTCGGCTTTGTGTGTGGCAGCCAAATGCAGGAAAAGCCCAAAAATGCCGTAAAAAAGGCATTTTTTTCTTGACATGCCACGGAAAAGCAGATATAAATATGTATAGACGGTTTTTAAGAGAAACCTCAAAAATAATACGATAACTCATTTAAGAGGAGGAGTTCAAATGAACAAAACAGAGTTAGTTGCAGCAATGGCTGATCAGGCAGGCTTATCTAAGAAAGACGCGGAGAAGGCTTTAAAGGCATTCACAGATGTAGTGGCTGACGAACTGAAGAAAGATGGCAAGGTGCAGTTAGTTGGTTTTGGTACCTTCGAAGTTTCCAAGAGAGCAGCAAGAGAAGGCAGAAATCCTCAGAGCGGCGCTGTTATGAAGATCGCAGCTTCCAAGGCTCCTAAGTTTAAGGCAGGTAAGGCTTTAAAGGACATGCTCAACGCATAATTGAATTTTTCGGAAACGGACGAGGCCTGTATGCGCTGCATACGGGCCTTTCTACGTTATGAGTGAAGGTATCGTTAAAAAATACAGGGAGGTATCACATGCGACTGGATAAATATTTAAAGGTATCGAGGCTGATCAAACGCCGCACGGTAGCCAATGAGGCCTGCGATGCGGGCAGAGTGCTCATCAATGACAGGCCGGCAAAAGCGTCAGCCAATGTGAAGGCAGGAGACGTCATCACCATACAGTTTGGCAATAAAGAGGTAAAAGTGGAGGTCCTCGACGTACAGGAGACGGTGCGCAAAGAGGAGGCAAAGGAGCTGTTCCGCTATCTCACATAGCGCGCGTAACAGGCATATTTTCAAAAGAGCAGACATACACTGAACCAGTACCATAATTATGGTATAGGAGGGCGTGTATGGAAGATTTGAATAATGGCGGCAAGCGGCCGCATAAGCTGATGCTTACAGGCAGAAGGGCCTGCGCACTGACAGGCGTAAATGATGTGCTTTCCTTTGATGTAAATGAGATTTTGCTGGAGACAGAGCAGGGCATGCTGATGATACGGGGCGGCGAACTGCATGTCAGCAGGCTTTCCCTGGATAAGGGCGAGGTAGATATCGACGGACGGATTGACAGCTTTACTTACTCGGAAACCGCGGGGTACGGGGCCAAAGGGGAGTCCCTGCTGGCGAGACTGTTTAAGTGATCATGCGGGGGATGGGTAGGATATGAGCCGGGAAATTGTGCAGGAGCTTACTTTTTTTACACATTCCGTTCTGATGGGGCTGGTCATCACATTTATCTATGACTGGATCCGGGTGCTTCGCAGACTTTTTAAGCATGGGACAGTCCTGATGTCGGTGGAAGACCTCTTGTTCTGGCTGGCCTGCGGGATCGGCGTATTCTATATGCTCTACAGGGAAAATGACGGGACGCTGCGCTGGTTTGCAGTGTTCGGCGCAGCAGTCGGCATGTTTTTTTATAAATTGGTTGTGCGTGATGCGTTTGTAAATGTTATGTCAACGTGCCTACACAAGATCATGTGGTTCGTTTTTCATCTCCTACAAATTGTGCTAAAACCTCTGAAATGCCTGTATTCTGTGGGGAAAACGTTTGTTCTTTACATGGGGAAGAAATTGAAAAAGTGTAAAGATTTTATTAAAAAACGGTTGACGGTTTTCATAAAAACAATTAGAATGGTTTTATGTAAACGCTGACAAGCGGGGGGAGAGGGGAAAGTTTTTAAGCATGGCAAGAAAAGCAGCATATCGTAAAAGACGTCAGAACAGGCTGGCCATGCTTTTAGTTACCACTGTAGTGTTAATGATGATGCTTGTGGTTACCTTTAAAAGTGTGGAGCTTAGGGAGAAGCGTCAGTTTTATATGGAGAAGGAAGAGGCGCTGATCGCTGAAATAGAAGCGGAACAGGCAAGATCCGCAGAAATTGAAGAGTATGGAAAGTATACGCAGACCAAGAAATTTGTTGAGGAAGTAGCGAAAGAGAAGCTGGGTCTGGTGTATGAGGGCGAAATTATATTTAAAGATGAAAAATAGGTAAATTTTTATGGCGAGTAGGGGAAATTTTCTCCTACTCGATTTTTGGAATAAAACACATCAACTTTTCATATATATGTGTAAGACGGGTTTTGCGGGCTTTTTCAATCTGGCCCGGACAGGCAGTATTGACGTATATGGAGGCGGTGTGTGATGAAAAGACGGACAAACTTAAGGGAAGACGACAGAATAGATATGATCCCGGAGTATGGAAGGCAGAAACTTTTGTCTTATGCGGAGTCCTTCCGTGATCTGGCGGATTTGTTCGAGGATACTCAGGCGAATGACGGGCCTGCCGGGGATGAGCCTGTGGACAGGCAGGAATATCTTTACAGGCGTCGTCTGCAGGAAAGCCAGGGACTTCTGGCCGAGCATTTAAAGGAGATGGCGCATATTCTGGCAGTGACGGCCAGGGAAACCTGCCGGTGCCGGCCTATGGGAGAGCGGCGGTATAAGCAGATGGCGGCGATGCTCAAGGAATCCGGCATTATGCTGAAGGACTTTCTGGAGCTGGAGCATGAGGACGGCCACCGGGAAATCAGCCTTGTTATGAGACAGGCTGTGGGGAAGCGCGCGCACTTCGGGGAAATAGAATATATTTCCACGGAGGATGTGGCGGATTACATATCGGTGGCTATGAACCGCAGGCTCTGTGCGGCGAAAAATACACCGGCTTATCTCGCGGCGGAGTACAATACTTACTATTTTCTGGAGGAGCCGCCCTACCATCTGCTGACAGGCTTTGCCAAGGCGGTGAAGGAGACGGAAAAAGTTTCGGGGGACAGCTATTCCTTTTTTGAATCGGATACGGGGAAGCTGCATGTACTGCTCTCGGACGGTGTCGGCTCCGGAGAAGAAGCCCGGCGGGAATCCGGCCGCGTGGTTGAGATGATGGAGCGTCTTCTGGAGGCGGGATTTGGCAAGGAACCCGCAGTGCAGATGGTAAACGGCGCGATGGCGGCGGCGGGACAGGAGCAGGCAATGTCCACGCTTGATATGTGCGATATTGATCTTTATACGGGAAACTGTGAGTTTTTGAAGGCGGGGGCTGCCAGTACATATATTAAAAGAGGGCGGCTTGTGGACAGGCTTTCCTCCAGAAATCTGCCGCTCGGGGTTTTCTGGCAGATGACGCCGGAAATTCAGAACAGGACGCTGCAGAGTGGAGATTATATCATTATGCTTTCGGACGGTGTGCTTGACGCGCTTTCGGAGGGCATTGGCGAGGAGGCGCTGCCGGAAATTATCGGCAGGATGGATTACAGCAATCCGGGGGAGATTGCGAACCAGATTTTGGCTTATGCCATCGGGCAGAGCCGTGGGCGCATCCGGGATGACATGACAGTGCTGGTGACAGGAATCTGGGATCAGGAGGATGCCCTGTAGTCAGAGCGGTGGACGGATAGGCGGGGAATGAAGGAAAAATTATATGAAAAAGTAAAAAAATATATCAGCGCCCATGACATGGTGAGGCCTGGGGACTGCGTGGCAGCTGGCGTTTCGGGTGGTGCGGATTCGGTCTGCATGCTGCATATGCTGGCCCGGCTGCAGGAGGAGATCCCTTTCCGGCTGGCGGTGGTGCATGTGAATCACGGACTGCGTGCGGAGGCCGGGAAGGACGCCGCTTATGTGGAAGCGCTGTGCGGACAGCTGGGCATTCCGTTTTACCTGCGCGAGGTGGATGTGGCTGGTTATGCACAGGCGCGCAAGCTGTCTGAGGAGGAGGCAGGACGTCTGCTCCGTTATCAGGCCTTTGAGGAGGTGCTCTGGGAAATCAGGGACGGGGGCCGGAGCAGGATCGCAGTGGCGCATCATGCGGATGACAGGGCGGAAACCATGCTCTTTCATATGTTCCGGGGCAGCGGTCTGAAGGGCCTTTCGTCTATCCGCCCGGTCAGGGAATCGGTCATCCGGCCTCTTTTATGTGTGAGCCGCGAGCAGATCGAAGCCTGCCTGACAGCGGAAGGGATTGTCTGGCGTGAGGATGGCACCAACGGGGGGGACGCTTATGCCCGCAACAAAATCCGGCATCACATACTGCCTTATGCAAAACGGGAGATCTGCGGCGGTGCGGTTTCGCATATGGGAGAGCTTGCGGATATCCTGGCGGAAACCGAAAATTATCTGGCCCGGGAAACAGACCGGCTCTATGACATGTATGCGCGGGAGGATCTGGAGAGAAAGCGGGACGGCAGCAGGGCTGTGGATGCCGTCGGAGAGACTGGTGATGTGTACGGGGAAGTGAAGATCGGGCTTGAGGGATTCCGGGCGGAAGATGTGGTAATGCGAAAGCGCCTACTTCTGCGCGCGCTGGAAAGAATGACCCCTCACCGCAAGGACATCACCGCGCGCCATATTGCGGGGCTGATGGAACTCACGGATAAGGACGGCAGCAAAGAGCTTTTTCTTCCATATGGAATCAGGGCAGTTAAAGAGTACGACACGCTGTTTTTAAGACGGGAGGAGAAAGCGTCTGGCAGTACGGGCCGGGAGACGGCGGAAGAGGAAGGCAGCACAGCCTGGAAGGCGGCAAAAGAGGAAAACGGCACAGCCCGGCGGGCGTCCGGCGGCAGTCCGGCGGCGGTTCAGAGAGATTTACAGGAGATTTGCGTCACAGGGTGTGCGCTTGTTCCCGGCGTCCCGGCGGTGTTTGAGATCCCGGATGCAGGCAGCTTCACATTTATTTTGTGGGAGACGGCTTTTCTGCCGGCGGCCTCTTTTTTCTACAGAAAGGAACAAAATATTCCAGAAAATAGATATACGAAATGGTTTGATTATGATAAAATAACTACGTCTTTACTCCTGCGGACCAGAAGGCAGGGGGATTATCTTACCATAGACGATACACTTCACACCCAGTCTGTCAAACAGTACATGATCAATACAAAAATCCCGAAGGCAAAAAGGGATGTTATGTATCTGCTGGCTGACGGCGCCCACATTCTCTGGGTGCCCGGATACCGCGTAAGCAGACAGTACCGGGTGGAGAAAAACACGAGGCGTATTCTTGAGGTACGCCTAAGAGGAGGAAACGATGGCGGAACGGATAGAGGTATTGCTGACAGAGAAGGAAGTTGATAAGCGGATTCAGGAGATTGGTGATCAGATTTCCAGGGATTATGAGGGAAAGCAGGTGCACCTTGTGTGTGTGCTGAAGGGGGGCAGCTTTTTCATGTGCGAGCTGGCTAAGAGGATTTCGGTGCCGGTGTCTCTTGATTTCATGTCGGTGTCCAGCTACGGCGGGGATACCAAGTCGAGCGGGGTGGTCAGGATTGTGAAGGATCTGGATGAACCTCTGAAAGATAAACATGTGATTGTGATTGAGGATATTGTAGATTCCGGGCGGACGCTGAGTTATCTGCTGGATATGCTGCAGAGCAGGGGTCCGGCGGATGTGAAGCTCTGCACGCTTCTGGACAAGCCGGACAGGCGTGTGGTGGATGTGAAGGTGGATTATACGGGATTTGAGATTCCCGATGAGTTTGTGGTGGGTTACGGTCTGGATTATGATCAGAGATACCGCAATCTGCCCTATATCGGAATGGTGAAATTTGACTGATTATTTTAGTAATGGTCGGAATAGAGGAATTGCTGCATGAACAAGAGTGGTAGGAGTTTTTATCTGTATTTTGTAATTATTATCTGTCTGCTTCTGTTTACTGTCTGGGTAGGAACGCTGCGGGTGCCAAACAGCGGCTACACCAGAGGGGAATTTGAGGCGCAGATGGAGAACAATGATGTCGCGGTGGTGACAGTGTGTCCGAATAAGGATACACCCACGGGTTCCCTGAAGGTGGTTTTAAAGAGCGGGGAGGAGAAGATCCTCTATGTGACGGACGTGACAGAGATGGAGCGCATTGTCAGGGAGCACGGCATAGACTGTTCCGTGGAGAGTGTGCCGGAGGAGAGCTGGTTCTTAAACAGCGTTCTGCCTATTCTGATCGTGGTAGTGGTCTGCGTCTTTTTCTTTGTGATGATGAATGCCCAGAATGCCGGCGGCGGTGGCGGCAAGATGATGAATTTCGGGAAGAGCCGCGCCAGACTGACGATGGGCGGTGAAAATAAGATCACCCTGAATGAGGTTGCCGGTTTAAAAGAGGAGAAGGAAGAACTGCAGGAAATTGTGGAGTTTCTCAGAGAGCCGGGCAAGTTCACCAAGGTGGGAGCGAGAATCCCGAAAGGTGTGCTCTTGGAGGGTGCACCGGGTACTGGTAAGACGCTCCTTGCCAAGGCCATTGCGGGCGAAGCGAATGTGCCGTTTTTCAGTATTTCCGGCTCGGATTTCGTGGAAATGTTTGTCGGCGTGGGCGCATCGCGTGTGCGTGACATGTTTGCGGAGGCGAAACGCCATGCCCCCTGTATTATTTTTATAGATGAAATTGACGCGGTGGCGAGAAGGCGCGGCACGGGTATGGGCGGCGGCCATGATGAGAGAGAGCAGACATTAAACCAGCTTTTGGTGGAGATGGACGGTTTCGGCATCAACGAGGGAATTATTGTGATGGCGGCTACGAACCGCGTGGATATCTTAGATCCGGCGATTCTCCGTCCCGGGCGTTTCGACAGGAAGATTACCGTGGTTTCCCCGGATGTGCGGGGCAGAGAAGACATTTTGAAGGTACATGCCAAGAATAAGCCGCTCGGCGACGATGTGGATCTGCAGCAGATCGCCCAGACTACGGCGGGCTTTACGGGAGCGGATCTGGAGAATCTGTTAAACGAGGCGGCCATCAATGCAGCGATGGATAAGCGGGCTTTTGTGCGGCAGGAGGATATCAAGAAGGCGTTTATCAAGGTAGGAATCGGTGCGGAGAAAAAAAGCCGCATCATTTCCGAGAAAGAAAAGAAGATTACGGCCTACCACGAGGCGGGTCACGCGATCCTGTTCCATGTGCTGCCGGATGTGGGGCCGGTTTACACCGTTTCCATCATTCCTACCGGCCTTGGGGCAGCAGGCTACACCATGCCGCTTCCTGAGAAGGATGAAATGTTTCTCACAAAGGGTAAGATGTTCGAAGATATTATGGTGTCTCTGGGCGGCCGCATAGCGGAGGAGATTATCTTTGACGACATTACAACGGGCGCGTCCAGCGATATCAAGAAAGCCACCAAAGTGGCCCGCAGAATGGTGACCCGTTATGGTATGTCCGATCATATTGGCGTGATCAATTATGATGATGATGACGATGAAGTGTTTATCGGCAGGGATCTGGCGCACGCGAAAAATCACAGCGAGCTGGTATCCGGAGAAATTGACAGAGAAGTGAAGCTGATCATTGATGAGTGTTATCAGAAGGCGAAGGATATCATTATGGAGCATGAGGATGTGCTGCATAAATGTGCAAACCTTCTTCTGGAAAAGGAAAAGATCAACCGCGCGGAGTTTGAGGCGCTCTTTGATACCTACTATCCCCAGCCGGAAGAACCGGGTGAGCAGATCTAATCGTAATCCGGGATCCATCTTGTGACGGCGGAGGGGAAGAGAAATAATTGTGCATAATGCACAAAAACACATATGTGAAATTGTAATATTTGTGAATCCTTGGTATTGTAGACAGACAGGGGGTATGCTAATATACTACTTGTAACCCCCCAATACATTATATAGTTTTTTGCTATACCCCATAAGAAAGAAATACCTTCTCTAAAAAAGACAGTTTAACGACTGTCTTTTTTACTTTATAGGATTAGGGCGACAGCGCAAATCATTGAAGGAGAATGCGAAGCATTCTCTGAATCGAGCGTGCTGACGCTCGATTTTTTACCGTCCATAGGGTTGCACATCCACAATATATAGGATAAAATAGCTATATATTGTTTGTATTTTCAAAGGAAAGGCTGATTATGGATATTAATCAATTTCAGAAGGCAGAAAAAAATCAGCAGTATTTTGCGGGTATGCGCCCGGTTTTTAACAGAAAAGCTTTGTTCACGGACATGACCGAGGACTATGTATCTCCGCCAGAGCCAAGCGCTTATGGCGAAGTTACAGTGCGCTTTCGGTCTGCAAAAAATAATATAGATAAAGTGTTTTTTGTGTTCAAGAATGAAAAACATATTATGTTCAAGACGGAATCGGATGCGTATTTCGATTACTATTCGCATACGGTTCAGCTTGAGGATGAAAAGCTGAGTTATTATTTTGAAGTGCATGCGGGGAAGCTTTCCTGTTATTATGACAGGCGCGGTGTCACGAAGGATATCAATGAATATTATAATTTTCACATCATTCCTGGTTTTAAGACGCCGGATTGGGCGAAGGGCGCCGTATTTTATCAGATCTATGTGGATCGCTTCTACAACGGCGATCCCACCAACGATGTGCTGACAAACGAGTACCAGTATATCGGGGATAAGACCGTAAGAGTCGAGGACTGGGATAAATATCCGGCGGCTATGGGCGTGCGCGAATTTTACGGCGGTGATCTGCAGGGTGTTCTCGATAAGATGGATTATCTGCAGGAACTGGGCGTGGATGTGATCTATTTCAATCCGCTGTTTGTGTCGCCTTCCAACCATAAGTATGATATTCAGGACTATGACTATATTGATCCTCATTTTGGCAGGATTGTGCATGATGAAGGGGAGCTTTTAAAGCCGGAGCAGACAGAGAACCGTTTTGCTACCCGGTATATTGACCGTGTCTCCAACAAAGAAAATCTGGAGGCCAGCAACGAACTTTTTGCCGAGGTAGTGAAAGAAGCGCACAGAAGGGGCATGAGGGTTATTCTGGACGGCGTGTTCAACCACTGCGGTTCTTTTAACAAATGGCTGGACAGGGAACGGATCTATGAGAATGCGCCGGGATATGAAAAGGGCGCCTACATTGATAAGGACAGTCCTTACCACAATTATTTTCAGTTCCATGACGAATATAAATTCCCCTATAACGGTTCCTATGACGGCTGGTGGGGACATGACACGCTGCCGAAGCTGAACTATGAAAATTCCAGACAGCTTCTGGATTATGTGCTTTATATCGGCAGAAAATGGGTATCCCCGCCTTACAATGCGGATGGCTGGCGGCTGGACGTGGCGGCGGATCTGGGTCACAGCCCGGAGTTTAACCATACGTTCTGGAAAGAATTTCGCAGGGCGGTGAAAATGGCGAACCCTGATGCGATTATTCTGGCGGAGCATTATGGCAGTCCCAGGGACTGGCTGCAGGGCCAGGAATGGGATACGGTGATGAATTACGATGCCTTTATGGAGCCTGTGACATGGTTTTTGACAGGAATGCAGAAACACAGTGACGATTACAGGGAAGATATGCGGGGCAATGCGGACAGTTTCTGGGGCGCGATGAGGCATCACTGCGCAAACTTTACCATGCCGTCCCTTCTGGTGGCCATGAATGAGCTGTCCAACCACGATCATTCCCGGTTTCTCACAAGGACGAACCATAAGGTGGGCCGGACGAATACCCTTGGACCGCAGGCGGCGGACGAGGGCGTGAACAAGGCGGTTCTGCGTGAGGCGGTGGTGATTCAGATGACGTGGCCCGGTGCACCCACGATCTATTACGGGGACGAGGCGGGTGTCTGCGGTTTCACTGACCCGGATAACAGACGGACTTTCCCGTGGGGACATGAAGACAAGGAGCTGATTGCTTTCCATAAGGAGATAATCCGTATCCATAAAACCCATAAAGAGTTTTTGACGGGTTCCCTCAAATATCTGGATGCCGGTTACAATGTGATTGGTTATGGCAGATTTACGAGAGAGGGACAGTCCGTTATCCTTGTCAATAACAATGATTATGAGATCACAAAAGAGGTGTCGGTGTGGTATCTGGGCATTCCGAAGGAGTGCGCGCTCAGCAGTCTGATGTTGACAACGGCGGATGGCTATTCCACGGAGGCGAAGCAGTATCCCGTTATTTCGGGTAAAGTGCGGGTGGCGCTGCCGCCAACGTCAGCGATCATCTTAAGGTATGAAAACCGCACGGAACGGAGATTTTTAAAGTTTAGCTGAACAGTTCAGCGCGATGAGTGCGTTTGGTGAATGACGTGTGCCGGATGGGGGTGATGTAAGGATAATGAAGATACTAAAGAATATCATAGCGGGCATAGGGGTTCTGGCAGCAATATTGTGTGCGCTCATTATATTTTCTGCCGTGAATCCGGGAATCACACAGACACTTTCCTCGCTGATTTCAGGCGACGGCCTTCCTTCCGGGGAAGAAGAGGCGGTGCCGGAGGAGGACGAGGAGCCAGAGTCTTTCCAGGAGCCGGAGGAGTATGAAGAATCTTCTGACATACCGCAGGATGTCTCATCGGAGGAGCCGGAGGATGTCTCCGGCCTCCCCGAGGAGGATGAGGAGACCAGTTCCGGGCAGAGCGTGCAGCGTCAGCCCGAGGAGCCTATCAGGGTTTCTTCCAATGAGAACAGCGGCAGAGAGAGTGTCAGGGGCATGAACGGCTATGAACCGCCGGCGGAATCGGGCGTGAGTGTTCCCGAGGCAGTCAGCGGTAAATCCGGCTATCAGCCTATTACAGAAAAATCAGAGGAGCTGCCAGACGCTGAGGGCGGAGAGTATACCAGCGATTTGGGCTACGGTGAGACGGGCGACGGCCTGTCTTTTGATTCGATTTTTTATCCTTATTATCAGATGCTGGAGCCGAAAGGACAGCATCTGTACCGGCAGATTTATGCCAACGCAGCCGCGTATAACGCGGCTTTTGTGCCCATTGAGGCGGTGCCGGTGTCAGAGATTAAAGATGTGGTCATGGCAGTATACAATGACCATCCTGAGCTTTTCTGGCTCAACACAATATTTACCTGTAAGTATGATCAGAATAAAATCTGCGCTGAGCTGGAGTTAGAGTTCAATATGACACTGGAAGAACTTACCGTATCCTCCAAAGAGTTTTACAGGATCACCAACGAGATTCTGTCCCAGGTACAGAATCTGGGGGCTTATGAGAAAGAGGCACGACTGCACGACATTTTGATTGAACGGGTAACATACGAGAAGGGCGTGGATAAAAATCAGAGCGCATATAGTGCGCTGGTGGACGGAAAGAGCGTCTGCGCAGGATATGCCAGGGCGTACCAGTATCTGATGCAGCGGGCGGGGATTCCCTGTTTTTACTGTACGGGGTACGCGGGCCAGGATCACGCATGGAATATTGTGGGGCTGGATGACGGTTACTACAATGTGGATGTGACCTGGGACGATACGCCGGGCGGCCAGTACGATTATTTTAATAAAACAGATGAGATGTATGCGGATACCCATGTGAGACGGGAACTATCGGTGAATCTGCCAAAGTGCGAAGGACAAAGATATGTGGTTCCGTGATGAGCCGGCTTACGGAGTGGGATATGAGGAAGTGACAGTGGGAGTGCCGAAAGGCATTCCCATTATGATATTGTGATTTTTATAATGGAAACCGAAAAGGGGGAAACAGGACATGTTATCATTCGAGAGCGATTATATCCAGGGGGCACATGAAAAAATTTTAGAGCGTCTTGCAGAGACGAACAGGGAGCCGCTTTCCGGCTACGGCAATGACAAATACTGCGAGAGCGCAAAAGAGAAGATCAGGCAGGCCTGTGGCTGTGAGGAGGCGGAGATCTTTTTTTTGACAGGGGGTACCCAGACCAACCAGATCGTAATCAGCTCCATGCTGAGATCCTATGAGGGCGTCGTTGCGGCCGAGACAGGACATGTCAGTGTCCATGAGGCGGGGGCTATTGAGCACAGCGGCCACAAGGTGCTTACCATTCCAGGGCATGAGGGAAAAATAAAGGCGGAGGAACTTGCGGCTTACCTGAAGGCTTACTGGGAGGACACAAGCCACGAACATATGGTATTCCCGGGCATGGTTTATATTTCCCATCCCACGGAGTACGGCACGTTGTATGCAGAATCGGAGCTCGCATCTATCGCTGGTATATGCAGCAAATACAATATTCCGTTGTATCTGGACGGTGCAAGGCTCGGATATGGACTGATGAGCCGGGAAACGGATGTGACCCTCCCGAAGATCGCCCAATACTGTGATGTGTTTTATATCGGCGGCACTAAGGTGGGAGCGCTTTGCGGGGAGGCACTGGTATTTCCGAAGAAAAACATACCGGCCCATTTTCTGACGCTGGCTAAACAAAAGGGTGCGCTCCTCGCGAAGGGACGGCTTCTGGGTGTGCAGTTTGACACGCTCTTTACGGACGATTTATATTTTCGGATCAGCGCCCATGCCATCGAGATGGCGGAAAAGATGAAAGAAATGTTTCGGGAAAAAGGGAAACGGTTTTTCCTCAATTCTCCGACAAACCAGCAGTTTCTTATTTTGGAGGACGGGGAGATGGCGCGTCTGCAGGAACTGGTGAAATTTGATATCTGGGAGAGATATGATGAAGGGCATACGGTTGTGCGGTTTGCCACAAGCTGGGCGACGGAAACCGGGGATGTGGAAAACCTCAGGGAGATCATGCCTTCCGGCGGACAGTGAGAAATTTGTCTGCTCCGGCAGACAGTTCTGCCATATGGCGTATTGTTGTGCAAAAAATGAAACCGATTCCTGAGATGAGAGGTATTAAGAGTAGAGAACCTTGTCTGGTCAGTACAGACGGGTTTTAGTAAAGAGGCCGTGTATGACAAAAGAGGAACAGATAACAGCGGAGGCTGCGATAAACCGATATGCGGATATGGTGTATCGTCTGGCGTTGGCGCAGATGAAAAACAGGACGGATGCGGATGACCTTTTTCAGGAAGTTTTTGTCCGTCTCGTCAGTCATGTGGATAAGCTGGAATCCTGGGAGCATGTGAAAGCGTGGCTGATCCGGGTGACGATTAACTGCGCGAAGAAACACTTTGATTTGTACTGGAACAAAAATGTGGATTATATAGAAGACGAGGAACAGATCCGGGGAGAAGAGGCTTATGAACCGCCGGGGGATGAGCCTGTTAGGGGAGCGGTGGCAAAGCTCCCGCCTAAATACCGGCTGGCGGTACACCTCTTTTATTATGAAGAACTTTCAGTGGCGGAGATTGCCGAACAGACAGGGCAGAAGGAAGGCACCGTCAAATCACAGCTGCATCGGGCGCGGGAGATGCTGAAGCAGATGCTGGAAGAGCCGGGATAGCTGTCCGGCGCAGGATGAAGGTATGAAACGGATAACCGCCTGAGATAGAGCGGTTGATAAAGAGGAATCTCATAGATGATGATGGATCAGTATAAAGAGCAGTATAACAGAGAAACAGAACAGATACATGCCCCTGCGGAACTGATTGCAAGGACAAAGGCGGCCATGCGCGAAGAAGAGAAGCGGATCAGCCAGATGTCTGCAGCGCAGATGACAGAGGGGGAGTCGAAAGGAATCCGTGAGGATTTTGGGATGCCGTCAGCTTCTGCCGGTGACAGAAAATATACGAAGCATTCCGGCATCCAAAAATGGGCGTATCCTTTGTCTGCGGCAGCGGCGCTGTTTATTTTGATGTCCGTATCCATGATGATGAAAGGCATCAATTCCCGGGATATGTCCATGAGCGAAGCGCCTATGGAAGCAGCTATGGAAGCATCGGAGCCGCCCGTCGGTGAAGATCAGGATGGAGGAATGGCAGAGGCCGGGGTGGTGATGGAGCCGGAAAAGGCAGTGGAGACCACACAGAGAGCGTATGCTGATGAGGCGATGTCTGCTGAGGCGGATATGGCGGTGTCTCCTGCAGCTGAGGCTGAAACCGAAAGTATGCCCGGGGCGGGGGCAGAAACGGAGGACGGGGAGCAGCATAGAAAGTACAGCAATAGGGAGGAGAGCCTTGCCGGGGAAGCAGCAGAGGCCCCTGCAGAAGACGTAACCCAGGGAAGCACAGCGGCAGACGCGACGAATATCACGATAGAAAAGGTGGCAGAAAAGCCGGACTTCTGCAGACGTTCCGATGTGGAAGCGCATATCTTTGAGGGGGAAACCTTTCATGTGGCGGAGGAAGAAGACGGATGGGCTGGCTATATAGAGACTAAAAACGGTGAAAAGTATGTGATCCGCGGAGAGGCGCAAGACTTGGAGGCGTTTTTGGAAGCAGGATATCGGAAACTGTTGGAACAGATGGAAAAGGACCGATGATTTTTTGAAATTTTTGGGATAACGCTGCAACCCATTTCTTCCATGAAAGGTATTAGAAATAGAAGGGCATAAAACAAATGCCCGGGGAGGATCAGAGCACAAACAGCCTGGAGATGGAGGAAAAGGGATGAAAAAGTATCAGAAAAGAACAATGGTATTGGGTATGACGGGAATACTGCTGCTTACAGGATGCGGCGGGAAAGCGGATGGGGCAGCGGGGACAGCGCCCTGGACGGAGGAACTTCCAGCGACAGAGGCGGAGACAGCGCCCTGGACGGATCAGCTGCCGGAGACGGATGCCGGGGCGGCAGTGGATGCGGCAAACGATGTGGAAGCACCGTCCGAAGCGGCAGATATGTCAGAAGACAGTATATTAGGTGCTGCAAGCCGGACAGAGAGCGCATCGGATAAAAAGGAAGCGGAAACAGAGGATGCGGACATCCGGGATCTGCCTGAGAAACTGTATGCAAAAGGGGATGTCCCGGACGGATATCTCGGCTCCTGCTATGAGTTTGATGAGGAAACCGACAGCAGGGATCATCTGGAGGAGTACAGCAAATGGGAAGAACAGGGTTTCTTTTCGGTGATGACGCAGCCGCAGTCTACCTTTGCTGCGGACGTTGACACAGCTTCTTACAGTAATTTACGCCGGCTGATCCGTGAGGGGTATGACTTGGAGAGCCTGCCGGAGGGAGCCGCTCGGATTGAGGAGATGCTCAATTATTTTTCCTATGACTATGAGGAGCCGGCAGGGCAGGAGCCCTTCGGTGTGACGACACAGATTGGCCGCTGTCCGTGGAATGAGGAGGCGGAGCTTCTGATGATCGGCCTTAAGACAGAGGATATCAGCTATGAGCAGGCGCCTGCGTCCAATCTGGTGTTTCTGCTGGACGTATCCGGCTCTATGGGGGAACCCGACAAGCTGCCTCTTTTGCAGGAATCCTTTTTACAGCTTACGGAAAACCTTACCGAGAAGGATAGAATCTCCATTGTGACCTACGCTTCGGAGGATCGGGTGATATTGGAGGGAGCAGACGGAAGCGAGAAGCGCAAAATTAAGAAGGCGGTCAATGGATTGAAAGCGGGCGGAGCCACCTGGGGCAGCAGGGGAATTGAGACGGCTTATGCGCTGGCAGAGGAAAACTTTATCAAAGGCGGCAACAACCGCATTATCCTGGCAACAGACGGTGATCTGAACGTCGGCATGACCACTGAGGAGGAATTGGAAGAACTGATCAGCGAGAAAAAGGAATCGGGAATCTTCCTTTCGGTGCTGGGCTTTGGAACAGGCAATATCAAAGACAATAAGATGGAGACGTTAGCGGATAAGGGTAATGGCAATTATGCCTACATAGACTGTATGCAGGAGGCGAAAAAGGTACTCTCGGAGGAGATGACGGCCACACTCCTGACAGTCTGCAAGGATGTGAAGTTCCAGGTAGAATTTAATCCCGAGCTGGTGGAGGCTTACCGTCTTCTGGGATATGATAACAGAGTGCTGGACCGGGAGGATTTTCACGATGACACCAAGGACGGCGGGGAGATCGGAGCCGGACACAGCGTCACAGCGCTCTATGAGATCATCCTGCGTGAGCCTCTGGGCAGCGGTATAGCGGAAGAGGACATAGATGATTTAAAATATGGCAGCGAATATAGAAAAAGGGCGGGTGAAACGCCTGCGGCCAGTCAGAAATATAAGGAGTGGCTGACAGTAAGCATCCGTTATAAGAAGCCCGCGGGAAACAAAAGCGAGCTTTTAGAGTATCCGATCGGGTATGACAGCTATAGCAATAAGCCGTCTGACGACTTCCTTTTCGCGGCGGCGGTAGCAGAATTTGGCCTGCTTGCCTCTCACAGTGAGTATCCAGGGGGCGCGTCTCTGGAAAATGTGACAAGGACAGTGAAAAAGCTGGATTTACATGACAATTACAAAATAGAATTTTTGGAGCTGGTGGAAGAAGTGCAGTAGAAACTGCGCTGGCGGCGGACTTTCGCAAAACGGCTTACAGAAACGGCAGGACGGGTTAAAAATACCGTCCTGCCGTTTGGATTTGTCTCTATTTTACTTCAATCCTCCGCAGTTCTTCTTTGGCGGCAAGCTCCTTTTTGGGAAACTTTACTTCCAGAATGCCGTTGTTGTAGGAGGCGTCAATGTCGCCCGGCTCCACATCGTTTACGCGGAAACTCCGGGAGTAGGAACTGTAATACCGCTCCCTGCGGATGTATTTGTCCTTGCTGTCCTCGTTTTTCTCTTCCTTGTGGGATGCGGAGATGGTCAGCAGGTTATCCTTTAAGTCGATGTTGATATCCGACTTGTCGAAGCCCGGCAGCTCTGCCTGTAAAAGGTAACTGTCACCCTGGTCGATCACATCCGTCTTAAAGGCGTCGAAGGTGGCCAGCTCGCTGTTTCCCCAGAAATTCTTAAATGCGTCGTCAAACATTCTGTCGAAGGGATCTTCATAGAATGCGGGTTTGTAGTTACGGTTGTTGAATAATGCAGGTCTTAACATAAAAATTCCTCCTTCTGTATGTTATTCTAAAGTTTAGGTCGAGTGCGCAAACACTCGATTTGCTATCAGTATGACCGAATGGAATCATTTCATTCAGAGCGGTCATCTGTTTCTTTGTTTATATATGTTATACAACTAATAGAACAATAAGGCAATAAAATAGAAATAAACAGTTTGTAAAGAGATGATAAACTGGCAAAGGGACGGTCCGGGGTATATAATGGATAGGAAGAGAGGGGGAAACGGGAATGGATTTTGGAATGCCTACATTGATTGAAAATCGGAATTTGCAGATGATTTTCTTGAACTTTCCTTATTTTTCAAGGCTTTTAGAGCCTTACATAG
>CAJTTT010000027.1:0-400 GCA_910579285.1 uncultured Lachnospiraceae bacterium | reverse complement strand
TCTAATCGTTGCCTGCCACTTTGTCCAAGAGCCTTACGGAAGTCCGTTTTGCTTCCCTTGTGGCATGGGCATACACATTCATTGTGGTACTCACGTCAGAGTGTCCTAAGAGTTCCTGCACGTCCTTCGGCGCTGCGCCGTTTGACAGCAAATTGCTTGTATAAGTATGGCGGAGCTGGTGGAAATGAAACCCCTCAAATCCGTCCAGTTTCTTTGCGAGTGTCCGGCAGACGATACTCAATGTACTCGGCGTTTCAAGGCAGCCGTCCGGTCTTAAACATACAAATGAGATTTCGTTGTAATCCGCCGGAATGTCCTGCGTGTTCTCCAAGCTGTAATACTCATAGTAAACCCTGTTTTTGTCCTGCGCTTCCTTGTAGTAGTTGCGGTGGTACAGTTC
>CAJTTT010000026.1:28667-43280 GCA_910579285.1 uncultured Lachnospiraceae bacterium | reverse complement strand
TCGAACCCCTGTGGCGTTGCCGCCAAACGGTTTTCAAGACCGCCTCGTTATGACCACTTCGATACCTCTCCGTGTTCGCTTTGCGCCCCCGCTTTCGGTCGAGCGCAAAAATTATTCTAGCAAAGATAGACTTACCTGTCAACCCGTTTTTTTATTTTTTCACCAGCTCTTTTTCAACTCCATATTCCAGTCCAGTTCATAGGGGCTGTCATCTGCCTTTTTAAGCATCTCATAATAGCTTCTCCGCTCTTTCGCCGGGGAGTCATCGGAAGCGGCCAGGTCTCCCTGCCAGAACTGATAACCCAGCAGATAAGCGTCCATCATCTCCTCCCATGAGTCATACATGTTCTGTAGTCTCAACGAATTTTCGTAAGATGCATCCATTGCCTCCTCATAGCTCATAAAACCACAAACATAAAAATCCCCATACAGCTGATTGACCCTGCATAAATCCCACGCCGCAATATACTCTGCGCTGATCCCGTCACGATCCATATAATAGGCCAGCACATACCTCCCCGGCGTTTCTCCCAGATCTATATCCGATCTTTCTCCATTCAGGACTTTGGTAACCTCATTCAAAAATTGCCGCTCATTCAGGTCCATAAGTCCCCAGTCTTCCAAATCATCTATGCACTCTTGATATTTGGCGCGGTGACCGCCTCCGAGCAGACGCTTCACCGCCTCAATCCCCGATTTCCGATCCGTCACATTCCAGCTGGAACGGAGCAGATACTTCACCTTGTCGGCATTCTCCTCTGTAGGCTCCAATCCTCCTACCCACCGCCAGTCGCAGCCGTTTGTGTAGGTCAGACAGGCATAAGTTGCGTTAAACCACAGCACCGTGTCAGGCAGTTCCGGCGCATCGGCTGTATCCAGTACATTACCGCTCTCCTGCAGCAGATTCGCCATAGTAGCCGGGCGGTTCTCCTCTTCCTCCCCGGCCTGCGCCGTTCCTGCGTCCTGTGCCTCATCAGATTCCATGCCTGTGTCCTGTGCCTCATCAGATTCTGTCTCTGTTTCCTGCATCTCGGCGGATTTTATTCCTGCAGCCCGTTCTCCGTCAGATTCCATTCCTGCGGTCTGCGCTTCTGCAGGCTCCGTCTCCCTCGGGGCATCACTTCCACCTGTTCTCCCGTAGCTCCCGCAGCCCGCAAGCAGAAGGACAGACAGCAGTCCGGCGGCAGTCAGAACCACGCTTCGACTCCTTCTGCTCTTTTCTTTTCCAGACACGCTTCCATAACAGCTGTTTCTTTTACTCTTCTTCATTATAATACTCCGCTAAGTCGATGCCATAGGCCGTTTCCAGTTCCTTGATCACTGTGTTAGTCATTTTGTCATAATTATTGTCCCGGAGTGTGATATCGCAGGTAAGCGCATATTTCTCCTCTATGATAATCCGGCAGTTCACTCTCACTTCCCTATAGTATTCCTGCGTCATCAGATCCGGCGTCTCATAGTCGACAATATAATACCACGCGTTATCATAACCAGCCATCTCCATGACTTCGCTCTTATGGACATTTCGGTTTTCTACATCCTCATCCTCTAATTTCTGCCTATACAGTCTGTCTGCTCCCTCCTTGAACAGCGGCACATACTCATCCGTACCTGTTGAGGAACCATCGATACTCAGGGAAACCCCATGCATAGTTGCGCTGGTATAGCTTGACCTTACCGATGTCGTATATCCCATCAGCGCCAGTACAGGACACTGAATTTTTCCGCCGTCAAGTGACAAAGTAGTCATCCCCAGATACTGGTACCCGTCTACTTTCGTAAGCGCCTGCTCTCCCTCTTCCGGCTCATACACATCCTGCGCCTCTATCTGCCGGTCCTTGTCTGCCTGCGCCCATTCTCCCTTTGGCACAAAACCCTCCAAACCAATTCCGTAACACTGCCCGAGCTCCGAAAGAATCTGCGCTGTAACCTCGTCCATCCCTATTTCGCTCAGATCCAGCTCCCAGAGCACGCCCACTCCCGTTTCTGGAATGTCAAGATAAAAAAGCATCCGTCTCACATAGTCTGTCCCGAAAAGATCCTGACTTTTTGCGGAAACGATCGCATATCTGTCCGCGCCATTTTTTATAACTTCGCTGATCTGCACATCCGAATACGCTTCTTCCTGCTCCCAATCGACTTTCGTCATTTTCAGACTTTCGTTCAGCACCTGAAAAGGCAGTTCCTTATCACCGCCGCTGTACACCGATGCAAAATAAACAATTCCATGATCAATATAGCTCAAGTATCCTTCATCGTTTTCACTTCCATCAGGCGCATAAACTTCATAGGAGTTTCCATCCCCATAGACATCCTCAACCATATATTTCTTTACGCACTGTAACGATGCCGCATCTTCGTCGGAAATCAATTCGCCCCTTCCGTCATTCGTCACGGCTGGTTCTCCGCCCTGCTCTCCTGCCACGCTGTCCTGCTCTTCCGTGTCTGTATCCCCGCTATTCTGTTTCTCCGTATCGGAAGCCACGCCGTCCTGTTCCTCCGTGTCTAAAGTCCCGCTGTCCTGTTCCTCCGCAGCTGGCGTCTCAACGCCCGCTTCCTCTGAGGCCGTCATCCCGCTGTCCTGACCGCCTCTGGCAGAGCCTTCTCCACAGCCGGTCAAAAGTGACATACACGTCATAATTATCAAAACACCCGCCACACTTCTCTTTTCTTTTTGTTTCATCGCTTTTCCCTATCCCCTCTGCACGTTTTTTCCCTGCCTTTGTATCCCATGCTCCGCCTGTACAGCGCTTTGCCTGGGGCAGGTCGTTTTCTAAAACCATTTCAACTTTACTATATATCTACAGCAGCGCCTCCGCCACCACCATATCCTCCGGCGTTGTCACCTTGATATTTCTGTAATCCCCTTCCACCAGTCTGACTTTACAGTCGGTAAAGGTTTCCACCACCATCGCGTCATCCGTGATGGAAATCCCCTCCCGCAAAAGCCTCTCCTTCTCCTGCATCAGTCTTTCGTAGGCGGAAAGGATCAGCGGCGCATCGAAAACCTGCGGCGTCTGCACCTGCCACATCCGCTTTCTATCCGGCGTCTGCACCGCAAACCCGCTTTCATCCACAATCTTTATGGTATCTTTCACGGGCATTCCCGCCACGCAGGCGTGATCCTTTTTCACTGCCTCATAACAACGCTCCAGAATTTCCTCTGTCAGAAAAGGCCTCGCACCATCCTGAATAAAAATATAGCCGTCCATTTCCGATTCGCCCGGACTCTTTTCTTTCTGCACCGTTTTCTCATCCTGTGATGTCTCCCCATTCTGTGACACTTCCCTGCCTGCTGCCGCCTGAAGCCCGTTATACACGGAATCATACCGCTCTTTTCCGCCGGCCACCACAGCCGTCACCTTGCCAAATCCGTACTTACCCACAATTTCTTCCCTGACATAAGAAAGATCCTCCGCGCCGGTGACCAGAATGCAGTCATCAATCACAGAAGATTCTTCTACCGCATGTAATGCGTACCATATAAGCGGTCTGCCCCGCAGAAGCATGTACTGTTTTGCCACATCGCTCTCCATGCGGCTGCCGCGCCCCGCCGCCAGCACAATGGCGGTGCATCTCTTTTTCTCCATAATCCTTCCTTTCCAGCTTCGGGAACAGGGGTCTTTTCTGTTCCCTTCGGTCTATATGCTCTGGCCCAGTTTCAGATTCGGCGCCGCGTTCAGGTCATACCCGTGCCGCACGCCTTTCAAAAACTCGTAATATCCCGCCGCGCCGATCATTGCCGCATTGTCCGTGCACAGAATGGGCGAGGGATGGTAAAAGGCAATATCGCGCTCTTTGCATGCCTGCGCCAGCGCTTCCCGAAGCGCCGAGTTGGACGCCACGCCTCCGGCAATGGCAAATTTTTTCATGCCGCAGGCCTCCACTGCATGGATGGAATGTTCTGTAAGCACATCCACCACCGCTTTCTGGAAAGACGCCGCCACATCCGCCTGGCAGTAGGTCTCTCCTTTCATCTCACAGGAATTGAGATAGTTTAAAACAGCTGATTTCAAGCCGCTGAAACTAAAATCATAGTCAGAATCTCCCACCTTCGCTCTCGGAAAAGCGATGGCATCAGGGTTCCCCTCTCGGGAAACTTTGTCAATTTTTGGGCCTCCGGGATAGCCGAGCCCTATGGCGCGCGCCACCTTGTCGAAGGCTTCCCCCGCCGCGTCATCCCTGGTGCGGCCTAAAATTTCATACTCCCCGTAATCTTTCACCACCACAAGATGGGAATGTCCGCCCGACACCACGAGACAGACAAAGGGCGGTTCCAAGTCTCTGTTTTCTATGTAATTTGCGCTGATATGCCCTTCAATGTGATGCACGCCGATCAGCGGTATCCCCGATGCGAAGCTGACCGCTTTCGCCGCGGACACGCCCACCAGAAGCGCTCCCACAAGCCCCGGCCCGCAGGTAACCGCAATGGCGTCCATATCGGACAATTTCTTCCCCGCCTGGGTCAGCGCCTCCTCCATCACCTGGTTGATTTTTTCTATGTGTTTGCGTGAAGCAATCTCCGGCACAACACCGCCGTAAAGGGTGTGCAGGGCAATCTGGGAAGATATCACATTGGACAGCACTTCCCTGCCGTTCTCGACCACCGCTGCCGCCGTCTCGTCACAGGAGGTCTCCACCGCAAGAATCGTCACGGTTTCCTCGGTATTTTCCATCACTCAGTCCTCCACAAGCTCCCAGCCAAGTATCTTCCAGTGTCCGTCCTCATCTTTTCTGAGAACAAACCGTTCCAGAGACGGCACGCGGCCGCTGTTGCCTGGCTGTCTCAGATAAAACGTGCAGTATAATCTCGCGTAGGAATCCCCGTCCTGTGTAAACTCTTCCACATCGGTACTGGCGGAAACCTCATAGCTTGCAACCACGAGCTGTTTACTCTTCATCCCCACAATGTCTTCCCGCAGGTCTTCCAGATACTGCTCCTGCGTCTTGTTCGCCACCAGCTCCGCATCATACAGCATCTGTATCTTGTTGGCAAGCTGTACAAGCTCTTCATCAGAGTAAGTTTCGTTGTAGAAACACTCCGTGATCTCCGCATAGTATTTTATCACTTCCTTGGGCGTGGGCGGATAGTTGTGCTCCAGATCCCGCATCAGCACGCTCTGCACCACGGTGGCCACAACCGTCTCCTCAGCCTCCTGCCGCTTTGTCCGATGACCGAGATAATAGTAATAAGCCAGAATGATGGCCGCAAGAACGACTACGATAATGACTATCTTAGCAATCTTTGATCCTTTCATCTTCCCCTCCTGTAACTGACCGTCTTACTTTTCTTTTCATGTATGATATCGGCCGTTTCATCCCCATTCCAAAGCGCCGCACCCATTCCGTCACTCTTCGTCCTGAAAAAGCAGGTCCACGCTTCTCCCATCCTTGGCGGCTACCGCATTCGGAAAAATGTTCCTGACCTCCGCCATATAGTCCTCCGGCCGGATCAGCGACGGGCTGTAATGTGTCAGCCACATCTCCCGCACATCGGCGCGCTTTGCAATGTCTGCCGCCTCGTAGAACGTCATATGCTTATATTCTTTCGCCTTCTGCGCCTTTTCCGGCTCGCCATACATCCCCTCGCAGATAAACAGGTCCGCCCCGGCCGCATGTTTCACAATGCTCTCTGTGGGCCTCGTGTCCGTACAGTATGTGACCTTCAATCCCTTTCTCGCCGCCCCAAGCACCATGTCCGGCGTAAAGGTGAGGCCGTCCGCTTCTATTATCTCACCTTTTTGCAGGGTATTCCAGTAATTTTTCGGAATATTGAAAGCCTTCGCCCTCTCCACGTCAAATTTGCCGGTGCGGTCAATCATAATGTTGTAGCCATAACAGGCCACATTGTGGTTGACCCGGAACGACTCTATCCGAAAATCACTGAAAGGAAACATCTGCTCCGGCTCCGTGATCTCCAGACAGATGATCTCAAACGGCAGTTCCGGCGCAATCACCCGCAGAGAATTGACTATTCTAGTCAATCCTCTCGGTCCAATTAAAAGCAGCGGCTCCGTGCGCTCTGCATTGCCCATAGTGAGCAGCATACCCGGAAGGCCGCTGATATGATCCGCATGAAAGTGGGTGAAACAGATCACATCAATCGGCTTCGGACTCCAACCCTTCTCCTTCATGGCGATCTGGGTTCCCTCCCCACAGTCAATCAATATACTTTTTCCATGATACCTCGCCATCAGCGAAGTGAGCCATCTGTGCGGCAGGGGCATCATCCCTCCCGTACCAAGCAAACAGATATCTAACATATCTTCCTCCATGCAGGCCGCCGGACTTTATTTCAAGTCCGCTCCTGACTTCAACATTGGAGGCAGTCTACAACAGTTCCTTTCTCTCCCGCCGTTTCACAGGTATGGTAAATCCGGCAATCAGCTTCTCATAGCATGTCTCGCACAGATCAAAGCTGTCGCTTTCCCCGTCTTTGGAACCGAAGAAACCGAAATCGTGATCCACATGGATGCACTCTTCCTTCAAAATGCCATTTTCTACCAGCAAATGTTTGCCGCAGGCATTGCAGACTACCCTGGTCAATTCTTTCTCTTCGTTATACTCGCGCATGACAATCCTCCTTATAAAAGCTGCTGTATTCATTCTAGCAGACAAAAGGCATAATAACAGTGGTAATTGTTCCATGCGCTGCCTATCTCTTCCACATAATCATTGCGTCTTCCGTTGGTTTTTCATAAAAATTCGGGCGGATTCCCTCGGATACAAAGCCAAGCTTCGCGTAAAGGCCGATGGCCGCCTCATTGCTGACCCGCACTTCCAGTGTATAAGCCGACAGACCAGCCCGGTCACCCTCCGCCATCAGATGCTTTAGGAGTCCCGCTGCCACGCCGCGCCTTCTTGCTTCAGGAGCCACCACCACATTTGTGATGTTCCCCTCTCCCGCAATCAGCATCAGGCCGCAGCCTCCGAGAAGCCGTCCGTCCTCCTCCGCCACGAAATACGCGGTATCCTCCTTTTCCATCATCTGTAAAAAAGAAGCTTCCGACCACGGCATGGAGAAGGTTTCCTCCTCCAAACGGCTGATAAAGGGCACATCCTCCCGCCTCATCTCCCGATATACGATCATTAGGACTTTTCACACTCCTTCTCGGCCCGTTCCCGCTCCGCCTGCGAGAGCCGCAGATACTCCGGCGCAAACGCCGCTCCGCTCACCGTCCTGCCCTGCTCATAATAAAGACGCCCCAGGGAAGCGATGGCCGCCGCAGACTGTCTGGCCCGGTGCAGAGGCGCCGCCGTATATGGTACGCGCAGGACCTGCTCCATCTGCTCCCGGAAGACCGGCACCCCGTCGCCCAAGAATATGACATTCCTGTCAAGTTCATTCAAGGCCTCCGCAATCTCATCAAATGCCACGGCACACTGTTCTCTGATAACACGCATGTCATATGCGAATCGACCGCTCTGGTCTGGCACAAATTCATAAATGCCCGTATAAACCTGATTCCTTCTGGCGTCCATAATCGGACACACCAGATCCTTTGCCCCGTACATCTGATAGGCAAGCCCATCCACCGTGGGCACCGGGACAATGGGTTTCTCCAGGGCAAACGCCAGCCCCTTTGCCGCAGCCGAACCGATCCGCAGTCCCGTAAAGGAACCGGGCCCCGCCGCCACCGCGATGGCATCCACTGTAGAAAGATCCAGCTCCACCATGCGTCTGATTTCCTCCAGCATGGGCAGAAGCGTCTGAGAATGGGTCTTCTTATACTGCACGGTATATTCCGCGATTAAATTGTCATCCTCCGCCAGTGCCACAGAAGCCACCAGGCCGGAGCTGTCGAGCGCCAATATCTTCACTTCTTCACCTTTCGCAAACCGCCGGAGCGTTTCACGCTTTCCGCTTATCTTTGCACTTCAATCTTACGGTAGTCAAATCCTTCCGCCAGATTCTTCTCAATCGTAATGCGGATGCAGTCCTTCGGCAGAATCTCCCGGATCAGATCCGCCCACTCGATCAGGCAGACGCCCTCCCCGTAAAAACAGTCCTCATAGCCGATCTCCTCCATCTCCGCCGGGTCACCGATACGATACACATCAAAATGGTACAGGGTAAGCCTTCCTTCCTCATAGCTTTGCAGAATCGTAAAGGTCGGGCTGTTCACCGGCTCCGTGATGCCAAGCCCCGCCGCAAACCCCTGCGTGAACACGGTCTTGCCAACGCCAAGATCTCCAACCAGCGTGTAAATCTCCCCGGGAACAGCTTTCTCGCCAAGTGATTTTCCATATGCAAATGTGTCCGCCGCACTGCGGCTCTCCCACATCTCAGTCATATTATGTTCTCCTCCCATTACCAGCCGCGGATTTTCACCTTTCTCGGCGGCATATGGGTGGAGATGATCTCAATCACTTTCATCTTTCCGTCTCCCAGATCCCGCTTGGGAAAAATGCAGGCATTCACTGCCGTGGTATAGACCACTATGCTCTTCGGCGTGGAAATGGCCTTGACCATGCCCTCCCATGCCATCTGCTCCGTAACGCCGTCCTGTGATACCTGTATGCCTTCCTCCGTCAGCCTATAGTGAAGGGGCTTCTGAAAGGCCGGATTGCTTTTCGCCTGGGAAGCCGCCCGCAAAAAGAGCGTCCAGGGCAGATAGAGCAGAATGACCAGGGAAATGATCAGAATCAGCGGCTGTCTGTTAGCCGCAAAAAGAAACAGCATCAGCACACCTACAAGCGTCCCCATAAGTCCGGGCAGCCGCGAATAAGTGTGCTGAAGCATATAATCATATAAAATATTTGGTGTTATTTTTACGTCAAATTCGATTTCCATACTGAAATCTATTATACTAAAATTCAGACAAAGTGCAAGAAAAATATTCGACATTTCAACACGGCGCGACATCATCCCTAAATTTCAAATCAACGCGGAGAATGCCCGTATTTTTGGCATTCTCCTGTGTGAGACGGAGTTGCGAAGCAACTCATAGAGTTTCTTGGCGTGCCGTCCTATGGCGGGACGTCTTTAGAAACTCTTCTCACACTATTCATGTCTCAGAGCCTCAATCGGGCTTAGCTTCGCCGCCTTCTTCGCCGGGTAAATACCGAAGAAAATACCCACGCCCGAGGAGAAGGCCGCAGCGACAATCACCGTGGACACATTGATCTGCGCCGTAAAGCCCATAGCGCCGCAGACTGCCCTTGCTCCCAGCTCACCCAGCACAATCCCGATCAGACCGCCAATCAGTGTGATAATACTCGCTTCCGCCAGAAATTGTAAGAGAATCGACTTCGTCCTGGCTCCCAGCGACTTGCGGATACCGATCTCCCTCGTCCGCTCTGTCACGGACACGAGCATGATGTTCATAATGCCGATGCCGCCCACCAGCAGGGAAATCGCCGCAACGAAGGAGATAAACAGCGTCAGCATACTGAGGATCTGGTCAAACTCTGCCGTATTGTCCGCAAAGCTCTCCATCATAATCTTGTTCTCCCCGCGCACGTTATAGCGGTTTTCCAGAAGGCTGATGGTGTCCGCCGCCACCTGCGTCACATACTCGGAGCTCTCTGCAATCACATAGATATAGTCAGAGTCCCCAATCCAAAAACCGAATCCGGCCGCCATCGCTGTCATGGGCATCTCCACCTGCATATATCCACTGCCGCTCATAGCGGCGATCAGTCCTGCCGGCGTATCCTCTCTGATACCCACAATCCGCACGTCCTGACTCACACCCCAGAGGTTCAGTTCAAAGGTCATCCCCACCACATCTGTGGTTCCAAACAGAGATCTCGCATCACTTTCCTTGAGGACGCAGACCATCGTGCCCGCCTCATACTCACTCTGGGAAAAATACCTGCCCCTGACAATCGGCTCACTGCCGATCGCATACTGTAACGCCGTATTGCCGCCGTTAATTACCGTCATAAAGTCGCCTTTGCGCCCCTTAGCCGTTGCGCCCCAGTAGCTGTACTGTGTTGTCGCGCCCTTTACATGTTCCACCTTTTCTTCAACCAGTTCAAAATCTTCCTCCTTAAACTTCACGTCATTGCCTTCCACGTCGCTGTTGACGTAAATGGCGATCAGGCCGCCGCCCATATTTTCCAGCTCGTCATTGACGGAGGCGCGCACCCCGTTACCGATAGAGATAATCATAATGACGGAAGCGATACCGATGATAATGCCGAGCATGGTGAGTGCGGAGCGCCCTTTGTTCGTCTTGATATTCATCAGGGCGATTTTTATATATTCCCATATCTGTCCCATTTTGTTCCCTGTCCTTTATTTTCTTTCATCAGCACGAAGCATAGAACTTCCTGGCGTTTCGTCCTATGACGGGACGTCTTTAGAAGTTCTCTTCGGGCTACGGCATCGGCATAGCCGTCACCGCCGTGCCGTCTTCAAACTCCATGCCGTTGGCCATGACTACATTTTCGCCCTCCGAAAGTCCCTCTTTCACCTCGATTGAGCTGTCGGACGTGATCCCCGTGGTAACGCGCCTCTTTGCCACCACACCGTTCTCCTCCACATACACGAAATCGCCTTCCCTGTCGCTGTTGATCACTTCAAGGGGCACCGTAACCACACCCTCAGCTTTCGCCATATGGACATAAACCTTGGCTTCCACGCCGAGGAAAATGTTTTCATCCGGGTTGTCGATGTTGACGTCCACGCCAACTACCATCGCGCCGTTGTTATTCTGAGTGGCCATACCGTCAATTTTGCTCACCGTACCCTCATATGTCTTTCCGGCGATATCAATATCCGCTTTCTGTCCCACAGCAATCTTTTCCAGATCATATTTGGAAACACTGAGTCTCACAAACACTTTCTCCGTGCTCTCGATCGTCACAAGCTTGCCGCTCTCCGTGGGCGGCTGTCCGGCTATCGCCTCAAGTTCCGTGATCACGCCCCCGAAATCAGCCTTCAGTCCGTTCTCCACCTCAGCTATGGCATCCAGTTTCTCCTGGTTGGTCAGTTTTTCAAGCGCCGTGTCCGCCTCCAGCTTCGCCTTGCCGCCCGCATCCAGAACGCCGGATTCAGAGGAAGCCTTCTGGGATTTCATCTCGGCCTTATATTCCTTGTAGGAGGCAATCAGCTCCTCCACCTCCTGCGCCTGCCGCTGCAGATCCCTGACTTCCTTATTGTACGATTCCTCGTAGCCGTTATACTGCGTCTGGATCTGGAGATTCAAGAGGATATCCCTGTCATTGGCAAGCTTGATTTCCGCCTCATTGCGCATCTCTTTGATCTCGTCTTCGGTGTATTCGTTCAATTCCCCTCTCGCCTCTCTCTCGCTGATATCCGCCAGCGCCTCCTCATCCTGGGCAATAATGCTCTGCCATTCCATAACGGAGACATTCAAGTTCGTTCCATTGTAATTCCAGCCTGCTTTCTTCTCCTCGATCTTTTTGTTCAGCTCCTCTAACAGCTTTTCATTGTCTGCAATCTGCTGATCCAGCACGGGAAGATTGCGGTTCGCCTCGGACAGATCCGCTATGTACTCATTGTTTTTATGCACAGAGCTCTCATAGCCGCCCTCGTTGGAAGCCAGCCTGTACTCTGCCGCCAGTTTTTCCTCAGACAGGGCTTTCTCGTCAAAGGTAAGAATCACATCTCCCTTTTTCACCGTATCGCCAGTCTTCACCATCACATCGCCCACCTCCACGGACAAAGGCGCGAAATAAGTTCTTGTCTCATCGCTTTTCACGGTGCCGCCAGTGCTTAAAATCTGCTCCACTTCTCCCACGGAAGCCGCCACGGTCGTTACCATCGGGGCCGTATTTTTAGCCGCAATGGAGTTTCTCACAAAAAATGCGACAACCAGAACTGCCAGCACGCCCGCAATCACCCGGCGGCGGATTTTTTTCTTCTTTTCCTTATCCATCGGCGTCTTTTCCTTTTTCGGCTTCATCTCTGTGATGTCCGTATTTTCCGCCTTATTCTTCGCCTTTCCAAACATTTTCATAATCCTCCTCTATTTTTCCGTCCATAATTTTAATCACCCGCTTCGCCCGGGCTGCAATCTCGTCATCATGGGTAATCAGGATCACTGTCCTGCCCTCCTCGTGCAGTCCTCGCAGGATATCCATAATCTCCCTGGTGGAGCCGGAATCCAGATTTCCTGTCGGCTCGTCCGCCAGAATAATGGGCGGCGCCTGCGCAATGGCTCTGGCGATGGCCACCCTCTGCTGCTGTCCGCCGGACATCTCTGAGGGCTTGTGGGTTTTACGTTTGGCAAGTCCCACTTTGTCAAGCGCCTTCTCCGACAGCTCCAGCCGTTCCTTCTTTCCGACGCCGCGGTAAATGAGGGGCAGCTCCACGTTCTCCACCGCCGTCAGGCTGGGAATCAGATTAAACCCCTGAAAGACAAAGCCGATCTCCTGATTGCGTATGTCCGAAAGCTCGTCATCCGACATACTGCCCACATCGTGTCCATGCAGAAAATAACTGCCGCTGGTGGGCACGTCCAGACAGCCGAGCATGTTCATCAGCGTGGACTTTCCCGAGCCCGAATGGCCGATAATCGCCACGAACTCCCCTTCTCCGATCGTCAGACTCACATGATCCAGCGCCTTCACTTCATTTTCCCCGGGATTGTAGACCTTGCAGATATCCCGGATTTCCACCAATGTCCCCATGATACTACGTTCCTTTCTCTTATTTCTAACCATACCATTCCTATTATGTACAGCATCTATAACGAAACAGCTCTGTCTCCAGCTTCAATTTTTCACTTTTTATATCTTATCATCCTTTTCTTAAAAGAAGCACACTTAAATCTTAATTGATTCTTAAAAAACCGCGCTGCACTGATGCTGCCGGCCATGCCGGATTTACACTCCCATTCTACACCACCAATCTTACAAAAATCTTACAGGAACCTTACAAAAAAGAAAATACTACCTCTCCGTGGAAAAGTAGTATTTTCGCCTTCTGTATTTTTATGTTAACCATTTTCGTTTCTGCATCACGTCACGCCTTGCCGGAGTTTGAAACCTCGCCGGCAGCCCTTCTCTCCAAAGCAGGCCCGGCGCTTTTCAAAATCGGGCTTAAGGGCTTGTAAATCAGCATTGTGATCCCAGACGCCGCCACGCTCTTAATGATGTTAAGAGGCGCCACCGCAAAGATGACAAAGCTTACAACGCCGTGAATATTGCCGTTGATCTGCGCGCCCGCCGCGATGATGGCATCCATAGGCATCCCGAACAGCTTCGAGAACGCCGGAAGCAGATAGACGCCGTTGAAGGCCGTGCCGAACACCGTCATAATCATGGAACCCGCCGCGCAGGCAGCGACTGCCATCTTCTTTGTCTTCTTAAACATGTACAGGATGGAGGCCGGCAGTACCAGACTGCATCCAATCACAAAGTTCGCCAGGTCTCCCACAAAGGCCGTGCTCGTTCCTTTGATGACAAGTTTGAGCAGAATCTTGCAAAACTCAATCATCACGCCCGCCACGGGACCGAATGCGAAAGCGCCCACCAGAGCCGGGATCTCCGAGAAGTCCAGCTTGTAGAACCCAGGCGCCAGAAAGGGAACCGGGAAGTCAAACAAATGCAGGATCACAGCCAGCGCGGAAAAAAGACCGATCATGGTAATTTTTCTCGTGGTGAGAATCCGCTCCGTCACCCCGTTTTTCTTCTGCACGCTCTTCTCTGCCGCATAGGCGATGAGAAACAGCGCCGTCGCCACACTCACGCAGACAAGCACAAAAATCACGTTTTCTGCAATACTCTGTAATAATCCGTTACCCATTTTTCTTTTCCTCCTTTTTTTAGGGGAAAGTTCTTCTGACTCTGCTTATGCGCGCAAAAAACCCCCGAAGCATAAACTCCGGGGGCATATCATACACACATTGAACAGTTTCCGCACTGCACCAGCGGCACAGACTCCTGCCTGATAAATGTGACATAAATGTCACTTTATCTGTCTTCTCTCATCCAGACTATACTGTCGGTTCTGGAATTTCACCAGATCAGCCATCCTCTCCTTGCGCGGGTAAACGTTTGGATCGTGACGGGTCGCGGACTGTAACCGCCGGTAGGGAATTGCACCCTGCCCCGAAGAACTTTTCTCTTATTCTTTTCGTGTACTAGGATACCACATGAACACGGCAAAATCAAGTGGCATTTTACTCTTTGATTTCGTCAAATGCCTGTCAAAAAAAGCGCAAGGCCCCTCAAATACACAGAAGCCTTACGCCTTTTATCTTATTTCTTATTCCGCAATGTCAGCGTACATGAAGTACCAGTAGCCGTATGCAGAATGCCACATATTCTGGATCTTGCTGCTCTGTAACCAGAAGTCATTGTAGTAAGCAACAGGAACACAGGCCGCCTCGTTCATAAGGATGTCCTCTGCCTTGTGAAGGGCTGCGGAACGCTCTGCAGCGTCAAGTGTGGTTCTGGAAGTATCCATAGCCGCATCGTACTCTGCATTGTTGAACTTACCGTCGTTGTTACCGTTACTGGAGTAAAGCAGATCCAGCATGTTGGAAGGATCGCTGTAATCGCCTACCCAGCCGTTACGGGAAGCATCGTAATCACCGTTACGTCTCATGGGAGTGAAGCTTGCCCACTCAACGATATCTACCTGAAGCTCAACGCCGATCTCCGCCCATGCCTGCTGTAAATACTCAGCCACTACCT
>CAJTTT010000026.1:0-28657 GCA_910579285.1 uncultured Lachnospiraceae bacterium | reverse complement strand
GCCGGGACCCATAAAGTTGCTTGCTGCAGAGTAAGTTCCCTGCATCAGCGTACCGGCCACATACTCACGGTCGATGGCAAGACTTAACGCCTTACGCACCTTGGGATCGTTGAAGGGCTCTCTCTCCGTATTTAAGCTCAGATAGTAGGTACCGATAATCGGCTCCACATGGAACTCCGCATTGCCTTCCAGAGAAGGAATCTCCTCTGTGGGCACGTCCTTGATGAAGAGCACTTCGCCGGTCTGGTATGCGCTGTAGGAAGCGTTGGGATCCTCGATCAGATTGAACTTGATCGCATCCAGCTTGATCGCATCCGCATTCCAGTAGTTCGGGTTCTTTGTGCACATGATATAGGAACCGGGCACCCACTCGGAAATATAGAAACTGCCGTTACAAACATAGGTGTCAGCCGCTACTGCCCAGCCGTCGCCGTTGGCGTCGATGGTTGCCTGCTGTACCGGGCTTAAGGTAGCGAAAGCTGCCAGAGAGCCGAAGTAAGAGCAGGGCTGGGTAAGATGAACCACAAGGGTTTTATCATCGGGCGCTTCCACGCCGAGCGCTTCCAGATTGCCGCCGATGGCGTCCGCATAGCCCTCTACCATGCCGAGAACAGTCTCCGCATAAGGAGCCGCTACCATAGGATCGCAGACTCTGCGCCAGCTGTATACGAAATCGTTTGCCGTGAGGGCGGAGCCGTCAGACCACTTCAGGCCGTCCCTTAAATGGAAGGTCCATGTCAGACCGTCCTCGGAAGTCTCCCAGCTCTCAGCCTGGCCGGGAGCCAGCTTGCCTTCCTGGTCCACCGTCAAAAGGCACTCGAATGTGTGTAAGATCATGTTACCGCCATCCACTGCGCTGTTTAACGCCGGGTCGATGGTCTCGGGGTTGGGGCCGATCTGTACGGACAGAACCTTCCCGGAGCCGGATGCAGCGCTATCAGCAGCATCACTTGCGGGAGCCTCCCCCCCCTCTGTGGTTTCAGACGCCGCATCGTTGGAATCTGCCGCCGGGGTGGTCGTATCAGAACCGCCGCCGCAGGCCGTCACACCGACAACCATAGCCGCTGCCAACATCAGCGCGATTACTTTCTTTTTCATAATCGTTCCTCCTCTTCTTAAATGATTTACTTTTCCAACTAACATGTTTATCACATTTAATTGCACTTGTCAATATGGTGACAGGCGCAAAAATGGCCGTTTTCCACTTCTCTCCATGTGGGAACCTCCGCAGCGCACCTCTCATCCGCATAGGGGCAGCGGGTGCGGAAAGTACATCCCGAGGGGGGATTTAAAGGGCTTGGTACGTCTCCCTCCAGCACGATGCGCCGGCTTGCCCTCGCCTGTTTCGGATCTGCAATCGGAATCGCCGAGATCAGACTCTTGGTGTAGGGATGCAGGGGCCGGTCCACCAGCTTATAGCTGTCCGCAAGCTCCACCATTCTGCCCAGATACATCACGCCGATGCGGTTGGAAATGTGCTTCACCGCCGACAGGTCGTGGGCGATAAACAGGTACGTCAGCCCCATCTGCTCCTGTAAGTCCTCAAACATATTGATGACCTGCGCCTGGATGGACACATCAAGCGCCGAGATCGGCTCGTCACAGACGATAAACTCGGGATGCACCGCCAGCGCCCTGGCAATGCCCACACGCTGTCTCTGCCCGCCGGAAAACTCGTGGGGATAACGGTTTGCATGCTCCGAGTTTAAGCCAACGCGCTCCAGAATGTGTATGATCTGGTCGTAGCGGTCCTGTTTACTCTCCGCCAGCTTGTGCACGTCGATGGCCTCCCCCACGATATCGCCAACCGTCATGCGCGGGTCAAGGCTCGCGTAAGGGTCCTGGAACACAATCTGCATCCGTTTCCTGTAAGGGAGCATGTTCGCGTACTGCTTGTTCTCCACATCGAAAATCACATCCCCGTCAAAGGTGAATTTCCCGCCCGTAGGTTCGTAGAGCCGCAGCATCGTGCGTCCCGTGGTGGTCTTGCCGCAGCCGGACTCTCCCACCAGCCCGAGGGTTTCGCCTTTTTCCACATAGAAGGAGACATCGTCCACCGCTCTAACAAATTTTTTATTTTTCCCAAAGCCTCCTGCCGGAAAATACTGGCGCAGATGCTCCACTTCAATCAAATGCTTACTCATGGGACGCTCCTTTCTCCATCTCTTCCTTCTGGTTCAGCCAGCACTGGGTATAGTGCACATCGCCGAATGTGGTGACCGGCGGCATCTCCCTAAGACAAATCTGCATAGCCGCGTCACAGCGGGGAGCGAAAGGACATCCGGCCGGCGGATTCAACATATCCACAGGCGTTCCCTCAATGGGAACCAGTCTCTCGTGCTCCTTCGTGTCCAACCTCGGAATGGAGCGGATCAGCCCTTTCGTGTACTCGTGCTTCGGGTGATAGAAAATGTCGTCCGTAGTGCCGTACTCAATGATTCTGCCCGCATACATAACCGCGATGCGCTCACACATGCTTGCCACCACGCCAAGGTCATGGGTGATCATAATGATCGCCATGCCAAGCTTATCCTTAAGCTCCATCATCAGTTCCAGAATCTGTGCCTGAATCGTCACATCCAGCGCCGTGGTCGGCTCGTCCGCAATCAAAAGCTTCGGCTCACAGGCAAGCGCTATGGCGATCATCACCCTCTGCCGCATACCTCCCGAAAGCTCGTGGGGATACTGCTTTAAGCGCTTTTCCGGCTCGTTGATGCCCACCAGCTCCAGAAGCTCTCTGGCGCGTTCCCTGGCCTGCTGCCTCGTCTTGTCAGTGTGAAGCCGGATCACCTCGGTAATCTGATTGCCGATGGTGTAGACCGGGTTTAAGCTTGTCATCGGATCCTGAAAGATAATGGAAATCTCATTTCCACGGATTTTTCGTATTTCTTTCTCGGACATGGTTTCCACCTGATGCCCGTTAAAGTGCAGTTCTCCACCGAGGAGTTTCCCCGGATGGGCGGTAAGTCCCATCAGGCTGTACGCCGTGACAGACTTGCCGGAACCGCTCTCTCCCACAATTCCTAAGACCTCTCCCTCCTTCAGACGGATGGAGACATCGTTTAACGCCTTAACCTCTCCGGCGGGCGTAAAGAAAGAAAGCCGTTCGTTTTTGACATCTACCAGATATTCTCCCATTCTCTCGTCCTCCTTTCTAGTTTTTCAGCTTCGGGTCAAAGGCGTCTCTGAGGCCGTCCCCGAGCAGGTTAAAGCTTAAGATAATCAAACTGATCAGCAGCGCAGGAATAAACAGCAGATACGGATAGGTATTGATGCCGTTCAACGCGTCGCTTGCCAGACTTCCCAGAGAGGGCAGCGGCACCGCCACACCCAAGCCTAAGAAACTTAAGAAGCTCTCCGTAAAGATGGAGGACGGAATCTGTAACGTCGTCGTCACGATCAGGGTACCGATACAGTTGGTCAGCAGATGCTTCTTGATGATCCTGCCGTTTCCAACGCCCAGAGCCCTAGCCGCCGTGACATACTCGCTCTCTTTTAACATGAGCACCTGACTTCTGACCATTCTCGCCATGCCCACCCAGTAGAGCAGGGCAAACACCACGAAGATACTGATCAGATTCTCACCCACAACCGACAACCAGTGGAAACCCGGCTTGGTAGCCAGATTGTTCAACGGCGCCTTAAAAGACATAGACAAAAGAACGATGAGAAGGATATCAGGAATCGTATAAATGATATCCACAATACGCATCATCACCAGATCCACCCAGCCGCCGAAGAACGCCGCGATGGAACCGTAAGCGGAACCGATGATCAGGATAATACACGTCGCAACAAGTCCCACAAGCAGGGAAATGCGGCTTCCCATCATCACACGGATGGCGTAATCACGCCCCATCTTGTCCGTGCCGAAAACATGGGGGAACACCTTCTCTCCCGCGTCGATCCGCGCCTGTTCCTCCGCTGAATACTCCATAGGCGCAAGGCTGTTCGCTCCCTTGATCTGCTCCTTATAGGTGTAAGGATAAAAAGAGGGAACGATAAAGGAAAATATCATCACCACAATAATCACGACCAGCGAGACCATCGCCACCTTATTTCTCCGAAGCCGGCGCATACCGTCCTTCCAGAAACTCACGCTCTCACGCATGATGACCTGACTCTGTTTTTCTTCCTCCGTAGCCGGCAGAAAATCTTCCGGCTTGAGTTTTAACTGAAAACTTAAGGGATTTTCTTTCATGTTTCGCGTACCTTTCTATAAAATTTCTACTATACCTGTTACTTGAGTTTGATTCTCGGATCAACCAGTTTGTAAATGATATCCACAACCACGTTCATCACGATAACAAGGGTCGCCAGGAAGATCGTCGTTCCCATAATCAACGTGTAATCGCGTCCGTTGATCGCCTTGATAAACTCTCCGCCCAGTCCCGGAATGACAAAGATCTTCTCCACCACGAAGCTTCCCGTGATGGTGTACGCAAGCATGGGACCCACATAGGTTACTACTGGCAGAATCGCGTTTCTAAGCGCGTGCTTGAAGAGTATCTTTCCTCCCGCCAGCCCTTTGGCCTTGGCTGTACGCATATAGTCCTGTCCCAGCACGTCCAGCATGGAGGAGCGCATCAGCCGCATAATATAAGCTGTTGGGTAGAAGGACAGGGCAATCACCGGCATCACATAGTGCTTTGCGCTCTCCAGACCCATCGTGGGCAGAAGCCCCAGCTTCACGCCGAAGAAATACATGAGCAGCGTACAGATCACGAAACTGGGCACCGCGATACCGCATGTCGCAATCACGCTGATCACACTGTCCGCCGGCTTTCCCCGCTTCAAAGCGGCGATACTGCCAAGGGGTATTCCCAGAATCAGCGCCACGAGAACGGATATCCCGCCGACTCTCGCAGACACGGGAAATTTCATGGAAATGATGGACATGACGGTACGGCCTCTCTGTTTCAGGCTGTCCCCGAAATCCCCGTGAAGCGCCCCGGTCATATAGTTCACATAGCGCTGTGACATGGGCTTATCCAGTCCGTACTTCGCCTCCAGCGCCGCCTGCGCCTGGGGGCTGATCGCCTTCTCCGACAAAAACGGGCCGCCGGGCACCAGATTCATCAGAAAAAAGGTGAGTGTGGCAACCGCCCAGATCGTCACGACTGCCAGCAAAATTCTCTTCACAATGTACTTAAGCATAACTAAACTCCTTTTCTACTGTCTTTCGATCTTCATGGTAAGTCCAATCCGCTTCTTCGGCACATCCACCGTGAGCACCTGCACATCCACAATATCTCCCACGCTGACCGCCTCCAGCGGATGTTTGATGTAGCGGTCCGTAATCTGCGAGATATGTACCAGTCCGTCCTGGTGTACGCCGATATCCACGAAGACGCCGAAGTCAATCACATTTCTGACCGTTCCCTTTAAGATCATGCCGGGCTTTAAATCCTTCATATCTAATACGTCGCTTCTAAGGATCGGCGCAGGCATGTCGTCTCTGGGATCGCGGGCCGGTTTTTCCAGCTCTGTCAGAATATCAATCAGCGTAATCTCTCCGATTCCCAGCTCCTCGGCCAGCTTTTTCTTGTCCTTGACTCTTCTGGCCAGATTACTCACCGCGGTCTGCCCGGAACTGCCGGAGCCGGGACTCGTGACACTTGTGTCATTTTTCTCTGCCGCCATATCCACGCTGCCCAGCGCCGCCGCCAGAGCCTTTCCCATAGCCGTGTCCGTATTGCGGATCACCGGCTTTTTCGGGCGGGGCTTCTTCTCCTTCACGGGAGCCGGTTTCTTCACCGCCGCCTTCTTCTGGGCCTCCTTCACGTCTTCCATCGTAAGCCCGAGCTTCTCCATCAGCTTCCCTGCTGCCTCGTAAGATTCCGGGTGCACGCTGGTGGCGTCCAGGGGATTGTCTCCGTCCGCGATGCGCATAAAGCCGGCGCACTGTTCAAAGGCCTTCGGCCCCAGCTTGGCCACCTTGAGAAGCTGCTTTCTGTTGGAAAAGCGGCCGTTTGTCTCCCGGTATTCCACGATATTTCTGGCAATCACCTTGGTCACGCCAGAGACATACTCAAGAAGGGATGCGGATGCGGTATTCAGATCCACGCCGACCCGGTTCACGCTGTCCTCCACGACACCGCCAAGGGCTTCGCTCAGCTTCTTCTGGTTCATGTCATGCTGATACTGCCCCACGCCGATGGACTTGGGATCGATTTTTACCAGCTCTGCCAGCGGATCCTGCAGTCTTCTCGCGATGGAAGCCGCGCTTCTTTGGCCCACGTCAAACTCCGGGAATTCCTCCGTGGCAAGCTTGCTGGCGGAATAGACAGATGCCCCCGCCTCATTCACAATCACATACTGCACCGGCACGTCCAGCTCTTTAATCAGCTCCACAATCACCTGCTCAGACTCTCTGGACGCCGTCCCGTTCCCGACGGAAATCAGGGATACGTTGTACTTTTTGATCAGCTTTTTCAGCTCCGCCTTCGCCTGTTCCACCTTATTCTGGGGCGCGGTCGGATAAATTACCTTCGTGTCCAGCACTTTTCCCGTCTCGTCCACCACAGCCAGCTTACATCCTGTGCGGAAAGCCGGATCCCAGCCCAGCACCACCCTGCCCTTGATGGGCGGCTGCAGCAGAAGCTGCTCCAGATTTTTTCCAAATACGGAGATGGCGCCGTCCTCCGCCTTTTCGGTAAGATCGTTTCTGATCTCCCGCTCGATGGCCGGTGCAATCAGCCTGTCATAACTGTCAGCGATTACTTCCTCCAGAATCGGAGATGTGACATGATTGTCATTTATTATGGTCTTGGTGCGCAGAAACTGCAGAATACGCTCCTCGGGCGCCTCCACTTTCACCGTCAGGAACTTTTCATTCTCGCCCCTGTTGATCGCAAGCACCCGGTGCCCGGCCACCTTGCTGACGGGCTCCTCATATTGATAGTACATCTCGTAGACACTCTCCGCCTTCTCGTCCTTGGCGGCAGTTACAAGCTTTCCTTCCTTCATGGTCACATCGCGGATGTAGATGCGGTAATCCGCTTCATCTGAAATCTGTTCCGCGATAATGTCCTTCGCCCCCTGCAGAGCCTCAGCCGCCGTTTTTACGGTTTTCGCCTCATCCTCGTCCTCATGGACGTATTTCTCCGCCTCGGCTTCAATGGGCTCTGTGGTCTCCTGGGCAAGAATAAACGCTGCGAGCGGTTCCAAGCCCTTCTCCTTCGCCACACCCGCCCGGGTCTTTCTCTTCGGGCGGTAAGGGCGGTAAAGATCCTCCACCACCACCATAGTCTGCGCCGCCTCAATGCGCTCCCGCAGTTCGTCAGTCAGCTTTCCCTGCTCTTCGATGCTGCTTAAAACCTGCGCCTTTTTCTCCTCCAGATTCCGCAGATAAGTAAGCCGTTCATGCAGATCTCTTAAAACCTCATCGTTTAAGGAGCCTGTCATCTCCTTTCTGTAGCGGGCGATGAAGGGAATCGTGTTTCCCTCGTCGATCAGCGATACCGCTGCCTCAACCTGCCATTTTTCTACCTGTAATTCCTCTTTGAGTTTTCGTATAATGTCCATAAATACCCTCTTCTTTATCGCTTCATCACGCCAAAGTATACATGCATTCTTTAGCCTAACGTTTTTATTATACAGGATAAATTCGAAATTCGCCACAGGAAATGCATGCTTCCACTGGTTTTTTTCGGAAAAACATGCTAAACTATAGAGGATTATAGATATACAGCGTGTAAAAACACGAATTTTCGGGTACAGATCACAGCGGTCATGCATAAAATGACAGCAGGCATCTGCGACAGGGAGGTATTATGGGCTATCAGCCAGACAATCCGCAGGGCGGTCCCGTCGGCGGTTACAATCCTTACAATAACAATCCGTATAATAATCCTTACAATAATAACCCGTACAATAACAACCCAAACAATCCTTACGGCGCACCCTTACAGCCTGCCCCCGTAAAACCCAGGGGCGCCAGCATGGCTGCCGCCTCCATGATTCTGGGTATCATTACACTGGCAAGCCTTCTGCTGCTGCGTCTGTCCATTCCCTTTCTTCTGGGCGGCGTCGGCATCATTCTTGCCATCCTCTCAAAAGGCGGTGCGAGAAAAATGACCGGGAAGGCAGTAGCGGGCATGGCATGCTGTGTCACCGGGCTCGTACTGGACGTGGTGTTATGTGCCGCCGCCGTCTGGCTGGTGTTTTCCCTTCCCAGCCTTTCCCCGGAACTGACCGAAGAGGTCAACAGGATCTGCGAGGAAGAGTACGGTGTTTCCTATGATGAAATGATGGAAGAAGTTTATGATATGTGGGATTACGATACGTTTGAGTAATCCGGGAGCCGTGCTGCTCTGCTCAGAGAGCTGCCCGGCATGAAACATTTCGCGCAAGATGGCGTGAAAAGAAAGGCAGGGTAACAAGATGACAATTTCTCCGATTATGGGATCTTCCTATTACAATCCTTATACGGCATACGGCTCCTATGCCGGTCCTTCAGCCGCCGGTTCTTACAGGCAGGGACAGCCCGCCGGTTCCGCTCCCTCCGGGCAGGAACAGGCTTCGGGCACCCGCGGGGCGGAAGCCGCCGCACAGAATATGCCCGGTTCCCCGCAGGCCTCCGAAGACGGCCGCGTTGTTGTCCGCAATCCCGGTGAATCCACCGAAAAGCAGGCTGGCAAAAAGTCCTCGCCCGCTGAGTGCGAGACTTGCAAAAACCGAAAATACCAGGACGGCTCCGATGAGGGCGACGTCTCCTTCAAGGCGCCTTCCCACATCGATCCCAAGGCGGCTGCTTCCAAAGTAAGAAGCCATGAACAGGAGCATGTGAGCAATGCCTACCAGAAAGCCTCCGAAAAGAACGGCAAAGTTGTTTCCTGCAACGTATCCATCCACACGGATATCTGCCCGGAGTGTGGCCGGACTTATGTGTCCGGGGGCACTACAGCCACACAGATCAAGTATTTTAACGAGGAAAATCCTTACCAGAAAGATATGAAGTCCTCCGATGCCGCAAATAAATACCGCGGCATGAACTTCGATGAGGCAGTCTGATATGAATCGGTTTAAATCTTCTGCAGAATTGAAAGCCAGCGCCAGAGAGCATCTGCTCGGGCATTATGGCACGGTCATCGGCGCTTTTTTGCTCATGGGGCTCATCCTGGGCACAGTCACCATCGCCGTGAGCCTGGTCGTGGATCTCTACACGATACCCGGCACAATACTCTACTATGCGATTATGTTTTTGATTTCCGTGCTGACCGGGCTGTTTACTTCCGGCAACGCCTATCTTTACCTGAAGGTGATCTGCGGACGTCCTGTCTCGGTGGCTGATCTGTTTTACGGTTTCCAGCTCTGCCCCGACAAAGCCATCACCATACAGGCATGGATCACTCTGATCACTTATATCGCGAACCTGCCTCAGATTATTTTGAATTATATGATGATGAAAAATGTCAATCATCTGGATCAGATAATGAACCTTATGCTGCCCTACGCCCTCTCCCTGATTCTGTCCGGGGTGGTCTCCGTCATGCTGGGACTTCTTTACGAACAGGCTTTTTTCCTGCTCCACGATTTCCCCCAGTATACGGCGAAGGAGCTGCTGCAAAAAAGCCGGCGCCTCATGGTGCACCACAAGGGCAGGCTGTTTTATCTCTATGTCAGTTTTCTTCCGCTCATGCTTCTCGGGCTGTTATCCTGCGGACTCGCCCTGTTGTGGGTGATCCCCTATATGGCCGCCACGGAGGCGGAGTTCTTTCTGGATCTGATCAAACATAATACGGAGGCCATCTGAGAGCGGCCTCCGTTTTTATTACGCTTTATTTCCTTTTCACAACGGCTGCGTATTCTTCCATGCACGCAGCACACCCTTTTTCAAATAGGGCGCTTTTTCCGAAAACAGGGGAACCCACATATAGCCATCAGAAAACTCCGTCTGATATCCCCGCTCCTCAAAAAACTGTTGGAATTTCTCCTCATCGCCATCCCGATGGTAGGTACATATCACAAATCTCACATTGTCTCTCTGCAACAGACTTTCCGCGCCCTGCAGAACATCGCTTTCGCATCCTTCCACATCCATCTTGATCATAATGCCCTTTGCTTCCATATCGTCCTTCAACAGCTCATCCAGGGATACGTTCTCTTCATCGCAATGGTCTGCGGCATATTTATAAATAATTTTCGTCTTATCTTTATAAGGCAAAAACGTTTTTTCCAGCGGACTTTTCCACCTCTCTGCATTTCCTTCTATCAGATAGGCCTTCTTTACTTTGTCGATACAGTCTAACGAAATCATTCCTTCCGCGGCTCCCACATCAACAAAAACCTCATCCTGCTCCACATGAAATGCATCTGTAAAATACCTGTGCGGGCTCCGCCTGTCCTGTTCTACAATGATTCCCACAAATGCCCGGAATCTGCACCATATCTTTTTCCCTTTATAGTAAGTATACGTTTCGTCCTCCCCCTGCCAAAATACCGGGTATTTTAACAATAGAGGCCTTTTCCCCCAGATATTCCCCTCATAAGGATAGAAGGTCGGGCCGTTCTCCTTCAAATACGCAATCGCAGAACGATATTCCGGTTTTACCCCCCCCCATTCTGCGTAAAGGCTACGGTTTCTTTCAGTTTCTCATCCCACGTTTTTTTAAACCCGTCAAAATACTGCCACAAGTATTTACGGACAAGGATGTTCCGCCATACAAACTTGATCAGATTCATTTTCTCCTCCTTCTTTCACTTAGCTGTTGATCCACTTTAAGTACGCATTGATAAACGGATCAATCGCCCAGCCGATTTCTTGTCAAAACTGTTTTGACCCGCGCGTTTCCCGATGCTGTGGTAGTACACAAGCAGGCAGAAGATCGCCGCTACCGCACAGCACCTCCTGAATCTGCCGCCCTTCTTCGCCCAGCGGATAAACGCCGCCACGAACACTTCCTTCTCCCTCTCGGTCATACCGCGGCTCTCCTCCATGAAATAGAGAAGCAGATACGTCAGCCCGGCAATCATGGCTGCCGTAGCGTAAACTTCCACCAGAGTGGGATCGCCGGTTTTCGGCTCTCTCCCGTTTGACGCCGCCATTTCTGATCCCTGCTCTGCGCCGTCAGACGCCCGGGCATTTTCTGCTGCACTGTTTACGGCCTGAGGCGCCGTTGTCTGTACCACGGCAGTGATCCGTATATCCCCTGTGCCACCGTCTCCGCCACCCGGAATCGGATGATCCCCGCCGCCTGACGTATCGCTGCCGTCCGGCCTGTCACCGCCACCCGGTTTATCGTCCCCTCCCGGCTTATCATCCCCACCGGGCTTATCGTCTCCCCCCGGCGCGCCACCGCCGGATTCAAAAGCTGCATGGATCGTATGGTCTTCCGTCACATTCGTGAAAGTATAATATCCGGCTCCCGCCTGCGCTCTTGCCAGCGTATCCTTTAGCTCCGCGGTTGCATCCCTGCCGTCCACCGTAACCGTCTTAATCCTGTGCCCCTCATTCGGCGTGATGATGAAAGTCTGCTCCCCGCCTTTTGTGACACTTATGTCACCTATCGGAGAAATGGTTCCTCCTCCTGCGAACGACGCCGTGATATGTAACTGCTCCGCCGTCTTTTCCACCCAGCTTGCAAAGATACCTGTGGTATCGGTCACAGCAGTGGCAAACTCATATGATGTGCTGCCGCCGTTCGTCGTCTTCCACCCGGCGAAATCGTAATCTGCTTTGCCCGGATCCGCCGGTTTCGACACCTGCCGTCCTCGCAGGACAATCTGCGGCTCCTGCGGGGTTCCGGCTTCATACGCATCCGCGCCATCATAGAAAGTAGCCGTATAGTAATGAACGTCTTCTTCCTCATCCGCCCCGTTGACCGTCACATCCACCTGCGTGTCCGCGCCGCTCACACGCACATTCATCCCAGGGTCCCCCGCCCCGGAATAGAGGGCATCCGCGGAAATGCCCGTGACATCATAGACGCGGTAGGTTCCATCTGGCACCTGACTGATGCTGTAAGAGCTGTCTCCCGTCTGTCCGGGCGCTTCAAGGAAACCGCTGCCACCGCCGCCAAGCAGGGCAAAGGTTCTGCTGTGGCCGCCCCATGTATTTTTGTCTTTTTTCACGTTGATGGTCACAGTGTAAGTATCTATGGTTACTCCTTCATAGGACCAGCCGTACCATCTTCCATTGTCCGAATCTCCGTCATTTTGCGCGGCCTCTTTGAAGGCGTCAGTATAGGCCTGTCCCCTCAATTCATCCTTACTCGTATCATATGTATCAAAAAAACGAATATATCTCTTATTCACCTCATTATTGTCGGGAAATGGTGCAAATGCATCTCTCCCGACCTGTGGAAATCGGATGTTCACATCTGATGATACAACAATATAAAGCGCTTTCAATTGGCCACAATCTTTAAACGCCTCCACGCCTATCTTCGATATGTTTTCTGATATTGTCGCACTGGCCAGACTGCCGCAGGCTTCAAACGCGCCATTACCTATACTTGTTACATTTCCCGGTATCTCCACATTATTTAAACCGCTACAAGACGCAAATGTATATTGTTCGATACGCGTCACACCTTGCGGTATCTCTACGCCGGTTAACTTTTCGCATTTATAAAATGCAGCCTCCCCTATCTGCGTCACATTTTGCGGCATCTCTATGGCGGTTAAGCTCCTACATTGATAAAAAGCGTTCCTCTTTATATTCGTTACACTTTCCGGTATCGTTACGCGGGTTAAGCTTTTGCAGCCCTCAAACACAGCCGTCTCTATACATGTCACACCCTGCGGTATCTCTGCGCTGGTTAAACCGCTCCCCGCAAACGCAAGTTCCCCTATTTCCGTCACGCCTTCCGGTATCCTCACACTGGTCAGACGGCTGCAGTCACAAAACGCGCCCTCTCCTATACTCGTCACGCTTCCCGGTATCTCTACCTTCGTTAGTCTGGCGCATCCATCAAATGTCCGCTTCTCTATACCTGCCACACCTTCCGGTATCGTTACACTATTTAAATCTTCGTTATGAACAAATGCCCTCTCCCCTATGCTTCTCACGCTTTTCGGTATCGTTATGCTATTCAAAAAGCAGCTATCAAACGCTCTATTTCCTATTTCTTTCACGCCTTCCGCTATCGTGACGTCGGAAAGGGCGGAGAGCGCAAATGCATTATCCCCTATACGCTCCACACTTGCCGGTATGGAAATCGTTTTTAGCGTCCAGCTCTTCTGAAATGCGTTTGCCCCTATTCCTGTCACACGCCAGGTAACTCCATCCTTCACGAATGATTCAGGAATGATTACGTTTGCTACCCTATTATCCGTGTCTTCCCCTTTTACTTCGACTTCGCCATTTCCCGTCACCCTGTACCAAAGATGAGAACCATCATCCCAGATCGTACCATCAGCCGCATACGTTTCCATACCCTCATCCTGCGTCAGCGCCGTCCCCGCTTCCTCAGACAGCGCATTTTGTGAAACAGCTTCTTCCGTGCCGCCATTGTCTGCACCATCACCAGCTTCCTCTGCTCCACCATTGCCTGCGCCGCTGTCTGCGCCGCCTCCTTCTGCGCCGTCATCTTCGTCGTCTTTCGGCGCGTCTTTGTCCGCCACATCAGCGCCACCCATCTGCATGCCATCCTTATTTTCATCCGAAATGCCCGTTTCCGCGGGAGCAGTCCCCTCCTTTGCCAGCACGGGCACCCGGCACTGTCCGACCAGCAGAGCCGCCGTCAGCATCACCGTTATCCACCTGTAACCTTTGTTTTTACTCTTTCTCATCCCGTTTTCCCCGCTCATTACTCTTCTACCCTTTTAGCTACCACCACAATTCTTCCGTCTTCCTCGTGGTAAGCGCAGGTGGACAGCGTAAGAAATGTATCTCCAAATTCCGCTGTCACTCCCGTATCATGCAGCGACTTGTCCATTATATGATCATAAAAGTATGCAAACTCTTCCTCTGTATCTGCCTGATAAAACTGATAATACTTAAATCCTGTTTCCTTATCACCATTTGCATTGGAAAGAAAGACAGACATGATCTCATATTTCCGCTCCTCATAAAGCGTATCAAAAAAAATCTGCCGGTGTTTCTCATAAAAAGACTGCTCCAGATACTGGTCTAACATACCAAACATGGTTCCGTCTTTCATATTATGTCCGTATATGACAAAATTGGTGCCTGGCGTATTGACATCTGCAATATCCTTCACATATAAGCAGCCATACCTGTCTTCTCTCTTATCAAAATCATGGTGCAGATAAAATTCGTTATCCGCACACTGCATGACCGGATAATCAATCACCGTATCCGGAATGGAAATCCAGCCAGTCAAGTCATTATTTTGGGCACAAAGCGCCGCAAATCTATCCATGATTGGCTGTTCCTGCGTATCTGTATTCCGTTCCTCCATTTCCGCCGTATTGTCTGCCGCTTCTATATCAATTACTTCCGTATCTTCTTCTGCCTTCTCCGCTTTCACCTTACTGCTCAAATTGTCCATATACTTTTTATGCTGCATCGTCTGATAACGCTCCCTAAAAAGCCCTATCAGGCATACGATAAAAACGCAAAGAACGAATCTTCTAAGATACGTTAACAGATATCTGCTTTTCATATTTTTCCTTACATAATATGTTCAGTCAATCAGGGCAGACTTATCACCTGCCCTAACTGACTGAATATCCTGTCGCTTAACTATTTATCCATTTCAAATACGCATTGATAAACGGATCAATCGCCCCGTCCATCACCGCGTCCACATTGCCGGCCTCCTCGTTTGTCCGATGATCCTTCACCATAGTGTATGGCTGCATCACATAAGAACGGATCTGGTTTCCCCAGCCGATTTCCTTCACATCACCTCGGATATCTGACAGTTTCTCCGCATTCTCTTCCTGTTTCAGCATGTAAAGCTTCGCCTTCAGCATCTGCATCGCCTTGTCCTTATTCTGGAACTGGCTCCGCTCGTTCTGACATGTCACCACGATCCCCGTCGGAAAATGGGTGATACGGATCGCCGATGAGGTCTTGTTGATGTGCTGACCGCCCGCGCCGCTGCTTCGGTAAGTGTCGATGCGGATATCCTCATCCTTCACCTCTACATCCACATCCTCCTCAATGTCCGGCATCACGTCAAGGGACACGAAGGATGTCTGCCGCTTGCCCTGCGCGTTGAAAGGCGAAATGCGCACAAGCCTGTGCACGCCTTTCTCGGATTTCAGATAGCCGTAGGCATTCTCCCCATTGATCTGAAAGGTCACGGACTTTATGCCCGCCTCATCTCCATCCAGATAGTCGATCACTTCCAGGGAATAACCTTTTCGCTCCGCCCAGCGGGTATACATGCGGTAGAGCATGCTGCACCAATCGCAGCTCTCCGTGCCGCCTGCCCCGGCATTTAATTTTAAAATCGCGTTGTTTTTGTCATACTCACCCGAAAGGAGGGTGCTGATCCTAATGTTTTCAAAGGTTTCTTTAAAGGAGACAAGCTCCTCCTCGATATCGGGAATGATCGCCGGGTCGTTGTCCTCATAGCCAAGCTCGATCAGTTCCAAAATGTCATTATACTGGCTGGAGAGACCGTCCATCGTCTCCACAATATCCTTAAGCCCTTTGGATTCCCGCATCTTCTGGTTGGATTTCTCCGGGTCATCCCAGAAATCCGGGGCCTGCATCTCCATGTCAAGCTCCTCGATCCGCTTTACCTTATCTGCTAAGTTAAAGTGAATCCCTCACTTCCGCTAAGGGGCTTTCGTATGCAAGAAGCTCCGATTTCATATTATCTAATTCTACCACTTAACTTCACCTTCTTTCCCTATCATTAACCAGTGTATGATTACTGTGCATATTTCCATTCGCCAAAACATAAACCACATTTTGGCCGCCGTTTCTTCCACGTCGTCACTTCCGGCCGCAGCACTGCTTATACTTTTTCCCGCTTCCGCAAGGGCACGGATCGTTGGGATAAACCTTCGCCTCCGCGCGTTTCACAGGGCCTTTCTGCAGCGTATCGTCCTTGTTGGTGCCGGTTACCTTGGCCACCTGCTCTCTCTCCACCTTCTGCTCAATACGCACACGGAAGAGCAGGCGCACGGTTTCCTCCTTGATGTTCTGAGTCATGTCGTCAAACATCTCATAACCGTTCAGCTTGTACTCCACTAGCGGATCTTTCTGGGCGTAAGCCTGTAAACCCGCGCCCTGACGGAGCTGATCCATGTCGTCGATGTGATCCATCCACTTTCTGTCTATCACCTTGAGCAGGATCACGCGCTCGATCTCGCGGATTGCCTCCGGCTCCGGGAACTCCGCCTCTTTGCTCTCGTAAAGTTTGACAGCCTCCTCTTTCAACTGCTGCTTCAGACTGTTTTTCTTAGGCTTCAGCACCCTGGACGCGTCCACAGGCTTTAAGGGCACCGTGGGAATCAGCAGGGTATTTAACTCGTTGTAATCCCACTCCTCAAAATCGGAATCGTCGCCGATACAGATATCGACACAGTTTTCCACGATATCCGTGATCATCTTGTAGATCGCATCCCGCATGCTCTCGCCGTCCAGGACGCGGCGTCTCTCTTCGTATATAATCTCCCTCTGCTCGTTCATCACCTGATCGTACTCGAGCAGGCTCTTTCTGATGCCGAAGTTGTTGTTCTCTATCTTTTTCTGGGCCGTCTCAATCGCCTTGGTCAGCGCGCTGTGCTCGATCTCCTGCCCTTCCGGGATGCCCAGTGCATTAAACATGGCAATCATGCGGTCGGAACCGAACAGTCTCATCAGATCGTCTTCCAGCGAAATAAAGAACTTCGATTCACCGGGATCTCCCTGACGGCCGCTTCGGCCTCTGAGCTGATTATCAATACGCCTGGATTCATGGCGCTCTGTGCCGATAATCATCAGACCGCCTGCCGCTCTCGCTTCCTCGTCAAGCTTGATATCTGTACCACGGCCCGCCATATTGGTGGCAATGGTAACCGCGCCGTGAATGCCGGCGTCCGCCACAATCTCCGCCTCCAGCTCATGGAACTTGGCGTTCAGCACCTTATGCTCCAGACCGTTTCTCTTAAAGATGGCGGAAAGCTCCTCCGAGGCATCAATGTTGATCGTACCTACCAGAACAGGCTGCCCCTTGGCGTGAGCCTCCTGCACTGCCAGAAGAATGGCTTTCAGTTTTTCTTTTCTTGTCTTATATACAGCGTCCTGATGATCGATACGGGCCACTGGCTTATTCGTGGGAATCGCCACCACGTCCATGCCGTAAATATCACGGAACTCTTTTTCCTCCGTGAGCGCCGTACCTGTCATGCCCGACTTTTTCTCGAATTTATTGAAGAAGTTCTGGAAGGTAATGGTGGCAAGGGTCTTGCTCTCCCGCTTCACCTTCACATGCTCCTTCGCCTCAATGGCCTGATGCAGACCGTCGGAGTAGCGCCTTCCCGGCATGATACGGCCGGTAAACTCATCCACGATCATAACCTGATCATCGCTCACCACATAGTCCTGATCACGGAACATCAGGTTGTGTGCCCGCAGCGCCAGTATAATATTGTGCTGGATTTCCAGATTCTCCGGGTCTGCCAGGTTTTCGATCTGGAAGAAACGCTCCACCTTGGAAACGCCCTGCGCGGTCAGGTTCACCACCTTGTCCTTCTCGTTCACAATGAAGTCCCCTGTCTCCTCACGCTCCACGCCCATGATCGCGTCCATCTTGGACAGTTCTTCCATGTCCTCGCCGCGGGTGAGCTGCTTCGCCAAAATATCGCACGCCTCGTAGAGCTTCGTGGATTTTCCGCTCTGGCCGGAAATAATCAGCGGGGTTCTGGCCTCGTCAATCAGCACCGAGTCCACCTCATCAATAATGGCATAGTGAAGATCCCTGAGCACGAGCTGTTCCTTGTAAATGACCATATTGTCACGCAGATAGTCAAAACCAAGCTCGTTGTTGGTCACATAGGTAATGTCGCAGTTATAAGCCTCCCTGCGTTCCTCTGACTTCATGTCATTTAAAACACATCCCACTTTGAGACCGAGAAATTCATGCACCTGCCCCATCCACTCTGCATCACGCTTCGCCAGATAATCGTTGACCGTGACAACATGCACGCCCTTCCCTTCCAGCGCGTTCAGATAAGCAGGCAGAAGACAGGTCTGCGTCTTTCCCTCACCAGTTCTCATCTCCGCGATCCGGCCCTGGTGCAGGATAATGCCGCCGATCAGCTGCACTCTGTAATGCTCCGTGTTGAGAACTCTCCTGGCCGCCTCACGGACAAGAGCATACGCCTCCGGCAAAAGGTCGTCCAAAGTCTCCCCCTCGGAGAGTCTTTTCTTGAACTCCTTTGTCTTATCACGCATCTGCTCTTCCGTCAGTTCCATCATCTCGGGACGCATACCCTCGATTCTGTCAACCAGACCGTTAATGCGCTTGATCTCCCGTTCACTGTGCGTTCCGAATATTTTTTGTACCACGCTCATAATTTTCTCATTCCCATGCGCCCCTCCGGGCTGACACATGCCTTTCTCTCAAAAAATCCCCACAATACCAAAACACTAAATTATATTTTACCAGATACAGGGGGTAAATTCAAGCAAAACCCCTCGTATCCGGCGTATCCAGCGAATTAAACGGCGGAGGAGCCTGCTTTCTCGCCCCTCCGCCGCCTCATAGCAGTTCAGATTCCTTCTCTGCTGCAAGCATCCGATCAGAAGAATCGCTTCGCGATGGGATCGGATGCTTGCAAACTCTGATTTTTGATACGATCAGCGCAGTAAATGCGCAGACCTGCCTGAACAGTTACGCCATCACGTTTCTCAATATACTTTCAGCTCTTCCTCGCCGCGCAGGATACGCAGGCCGCCCTGTACCAGAGCCATCAGCTCATCCTCACCGGGATATACGGTCATGGGTGCAATCCACTCCGCCTTCTCCCTGAGGCCCGCAACCACTGCCTTATCGTAGGCAATGCCGCCGGTCACAATAATCTGATCTACCTTGCCCTGCAGAACACATGCCATCGCGCCGATGTCCTTTGAAACCTGGGTGATAAACGCCTCTCTGATTTCCTCAGCCTTCTTATCGCCTTCCTGCACCATCTTTTCTACATCGCGCATATCGTTGGTGCCGCAGTATGCGTTGAAGCCGCCGCCGCCCACAAATTTCTTGTAAACCTCTTTCTCCGTATATTTCCCGGAAAAGCACATTTTAATCAGTGCGCCGCTCGGTACCGCACCCGCTCTCTCGGGAGAGAATGCGCCGTCACCGTCAAGGGCGTTAAACACATCTACCACACAGCCCTTCTTGTGTGCGCCTACGGACACACCGCCACCCATGTGTACCACAACCAGATTCAGAGAATCATATGTCTTACCCTGCTCCTTCGCATAACGCTTCGCCACCGCTTTCTGGTTCAGCGCATGGAACACGCTGGTCCTTGGCAGTTCCGGCACGCCGGAATATCTGGATACAGGCTCCAGCTCATCCACCACCACGGGATCCACGATATAGGAGGGAACCCCGATGGAATCACCGATCTCTCTCGCCAGAATGCCGCCCAGATTGGAGGCATGAGGGCCCTGCACGCCGATCTTCAGATCCTCCAGCAGATCATCGGTCACCGCGTAGGTACCGCCCGGAATCGGCTTTAACATGCCGCCGCGTCCCACTACCATGTTCAAGGACTTGATATCAAAATCTTTCTCTTTTAACAGATCCTCGATGATCTTTCTGCGGAAATCCTTCTGATCCACGATTTTCTCATACTGTGCAATCTCTTCCGTGGAATGTCTTAAAGTCTCCTCAAACAGGAGAGTTTCATCCTCAAACACACCAATCTTTGTGGATGTGGAACCGGGATTGATAATTAAACTTTTTATTGCCATTTTTCCTACCCCCATTTTTATTTTACATTTACAGTTCAGCCCCTCCCATTCATAAAAGCGTCTGCTTCGCATCCGTCACCGCTTACGCGGTTCACCTTTTATTTCATGTGAGGGCGCTCCGCTCGTGAGATCATGTCAAAGCCGCTCTGTATGCAAGCATCCACGCGTCTATGACACGATCCCACGGCTGAACTGTTACATCAGTTCATTTTCGCCATCGCGCCGGCCATAACCGCGCCCAGTGCAAGGGAATTTACCTTTGTCTCAAAATCATCGGACCGGGAAGTGAGAATCACCGGTGCCTTCGTGCCGGTCAGAATGTTGCCGTTCTTCACCTTTGCCGTATGTACGAGGCACTTGTAAACCAGATTGCCCGCATGAATGTCGGGGAAGAGGAGTACATCCGCATCGCCGACGATCTTTCTGCCTTCTGCCCCCTTATGCTTCGCCGCCTCAGGGTCAATCGCCAGATCCAGAGAAAGAGGACCGTCCACAACACAGCCGGAGATCTTTCCTTCCTCGCACATCTTTGTCAGCTCTTCCGCCTCCACCGTGACAGGCATCTTGGGATTCACTACCTCAACTGCCGCCAGGGGAGCCACCTTCGGATTCGGAATGCCGCAGGCATGGCACACATCCACCGTGTTCTCAATGATATGTACCTTATCTTCCAGTGTCGGATATGTCATAAAAGCAACGTCCGTCAGGAACAGGAGATGATCAATCCCCTCCACCTCAAACACACACACATGGGAAAGGGCCTTGCCGGTTCTCAAACCCACCTCTTTGTCCAGCACGCTCTTTAAGAAGGACTTTGTGTCAATGAGACCTTTCATGTACATATCGGCTTTGCCCTCATGCACCAGACTGACTGCCTTTAAGGCTGCTTCGTAGTCATCTTTCTCATCAATGATCTCGAAACCGCTGATATCTACCTTGTCTGCCTCCGCCACCTCTTTGATTTTGTCAGCGTCACCCACAAGGATCGCCTCTGCGATACCTCTCTCCTTCGCCGCAGCCACAGCCTCGAGAACCGCGCTGTCCTGAGCCACCGCTACCGCAACCTTCTTCATCTCACACTCGGAAACCTTTGATAACAGATCCTCAAAACTCTTACTCATTGTCCCTTTTCCACTCCTTTGTTTTATTGTCTTTTCTGGAGCCGCATCCTGCGCTGACGCGCCTTTGCGACTCCTAAATTTTACCACGAATACGCGTGAAAAGCAATTTCATTTACCTTAGTGATGGAACAGTCTTATGCCCGTAAAGCACATCGTCATCCCATACTTATCACACGCCTCGATCACGTTGTCATCCCGCACAGATCCACCGGGCTGCGCCACATACTGTACGCCGCTCCTGTGGGCGCGCTCAATATTGTCACCGAAGGGGAAGAACGCATCCGAGCCAAGCGCCACGCCGCTCATCTGATCCAGCCATGCCCGCTTCTCATCCGCCGTAAACACCTCCGGCTTCACCTTAAATATCTTCTGCCATGCGCCGTCAGCCAGCACGTCCATGTAGTCCTCCCCGATATAAAGGTCAATGGAATTATCCCTGTCCGCCCGGCCGATGCCGTCAACGAACTGCAAGCCGAGTACCTGCGGAGACTGTCTGAGGAACCAGTTGTCCGCCTTCGTGCCCGCCAGTCTGGTACAGTGGATTCTGGACTGCTGCCCGGCACCGATACCGATGGCCTGTCCGTCCTTCACATAGCACACGGAATTAGACTGTGTGTACTTTAAAGTGATCATGGCGATCGCCAGATCTATTCTCGCCTGCCTCGGCAGAGCCTTTTCCTTCGTCACGATATTGTCAAAAAAGGCATCGTCAATCTTCAGCTCGTTCCTGCCCTGCTCAAAACTGATACCGTACACCTGCTTCACCTCAATCGGCGCAGGCACATACGCTTCGTCAATCTGGATCACATTGTAGGCGCCCTTCTTCTTTGCCTTCAGAATCTCCAGCGCCTCCGGCTCATAGCCCGGCGCAATCACGCCGTCCGAAACCTCCCGCTTGATCAGTCTGGCCGTGTCCGCATCGCACACATCGGAGAGTGCAATGAAATCACCGAAAGAACTCATTCTGTCCGCACCTCTCGCTCTGGCATACGCACAGGCCAGAGGAGAAAGCTCTCCCAAATCATCCACCCAGTAAATCTTGGCCAAAGTCTCCCCCAGGGGAAGTCCTACTGCCGCCCCGGCAGGCGACACATGCTTAAAAGAAGTGGCTGCCGGAAGGCCTGTGGCCTTCTTCAATTCGGTGACAAGCTGCCAGCCGTTAAAAGCATCCAAAAAATTGATATAACCCGGTCTGCCGTTTAATACCTGAATCGGCAGTTCACCGCCTTCCGCCATAAAAATGCGGGAAGGCTTCTGATTCGGATTACAGCCATATTTTAATTCCAGTTCGTTCATCGTCTTTCTTTTTCTCCTATCCACTCTGTTTTCTGTCATTCTCATCACATTGCAGGCACACTGTGCAGATCCAGCCCAAAGTCCCCGCTACTGGTTCTTATTCACAATTCTTGTCTCGTATTTCCCCGTAGCGATCTCGATATACCGCACAAACAGAGACACCTTGTTCTCTTCGTTCAGATTTTCCCAAACCTTCGACGTGAACTCATCAATACTGCCTTCGATTCCCACAAGCGCAGGTTCCCCCTCAAAGCTGGGCAGCGGATTGCCGTCTCCCATATAAGTATGGATAAAGTGTCCCTCTCCCGCCTTCGGATTCTCGTACGCAAACGTGCAGCGGCTGCAGGAGGACGGATCGCCGTTATTGCTCTTCAAAATGGACATGGCATAATTGTAGCTGCCATTCTCCAGATGCATGATTCCCGAAATGCGGGGCGTATAGTTGGGCGCGTCCGGCTCAAAAGTCCTGGTGCGCAGCGCCTGCTCAAAAGTCTGCTGCCTGTCCATCAGCTCATAAATCGTATCCGTCTGGTCGCCGTTTGTGACGATCGTTTTATTGCCAAGCACCCGCACCGGCGCATAGATAATCAGACTGGGATCCTCCAGTCTGGAGGGATCGAACGCCTGGGTACGGATACCCGCTCCATCCTCCACAAACACCCGGTTCCTGCTGTTGCCGCTGCGTCCCATGATAAAATATGCCGTCACCGCATGCGATCCGTCCGCAGACTTGCCAATCACAATCCCGCGGCCCGGGTAAGCATTCCCCGCAAGCTCTTTCGCTAAATTTTTCTTTTCCATAATATTGTTTCCTCGCTCTCTTAAGCAGTTCTATGCGGAGAAGGCCCGTATTCCGGGCATTCTCCCACACGAAACATAGAACTTCTTCACGAAGCAGCCTTTGCTGCGAGTGAATTTAGAAGTTCTTTTCATGCGTGAGACGGAGTTGCAAGGCAACTCCTAGAAATTCTTCACGAAACAGCCTATGCTGTGAGTGATTAGAATTTCTTCTCACGCTGTTATTCATCAACAGAATAGTTAGGCGCTTCCTTCGTGATATGGATGTCGTGAGGATGGCTCTCCTTCAAGGACGCTGCTGAAATCTTCACAAATCTGCCGCTCTGTTTTAACTCCTCTATCGTTGAGGTTCCGCAATATCCCATGCCCGAGCGCAAGCCTCCCATCAGCTGGAACACCGTGTCCTCCACACTGCCCTTGTAAGCCACACGGCCCTCCACACCTTCCGGCACCAGTTTCTTGGCATCGGTCTGGAAATAGCGGTCCTTACTGCCGTTCTCCATCGCCGCAATGGAACCCATGCCGCGGTATACTTTATATTTTCTGCCCTGATAGAGCTCATAAGTTCCCGGGCTCTCCTCACAGCCTGCAAACATGCTTCCCATCATGCAGACATCGCCGCCCGCCGCGATGGCCTTCGTCATATCTCCAGAATACTTGATACCGCCGTCCGCAATGATCGGCACGCCGTACTCCTTCGCCACCGCATAGGCATCCATAATAGCCGTAATCTGCGGAACGCCGATACCGGCCACCACTCTCGTCGTACAGATGGAACCGGGGCCGATGCCCACCTTAACCGCGTCTGCACCCGCCTCGATCAACGCACGCGTACCTTCTCCCGTGGCAACATTGCCTGCGATCACCTGCAGATCGGCATATTTATCCTTAATCATCCGCACACACTTAAGCACATTCTCGGAATGTCCGTGAGCGGAATCCAGCACAATCACATCCACCTTCGCATCGATCAGCTCTTTCACCCTGTCAAGCACATTGGCTGTAATGCCCACCGCCGCGCCGCATAAAAGCCTGCCCTGGCTGTCTTTGGCAGAAAGGGGATATTTGATGGTTTTTTCGATATCCTTTATGGTAATGAGTCCTACCAGATTGTAATCGTCATCCACAATGGGAAGCTTTTCCTTTCTGGCTTTCGCAAGCATCTCCTTAGCCTGATCCAGCGTTATGCCTGCCTTGGCGGTAATCAGGTTCTCGGATGTCATGGACTCCTTAATTTTCTTCTTGAAATCAGTCTCGAATTTTAAATCACGATTTGTAATGATTCCGACCAGTTTACGTCCTTCGGTAATCGGAACGCCGGAAATTCTGAATTTAGCCATCAGCGCGTCAGCGTCGGCCAGCGTATGATCCGGAGTCAGTGAAAAGGGATCTGTGATAACGCCGTTCTCAGAGCGTTTCACCTTATCTACCTCCTCTGCCTGCGCCTCTATAGACATGTTCTTGTGAATGATGCCGATGCCTCCCTGCCTGGCCATCGCAATGGCCATCCTGTGCTCAGTCACCGTATCCATCCCCGCGCTCATCATGGGAATGTTCAGCCTGATCTTCTTCGTTAGGTTCGTTGTCAAGTCCACCTGATTCGGAATCACCTGAGAATAGCTCGGCACCAAGAGCACGTCATCAAAAGTAATTCCTTCTCCAATAATCTGACCCATCTTCTCTCCTCCTGTGTTGTGCTGGTTAGTTTAGTATGTAAGTATCCGGCAGTCCGGCTTTCTCGGCGCCAAACTGCCATTTGTTTATGCAAAATACTGCCAGCCCTTCAACTGACAGTATTTCTTCAACCACTTTATTCTGCTAATCTGTAAAAACCTTACGGGGTGCAATGCTCTGAATGGCTTTCACCATCTCCGCGTTCGGCTCAAGAATAATCTTTGTATCGCCGTTCCAGATCATCATATAACGACGCTCCGGCTGCGCAGCGATGCCCGAGCTGTAATCAACCGTCTTCATCTGGCGGTTTTTATAAGAATCCAGTCTGTGGGAATTAAGGGGCGCAAAAATCTCCATCTGCTCCAGAGAATAACTTCCCGCCTTCTTTCTGCGGCTTTTTGCCAATACCTTATCTATGCTCAGCTCCCTGTCAAGATAGAGGTACTCGTACTCGATCTCAGCGTTCATATGCGCAAAATAGGCGCAGCCGCCCAGTACAATCGCAATCAGCATTCCCACCACAAACGGCGTCAGGAAGCCAATCAGCGCAAATACTACCGTCAGCATAATCAGAAGCATCTTTAAAAAACGCATCGGCACGGAAGGCTTTCTCGCTACCAGCAATTCCACATATGTTTCACTCATACTGTAACCTCCATAAACGCTGTTCCTCGAAAATATAAAGATATCATATAACAAAACGCGGAAAGTTGCAAGCAATAGGCATACGGATTTTTAAGTTCTGCCGGCACTATTCCTATTGCAGTGTTACGTTTATATTATATAGCGGCATTCTGTTTTCGTATCCAGCAGATCAATAAAATCTTCCTCTTTCATTTTTTTACTTATTCCCAGTTTATACACACCCTTTGACGAATAATTAACATCAAAATGATACAGCGGATGCAATTTCCCCTTTTCGTGTTCCAAATCATAATCATACCTTATATATCCCGCTTCCATTGACAACAGCCTCAGAATAAGATTAAAACACTTTTCAACTTCATCCTCTGTATACTCCTCGCCAGACACATCAAAATATGCTTTTTCTATAATTTCGTCTATCGTATTATGTAAAAAATCAATTTGTCCCAGCATCCGTTTCATTAAGGCCGTCAATCGGCTATCAATTTCAATACCCAAAATTGAATCATATATTTTATAGGTTGTATCTTTTCCCTCTGTTATCTCTATGTCAAATGGAAATACCATCGAAAAGTATTTATCATCTGAAAAGCAAAATAACCGGCTCATTTTATCAACGATGATCATAATCACGCCCCTTTTCTTACTGATCACTTCCCCTGCTAATAAAATGTTAAGCATTTCCAATATCAATAAGACACAGTCCTCCTGTTTGTGAACAGGTTTCATAAGTTTTTTATCATAGTAATCCCCGTATGGCAGTTGTATCTTTTTCATTAGCATCCCTCACTCTAGTCCATTAGATTGTAATTTGTCTGTATAAACTCATACAACCTGTCTCTATCAAATTCCTCTTTATACAAAGTCGCCACTATACTATGAAATTTTTCTCTCCATTTTTTAGGAACATTTAATTCATCCAGTATTTCCTCAACAATATCCCGTTGTGATTTGTGGATACTGGTATGTTTGATCATTATATTGTCAAGGCGTTTTTTCTCAGCCGCCGTGGGCTCCTGTATATGCAGATATCCTTTTTGATTCACCTCTTTTACCCCATCAATGACATGCTGTAATTTCTCCTTATCATCATCTGGCAACACAAAATAGGAAGTTATAAATGATCGGGTCAACATCATATAAATGGAGTTTCTTATTTGCAGGTCAGTTGTAAGACTTCCCTGCATAAAGCAAATAACAAAAGGAAATTCAAGGCCCTTTACATTATTTCTATTACTGATAAAAAGCGTACCTTTCTTTTTTTCTTTTGATTCATAACCAATGTTTGCCTCCCATCCAAATTTCTCCATAATAGCAGCTTGGAGCTGTTTAGCCAGCGTATAATTGACATTGATATTCTCCAGAAACATAATGCCGATATCTTCTGCTTCTACGGTTTCATTCTCATTGCGTATTTGTTCAATAATTTTAAGTATCTGATCAAAATAAGTATCACGGGATGTTGGTACTACTTTCAGCGTACTAATATTTATATCCTCCAAATCCTCAAATCGTCTCAATGGCTTTCGATATAAATCGTAATACTTTCCGTCTTTGCGGATATCATATCCACAATCATTCCAAGCTCTGTCTGTAAGCCAGCGCAATTTTCCATTTGGCTCAAATAATCCCATACCAATCGCATGTGCGCACATCAGTGTCTTAGGATCCGTCCGATAACACTTATTCAAAAGGAACTGTGGTTCAACTTTGCTAATATCTTCACTGTCAAATACATTCTGAAAAATATCCCCGGCAACATATACACATTTTCTAGTTACTTTTTCGCATAATTGGAAAAAGCTCTCAGTAAAATCTTGGCTTTCATCAATTAAAATGTAGTCAAAACAAGGCTCTAGTGGAGTTATCTTCTCCAATTCATTAAGCGCCAGCCGGCATATAGCATCAAAAGTAGTTGAATAGGAAAATCTTTTAAATTCAATATTATAATAATTGCAAATATAACTATATACTCCCGAATTTTTATCTGCCTTAGACCCCCAGCTGCTCATAACCCATAATTTTTCTTCCCATTTTATCTGTTCCTGCACCTTCATAAAATTAAAAAACTCAGGTATTCTCGTCCTTAAATTTTCAGCCAGTATTTTATTATGACAGGTAAATGCTATTTTTACTTCACTATTATGCGTATAAATTTCCTTTATCTTATGCAGCAAAAGTTCCGTCTTTCCCGTTCCAGCCAGACCTTGAATCGTAATTCTCCTCTGATGCGGCTCGTCATAAATAAATCTTGTCTGATCCCCATCAAAAAGAACAATTTTTCTTTTGATTCGCTCCAATAATGTCTCGGGATAATCTAATCCTGTCTTCTGTATATCATTGATACTCCCCGTAAGCAGGGAAATCAAAAATTCACCTTTCCTGACACTTTCCTTATTAGGTAATTTAATCTTATCCAATAACGCAGCCAAAGAAAGATTCTGAATTTCCCTGTACTGCATTTTTACAACAAATTCCTTGCTCCATTTACTTGATCTGCCCAGAACTTGCATATAATCATATTTATCCGAAATGTGCCCGGTATCGTCTACAAATTCATCCACATATTCATCAAAGGCATCCTGATTGTTTCCATAATCCAGAAATAGCATTTTGTGTTTCGGAATCAGAATAACCGCCGCTTTTTCATATTCATACGAATATTTCTTGTCTCCCAGCGGACGGTTCAAAATATATACAGAATTACCAGATTCATTTATCTCCGCATATTCTTTCAATGTATCAAAAAAACCGTCTATTTCCGTAATTGCATCAAACCCTTTATAATACAAGCTCTTATCGCTCATTCCACAACTCCTTTTCCGACATCTTCTTTCATTTCCGCACACGCGCTTCCTATTATCCATGTATTTAAGGAAATTTCGACAGAAACTGTCCCGAATATGCTCTATGCACATTTGCTAGAATTCCTCTGATGGGTTTATTCTATCGGGTACAATATAAAATGTCAAGATATTTCATATGCGAAATAGCGTTAAATTTCCATATCTATAGCGCGCCCGACATAATAAGCATAACTTTCCCATACTCTTCCTTCTTATCCCGCATCACCGCAAGCCCCAGGTCCAGCTCCTTAAGCGGCATCCTGTGGGTAATCATCTGGGCCGGCGCAATCCGCCCGTCTCCCAGTCTCTCCAGCACATAGTGCCAGTCGTCTTCCGGCGAATGGGTAAAAGAAGAGTTCCATGTCCCGAATACAGTCAGCTGGTTGCGCAGAATCTTCCAGTACACCGCCTTCGGCAGCGTCATGTCGGAAGCCGGATTCCCCACAAGC
>CAJTTT010000025.1:1974-46562 GCA_910579285.1 uncultured Lachnospiraceae bacterium | reverse complement strand
AGTCCTTCCCTGTTTTTATAAGAAACTTCAAACTCTCTCCCCGCAAAATATAGTCTGATGGAAGCCGTTCCGTTTTCATCAAACTGACTTTTCAAAAGCTTCGGTCTGATCACCAGATCGCCCGTTTCCCCGCGCACTCCAAATACTTCTGTAATCATGGTCATCATATACCAGCTTGCAGCGCCTGTAAGATAGTGATACATTCCCCGCCCTTCACTGTTGAAATATTCGGGAATGCCGGGATAAATTTTGCTCGTGTCAAAACGAAGCGCCGTATCGGCCAATGTTTGAAGCGCCTTATGTCCTTCCTTTACATATCCCCTCTTATAGAGAGCGTTCGCATACATCACTGTCATATGGGAAAATACGGCTCCGTTTTCCTTCTCTCCATAGGCAAACCCAAACATCCTTCCCATATCAAACTTAAGCTCTTTAAAATCCGTGTTCAAACGATAGCCGCCGGTTGCCGCATCATACAGATAATGGTCGGCGCTTTTACAAATTTGACTTATCTGGTCATCTGCTGCCGTTCCACTCATAATGGCAAATACCTGACCGGTCAGCATCATCCGAACGCCGCTTTCTAAAATACCCTCCACCGCGTTTTTATGATCATCATAATAGCCGTTAAACCAGCCTTCCCCGGATTCTCCCCGAATCCATTCCTTCCTGCGGATATGCTCCATCAGCCAGTCGGCCTTATGGGTCAGATTATCGATGAGGCTGTCGGTTGACACCTTTATTTTTCTACCGCTGATGTCATGTCTGCACAGATCCGTATATTCCTTCAAGACTGCCTGTTTCGTTTCTATACTCTCATAAAGTTCCCCGTCGTCTTTCAGCAAAACACCCGCTTCTTCCAAAAGTTCAATTTCGGTACAGGACAGTCTCTCTCTCATAATCCTCAGGCAGTCAACAAGCTGTTTTAAATTCCCAGCATAGGCGCAGGTAAACGCAACGCTCTCGCCGTTTTCCGCCGCCATATCCAGCGCATCATTCCAGTCCGCGCCACGCAGACGCATTACATTATGTTCTCCCACCTCGTAGAAAGCGCACAGATGCTCTATCAGAAGATGCTCCAGAATAGTCCCTGTATATGTGCCGCCGCCTGACATTTTCTGCCGCATACCGTATGCCTCGTTCCAGTCATTGTCGATTCCGGTTCCCCGTCCCGCCTGCGCATCCTTAAAGTACGGCACGTTTTCCAGCAGAATTTCCAGATCGCCCGTCTGATCAAGATATAGCTTCGTTGTCATAAAAGGCCAGACCGCATGATCCATCCAGACACGACTGATGCCGTTCCTGTCGGCAATAAATTCTCCCTGTTTACTTCCTATGATCGTGGCGTTGGTTCCGTCAATCCGTACCCCGCCATAATTGTCGACTATCATCCGGCGCACGTCTCCGGGATCCATTAGCAGAAGGGACAGACAGTCCTGCCACAGATCCCGCCATCCTCTCCCCCCTCTCCCGTAATCGTGATGAGGCAGAAAAGAGCACCCGTAAATGCGCCTTAAAAAGGGCTGAAAACTCACCCAGCGCATGAAAAGGTCAAAGCGCTCATCGCCGGTATGGTATCTGACATTTACCTTTTTTTGCCAGTATTCCTTTACCCGCTCAAGCTCCTTCCCTGCCTTGACAGAGGAATTATAACTTAAAACAAGCCGCTCCGCTTCCTCCTCCTGCCCGGCAATTCCCATAACAATCACATATTCCGCAGTCTCACCCGGTTTCAGCGTTATCTGCTCAAAGCGGATGCCTCCCAGCGCCTCTTTTCCTGCGGTCTCCATTCCCGCCGGTACGCCTTCTCTGTCCCGGTATACCGCCTTCGGATGCGTATAGGTTCCTCCCTCCCCGATAAAGGAGTCCACCGTAGGATAGAAGTCGGCAGGTTTTGCACCGCTCCCTTCCGCTCCCGCGGCAAAATAAGTCAGACGGTTCCTCCGATGTCCTTTCTCGTCAAAAGACATGGTCGGCTTTACCGTGACGCCGTACTGTTTCGTATGTATCCTGTGCAGCATTGAGGTAACATTTCTGTGATCTCTGATGTTATCGGCGCTTCTTCCGTAAATCGGAACAGCCGCAACAGGGGTGATTTTCTGTTCCGTCTCCGCCGTATTGCGAAGCGTCACACACATAACTTCCACATTATCATTAAGCGCGGCAAAGGAGGTGATCTCCGCCTCCAGCTTATATTTCTTTGAACTTCTCTTCACCGTCTGCCACATGAAGCCGGCCGTCAATATACTTTCATCCTGATCTTCGGTAAATTTCTTATCTTCCGCCTCCGCCGACGCCCCTGTGGCAGACCAGCATCCGGCACCCTCCACGACGCACCAGAAGTTCCTCGCAGACCTGTTGTTGTGCAGATTCTCCGAGCTTACCGGTTCTAGCAGAAAAGATTCCTGATCGATTTTGCTGTCTCCTCCAAAATTCGGCGTGACACAGCTTTTCAGTCCCTTTTCTCCCGCAATCGGGAAGTACAGATAACTGTAATTCTCCGGCTGCTCCATCTGAAAAACACCGTCCTTGTTTTGAAAACGAATGGCTTCCATACCTGACATCCTCCTTATCGCAGCTATTCTATTTTTAATTTTAAATGCTCCCGTCCCAGACTCAGACAATAGCTTCCACTTAGATATTATTTATTTCTGCAGGAATGTTATATCAGAAAAATACAGAAAATATTAAAACCATGACATAATACTTCAAAAGGACTTTAAATATCATAGAAAAGGGCAGTCAGAAACGACTGCCCTGCATTGAAATCCGTTTATTTTGTCTATCAGCATCTGACCGCCGCTGCCGCCCTATCCCTTCCGCAGCACAAACGCCTCATAAGCCCCCAGCCGGATCTCCTTCCCGTCATAGCTGTGATTCGTATTGGAAATCAGGCACGGCGTCCCTAAAAATTCATCGGGAACGGTGAAATCCGTCTCATGGTCGCAAAAACTGCACACCACAAGGAGCTTTTCCCCCTCCAGCGTCCTCGTGTAGACGAAAAGCTCCTCGCTCTCCATCAGAAGCGGCTCATATTTGCCATATACCATAATGGGATTCTGCTTTCTCAGTGCAATCAGCTTCTTATAATAATGGAACACGGAATCCGGGTCCGCCGTCTCCGCCTTCGCATTGATCTCCTTATAGTTGGGATTCACCGCAATCCAGGGCGTTCCTTCCGTAAATCCTGCATGCGCGCTGTCTTCCCACTGCATGGGCGTTCTGGCGTTATCACGGCTCTTGAAAACCAGGCACGGCCAGAAGGTTTCGTGGGAAAGTTTCCCCTCGGCGCACCACTCCCTGTAAGCGTTGATGCTCTCGATATCCCGGAACTCATCGGACGACGCGAAGGGATAGTTCGTCATGCCAAGCTCCTCCCCCTGATAAATGTAAGGGGTTCCCTGCATCATATGCAGACAGGTAGCCAGCATCTTTGCGGAAAGCGCCCGAAACGCAGGCCGGTCGTCCCCGAAACGGGAGACCGCGCGGGGCTGGTCGTGATTATCCCAAAACAGGCTGTTCCAAGCCTTCCCGTACAGCTCTGTCTGCCAGCGGGACAGGATTTCCTTTAACGTAACAAGTGGTATTTTTTCATCCGTCCACTTTCCGTACTTGCCGTCGCTCTCCACATGCTCAAACTGGAACACCATATTCAGTTCCTGCGCGTTTTCCCCGGCATACTGCTTCGCCAGTTCTGTCGTCACACCTGCGGTCTCGCCCACGGACATGATATCATATCTGGAGAGCACGCTCTCATTCATCTCCCGGAGATAGTTGTGCACGTTGGGGCCGTGTACGCAGTATGGTCCAAAATCCCCATACAGGCCATTCACTTCCCCATCCGGCATCTCGTCCGTCTTGGAGATCATGCTGATCACATCCATGCGGAAACCGTCAATGCCCTTCTCACACCACCACCGCATCATGTCAAAGATCTCCTCCCGCACCTTCGGGTTATCCCAGTTTAAATCCGGCTGCTTTCTGGAGAAAAGATGCAGATAATACATGCCTGTCTCCCCGTCATACTCCCAGGCGGAACCGCCAAAGCAGGAACCCCAGTTATTGGGAGGCGTCTGTGCGTCCTTCCCTTCACGCCAGATATAGTAATCCCGGTAAGGATTGTCCTTGGATTTCCGGCTCTCCACAAACCAGCGGTGCTCGTCGGAGGTGTGGTTCACCACCAGATCCATGACAATGCGGATGCCCCTCTCATGGGCTTTGGAAAGCAGGGCGTCAAAATCCGCCATCGTGCCAAACTCTTCCATAATCGCGCGGTAATCGCTGATATCATAACCATTGTCATCATTGGGAGACTGATAGACCGGGGAAAGCCAGATCACATCAATCCCCAGATATTTCAAGTAATCCAGCCTGCTTATGATCCCCTGCAGATCTCCGATCCCGTCCCCGTTGCTGTCCATAAAGCTGCGCGGGTAAACCTGATAAATAACTGCTTCCTTCCACCATGCTCTGCTCGTCATATGACTCTGTTCTCCTCTCTTTCCCTTCCTTTTCTTATAGCATATCGCCCGTTATTTATAAGCAAATTCCCATGTTTTCCTGTCAAACCAACCTCCATGCCAAATGAATTTGCGGCGATGACACACGTCGGAAACAATCCGCCTTATTTTTCAACTTACAATAGTCTCCGCAGCTCCTCATGGATTTTCCCGTTGGATGCCACCACGCTTCCCCGCTTCGAAAAATCCAGCGGTTTGCCCGCAAAGTCCGTCACCTGTCCGCCCGCCTCGTTGACCAAAAGCATACCGGCCGCAAAATCCCACGGACTCAGACGCGGCTCAAAGAATCCCCCGGTGCGGCCGCAGGCCACATAGACCAGATCCATCGCCGCGGTGCCCGTCCTGCGGATATCCTGTGTGCTGTCAAACACGCGCCGGATCCGTTTAAAGTTCTCTTCCGCCAACTCCCTGTCATAGGGCGAAGTGCCTGCCGCAATCATCGTCTCGCTCAGCGTTTCGGCCTCCGAGACATGAATAGGGAAGCCATTCAGAAAGCTGCCCTTCCCTTTCTGCGCGTGATAGACCTCCTCCCGGAAGGGATCGTAAACAATGCCAAGCGTAATCTCCCCTTTTTCATAAAGCGCCAGCGAAACCATGCTGTGCTGATAGTCATGGATCAGGTTGGTCGTGCCGTCTATGGGATCAAGAATCCAGTAAGTGTCCCCGGACATCTCATGCAGCCCCTCTTCCTCCCCCAGAAACTGGATGGCGGGAAAACGACTTCCCAGCTCTCTTGCCAGAAAGTTCTGGATGTCGGTGTCCACCTGGGTCACATAGTCCGCACGCCCCTTGGTCTTGATATGCCCGGCCCTCTCCCTGTTTCCCACAAAGGCCTTCGTCTCCTTTACCAGCGCAATGATCTCCTGCAGTTCCATTATCTTTTCCTTCCTTTCCTTCACATTATCGCTCTATTCCTCCGCCCGTTCCGCTAACAGCCGCATCGGCTCCCTCTTCAGGCTCTTATTCATCTTGACCCATGCAATCCCCACGCCTGCTGCCACAATCGACAGGGTGCAGAATAACGCCGGCATACCGCTGACCGCAGCCTCCTCCACCTCGACATTATTGACCGTATTAGTCAGACCCGCCGTATAGGTCGTCTCATAGTAAGTCTCCCCCGCACTTGCCGCAGAAATCCTGTCGGAGATCCGATAGCCTGCCGCCGCACCTGCAATGCTCCCCAGCAGAACTAACAGGGCAAAGCCCGAGAGCATGGCTAAACGGCACGCCTCCTTGCGCATGCCGAGAGACCGCTCAATGGCCGTCCGCTGTGCCTGTTTCGTAATAAAGAGGTGGCTGAAAAAGAACAGTAAAAGCGCTGTCAAAACCACTCCCGCCGCAAACAGTACAAAGGAGATGACTTTCATATTGTCGATTCCCTCCTTGAGCTTGGAATACCCCTTGTCATAGAACGTAAACGCCAGCTTGTCCGTGCCGTGCTCCGCCCAGCCTTTCAGGAAGTTGTCGATGCCGCCGTTTGGTATCTGAAAGGAGGCGGTGGCGTCCGTCATGGGGCCGTAGGCTACCAGATTCATACCGTGGCGCGCCTCGATGGATTCCAGCGGCACGATCAGCTCATCCGCCCCCGGATCAAAGATACTGTCCGTGCCGCTGAAAGTGACGTCATAAATCCCGACCACCGTATACTCGGAAGTCTCAAAGACTTCGAGGGAACTGCCGTCGGGCGACACCAGCCCGGAATAAAAACCGATACCTCCGTCCAGCGTGAACCGCTGCCCTGCATTCAACCGCCTGTCCGTATACAGAAGCTGCACCTTCACCGCATCGCCAAGGGACAGCCCGTTGTTCTCCATAAAAGTTTTGGGCGCAAGGCACACCTTACTGCCGTCCGCATATTCCTCCTCGCTGATATCCCTGCCTTCGGTGAGAAAACACTGCCCGTTATAGAAGGGCATCAGAAGAGAGGTCTTGTTCGTGCCCGTAACCGGCTGACAGTACTTATAGATTTGTCCCGTCTGCGCCAGATTTAAAATTCTGCGTCCCGCTTCCGTCTCGTAAAACCCGTCGGTGACTTCAAAGATCTTCGGCCCGTCCCGGTATGCGTCCTCCGGCTGGCTTCCGTCCGGCAGAAAAATTTCAGATTCCAGCGAATACGGCACCATTTCCAGACCGATATACACCTCGCTTTTTGACTGCATCTTCTCCTCATAGACTTTGCCGTGTATATAAGTAGCCTGATGCCCCAGCATCGCCACATAAGTCTTATCCTTATAAATCATCCCCGGATTGGGATTGCGGTGGTCACATAAGTAATCCACAATGCCCTCCAATTGGGGATCTCCGCCGATCACTTTCGTGATCTGGATCGGCACCGACTCGTCCAGCATCGCATCCTCCATAGGAGAAAACTCCGCAATAAAAGCAGCCCAGCCGATCGCATTCGGATTCATACTCACATATGTCGTCAGATAATCCGGCTGGTAAGAAATATAAAACGCCCGCTGCTCCGGCTCGGCAAGATATTCCGCTCCGGGAAAAAGCAGATCTTCCGGCGTATAGTAATCGCTGTACTGCCCACGTTTGCGCACATCATAATCCTTCGTCTCCGCGTTCCAGATCAGCTGCTGTTCAAAAGAGTCCGGTATCTGCCGCACGGTCCCAATGGTCATAAAACGATCCTCGTACTGCGCCATCGTCTGCGTCCCTTTCATCCAGATGCTGGCGCCGAGCGTCATCAGAAGCGCCGCAAACACCATCAGCCCCAGAAAAAGTACCGTGCGCACAGGGGTGCGCATCATCTGCTTCAAACTGTTTCTCATCCGCGCACCACCTCCAAGCGTCCGTCTAACATCCCGTAGACCACATCCGCAGCTCTTATTTTCCCCATTTGTTTCTCCCCCTTTTTACTGCTGCGCCGACAGCAGATACACCACACTTCCCATACTCATCCGCCCGTAGGCCCCCGCCGCGCCGATCAGATAGGCGGTCAGTAACACGCCGTTTACGGCAAGTATTCCCGATAACGACGATGATGCCGGCAGCACCAGCACATCTCCCGCCACATTCCCGATCAGAACCAGAATCATCTGCTCTGCCAGGAACAGAAACGCCGCCGGAAGCTTCTTCGCACCCTGCAGGCGCATCAGCGTAAACTCCTCCCGCCTGCTGTTGCCGGCCAGATAACTCACCACATAGCCGATCAGCAGCACCAGTATGCACACCACCGGCAGGAACGACTGCATCAGCTCCGTGGAATGCCGCAGATGCGTGGCGCTGGCGATAAAATCGGCATCTCGGACAACCAGCGCATACCCTGTGTAAGAGCTCTCCGCCTCCGGGACGATCTCCATCAGTCCGATATCCTGCATTTCCTCCTTAAATCCATTCAGATCCAGAGGATTGTTCACATGAAAGGTAACCGTATCCGCAAAAAACTTCAGTCCAAACTGCGCAAAGAGATTCCTCGATGCCCTGCCCGGAATGATGATATCCGTCTGGATGGCATTGGTCTTTCCCTCCGTTTCTTTCATCGTTCCCACAATGGTCACATCCGCCGTCCCGCCCATAGAATGCAGTTGTATTTTTTGAAACTCGCTGGCAGGATCGTAGTAATAGCATTTCAAGGTAATCCTGTCACCGATCTCCCATCCACGTTTTTTGAGCGCCTCCTCGTTCACGATACACTCCATCCTGTCCGAGGCAAGCAGCTCGTCCAGACTCTGCTCATCCAGGCTGAACATGTCGGCTGTCATCTCCCCGACCGCCTCCACATCGTTCGCGCCGACCACATAGAGATTCAGATATTTGGAATATTCGATTTCTTTAAAATCTCCCTCACCCGCCATAACGACAGTCATGTAAGACAAGTCTTTCACATAGGCGGACTGCTCCAGCGACTCCACGATCTGTTCCGAAATAAACAGTTCGTTCCCCATTGTTCCATTCAGATTGGTAATCTGACAGAAGATCGGCACATTCTCCGAAAGATCCGCCAACTGTGTCTGGTAACTGCGGATGCTCCCGAAATACAGGTTCAGCAGAAGCACCAGCATAACGCTGATCCCGACAGTGACCAGATTTTGCGTCTTCCTTCTCTTGATACTGCAACATACATAAGAAAACATTCCATTCCCCCCATCCTCTTGTTTTTCTCTTACCTCTACTATATCATATATCTCTCGGGACATGCATTGCAAGAGTGCTTTCCGGCACATGTCAACGGTTTCTGCACAAAACGCTGTCTTTTTTATGAGCTGCTGTCACCTTTTCCTATCCAGCTCCGTATATAAGGTGAGAAGCTTCTCAAGGAAGTGCGGCAGCCTTCTCCTATTTTCCGGCTGCCACGGTTTCCTGTCTGCATAATCATACCAAAAGAAAAAGGAGGGGAAAACGGCTTGGCCAAAAAGAGTGAACCTGAAATCCGACGCATCCTGGCGGTCTATGGCAATATGCTCTACCGCACTGCCTATCTGCTTCTGGGCAATCCCCATGATGTGCAGGACGCCCTGCAGGAAACGCTGCTGCGTTATCTGGAAAAAGCGCCTGCCTTTGCATCCGGGGAGCACGAGAAAGCCTGGCTTCTGCGGGTCACCACGAACTGCTGCATGGACTGCCTGCGCTTTCGGAAGCGGAACGCTTACATGGAACTGGAACCACTCCGGGAATGCCTGTCTGCGCCGGAAAAACCGCACATACAGGAGCTGTACGCCCTGCCCGCCAAATGGAAAACCGTGCTGATCCTGCACTACTTTGAAGGGTATTCGGTGAAAGAAACCGGGGAAATCCTTGGATTATCGGAAAGCGCCGTCAAAAAGAGGCTGCAGCGGGCCAGGGACGCGCTGAAACTGGAACTGGAGTCCTGCAGGAAAATTGTTTCAAAAGAACCGTAAAATCAGACATGAATAAGAACAGGAGGTCACACAATGAACGAAAAAGATATGTTACAAATAAAAACAGCCCTCACCATGCCGTCCGAAATGGCGGACGCCCTGAGCGAAAACTGTATGCGCTCCTCGAAAAGACAGATCAGCCGCTACGGCCGCTGCCGCAGGCTCTGCGCTGCCGCCGCTGCGCTCCTCTGTATCTGTGCAGTCGGCTCCACTTCCCTTGCCTACAATATCTATCAGGAAAAGCAGCTTGCGGTCTTTATGGATGCGGATTTGTCCCAGAAAGATATTGACCGTATAGGTCAGGAAATTTCCGGGATATGTGAGATTTCTGACTGCCAGTCTGTCTCTCTGCAGTATGTCAGCGGTGACAAGGCTTGGGAAGAGTTTAAAGCCGCCTATTTTACTGACGAGAACGGCGGGGAGATGACGGAACTGACCGAAGCTTTTAGCGAAAATCCGCTGGCGGACTCTTTCAACTACCGGGTAAGCGTCCGCATGAACGCCGACACCCAGGCTGTGCGCGACCGCATCAGCCAGCTGCCCGGCGTGCGGCAGGTCACCACGGTGCGGGAAGCAGAACATGCCGGCGATGTAAGGTAATGGATGCGTGAACTGGATTTGCGGGGCAGCTCAGAGACTTCTTCTCGAAGCCGCCCCGCTGTGGCTATCCGGCGTTCTCCTCAGGCCGTGATATCCGCCACGGGTTCCTTCAACCCTTCAATCACGATCCCCTGCCTGTTCGCGTAATCCCAGAGCGCCGCATGGATGGCCTCCTCCGCCAGAAGGGAACAGTGCACCTTCACAGGCGGGAGACCGTCCAGCGCCTCCATCACCGCTTTGTTCGTCACCTGTAAAGCCTCCTCCACCGTCTTTCCCTTCACCAGTTCTGTCGCCATGCTGCTGGTCGCCACCGCCGCGCCGCAGCCGAAAGTCTTGAACTTCACGTCGCGTATGATCCCCGCCTCATCCACATCCAGATAGATGCGCATGATGTCGCCGCATTTGGCATTGCCCACGGTGCCGACACCGCTGGGATTTTCTATTTCACCCATATTTCTTGGATTGTTAAAATGATCCATCACTTTTTCGCTGTACATTTTTCTCTCTGCCTTTCCGTTGTCTGTCATTTTTCCTTCTTTCATCTGTGCCGAAGTGTAGCTCGATTCCGCTTACAAAATCCTCATACAGCGGAGACATATCCCGCAGCCGCCCCACAATCTCCTTCAGCGTCTCCACAGTCCTGTCTATTTCCTCCCTTGTGTTTTCCGCCGACAGCGTCAGCCTGAGCGACCCGTGGGCGATCTCATGGGGCAGGCCGATCGCAAGGAGCACATGGGACGGATCCAGCGCCCCCGAGGTGCAGGCCGACCCGCTGGAACCGCAGATCCCCTTCTGATCTAATAAGATCAACAGAGATTCTCCCTCTATAAATCGGAAGCAGAAGTGGGCGCTGCCCGGCAGCCTGTCCTGTCTCGGCCCGTTCAGTCTGGCATAAGGAATCTCCGCCAGCACCCTGTCAATCAGATAATCCCGCAGAGCCATTTCCCTGGCCCCTCTCTCCTGCATGGTTTCTCCCGCCAAGGCCGCCGCCTTTCCAAACCCTACGATCCCCGGCACATTTAAGGTACCTGCCCTGCGGCCTCTCTCCTGCGCGCCGCCGTGAAGCAGCGGTGCAAGCCGCAGATTCTCCCGGCAATAGAGGATTCCCACCCCCTTTGGCCCGTACAGCTTGTGCCCGCTGGCGGACAGCAGGTCAATATGCATCTCCTCCACATGAAGCGGGATATGCCCATAGGCCTGCACCGCGTCCGTATGAAAAAGCACACCCCTCTCATGGGCAATCCCGCCGATTCTGGCAATCGGTTCTATGGTGCCGATCTCATTGTTCGCCGCCATCACAGAAATCAGTATGGTATCCGGGCGGATCGCTTTTTCCAACGCCTCCGGCGAAACCTTCCCCTCCTCGTCCGTATCCAGATAGGTCACCTCGTATCCCTGCTTTTCCAAATACTGACAGGTGTGCAGTACAGCGTGATGCTCGATCTTACTTGTGATGATATGTCTGCCTTTGCCGCCAAGTCCCTCCGCCACAGCGCGGACCGCCCAGTTGTCAGATTCACTGCCGCCCGCCGTGAAATAAATCTCGTTCGGCTTCGCCCCGATCAGCGATGCCGCCCGCTCTCTGGCAATCCCTACCGCCTTTTTGGCCTCCCCCGCGAAGCCGTAAATTGCCGAAGGGTTTGCGTAGGATTCCCGGAAACAGGGCAGCATCTCCTGCAATACCTCCTCAGCCACTCTCGTGGTGGCCGCATTGTCTAAGTAAATCCTCTTATCCGTCATTCTGCTGTCTCCCTATTTCTGCTTCTATTTGCTTCTGTTATCAGAAAAATCTTCGCTTTCATATTATTCCTATCGAATTACTATTCTATTAAACATTATAACAAGCCTGTCAAAAACTGCAAGCCCTAATATGGCGCAGATTACCGTTTCCAGAAATCTCCTCCCCCATCATTTATAAAAAAACCAGTGTCCACAAATGGATTCACTGGCTTTTTCACGTTTTCTGCCGGTATGTCTGAACTACTCGTGCTCTGAAAAATATTTCTGGCACAGTTGTTCCTGATAATCACTGTCCGATAGGGCGCGTTTTAACTCCTCCGTATTTCCTTCCTCCATCAGCGTTTTCAATATATCAAAACTTGCTTTAAAGCCCTCGGCCTGGCCTTCTTTAAGACCTTCCGCGCGTCCCTCTGAACGTCCTTCTTCCCGCCCAATCTCACGCCATTCCTTCCGCTCACTCCTCATATGCTTTTCTTCGTCATATTCAAAAATACTCACTTCGATCGCCTCCGCACGGTTCCTTGATAAAAATTCGGTTAAGATTCCATTTCTGATGCAGTCATCTACCGCTTTTTCAACCGCCTCTGATAAAGGCAGCTCTTCCGTATATGACCTTACATGTTCCACATACTGTGCATACTCTCTTAACAGACGGCACGCTTCCAAGAGTTCCCGGTTATGCCCTGGATTGATGTTATAAACGGTCACAGACAGCTCCAGTGACGGTTCCTCCTGTCTTTTTTCAAAAGCGTCCGACAGACACAGGGTCTGCTGTTCAGGCTGCAAATCTGTCCCATTGTAAAATACGACAAACCGTGGCGCCGGAATCCGAACCAGTGACTTGCTGTACAGATTTTCGTTTCTGATTCGGTTCTGCAGCACTCTTGATACATAGAGCAAGTCCCTCAGCGGCATATTCGGGTTGCATGTCGACTGATGTTCATAGAGCAGCAATTCAAAATCAAATACGAAGGAAATGTCGTTCTTATAATTCATATAGACCGCATTTTCCAGCGTAGTGATTTCCAGACTGACCACATCTGTGTAAGCCGTTTTGTTCAACGCGTTGTACAGACTGAGCAAGTTCTCTTTCTCCCGGAAAATCATCCGAAATACGGTATCCTTGTAGTTGCGCTGTACAGCCCTCTCCTGCCATTTCTTCTCGTTCGCTTTTGTTTCGTTCATTTGCTGTCCTCCTTGCCGGCTTCGGCGGTTTTTCCTGAAAAAAACGCCGCTGTTACAGGAGAACCGTTTCAGATCCTCCTGCTTTTTCATGGTTACTGGGAATCAAAGCATGGATTTTCTGAAACTTAGAAAATGAAAGATAGAACTTACTGATCTGTTAAGTAGAAAATATGCTTTTTATTACTATAGCACAGACATGACGGAATTGTAAATATTTTTTTCGAAAATTTCATATAATTTTTCTCCTCAGGACACAGATCAGGCGGCTATGTACATAGCCGCCTGTATCTTATCCCCTTTTACACTGTAATCAGTGCCTATAATGTGCGCAGAAGAAAACCTCGCGACAGAGGAGAAGTCCTTAGTCTTTCCTGCGTCATTATCCTATTTATGTCCGATGCTCCCGGAACTGCCCGGAAACGCCGGTATTACGAAGTGAGATGAAATCATCCCTATCAATGAGGGCATACCTTATATGTAATCAATTGAATTAATTCTCCCTGTAATACATAACCGCATTTGCTGCATCTCTGTGCCTTATATTCCCTGATCTCACAGCCTCCGTCTGAAGTCTTCCTGTGGGCTGATCCCGTTCCTGAAACAAATGTATGATTGCAATGCGGTTCAACCTCGTCACCGTTGGCAATTGGATAGATATTGCCCTCCTCATCCGTAAACTGGTTTTCATACAAAAATTCATGTATATCCTCATGCCAAACTTCCACGTCCATCTCTTCCGGGACAAAGGTATATGTATCGTCTTCCAGCATTCCTTCAATCTCTTCTGCTGAAACTTCCTCAACCACTTCTCTCTCAAACGAATCTCTATAAGCAAACACCGTCATGGAGTTTGCGAAGGCCAGTGCCGCCACCAATGTTACGGCCGCAACACGATTCCACCTTTTCCTGTTCATTAAATTGTCCATCCTTTCCTTTATCTTTTGTGCGTTGTCTCCAAATCCGGCTTTCCACCGCAGGGAGACTTTCTCCGTTTTCTTCTCCAGCGCCTCTTCAATCATCAGGCGCAGGTACTCTGCCACCTCCTCGTCCGACTTGTCCTGCATCACGGTCTCATCACAGGAACACTCACAAACCTGTTCGAAATCACGGCGCAATATCCATACCATCGGATTACACCAGTGCATCATCACTGCCAACTGTATAAGCATTTTCCACAACGCATCTCTGCGTCTGATATGTACCAATTCATGGCGGACAAGAAGTTCCGCCTCCCGGCTTGTGGTTTCTCTTCCGCAGACAATCACTGGACGAAAGAATCCAAAAGTTATTGTATGCTCCCCTTCTGTCGCTTCATACAGAAACACACGCCGCTTAATTCCATATTGTTCTTTCAGATGATCGAGAAAGGTTCTCTGCTCCGGCGTCATTATGCGGTCCGCATATTTTGCTGCCCGGCGGGCCAGCCCAACATACTCCGCCACCTGTCCTGCCATCAGAAGACAGATTCCCAACATCCAAATGATGACTGCTGCCGTCTGTATACCGGCGTAGATATTCACATGCAATGCCCCTTCTGCATGAACGATGTGATTTCTCCATGTCAGCGGTACCCGCGAAATCTCCATAGATCTTTCCACTCCTAAGAACCGCCCGACTACTACATAACACTTCTTCAAATAAGGTAAAGGAACAAGATAATACAGAATCGCCACTCTGGCGAGTAGATCATAAAGCCTTGCACAAATCTTCTTTTTCAGCAGGTACCGCAGCAACAGATAAATACCAGTCATCGTGCTTCCCGAAAGAGACATGACCAATAAATATTCCATTTCTCTTTCTCCTACTTATTTTTTTCAAGAAGTGCAATCAGCGCCTTTGCATCGCTCTCGTTGATGGAGTTCTCCTTTACAAAGGATGCGACAAAATTACTCAGTCTCCCTCCATACATATGATCAATCACCGTTTTCATCTGCATGCCGTTATACTCTTCCCGGCTGTATATCGCTTTCACAATTCTGTTTTCCCGTTTCAGTAGTCCCTTATCCTCTAACCGGGTCAGAAAGGTATTGAGAGTCTGCCTCTTCCATATCTTACCGTCCGCCTCAAACAGGGCCAGCAGATCGGACTGCTTAATGCCGTCTTCCTGCTCCCACAGTTTTTCCATGACCTCCATTTCCGCATCGGACACATTATAAATTTTTTTCATACGCTTTTCATCTCATATCTTTCCGACCACTCGACTTAATCTTGTAGTCAATTTTAATATATAATTTTTTGTTACAAATGTCAACTTTTTACTACAAAATAAAATGAAATTATGCAATAATTGCATTTCCCGTATACAAAATGTAGTATTTTCCGCGTTCTTCAATCAACTGGTTGTGTGTGCCGCGCTCTATGATGCGCCCCTGCTCCAGCACCATAATACAGTCGGAATTTCTGACTGTGGAGAGCCTGTGGGCGATCACAAAGGTGGTTCTGCCCCTCATCAGCTTATCCATGCCGTCCTGCACAATACGCTCGGTTCGGGTGTCGATGGAGCTGGTGGCCTCGTCCAGAATCAGCACCGGCGGATCGGCCACGGCCGCTCTCGCAATGGCCAGAAGCTGTCTCTGCCCCTGACTTAAGTTTGCCCCGTCCCCGGAGAGCACGGTGTCATACCCTTCCGGCAGTCTTCTGATAAAGCTGTCCGCATTGGCCAGCTTCGCCGCCGCCCTCACTTCCTCGTCGGTGGCGTCCAGCTTCCCATAGCGGATGTTTTCCATCACTGTCCCCGTAAAGAGGTGCGTATCCTGCAGCACAATTCCGAGCGACCGGCGCAGATCCGCCTTCTTAATCTTATTCACATTGATGCCGTCGTAACGGATCTTTCCGTCCTGGATGTCATAAAAGCGGTTAATCAGATTGGTAATGGTTGTTTTTCCCGCTCCCGTGGAACCCACAAAAGCGATCTTCTGTCCAGGCTCCGCATAGAGCTTCACATCGTGGAGCACCATCTTATCATCATTATACCCGAAATCCACGCCGTCGAAAACCACATCTCCCTTAAGTTCCACATAATCTACGGAATGATCCGCCTGATGCTCGTGCCGCCATGCCCAGCGGCCGGTGCGCTCCGGCGTCTCCACGAGGGCGCCATTCTCCTCTTTCACATTGACCAGTGTCACATAGCCGTCGTCCGTCTCCGCAGACTCATCCAGCATTTTAAAGATACGCTCCGCGCCCGCCATCGCCATGACAATCGCGTTGAACTGCTGGCTCACTTGATTTATCGGCATATTAAAGCTTCTATTAAAGGTCAGAAAGCTCGCCAGTTTGCCAAGGGTTAGCCCTGTTGCCCCGGAAAGCGCCAGCGCGCCGCCCACGATGGCGCAGACCACATAACTCACGTTACCGAGCTGCTGGTTCACCGGCCCCACCACGTTGACCAGATAGTTTGCCTTATCCGCACTCTCAAACAGGGCGTCGTTGAGCGCGCGGAAGTCCTCGATATTCTTTTCCTCGTGGTTAAATACCTTGACCACCTTCTGCCCGTTCATCATCTCTTCAATAAAACCGTTGACCTTGCCCAGATTGCTCTGCTGTTCCAGAAAATACCGGCCGCTCAGTCCCGCCACTTTCTGGGTCACAATAAGCATGATTCCCACCATAAGGAGCGTCACCACGGTCAGCGGCACACTTAGGATAATCATGCTGATGAGCACACTCACAATGGTAATCGCGCTGTTAAACACCTGGGGCATACTCTGGCTGATCATTTGTCTCAGTGTTTCCGTATCGTTTGTATAGGTCGACATAATATCACCGTGCGCGTGGGTGTCAAAATATTTGACCGGGAGCGTCTCCATATGGGAAAACAGGTCATCGCGTACATTTCGCAAGGTTCCCTGGGTCACATTGATCATAATGCGGTTCCACGCATAGGACGCCAGCACACCCACCAGATACAGACACGCCACTTTCGCGATGGCGCCTGCAAGCGGTGAAAAATCCGGCACGTCCTGTGTCAGCATCGGGGTGATATAGTCGTCTATCAGACGCTGGATAAACATGGTGCCCTGCACGTTGGCCAGCACACTCACAAAAATCAGCGCCGCCACGATCACCAGATGGGGGCCGTAGCTTTTCATCACATACTGCATCAAGCGCTTAAACACTTTCCCTGGATTCTCTATTCTCTTTCCGCCATTCATTCTTCCATGTGGTCCCGGCATAATTTCCTCCATTCTGAAGCGTTCTTTGCGGAGTTTGCCGACAGGCATACTCCAGGGAACGCGGGCAGAATCTGGAGTTTTCCGAAGGAATACTCCGTTTCTGCTCTGCGCTCAAGGAGTTTGTGACGCTCCGGCACAAACTCCCGATTGAGAAATCAGCACATCAGTGTGATTTCTCAATCTGTTACCTCTTTTTCCATTTCTTAACAAGGCAGCCTGTGCTGCTGAGTTTTAGACACTCTTCTCACATTATTCGTCGAAGTCTCCGCCTCCGTTTGTCTGCGACTCGTAAACTTCCCTGTAAATCTCATTGTCGCGCAGCAGTTCCTCGTGCGTGCCAAACCCGTGCACCCGCCCTTCATCCATTACGATAATGCGGTCCGCGTTCATCACGCTGGCCACACGCTGGGCAATGATCAGCTTCGTGGTGTCGGGAATCTCCTCCGCGAAAGCCTTTCTGATCTTCGCGTCCGTGGCCGTATCCACCGCGCTGGTGGAGTCATCCAGAATCAACACCTTCGGTTTCTTGAGAAGGGCCCGCGCTATGGTAAGCCGCTGCCTCTGCCCGCCGGAAACGTTGGTTCCGCCCTGTTCTATGTAAGTCTGGTAGCCTTCCGGCATCTTCTCAATAAACTCATCCGCGCAGGCCAGTCTGCACACCCTCCTGCACTCCTCCTCCGTGGCGTCCGCGTCACCCCAGCGCAGGTTATCCAGAATCGTACCCGAAAAGAGCACATTCTTCTGCAAAACTACCGCCACCTGGTTTCTCAGTGTCTCAATGTCATATTCCCTGACATCCCTGTCACCTACAAGCACCCTGCCATCCGTCACATCGTAGAGACGGCTGATCAGATTGACCAGACTGGTCTTTGCACTGCCGGTTCCGCCAATGATGCCGATGGTCTCCCCAGCCTTTATTTTCAGGTTAATATCGTGTAAAACCGCCTCACTGCTCTCCTTGTGATAGGAGAAACGAACATGCTGAAACTCGATGTCTCCGCTCGCCACTTCGTAAACAGGATCGACTGGATTGGTCAAATCACTCTTCTCGTTGAGCACCTCGCAGATACGCTCCGCGCTGGCGATGCTCATGCTCAGCATCACAAATATCATGGCCACCATCATCAGGCTCATCAGAATATTCATGCAGTATGTAAGCAGGCTCATCAGCTCTCCCGTGGTCAGCGTGTCCTGCACAATCTGTTTTGCGCCCAGCCAGCTGATTAACAGGATACAGCCGTAAACGGTAAACATCATAACCGGCATATTCAGCACCACATGCCGCTCGGCCTTGCTGAAAATATCGTAAATGCCCTGGCTGGCTTTCTTAAATTTCTCCGTCTCATGCGCTTCCCTGACGTAAGCCTTCACCACGCGGATCGCACTCACGTTCTCCTGCACGGAGGCGTTCAGCTCGTCATATTTCGGAAAAGCCTGTTTGAAGTATTTCATGGCGCCCCTGATGATGAAAAACAGCACCGCCCCAAGCAGAATCACCGCTGCCAGATAAATCCCCGCAAGTTCAGCATTGATCAGAAAAGCCATCGCCATCGCGCAGACCATGCTGACCGGGGCGCGGAAGCAGATCCGCAGAATCATCTGGTACGCCATCTGCATGTTGTTTACATCCGTGGTCAGTCTGGTGATCAGTCCCGCCGTGCTGAACTTATCGATACTGGCAAACGAGAAAGTCTGTATGTTTTCAAACATGGCCTGCCTTAAATTTTTCGCAAAGCCCGTGGACGCCCTCGCCCCGTACTTGCCGCCCATCACACCGCAGAAAAGCCCGCCGAGGGCCGCCGCGATCATTACCGCGCCCACCGCATAAACGTGCTGCATGTTCCCTGCCTCCACGCCATCGTCTATGATGGACGCCATCAGAAACGGGATCAGCATCTCAAAAACGACCTCCAGAACCATAAAGACCGGCGTTATGACAGACACCTTCTTATATTCTTTGATTTGTGCCGCAAGGGTTTTAATCATCGTCATTCCTCCCTGAAATATTATGCCATGCAGCGCCCGGTTCCTCATACTGGTTCCCGTGCGCTGTCCTTCTCAAAATCCGCATGTTTCTATTTTTCTACATTAAAAATTTAATGTCAACGGCTTTTCGAAGTTTTCATAATTTTTCACAAAATTTTCACAGAAAAAGAGGGCTGCCTCCCGGGCAGCCCTCCCTCTTATTACTGCTGTAACATTCTATCAGTCTTTCGTCTTCTCTTTATTGTTCATAATCTCGAACACAACCGCCGCCAGAAGCACAACGCCCTTAACCACCTTCTGCCAGTTCGCATCGATACCCATAAGGCTCATGCCCAGGTTGATAACACCGATCAGTGTTGCGCCGATTACCATACCGAACACGGTACCAGAACCGCCGTATGCGGACACGCCGCCCACCACGCAGGCGGAGATTGCATCCATCTCGTAGTTGGTTCCGGCTGTGGGAGTCGCCGCAGACAGTCTCGCCATCGTCATCCAACCACTGATCACGGTGAGCACTGCCATATTCAGATACGCCAGGAAGAAAATCTTCTTTGTGTCAATGCCGGAAAGTCTGGTCGCTTCCACGTTGCCGCCGATGGTGTAGAAATAACGGCCGATGGTCGTCTTGGAGGTGATGAAATTGTAAATCAGAACGATCACTGCCACCCAGACCAGATTATTCGGGATACCGCCCGCCTGTGCCAGCTTGAACGCAAACAGCAGGATCACCACGCTGACAAGCACGCAGCGCACGATCACACTGGTCATGGTCTCCGCCTCATAACCCTTTTTCACCTTGTCATTTCTGCCTTTTAACTGCAAAACCACGAACAGCACGCACGCGATCACGCCGACAACCAGACATGTAATATTCAGCGCTGCGCCGCCAAAAACATCGGGTATGCTGCCGTTAAACATCTTGATAAAGCCTTCCGGCATGGGCGCGATCGTCGCGCCGTTTAAGAGCGCCGTACCCCAGCCTCTGAAAGCAAGGTAACCTGCCAGCGTTGCAATCCAGGGCGGAATGTTGATATAAGCGATGAGAAAACCTTCCACAACGCCGTAGATCACGCCTGCGCCCACCATGAGAAGCATTGCCACCGGCACCGACATGCCGCCGCGCACCATCATATGCCCGCCGATTGCGCCGACAAAGCAGACAAAGGAACCAACGGAAAGGTCGATGTTACCGCCTGTCAGCATACACATTAACATACCTGTCGCCAGCACGAACACATAAGCGTTCTGCGCGATCAGCGCCTGGAAACTGGATGCCGCAAACATCTGTCCCTCTGTCATCACCGAGAAGAATATCACGATCAGGACAAGGACTATTTTCATGGTATGTTTTCTAAATATTTCCATTGCTTTATTCATTTTCATCCTCCCCCTTTATTTCTTCTCTCTCTTGGACAGTACGTCAAAGGCAACCGCTATTAAGAGCACAAGACCCTTAACCACCTTCTGGTAGTTTGCGTCCATACCCATGATACTCATACCCTGGTTGATGACACCCATCAAGGTTGCACCGACCACCACGCCGGCCACGGAGCCAACGCCGCCGTATGCGGATGCGCCGCCGATAAAGCATGCGCCGATGGCGTCCATCTCATATCCCTGCCCGTAAGTGGGCTGTGAGGAAGTAAGTCTCGCAATCGTGAGGATACCTGCCAGAGCAGCGAGGAATCCCATATTCACATAAGCGATAAAGTACACTTTTTTCGTATTGATACCAGAAAGTCTGGTAGCCTTCTCATTGCCGCCCACCGCGTACAGATAACGGCCGATTCTGGTCTTCGTGGTCAGGTAACCGTAAACAAGCAGCACCAGAAGAATCCAGATAAGCGCTGTGGGGATTCCCTTGTGGGACGCCAGTTTATAGCTGATCCATAAAATGACAGCACTGATTACAACCAGCTTCGCTACGGTACTGCCGAGAGGCGCTGTCTCATAACCTCTGCTCTTATTGTTGATGCGGTTCTTTAACTGCACCGCGATCAGAGCAGCTACCGCAATACAGCCGGCGATCATACAGGTCATGTTGAAGCCTTCGCCGCCGAAAAGATCCGGCACATAACAGTCTGCGCCGCCGCCGAACACCCGGATAAAGGCATCGCTCTTGATAGAAACGGTCATACCCTGCAGCACCGCATTGGAAAGTCCCCGGAACGCATACATGCCTGCCAGCGTTGCGATAAAGGGAGGCACCTTCACATAGGCGATCCAGAAGCCCTGCCACATACCGATCAGAATACCAATTACCAGCATGGCAAGAACCGCTGCCCAGGTATTCACCTTTTTATCCATCATCATCGCGCCCACCGCGCCCGCGAAGCAGACAACGGATCCTACGGAAAGGTCGATGTTACCGCCTGTCAGAATACAGAGCAGCATACCTGTCGCCAGCACGAACACATAGGCATTCTGGGAGATCAGGTTATTGATATTCTGGGGGAATAAAATTTTCCCCTCTGTCGTAATACTAAAGAAAATCACCACCAGAACAAGGGCGATAATCATGGTATATTTTCTTAAGAATGTAGAAGCATTCATCTTTTCCATCTCTTTACGCCCCCTTTCCCGAACTTACAATGATAGACATGATCTTCTCCTGCGTAGCCTCCTCAGCGGAAAGCTCCCCGGCAATCCTGCCCTCATTCATAATGTAAATCCTGTCGCTCATGCCAAGCACCTCAGGCAGCTCCGAAGAAATCATCACCACGGACTTGCCCGCCGCTACCAGATCGTTGATGATACAGTAAATCTCATACTTGGCGCCCACATCAATACCTCTGGTAGGCTCATCCAGAATCAATACATCGGGATCCGTAAACATCCACTTTGCCAGGAGAACCTTCTGCTGGTTTCCGCCGGAAAGATTGCCCACATTCTGCTCCACGGTAGGACACTTGGTCTTAAGTTTCCCACGGTATTCTTCCGCCACCTGGTACTCCTTATCCTTGTCAATGATCATCCGGGGACTGATGCTGTCCAGATTCGCCAGAGTGGTGTTGATCTTAATCGGATTGGTAAGAACAAGCCCGTTGCCCTTCCGATCCTCCGTCACATAGGCGAGCTTATTCTTGATGGCCTGTTTAATGGTCTTTAAGTGCACTTCTTTTCCGTCCAGATACAGCTGTCCGCTGATATTGGTGCCGTAGGACTGCCCGAAAATACTCATGGCAAGCTCGGTACGCCCCGCGCCCATCAGGCCGGAGATACCTACCACCTCGCCCTTTCTCACCTTGATGGACACATTGTCACACACCTTCCTCTCCGGGTAGAGCGGATGATGCACTGTCCAGTTCTTCACTTCCATATTCACGTCACCGATCTTTACATTATGACGCTTCGGGAAACGGTCGGTCAGCTCACGGCCAACCATGCCCTGAATAATTCTATCCTCTGAAATCTCCGTGGTATGCTTATCCATCGTCTCAATGGTGGAACCGTCACGGATGACCGTAATCTTATCCGCCACATAAGCAACCTCGTTTAACTTATGAGATATAATAATCGAAGTCATGCCCTCTTTCTTAAACTTTAACATAAGATCGAGCAGCGCCTGGGAATCCTTCTCATTCAATGAGGATGTCGGCTCATCCAGAATCAAAAGCTTCGCATGCTTGGCCATCGCCTTGGCGATCTCCACAAGCTGCTGTTTGCCGGTACCGATATCTTTGACCAGCACCTTGGACGACTCCGAAAGACCTACCATCTTCAGATATTTGTCAGCTTCCCCGTAAGTTTCGTTCCAGTCGATCGCCGCGCTCTTGCCACGCTCGTTCCCAAGGAACATGTTCTCTCCGATGGTCATGTAAGGAATCAGCGCCAGCTCCTGATGGATGATGACGATTCCCTTCTCCTCGGAATCCTTAATCTTATTGAACTTACACACTTCACCGTTGTAGACGATGTCGCCCTCATATGTACCATAGGGATAAATGCCGCTCAGGACATTCATCAGCGTGGATTTTCCCGCACCATTCTCACCGACCAGCGCATGGATCTCCCCTTCCTCCACCTTCAGGTTTACATTGTCGAGCGCCTTGACACCGGGGAACGTTTTGGTAATATTTTTCATTTCCAGTAAAACTTTAGCCAAAGTGTATTCCTCCCAACATTTTTTGTATCTGCTACCCACTTCTCTCTCTAAAATCAGCAGGCGGGAAAACCCGCCTGCCGGTTTCACTTACTACTATTATATCATATTTCTGATATGCAGAGAATGCGTTTTCTGCGTTCTCTTGTCTGAGACTTAGAATTTCTTAGCGAAACTCTTTCTCAACCCACAGAGAACGCGCTTTCTGCGTTCTCTCGTGCGAAACTTAGTGCTTCTTGGCGAAGCGCCCTCTGGCGCTGAGTCTTAGAAGCTCTTTTCGCACTGTTACTGGAGATCCGCCTCTGTATAGTAACCGGAATCGATCAGCAGCTCTTTGTAGTTTTCTGCATTTGCAAATACAGGCTCGCAGAGGTAAGAAGGAATCACGCCTGTGCCGTTGTCGTAAGTCGTGGTATCGTTTACTTCAACAGTCTCACCCTTCAGAATCTGGCCAACCATCTTAACAACCTGAGATGCCAGAGTACGGGTATCCTTGAATACGGACATAGCCTGCTTGCCGTCGATCATGTTCTTTACGTTTGCGATATCACAGTCCTGACCTGTAACTACAGGGTACTCGCCTGTGTAGTTTGCTGCCAGAGCGTTCTCAACACCAAGAGCGGTGGAGTCGTTGGAGCAGAGTGCAATGTGAAGCGTTGTGCCGTCAGAGTAATTGGAAGAAAGGATGTTCTCCATTCTTGCCTGTGCAGTCTCGGTAGCCCATGCAGGTGTACCAACGGTTGCGAAATCAATCTGGCCGGAGGGAACAACGATCTTGCCAGCGTCCATGTAAGGCTTTAACACGTCAATTGCGCCGTTGTAGAAGAAGGTTGCGTTGTTGTCATCCGGGGAACCGCCGGTGATCTCCATGTTGAAAGGACCCTCTGCGTTGTCCAGATCCAGCTCGTCAACAATGTACTGCCCCTGTGTCTGGCCTACCTTGTAGTTATCGAAGGTAGCGTAGTAGGAAATCGCATCGGTGTTCTTGATCAGACGGTCATATGCGATAACCGGGATGTTTTTGCTCTTTGCGCCTTCCAGAACGGTGGTCAGGGACTCGCCGTCGATGGAAGCGATAACCAGTACGGAGCAGCCGCCGTTGATCATGTTCTCGATCTGGGAAACCTGAGTAGCTACGTCGTTGGAAGCGTACTGAAGGTCTACCTCATAACCTGCTGCCTCAAGCTCTGCCTGCATGTTGGAACCGTCCTGATTCCATCTCTGCAGATCCTTTGTGGGCATTGCCACACCAACCTTATTGCCGCTGGGCGCTGCTGCGTCCGCTGCGGGAGCCTCTGCCTCTGCATCCGCTGCCAGTGCTTCTGCCTCAGCCGCAGGAGCCTCTGCCTCTGCTGCGGGCTCTGCTGTCGCTGCCGGAGCTGCCTCGCCGCCGCCACAGCCAACCAGTGTAGCTGCAACCATAGAAGTTGCAAGTACCATACCTAATACTTTTCTTTTCATGTCTTAGTTTTCCTCCCTTTTTAATGGTAAATGATTTTGCGAAGCTTTTTCGCACTTCCAATATACCACAAAGAAAATAGGAATAATTTATGACATTCTGTACATTTTCACCATATCCATATTTTATACAGCAATCGTTCTAGCACATTTTTGTGATTTTTCATCTTTCTCATGCAATAAAGTGCTATTCCGGCATCTGTCCCGGCACATTCAGGTACACATCCTCTTTCAGATGAAAGCCGCTTCCGATAATGACTTCATCAATGTTGTCCCTGTTCACGCTGATCGGTTCCAGACCGATATAGGGAATCCGATATGTCCCGCTGTCAATCAGCGTCACATCCTCCCCCGCAATCTCCTCCCCCTTCGCAAGCGCCACCGCTTCCTCCGCCGCCCGGGTTGCCAGACGCTCCACAGGCTTGTACACTGTCATAACCTGGGTGCCTTCCACGATTCTCTGGCAGGCCGCCAGATCCGCATCCTGTCCGACCACCAGCATATTTCCCGCCTGCCTTGTCTCCGCCAGCGCGCGCACAGCCTGGGTTGCCAGATCGTCATTGCCGCACATGATGGCGTCCGCCTGCGACACTTTATCCGAATTGTTGTAAATATAGGCTGCCGCTTCCTCCGCCCGCCAGTTGTCCGCATGGATGGAGTCCAGAATGCCCACATGATGCTTGTTCATCACCCGCTTGAACGCCCCCTCCACAAGCGGCACGTTATTGTCCGTGGGAGAGCCGCCGATCATAATCACACTGCCCTCGTCAATGCCCTCCGCCAGAAGCGCCCTGGCCATCATTTCCCCCACCATCTCATTGTCGAAGGAAATATAGAGATCCACATCCGCATCGTCAATAAGCCTGTCGTAGGAAAGCACCTTGATCCCAGCATCCTTCGCCTTCTTCACCGACTCCCGCAAGGATGCCGGATCAATCGCAATAATGACGATCACATCCATTCCCTTCTGAATAAAGTAGTCAATCTGTTTTTTCTGCTCCTCCACCACGCCGTTGGCGTTCTGCACGTTGACCTCCGCCCCCATCTCTTTTGCCACCGAGACAAAGATGTCCCGGTCCCTCTGCCATCTCTCAATGACAAAGGAGTCGAAACTCATGCCAATCTGGATTTTTTTCTCCTCGCCGGCTTCCTTCTCCCTGCCGCTCTCCACCTTCCCACAGCCCGCCGCTGTCAGAAGCAGAAGAACTGCCAGCAGCAGGCAGCTTATCTGTCTTTTCATCATTCTTAACCCTCTGAGTTCTCACATTTATATTCTGTAGGCGTCACGCCCACATTTTTCTTAAAGGAGCGGCTGAAATAATTGGGGTCCGCATACCCCACCATAGAACAGATTTCCTTCATGGAATACTCCGTGGTGGTGAGCAGCTCCTTGGCCTTGTCCATGCGGATCTTGGTCAGATATTCCACAAACCCTTCCCCCACGTCCTCCTTAAATATCTTGCTGAAATAGTACGGACTGATGTTGACCGTCTGCGACACTTCATCCAGGGAAATATCTTTGCTGTAATTATTCTGAATATAAGCTTTCGCCGCCTCAACGGCCCCCAGGGATTTCTCCGATGCCTTGGTGCTCACATTGCGGCACGCCTCACCGATCTTGTCCGTAAACCATTTCCTGATATCCGCCATATCATCCATTCCCATGATCGTCGGCAGATAGTCCGCCCGATCCCGAAATTCGTAGGTCATGCCGCCGGAATTGTAGGCCAGATACTCTGCATAGAGCACAAACTCCAAAACTTTCAGGCGGATATTCATCAGCCATTCGCTGTGCATCTGCACAATCAGGTCAAAATAGGTTTCCGCCGTGGCCACGGCATGATCCGCATCCCCGTTTTTCACCTCCGCAAAGAGTTTCTTTTCCAGATCCACGGGATAGGTTTCCTCATGGGCGCAGCCGATGGGCAGATCGTCCGCATGAGCCACGCTTCCGTTTGTCATAATCAAGGCGTTTATCGCCTCCTTGTAAGCCGCTCTGGCCTCCTCGAGAGGCGCGATGGCGCTGATGCCGATGCGGAAACTGATCTGAGTCCGCTTTTTCAGCTCCCGGACAAGCTCCCTCGATTTCTCAATCAGGGATATCCGATCCTCGTAGGAGATCTGCGTCTCCTCACAGGGCACAAGCCCTGGCAGCTTGTTCGCCATAGACATCCCAAGAATCATCCCGGGGTAAGCCTCCTTCAAATATTCCCGGAGCAGATCTCCGTACTGCTGCATTTTCACACTGCTGCCCACCGCGTTGGTCATGTGGTTCCCCTCCTGGGTTTCCCCGCAGACCACCGCCAGGATATAGGCATAATTCTGGTTGATTCCCAGAAGCTGTTTATAATTTTCAATGTCCTCCGTGAAATGCTCCTGGAAGAGCAGATTATAGAGAAGGCCGCTCTCTATGATGGGCATGACCGTCTCCAGCTTTTCCCGGATCAGCAGATCGTTGCTGCGCTTGTTCCGCTCCCTGTCGATCTGGTCCATAGCCTTCCCCAGCGCCGCAATAATCCGTGTCTTTTCCATAGGCTTGGTGATATATTCCAACACGCCAAGCTTAATGGCCTCCTTGGCGTAATCAAACTTGTCATAGGCGCTCATCACAATGAAAATCACGTTCCTGTTCGTCTCCCGGATCTCCCGCATGGCCTCAATTCCGTTGATACCGGGCATCTGTATGTCCATGATGGCGATATCCGGGCGGAAGTTTTCCGCAAGCTCAATCACACTTCTTCCCGTCTTTGCAAACTCGATGGTGCACAGCTCGCCAAACTCCTTCTCTATGATAAATTTCAGGGAGTCAATCACGATCCCCTCATCGTCCGCCAGCATGATCTTATAACGGCTCATCTCTCCTCCCATTCTGAAGCGCCGCAAGACGCCTCCCCGCTGTTCTCAGTTTCCTGACCGTAACGTTCCAGATAAAGGCATACTTCCGTGCCCATATCTTCTCCCTCGCTTTGCACCGTCATCACATTTTCATTGCCAGTAAAAAGCCGCATGCGGGAGATCACGTTGTCCATGCCGACGCCGTTTCCCCCGGATGCCATGTCTTCTTCCCTGTAGGTGCCGCTCATCACCTTGTCGATGATTTCCTCGCTCATACCAACGCCGTTGTCCTTCACGCTGATACAGACTCTGCCCTCCTTTTCATAGAGGGACAAAAGGATGACGCCCCGGTCTCCCATCTCCCGTATGCCGTGATTGACACAGTTTTCCACAATGGGCTGCAGGATCATGCCCGGCATCTCCATGTACAGGAGGGACTCATCTATATGCTTTTCATAATGGATATCTCCGGCAAACCGCACATTCAGAATATAGATGTAGGAGTCCACCATCTCCACTTCCTCGGCCACAGTCACCGTCTCCTCGCTTTTCTTCATATTATATCTGTAAAACTGGGCTACCTTCTGGATATAGTCGTAGGTTCTGTCCGCGCTCTCCATCATGGCAAGCTGCGCGCCCGCGTTCAAGGTGTTAAACAGAAAGTGTGGGTTGATCTGGGCCTGCAGATATTTGAGCCTGGCATCCTTTAAGTGGCCTTCCATGAGAAGCTCTCGCTCTTTTAACGCCCGCTCCGCCTCCATGCTCTCCCTGATCTGCTCGATGTATCTGCCGATGCTGACCACCATAGAATTGAAGGCGCCCGTCACCACGCCCACCTCGTCCTGCGATTCCACCGGCAGAAGGTCGATCTCGAAATTGCCCTTCGCCACCTCATCCGCCTGGCTCGACAGCTTTTTCAGCGGCCGGATCAGCGCGCCCACGAAGCTGATAATGATGCACACATTGCTTATCATCACCAGAATGATAGCGATGACGGACACCGCCTCAAAGAGCCGGAACCGCTGCTGCAATTCGCTGTAACGCTCGGAGTTGCTGCGAAACTGCTCCATGTTCAGATTGGAAAGATAGGTGTCGATATAGCCATACATTCTCGTGGCATTCTCGTAGTGAAGACGGTATTTTTCCACATTCCGTCCGCGCTTGGACTCTACGGTTTTCGCCACCTCCTCCAGATAACGCTCTGTCATATGCCTGATGTTGCGCTCCATTCGGTCAAAAGACCGGCCGGTCACCTCCTCGTTCAGATCCGCCGCCATATTCCGGCACAACTGCTCGCTTCGATAATAATTCTCCAGGGAATCACTGGTCTTCACATTCAGATAATCCGTCATGTCATCCTGCAGGGCGTTTATGATATCGGAAAAGTCGTTCAGATGACGGTTGTCCTGATACACCATATCCAGCCGCCCGGACATACTGTTGATGCCGATAATCAGAAAAATATTTACCATCACCACCAGCAGGTTGGTCACAATATAAATGCTGCTGATCTTAAACTGCAGAGAGAAATCCCGTACTTTACTCATCTTTTTCCGGCTCCTCCCTCCTCAGATATTCGTCCACATTATCCTTGGATATCAGACTGATGTCCGCCGTAAAATACTGGCTGGTGTAGCCCAGATCATGGTACTCCTGCAGCGCATCAATGCAGAAACCTCCCATCTGCGCCGTGTCGATGTCCACAGTGGCGTAGATCACGTTCCTGTCAATGGCGTTGATGATCGTGTCGGAAACGTAATGGCCCAGAATGCTTACCACACCCACCTTATTGTAGTCCACCACCGCCTGGTAGGCGCAGGTCGTATTCAGCTCATTGAGGCAGATCAGGATATCCGGGATATCCCCGCCCATAAAAATATCACGGATAGACTCCTCCACAGAAAAAGCGTTGGTGTCATCCACGGACAGCAGGGAAAGCGCCACCGCCGTGTCCCCCCGCTCCTGTTCTATCGTGTCCTGTATGCCGGAATAGAGGATATTCTGGTCCATACTGTTCGCATAGGAATTGACCAAGAGAGTCACCCGAACAGGCCGGTCCGGGGAACCAATCTCCACTTCCTGCCGCTCCCGCATAATCCGAAGCGCCTGCCGGCCATATTCCCTGCCAAGATTGTAGCTTCCCACACCAACAAAGCTGCACCGCTTACTCTGGGTATTGTCCCCGTAAAGCGTCACCACGGGAATCCCCGCCGCGTCCGCCCGGTCAATTAAGTCCGTCATTCCCTCCTCTTCGCTGGCCGTCACAATGATACCGTCCACCCCGGAGGCAATGGCAATCTCCATCTGCTCCTCCACGCTGTAATCCCGGAAACGCTCGTTTCCCAGCCAGTCCACATAGACGTTCTCCTGCAGCGCCCGCTCATAGGCGCCCTGATAGACGGACTGCCAGAAAACAGATTTGTCTTCCTGGGTAATCATAATATAATATCTGTCGTAGATGCCCCCCGCCGCCTCCTCCTGGAAACTGTCTGTGTAAAACCACAGGATATAGCCTGCCATAAATACCGTAAACAGGATGCAGACTGCCGTCAAAAATACGGGCAGAAACGTAAGCCCCGAAAATTTTCTTTCCGGGGCTGTGGTCTCTGCATGCAGTTGTCGCTTTTTCTTATTGATCTTCCATGCCATTGTGCGTGTCACATTTCAGTTCTTCCGCTGTTTTTGACGCTTTTATACGTCCTGTTTGTTGTAGTATGTATCATAGTTCACAAGTTCATCCAAAAGTTTCGGAAGCTGTTCATTCATGGTCTCGTCCGAGAACTGGCAGGTTCCCACCGCCTTGTGTCCGCCGCCGCCGTACTTAAGCATCAGGCTTCCCACATTGACATGGGAGGTGCGGTTCAATACACTGTAACCCACCGCCGCCGAACACCCAAGGCCGCCGCGGCCATTGACGATCCATGCGGAGATGTTCTGTTCGGGATACATGCTGTAGATCAGGAAACGGTTGCCGGAATAAATCGGGTCAACGCCCCGCAGATCTGAAATGATAACGTCCTTCTCCACCCTTGTGTGCGCCTTCACCATCTCCCTGAACTTCTCATCCTGCTCACGGTAAATGGCAATGCGCTCCTGCACATCGGGCAGAGCCAGAATTTCTTCCGTGCTCATGGTGCGGCAGCACTCCATCAGTTTCTCCATCAGCTGATAGTTGGAAATCGTAAAGTTGCGCCATCTGCCAAGCCCTGTGCGGGGATCCATCAAAAATCCCACAAGAATCCAACCCTGCGGATTCTGGATCTCGTCTATGGTCAGATTGCCGGAATCCACCTTATCTACTGCCACCATCATATCATCAAAATGGGAAAAACGTTCCTGGCCGCCGTAATACTCATAAATGATACGCGCGCAGGAAGGCGTGATGCGGCTTTCTCCTTTATACTTACCCTTTAACTCATTGCGCTCGTGCTCGCTGGAGTGATGGTCAAACCAGAGCCCGCACCCTTCCACAAAGGGTACATTCGCCAGCACATCATTCTCCGTAATCTCCACAAGGCCATCCTGTAAGTCCTTCGGATGCGCAAATTTCCAGCTGTCAATCAGGCCAACCTCCTTTAAGAGAGCGCCGCATGCCAGCCCGTCAAAATCAGATCGTGTCACTAATCTCATCGCTTTTCTCCTATTCCAAAGTTTATGCCTTACATTGTCAGGTAAAATCAGACGGCTGTCTCACAGCCTCTGGATTTCCCGTTAACATCCTTTCTCAAACTCAAAAATCCATCCGCTCCGCGTCTACCGCGCTTCGCGCTTATTGATTTTTTCGTTGACATGCCAGGTGAAATCAAATGTCTGCTGCGCAGCCGCTTGATTTCCTGCTGACATGTTCATTATAATGGATAGCCCCCGGCATTTCAAGAAAAAGATTCTGCCTTTTACCGATGGAAACGCTTCTCACAGCCAGATCTCCTCCCCCAGCTTAAAGGAATAGATGATCCGCTCCTTCACGGGCTTTCCATCCGCCCCCGCCTCATAGCCAAAGATCTGTTCAAGCGCCTCGCTGTAGTAGGAAAGCTGCACCTGATAACGCTTAACCAGCTCCGTGGCCGCAGACACCGCGTCGGTCTTGTAGTCCAGCACCACAAAACCGTCCTCCTCCTCAAAAAACACATCGATGATACCTTGAATCAGCACCGTCTCCTCCGCCGGGAAACCATCCCCCAGACGGCTGGCCGGAATCCCCATCACGAACGGCTGCTCCTTAAAGAGCTTCCCGGCCCTGGCGGCCTCCCCCATGCGAAAAGCCGCCTTTCCCGTCAGAAAGTCCACCAGTTTCGGCACAGACACTGCCTCGTAGAAGCCCTGCGGCAGACGGCCCGTCTGCCGCATCCACGCGATCTGCTCCATAAGGAGCGCCTCCGCCGCCTGTCTGTCATTGTTGACTTCATAAGTCAGTTTCTGGAAATCAAACAGCTCCATCACCTTGTGGAAAGCGCTTCCCCGCATGGAACCGCTGACATTTTCGTCACTTCTCAGGAATCTCGGCACATACGGAACCACCGGCTTCTCCTGAAACAGCTCTGCGGCGGCTTCGTCCGTTTCCCGCATGCCGGCCATCTTCAATTCCGATACGGTAGTCTTTGTGTAAAGATCGCGCAGATTTCCATGCGGATACTCATAGGAAAACCTCCTTGACAGTTCCGTCATAAGAACATCGTCCGCCTCTTTCGCAGAGCCGTCAAGCAGAAGCCTTCTCTTCGCCTCCATGCCCAAAACCGTCTCCACAATCTTTTCCTCCACCACATGATCCCAGCCGGTCAATTTTACCGCAAACGCCATGTCGGAGTCATATTCCGGGCACCCCGGCTCCGGCGTCAGCCCGCACGCCTCATAGAAACCGTCCAGACACCGATTGCCGGAAAGGGCGGCGAGCAGAAGGGTCATATAGCTGTCCTGCCCGAGCAGAACATCATAGGAGAGCAGGCTTCTCTTCCGCCGCCGCAGCGGAAGGAGGGATGCCGCTGTCTTTTCCGGGTTTTTGACTATCCCGGTCAGAATCAATTTTTCCTCCGCCCTCGTCATGGCCACATAAAGAATGCGCAGCTCCTCCGCCAGACTGTCCCGTCTCAGCTTCAGCGCAACGGCGCTTTTTCTCAGGTTTTTGCCTTTCACCCGCCTTTGGGGATCCACATAGTCCACACCGATCCCGGCGTCCACGTCCACCGCCAGAATCCCACTTCCTTCCTTTTTGCGGAAACCTGCCGCCAGACCCGACACAAAGCAGATAGGAAACTCCAGCCCCTTGCTCTTATGGATGCTCATAATCCGCACCACATCCGCGTTCTCGTCCTGCATGGCGGCCTCGCCGTAATCCACCTCATATTTTTCCAGCTGCTCCATATAGCGCAGAAAGTGATAGAGCCCGAAATAACTCGTCTTCTCGTAGTCTGCTGCCTTCACCAGAAGCATCTCCACATTGGCGCGCCGCCTGCCCCCCTCGGGTCTGGCCGCCACATAATGCGCATACCCGGTATCCCTCAGAATGATCTGCAGAAGCTCGTGTACGGAGAGATACACTGACATCTCCCTGTATGCGGCGATTTTCTCAAGAAACTGTCTGATTTTGGCTTGCAACGCTTCGCTGATTCCCTGCCTCCCGCGATCCGCCCGGGTTTCGCCGCCCGCCCGGTCTGCGCTCTCCGTCTGAGCTGTGTCCGGCGCCACCTTATTGACTTCTTCAGTCACTTCCAGACCTGCGCAGGCCGTCAGCGCATCGTACAGATATCTCTTCTTTGGACAGGCCGCCCGCACCAGCGCAATCTCCTCCTCCGAAAAGCCGCCCAGATAAGTGTGCAGCACCCCGTAGAGGGGAATATCCTGTAAAGGGTTGTCCAGAATCCGCAGAAAGTGAAGAAGTTCCTGTACTTCCGAAGCCGCGAAATACCCGGTTCTGGAAGTCACATGGACGGGAATCCCCTCCTCCTCCAGCACCCGCTTAAAGACCTCGTCCCAGCCGGACAGGGTCCGCAGCAAAATCACGATGTCACGGAAAGACGCCTTTCGCAGCATTCCCGTTTCTCTGTCTGTAACCCGAAAGTCCCGGAGCAGTTCCTTGATCCGCGCCGCCACACCGTAGGCTTCCTGTTCTTTCGCAGAAACTTCCGCCGGGGCCGATCCCTCGCCAAACATCTGCCGGGCAGCTCCAGATGCCGCCCCGTCCTTCCCGGCAGACGCCGCGTCCGCTTTTTCCTCCTGGAACAAAATCAGCTCCGTCACATTGGATGTCTCTTCCGAAAGCCCTTCCGCCTGCCCGGGGTAGGAAGCGCCGGGATGCAGGGCCGCCTTCTCATCGTACGCAATGCCGCCCAGTTCCTTTCCCATAATCCGCGCAAAGACAGCGTTCACACTGTCAATGACTTCCCTTCGGCTCCTGAAATTCTGATGCAGGTCTATCCGTCTGGCATTTTCCGCGCCGCTCCCGTAAACCTCCTGTTTTTCCAGAAACAGCTCCGGCCTTGCCAGACGGAATTTATAAATGCTCTGCTTCACATCCCCCACCATAAAGCGGTTGTATCGTCCCTCGGATTCCCCGCTAATGCAGGAAAGCAGATACTCCTGCACCAGATTGCTGTCCTGATACTCGTCTATCATAATTTCATGGAACCGGCTTCGGTAAGCGAGCGCAGTCTCCGTGGGCACATAGCTGTCTCCCTCCCTGCGCAGAAGCGTCTGCAGGGCAAAATGCTCGATATCGTCAAAGTCAAGAATATTTTTTTCCCGCTTGGCCCTGTCAAAAGCCTCCTTAAAAGCAAGCGTCAGATCCACAAGCGCGGTCAAAGCAGCCTGACAGGCCTCCATCTGCCTGCACACCTGCCCGGCTGACCCGCCGAAGAACTGTGCCCTCAGTTCGGAGACTGCCTCCTTCACGCTGTCCCTGAGCGCTTTCGCCGCCTCACGCTTTGCCGTCTGGACAGAAGCGTCCCGCTTGGATGGCAGTCTGCCAAAAACCACCGCCCCAAAAGCGGCACAGAGACTGTCGTAATCGGCAGCATCCACAGATCCGGCATCTTTCTCCATGCCGCCGCACAGGCGCAGCAGACGCTCCATCATTTCCCGCTCCGTCTCCAGCAGCTCCCCATAAAAATACGGCCCGTCAGGTTCCTCGCACAGCCGGACCGCTTCCTCCAGCCTGTCCGCACAGCCTTTCAGCACAAACCGCACATGATCCATGAACAGCGCCGCCCACGGAAGACGCAGCGGATCGCAGAATCCCTCGTCCCGCCCTTCGTCCGCCGCCTCAAAAGCCGCCGTCCCGCGGAGCCGCCCCGGCTCTCCCGGCACATCGAGCCGGTAATCCTCCTTCCGTTCCACAAGCCACTCCTCCGGGAAAGGCATACTCATGGCAAAATCATAGAGTTTCAACGCCTCCTTTTCCACCGCGTCATCCCTGCTGCCCACGCTGAAATATTCCATACAGTGCAGGAACGCCGGATCTTCCTTCGCGTAAGCGTCCTCTATCACGTCCGCAAGCACATCTGCCCGCAGAAGTTTAAGTTCCCCTTCCTCCGCAATCCGAAAACCGGGGTCCAGGCCGATGGTGTGAAACTGGTTTCGCAGAACGAAAAGGCAGAAGCTGTCTATGGTCGTGATCTGGGCATTATACAGCAGTGTGGTCTGCCGCTGCAGATGCTCGCTGCCGGGATCCAGGGCCAGCCTGTCGTTCAGGGCACGGCTGACCCGCTCCCTCATCTGGGCAGCCGCCGCATTGGTAAAGGTGACCACCAGCAGTCTGTCGATGTCCACCGGGTTCTCCCCATCGCAGACCATCTCCACAATCCGTTCCACCAGAACCGCCGTCTTGCCGGATCCCGCCGCCGCGGCAACAAGAAGATTGCAGTCCCTTATCTCTATGACCTGTCTCTGTGTGTCTGTAAATGTGATTTTCACGTTTCTTCACGCATCCTCTCCAGCGCTTCCTCCGCCTTTAACTTTGCAAGCTTCCTCGGCTGATACCCCTCCGCTCCGGCCTCAAAGCCGCAGACATGCCTGTATACGCAGTAAGTACAGGCTTTCTCCGCTCCCAGTTCGCAGGGATTGACCGATATGGTCCCATCCAGGATCTCCCTCCCGATGCTGCGGATCTTATGGTTTACATAATTCGAAACCGTGCGCATGTCCTCCTCTGATATGACACTGGAGACAGCTGAGAAACTGCCGTCCTTTTTCCGCTCCAGCGGCAGAATATCGGACTTATCCGTAAATTCACCGTCCAGCATTCTGACGGCTTCGTCATTTTCATTGACTATTCCAGTCATCTTTAATTCCTGCAAAATGCGCCCGTTGATCTCCTCCTCCGAGAGGGTCTCTCCCTCCACCACCGGGTCAGCCACCCGGTAATAGAGCATAGCCGCAGGCACCGCCTCTTTATCGGGATATTTTTTCTGCACAAGCTCCACCGCCGCATTCATATACACCACAAGCTGCAATTGCAGGCCGTAGTAGAGCGCCGCCAGATCAAACCTTCTGTTCCCGGATTTGTAGTCAATCACCTTCACATAGACTCTGTCTTCGGTTTCCCCGATATCCACCCGGTCAATTCTGCCGCGCAGGCGCAGCTTTTCCTTTTCGCTGAGGGCAATGTTCAACGAATCCAGATTCTCCAGCACATCGAAGGAAACCTCAAACGCCTCGGGCAGAAACTCCCCTTTCCTGAGCTGTGTCTGGAGCGTGTCCACCGTGCGGTTCAAGATCCGCTCGATCCGTGCCAGCAGATGGCGGTTCCGCGCACTGCTGTAGAGAATCGTTTCCCCGTAGGCCGCCGCGCAGGCGTTAAGCGTCTCCGCCACAAGCCGGCGTCCCTCCTCCTTCGGAAAGTCAAACCAGGTATAGCCCTGTTCTTTCAATCGCTCGGAAAATCCTTCCAGCACACCGTGAAACAGATTTCCCATATCGGACGCCTCAAAACTGTACTCGCCCCGCTCCCGCAGACGAAGACCGTACTGCAGAAAATGAGCGTAAGCGCAGGCGGCATATTTTTCCAGACGGCTGACACTGTTTAAGAGCGATGCGCCGTAAAGAGCCGCAGCCGCCGCCCGGGAAAGCGGCCTGTCCTCATGTCTCGCAAACGCCGTCTCCACCAGATTCCCGATCTGTCCACGGTACTGCGGATTGTTTTCGTAACAGCGGTAAAAGGTAACCAGCGTCCTGCGCTCCTCCTCATCCAGACGCCCCGCCGCGTACTCGCGCAGAATATCCGTAAAAAATCCCACACCGTCCGCACCGCTCATCAGCTGCTCCTCCACTGTCTCACGCTCCGGCGCTTCCGCTGTAAGTCCGGGAAACAGCCCCTGCAGAAGCTCCACCAGATAAGCGGGGCGCAGGGATCTGCCGTCCTCCCCCACCCTTGCGTAGGAGAGGATAAGGGCCTCCGACGGCTTGGTCATATTCAGATACAGATAGAGCCGCTGGATGTACATCTGTTCCCTGGGCGAAGGCGCCAGCTCAATGTCCGACTCCCGCAGAAATTCCCGGTCCAGATCCGAAATAATCCCGCCGCCGGAGCCTTTCGGGATGTTGCCGTCGTTCACGCCGAGAAAGAAGAGCACCTTCACCTGCTTTAGACGGGTTCTCTCGATATCGCCCACCAAAATCCTGTCCACATTCTGGGGGATCGTTCCCACTGTGATCTCCGCAAGTCCCGAATCGAGAATATCCGCAAACTCCTTAAGCGTCAGCTCCTCCCCCGCAAGCAGTCCCTCGATCTGATCCAGCAGGTCAATCACCAGCGGATAAATCTGGCCGTACTCTTTGGCTCTGGCCAGCTCCCCTTCCTCCTGAAATGCCTGTTCGAAATCCGCCAGCTTCCGCTGTACCTCGTTTGCCACCAGAAACGCATAGAGCGCGCGCACCATCTCACCCGCCGTCTTCATCGGCGTAAGAAAAGGCGCAAGCTGGTCCATCAGGCGGAGCCGCATCTCATTGCAGGCATCGAGGGCCGCCAGAGAAACCTCCTCGCCCTCCGGCTCCTCCTCCCGGTAAGTAAAGGCTTCGCTCCAGCGTCTCCGCCCTCTGATTCCAAAGCGGCGGATATAATTCTCCAGCCTGTCCACTTCCTCCCAGGTAAAACCTGCAAGTCCCGTGCGAAGATAGTGGAAAACCGCTTCAAAGCTGAAATCCTGCAGCAGAATCTGCAGTGCGCTTCGCAGATAAGAGGTGAAGGGATTTCCCAGAATGCCCCTCGTCTGATCCATATAAATGGGAATGTCAAAACGGTCGAACACCTCCTGGGCCTCTTTTCCGTACACTCCCATGTTTCCCGTCACCACAGCGATGTCGCGGTAACACAGCCCTTCCGATTCCAGAAGCATCCTGCGGATGGCGATGCAGGTCTGGCGCAGCTCCTGGGCGGGCGTGGATGCCTCAATCAGATGAATCCTTTCCGCCTCCGCCCCGTAGGCGCAGGGCGGATAGCGGAACAGATTCCGCTCCAGATGGGCTAACTCCGGGTTTTTCGCAAAACGGGGCAGCCGCCCCTCCACCTTCTCCCTGCACCAGACAGCCTTCTCCTCCTCAATACCGGCCTCCGCCGCCAGCCCTTTTAGCGCCGCCACCGTCTTCTGGCTCAGATAAAACAGCCTCTGTTCCCCCTCCACCCGGTAAGGATTTTCCCGCTCATCCATCGTCAGGGTGACAATGACCTTATCACTCAATCTCAGCAGATCCTGGATCACACGGTTCTGGATCGGCGTAAATCCAGTGAAACCGTCAAAGGCGATCACACTGCCCCTCACAATTTCGGATTCCGGCAATGCCGCCCGCAGCCTGTCCAGCGTCCCTTCCGTCGTAATAAAACGGTCATGTATATATTCCCCGAAAGCCCGGTACAGTAAGCGCAGATCCTGCAGCTTATAATAGAGCGCCCCCCGTTCCTTCGCGTAGGAAATCAGCGTCTCCAGCTCCTTCTCTCCGACACCGTACTGCATAAACTCGGAGAGGGCTGATTTCACTTCGTGAATATAACCGATCTTGTGCAGGTGGCTGCCGAGAACCGTAAGCTTCTCCTTTTCCTGTCCGGCCACCTTGCGAAGCACCAGACTTTTTCCTGTGTCATCCAGAACCGGCAGTTCCTCTCCGCCCACCTCTTCAATGACCCGGTGAGTCAGTCTTCCGAAACTCAGCACGTCAATATTCATAATCGCATGGCGCGGATGCTCCACCACAAGGTCCATCTGGGTCTGCATGGTGAACTGGTCGGGCACGATCAGCAGATAGTTTTTCTCCGGGCAGCGGATGGATTCCTCAATGATATGGTCATGCAGTTTTCTGCTCTTTCCGGCGCCGGAAGCGCCAAAGTAAAATTGTAGGGACATGGGTTACCTTTCCTTTCTGCTATCAGTATAGCATAAGCAGACCCGAAATGCGCGAAAAAGGCACTCCCCTTTCGGAAAGCGCCTTTTACCTCTGTACAGAACATGCTTCTTTTCAGACGTACTCACTTTTTATTCAAACGGAATCACGCCACCATCGTATGTATTGTTGATGAACTCCTTCACCGTATCGGATTTCAGCGCCTCCACAAGAGCCTTGATCCCGGCCTCGTTCTCATTGCCTTCCTTCACCGCAATCACATTCACATAGGTCTGCGCCGCCTCGGAATCGGACTGCTCGTAAGACACCGCATCCTTTGCCACAGAGAAGCCTGCCTCCATCGCGTAGTTGCCGTTTAATACGACAAACGCCACCTCATCCTTGACGCGCGGAACCTGAGCTGCCTCCAGCTCCTGGATCTCCACATTGTGAGGGTTCTCCTCGATGTCGCGGACAGTTGCCTCCAGTCCTACTCCCTCCTTTAAGGTCAGAATGCCGTTATCCTGTAAAAGCAAAAGCGCCCTCGCCTCATTGGTGGTATCGTTGGGAACCGCGATCACATCCCCCTCCGCAATGGCGGAAAGGTCGCTCTTGGTACCCGGATAAATGCCGAACGGCTCGTAATGGATGCCCCCTGCATTCACCAGGTGCGTCCCCTGCTCCTCGTTGAAAGAATCAAGATAAGGAATGTGCTGGAAGTAGTTGGCGTCAAACTCGCCGCTCTCCACCACCTGGTTTGGCTGCACATAATCGTTGAACACCGTCACCTCAAGCGTATATCCCTGCTCCGCCAGAATCGGCTTCACCTGTTCCAGAATCTCCGCGTGAGGCGTTGCCGAAGCCGCCACGGTGATCGTGCCGTCATCCTTCTTCCCGCCGCAGCCTGTCAGCGCGCTAAGCGCAAGCGCCGCAGTTACAATGGTTACTGCCACTTTCTTTTTCATAATTTTCTCCTCCTTCGTCAGAGCCGTTTTCTGCCCTTTCTCACTTCCTCTTATCCAGTTTCACAGACAGCCGCATCCCCAGCGTCTGGAAAATCTGCACCAGCACCACCAGAAGCACCACCGATACAATCATAATCAGCGTCTCGTAACGGTAATAACCGTAACGCATGGCGATATCGCCCAGTCCGCCGCCGCCGACCACGCCCGCCATCGCGGAGTAGCCGAGAATCGTGCCGATAGCAATAGTTACGCCAACCAGAATGGAGGTTCTTGCCTCCACCAGCAGCACCTTCCATATAATCGTAAACGTATCTGCACCCATACTCTGCGCAGCCTCCACCACGCCGTGATCCACTTCCTTGATGGAAGATTCTATCATACGCCCGATGAAGGGCGCCGCCGCAATGGTAAGCGGCACGATGGTCGCCGCCGATCCCGTTGTTTTTCCCACGATCGCCCTTGTCAGAGGCATCACCAGAATCAGCAGGATCAGAAACGGGACGCTTCGCAAAATGTTGGCCAGTACATCCAGTGCCTTATACACCACGGCATTTGGCCGAATCCCCGTCTTATCCGTCACCGCAAGGACAATTCCCCAGGGAAGGCCAAGCAGATAGCCAAAGAAAGTTGACAGTAGTGTCATAAGTAAGGTGTCCCGCACGCCTTCCAGCATCATAAACGTCAGATCACTCGTCCACATAGCCGTTCACCTCCTCCACCGCCAGCCCTCTCTCCGTGAGATAAGCTTTCATCTGTGTCTGTATCTTCAAATCATCGGGAAGGCTCAAAATCATCTCGCCCCTGGCGATCCCTTCCACGTTCTTGGTGTCCGCCCGCAAAATGTTGATGGGCTGCCCAAACTTCAATACCATATTCGCAATCACCGGCTCAAAGGAAGAGTTCACGGAAAACACAATGCGAATGCAGCATTTGCCTTTCATCATCTCCCTCTGCTGGTTTTCCAGCGTCCGGCGGTCCGTACCGCTGCCCTTTAAGATCAGTTCCTTCGCCTCCGCCGTCTTCGGGTGGGCAAAAATATCCGAAACGCGTCCCTGCTCCACCAGATGCCCGTCGCCAATGATGGCCACATGGGAACAGATCTCCCGCACCACCGACATCTCGTGAGTAATGATGACTATGGTAATGCCATATTTTTGATTGATTTCCTTCAGAAGCTGTAATATGGACTGCGTTGTCCGCGGATCCAGGGCGCTTGTGGCCTCATCGCAGAGCAGAATCTTGGGATTAGCCGCCAATGCCCTGGCAATCGCCACCCTCTGCTTCTGCCCGCCGGAAAGCTGGGACGGATAGGCCAGCGCCTTATCCGAAAGCTCCACAATCTCCAGCAGCTCCTGGGCGCGTCTTTTCGCATCCTTTTTCTTCATGCCGCCGATCACAAGCGGAAAACAGATATTGTCGATCACATTCTTCTGCATCAGCAGGTTGAAATGCTGGAAAATCATGGAAATTTCTCTGCGGGTCGCCCGAAGCTGCGCTTCCGTCATCGCTCCCAGATCCTTTCCCTCAATCTCCACCGTTCCCGATGTGGGCCGTTCCAAAAAGTTTAAGCACCGCACCAGCGTACTTTTCCCCGCCCCCGACATACCGATGATACCATAGATATCACCCGCCTGAATGGACAATGTGATATGCTGCAGCGCTTCCACTTTCCCATCATCGGTCTCAAAGGTTTTGCTTAAATCCCGCACTTCGATCATTTCAGCCATCCCGTTTATCCTCACTTCAAAGCATCCACTGCCCTGCCCGTACAGAACCGATGCCGTCTCCGCAATTTTCCGCACTTTCCTCTCGGTTTTACATCCTTGCTCACTATAGTATGAATCCCGCAAAATGTCAAGGTTTCTGTGACAGTTCAGACAGATGAAAATCTGAGAAAACCATCACGAAAACAGCGGTGTGGACAGATATCTGTCCCCCGAATCGGGCAGAAGCGCCACGATCACCTTCCCCTTATTCTCCGGCCGCCTCGCAACCTGTGCCGCCGCGTGGAGCGCGGCCCCCGAGGAAATCCCAACCAGCACGCCCTCCTGTCTGGCAATGGCCCTGCCCGCTGTGAACGCATCCTCATTGGAAACCTTTATGATCTCATCGTAAATATCGGTATCCAGAATTTCCGGCACAAAGTTCGCACCGATTCCCTGTATCTTATGCGCCCCCGGCTGTCCGCCGGAAAGAACCGGGCTGCTCTCCGGCTCTACCGCCACCACCTTCACGGCAGGATTCTTTTCCTTTAAGTAAGAGCCAACGCCTGTTATGGTGCCGCCGGTACCCACGCCCGCCACGAAAATATCCACCTTTCCGTCCGTGTCCTCCCAGATCTCCGGCCCGGTGGTCATCTTATGGATCTCAGGATTGGCGGGGTTGTCAAACTGTCCCAAGATGATGGAGCCTGGCGTCTGCGCCCGCAGTTCCTCCGCCTTGTCGATGGCGCCCTGCATCCCCTGCTCACCGTCCGTCAGCACAAGCTCCGCGCCATACGCCTGCAAGAGCCTGCGCCGTTCCACACTCATCGTCTCCGGCAGGGTCAGCACCACCCGATAGCCCTTGGCCGCCGCCACAGACGCAAGCCCGATCCCCGTGTTGCCGCTGGTCGGTTCAATGATCGTGCCGCCCGGTTTTAACGCGCCTTCCCGCTCCGCCGTCTCAATCATATGCAGGGCAATGCGGTCTTTTGCCGATCCCGCCGGATTAAAATACTCCAGCTTCACCAAAATCACCGCGTCCGTGATGCCGTTTTTCTCTTCGTAGCGGGTCACCTCCATAAGAGGCGTATGCCCGATCAGTTCCGATGCGCTCTTCCTGATATTCGCCATCGTCCTTCCTCCCTTTTTCACATTTTCATACTATATTGGTATGATTTATATGAAAACGATATTACACGCTATTATTTCGACTGTCAACCATTATTTTCAAAATAAAACGGATCTGCCTTTTGGCACGCATCCGCATCGTACAGGGCATTCTTTCCCAAAATCACGGAAAACATGGGTGCTGCCGTGAATGATTTGTGGTATACTCGAAGCAGATTTCACTGCCGCTGCAATCGTTTGAATGAAACAGAAAAACAGAGGAGAGTTCCATGAAACTATTTTTTATAGAATGGGCCAGCTTCGGCAATGCCGATATCAAAGACGCCTTTACCAAAGAGGGGCACCAGGTCATCTGTTTCCCCTTTTCCAACAAGGACGCCCGCAGGGACGCCGAGATCGAGGATACCCTCACAAAAAAACTCCGCGAAACCGTCCCCGATGCGGTCTTTTCCTTCAATTATTTTCCGCTCGTTTCCAATGTATGTAAGCGGGAAGGGCTGCCTTACATCTCGTGGATCTATGACAGCCCCTACGTCATGCTCTATTCCTACACAGCCATCAATCCCTGCAATACCATCTATGTATTCGACCGGGCGCTGTGCCGGGAATTTAACGCGGCGGGAATCAAAACCGTCCGCTATCTGCCTATGGCGGCCAATACACAGCGTCTGGACGCCCTCGGCTCCCCCGACCCCGTTTACGACGTTTCCTTTGTCGGCTCTCTCTACACCGAGTCCCACAATTTTTTTGACCGCATGGAAAACCTGTCCACATACGCGAAAGGATATCTGGACGGATTGATGCGCGCCCAGATGAATGTGCAGGGCTGCAACTTCATCCAGGAGTCATTGTCTCCCATCATGGAAGAGTTGTATCGGGCGCTTCCTATGGACCCAAACCCGGACGGCGTGGAGACAAGGGAGTACCTCTACGCCCAATACGTCATCAACCGCAAGATCACCGGTCTGGAACGGCTCCGCCTGCTCACCGCCGTCACGCAGCGATGTCCCCTGGATCTGTACACTTTGGATCCCGCCTTTTCCCTGCCCAATCTGCGCAACCACGGCACCGCAGACTACTACGCCGAAATGCCTCTGGTCTTTAAGAAAAGCCGCATCAACCTGAACATTTCCCTGCGGAGCATCAAAAGCGGCATTCCGCTGCGCGCCTTCGATATCATGGGCAGCGCCGGTTTTCTGTTGAGCAATTATCAGGAAGACTTTCTCGAAAACTTTACCCCCGGGGTAGACTTTGTGTATTATGAAAGTGAAAAAGATATGCTGCAGAAGATTGATTACTACCTGACCCATGAAGAAGAACGGGCCGCGATCGCCAAAAACGGCCACGATCAGGTGGCCGCCGCACACACTTACCGTCACCGTGTGCGCGAGATGCTGTCAGCGGTATGAGACCCTTCCATCCGGCATACCGCTTATTTCCCATACAGATACTGCGAACTGCACGGCACCACATATATCCTGCACAGGGCAGAGCGGCTCACTGTATATTGCCCTTCTCATCCACTTTTGCGCAGACCCTTGCCGGCACGCCCTTTACGAGACAATAATCCGGCACATCTTCTGTCACAACGGCTCCCGCTGCCACCATCGCGTACTTTCCCACCGTGTGTCCGCACACAATCGTCGCATTCGCGCCGATGCTGGCGCCCTTTTTTATAAGTGTTTTCTTATAGTTTTCCCGCCCCTTGGGATAAGCCGCCCTGGGCGTCAGATCGTTGGTAAACACGCAGGAAGGACCGCAGAACACATCATCCTCCAGCTCCACCCCCTCATAAACGGAAACATTGTTCTGTATTTTGACGCCGTTTCCAATCTTCACATGGCTGGAAATATTCACATTCTGCCCGAGCACACAGTTTTCACCAATCGACGCGCCCGTCTGTACATGGCAGAAATGCCATATCTTCGTTCCCGCGCCGATGGTTACCTCCTCGTCGATATAACTGCTTTCGTGGACGAAATACTTCTGAATCCCGTTACGCTCCTGTCCCATTTATGCCGCCCTCCCCATTGG
>CAJTTT010000025.1:0-1964 GCA_910579285.1 uncultured Lachnospiraceae bacterium | reverse complement strand
CAATTTTGGCGCGTTCAAATTTTCTTGCCGGATTTCCTGCGACCGTGATCCCTGGCTCCACGTCCTTCGTCACAACAGCCCCCATGCCGATAAAACTGTCGGCTCCTACGGATACCCGGTTACGGAGCGCTGCGTTAACACCGATATACGCTCTCTCCCCTATATCCACAAAACCTGCCACTGTAATTCCAGCAGTCAGTTCCGCATTTTTATGCAAATGTGCTTCATGCCCTATATGGATCAGGGCATCCAGTTTCACATAGTCTTCCAGAATGGTATCTCCACATCCACCCGCCGCCACATTGTTGCAGGCTCCTATCTCCACATAATTTCCTATGATTACTCTGCCAAGCGTTGCGATTCTCTGTTTATTTCCCATCTCATCCTCGAACATGGTAAAACTGGTAGAACCGATCACTGCCCTTTCGTTGCAAAAAAAGCAATCACCAATCACTGCATTTTTGATGACGCTTCCGGCACATATTCTGGCATTCTTTCCTATGATAACATCATGTCCGATCAGACATCCCGGTTCAATATGCGCGCCTGAACCAATCTGCACATTCTCCCCCACATAATATCCTCCCGGGGTTAACTCATATTTTCGTTTTGCATCCGCCCTCTCTCTTTCCTGAGCAAAGCGATTTACAAATTCTGCGTAGGACAATTGGGGCATTTTACAAAACACAAAACAGTTTCCTTCCCGCAGCCTGTCCGGGATTTCTATTCCCTCTTCCGCAAAAATGAGACAATTCTGCATCCCCTCCAGATTTGTAACCAGATGTTCTACCTTTTTTGCAACATACATTGCCGTATGGGGCCTGGGACTTCCGATATAGGAGACGCCGTTCACCTTAAAATCATAATTGGAATTTATTTTATTTACAGCATATTCCATTTCCACTCTCCTGTCCCGCCCCTCATGCACCCCATTTTTCCATTTGACCATCGTTTCGCCGTCAAGAACCGTTTCGCCCTTTTCATTGGTACATAAGGTTCTCAAAATATATTTGTCATTGGCCAGACAGTCCGTCACCGTTACCGTAATCTCAATCGAATCCCCCAGATAAACCGGCTGTATGAACCGAAATTTTTGTGAAAGTAAAACCGTCCCATTTCCCGGCAGCTCATTTCCGAGAATCATGGAAATGGCATTGATACAAAAAAGGCCATGTGCAATTCTTCTTCCAAATCTCGACTGTCTTGCGTAGTCCTCATCCAGATGTATGGGATTCCTGTCCCCGGACACCTCCGCAATCCTTCGGATGGTCTTGTCATCGGCAATGATCACTGTTGAATAACTGCTTCCTATCTCTAACATAACGCTCCTCGTATAATAAGTTTGTAAGCAAGAAAAACAGCTTACAGACTTATTCTTTTTTGATTAGACAGAAGGATAATTCTAAACATCCTTTCCGAAGATTCTTCTTCCATCATGCTGGTTCATCCATTCTCTGTCTATTGGTTAATAAGTTACTTTATAGTCATGGTCCCAGATGCTACAATAAGTTCCATAAGAACTGTAGCTATGGTCATTGCTTCATCGCTCCTGCAAAGCGTTTGCTATTGCCAAGAAAGCATGCAACCCTAATGCTACGCTAAGACTTATTACACAAATGCTGCATCCTGGTATCCAGCCACCAGCAGGGTATTTCTGCCAGGTAATGCTCATAACGCGAGGTTTAGGGCGGCGTAGTGATCTGGGATAAGCCATGATTACTCTTCTTCATTTTTATTGAAAGGTGGTGATGATCCGTGAAAGAACCTATTGATTACCTCTCAACACTGTTTGTTGGGATTGACATTGCATCCCGTATTCATGTTATCTCTGCACTTGATTTCAACGAGGAATTCTACATCAGGATGAAACCTGTAGAAAACACTCAGGAAGGCGCAGCTCTTATGGAACAGATGATCTCTGATGTGTTAAAACATAACCATCAGTTCAAATACGTTGTTATTGG
>CAJTTT010000024.1:49518-49734 GCA_910579285.1 uncultured Lachnospiraceae bacterium | reverse complement strand
ACATAGTACATACCGCAGCGTTCCGCTTCCGTCTTCACCGCATCCTGGGCCTGCTTTTTCGTTCCCACAAAAAGGATCGTTCCGCCCTGCGCTACCACGTCAAATACCGCTCTGTAAGCCTCGTCCACCTTGCCGACAGACTTCTGCAGATCAATGATGTGGATGCCGTTTCTCTCCGTGAAGATATAGGGAGCCATCTTGGGGTTCCATCTTCTT
>CAJTTT010000024.1:0-49508 GCA_910579285.1 uncultured Lachnospiraceae bacterium | reverse complement strand
TCCAGTAACTGTTTCATTGAAATAACGCTCATAACTCTACCTCCGTTTGGTTGTCTGCCATATACCTTGCGCCTCCCTGCCACCCGAAAACAAGCTTCGCTCGCCGCGCGGGATGCATGCTGCTTCTACAGCAAATCTGACTGTGTACTCCTGCGCATAAAAGGGCACCGGCATGGGCTGGATATATGTGATTAATAGGATATATACGCTCTGCGCGCACTCAAATACTATAACACAAAAAATTTCCCCTTGCAAGAGGAGAAACACGAAAAACAGCACAAATAACGGCACAAGCGCTTCTTGTGCCCATGCCGGCGGCATGCTGCAAAGAAGCGCTCCCTTCGTCTGTCAGTTGTGGAACATATCCACAATATTTTTCAGCTTTACCACATTCTCAGAATTGGTCTCCATCAGCTCAGCATTGCCCTCCACAAGCTGGGACACATCAAGCGTCTTCTGCGCTATGCTGCTGATATTGTCGGCCGCCTCACCCACTGTCATCGTGATGCTGTTGACTGAATCTGCAATCTCCACAATGGCTGAGAGCAGAGTTTCCACCTCAACGCCGATGCTCTTCATGTTTTCCTCAAAGTCTGAGGCGTCCTGCGTATACTTCTCCGCAACACCCATAAAATCACTGTAATCTTTCAGTACGGTATCCTCTAAGAAGGTAAGGATCTCCTGTAAACAGGTTTCCATATTTCCAACCGCCTGGTTGACCTCCGTGGTGATGCCATTGATATTGGACACTGTGGAAGATGTCTGGGATGCCAGTCCGCCGATCTCGTCTGCAACCACCGCAAAACCTCTGCCGGCCTCTCCTGCTCTCGCCGCCTCAATCGACGCGTTTAACGCCAGCAGATTCGTCTGCCCGGAAATATCCAGAATGGACTGGGTGAGCTGGTTGATCTTCTCCACCGCCCGCGCCTGCTCCATAGCCGCTGCGCTCCTCTCCTGCACGCCCCGGTACATCTGCGTGGTCTTATTCTGGGCTTCTCCCGTTGTATTTTTCAGATTGCCGGCGCGCTGCTTGCTCTCCAGAGACGCCTTTTCTCCTATGATGGAATTATCCCGGATCACCTGGGCGCGTTCTCTGATCTGGATCACTGTATTATTGACCGTCTCCATAGCCGCCGCCGTCTCCTCCATAGCCGCTGCAAGTCCCTGTGTCGTCTCCGTATTCTCCCCGCTCATGCCCTTAACCTGTTCGGTTGTGTCAGAAAGCTTCATCAGCGTATCATCCAGATCCGAGTATGTTCTCTGTATATCCGCCACCATAGCGCGCAGACTGCCGCGCATCTCCCTGAGGGAATTAGCCATGCTGCCGCTCTCATCCTGCCTTCTGCAGAGCCTGTCGCTGTTTTCATTCTTAGAGAAATTAAACTGGGCTGTCTTGGACACAATATCATTGATCTGTGTGATCGGTCTGGTAATCACCAGCCCCATGATCACGCCGATCACAACAGAGATCGCTACAGCGATGAGCATGCCTATCATAATCAGCATCGTAATGCGGCTGGCCGCGCTCTTCATCTCCGATTCCGGCGCCGTCAGCACATACTGCATGCCGTTGATAAGCGTTCTGTAACACATGTCCTTTTCCAGCCCCTGGTAAGTGTAACTGACCGGCAGTCCTTCCAACGCCGGATCAGCCAGCGCGCCCGCAATAACGCCCGACGATTCAGCCTGTGCGATTGCCGTTCCCGCCTCTATCTCTTTGTGATACGCAATATTGCCGCCAGCATCCACCAGAAAAGCGGAGCCTGTCTCAAACACCGTCGCATGATCCACAGTTGCCGTAAACTTGTCAAATGCAATGTCCATACCGATGATGCCGATGGACTCCCCTTCCATCACAATGGGAATGACATAGGACACCATATAGACGTTAATATTGGAATTTAAGTACGGATCCATCCATGTCGGTTTCCCGTTCTTTACAGGTATGTAGTACCAGCCCACATGCTCCAGGTCATCGGGATCGTACATGGAAAAATCTGTGGGGACAAGCGCTTCGAACTTTTCCGCATCGCTGCTTCTGCTCCAGAACACGCCGCTGTCCGGCTCTGTGAACTCCGGGTTATAGCGGATGTATGCCGTCAGTGCGCCCTCCGTATTTCCACCGATCTCATAGAGCATCTGCTCCATGATACTATTGAAAGCATCCACATATGCCTTATCCGTCTTGAATGCCTGTACGTCGGTGAGCTGCTGCAGGGCAACGTTATATGCCGTGTTGACAGACTGCTCCACCCTGCTCATCTGTGCGTTGAGCGCATCGGCCTGATTGGTGCATGCATACTGCATTTCCTTCTGGGAATCCTGATACACTGTCTTTCTGGAATTGATGATGCTGACTCCGCCGCAGATCAGGGAGGTCAGGAGGGTGCATACAATCACTGCAGCCAAAACTCTTGCTTTAATCGATTTCATAATGTCTCTCCTTTTCGCCTTGTTCTCTGACTCTTATACAGAGAATGCCTCTTTCCCGGCATTCTCACGAGTGAGTAGTCATTCTATTCCTGGCCCGTCACAATTCTTGCAATCTGCTCTTCACTGGCCTGCTCTGGAATATCAAACGTTCCGGGTCTGAGTTTCTTGTCATAACCATTCGCACATAAAAACTCATCATAAGAAGCGGCCGAACTCACAACGCCGGCGTCAGCCAGCTTCTTCGCCACCGTATAGGAACCGTCACCGCTGGAAATGGTCACGCTTTTGACCTTCCCCGCTTTGGGTTTCGGGACATCTTCATCCTGTTTTGTCATCTCATTCGTGTCTGCGGAAGGCTTTTTCTCTGTCGCCTTTGCCGTCTCCGTCTTCCCCGTTTCTTTCTTCTCCTGCGCTTCCGGCTCTTTGGTCTCTGCCGCCCCGGACTGCTCAGCCTCTGCCGCTTTGTTCTCCTTCTCCTGCAAAGATTCCGGCGCACCCTCCACAGGCTCCACCTGCCCCGGATCGGTCTTCTCCGCCGTCTCCTCCTTCTGCTCTGCCGCCGCAATGTCCTTTTTCACGGGATCATCCTTTTTCACAGGATCCTCTTTTTTCACGGCGGTTTCCTTCTGCTCAGGCGCAGCCTCAGCTTCCCCCTGCCCATCCTGCATGTTCTCCTCAGATTCCAGCAGGGTAGAATCCTCTATCATACCCAGTTTTTTCGCCCGGGCTATCACCTCATCGTCAGTCATCGTCTTCTTTCCGCCGCCCGACAGAGCAATCCCCATAATAACAGCCGTTACGATAATGCCCAGGCCAAGTCCGCGGAAATAATATTTTTTCTCCATCCTACACGCCCTCAAACAGGTCTATCACCAGTTTCACCTCGCCAAGACCAAGACCAAGTTCCTTGGCGATCGCCATATTCGACTTGCCGGCCTTGTGAAGCTCCAAAATTCTCTCATTGCTATTACGCCCGTTATCTTTTCCCTGGGCAAAGCGGATATCAACCCCGCGCGGCTCTTCCGGCACATGCATGGTCTCCCTGTCGCCAGGTTCTCTGCTGTCCCTGAATTCCCCGCCGCCTGACTCGCGGTTCCCGAAAATTCCCATCTCGGCAAAAGCCGCACTTGTGGAAAGTTCCCGCTCCCCGGCTACATAATCCGCCTCAGGTTCATGGATAATCTCCACTCTTTTGGGTCTGATCGGCTGGAAGTCGTCTTCCTCCACAGGCTCCTCCTGCTCCTCGGGAATATGCGCATACGCCGGCTCCGGCTCATAGAATGTCTCTTCCTCTTCCTTCACCGGGAATACCCGGGATGCCTGCACCTCTTCCACCGGCTCAGGCTGGTATACGCCCGCGTTCTGAATCGACCAGAGATCGGTGCGGGTATCTTCCACAGCGCCCATCACGGAATGTACTGCCTCCTGCACCGCCTCCTGCGCTTCTCTGGCAGAAGTTTCCGCATGACGGATCCGCATCAGAGCGCCTTCCGCTGCATCCTCGGCCGCCTTCGCCGTCTTCGCCGTCTCCCTGGCTGTGATTTCCGCATCGCGCACAGTCTGCCTGATCTCTTCCGCTACCTGATTCGCTTCCCCGATACTGACCATCAAGGTTTCATGCTTGTCATTGAGCATATCATAGAGGAAGGTCACTTCCTTATGATTTTTATTGATTTCCTCCAGCACGGTGTCCGAATACTCGTTAACAGCCATAATCTTTTCATTGGCCACCCGCTCCATCGCGCGCTCTGTCTTTTCAATGGAATAACCGATGGTCTCATCCACGATGTCAGAGATCCTTTCCCTGACACCCTCCGCTTCTCCCTCCACCAGTTTTCTGATTTCAGCCTCGCTGATCAGCTGCACTTCCTCATCCACGTCCCTCTTCCCTGACGGCAGAAGATACCCCAAAAGAAATATCACTGCCCCGATGATAATCAGAACGATCTCTATTATACTCATACTTCTCCCTTTCGTAATCCGGCCTTCCGATTTCTGGCTCTATCCCATAGCGTCAAAGGTACTCACTCCTTTTAACAGCACCTTGCCGTCAGAATTCTGGCTCGCCTTCTTTCTGTTCCGGCCGCCGTCTCCGTGGTATTCGTTACTTCCCTTTTCCTTCGCGTCAAATTTTTTCTGTCTGTTTTCCGCCTTATCTTTCTGGTTGACCCTCTGCGTCTGCTTTTCCACCTGTCTCGTCAACTGCTGCCCAAAATTCGCCTGATCCACCAGTCCCTTCGTATCCTCATTATGCTTGACAGTGGTGAAATCCTGCGCCCTTGTAATCTGTCCCTGCATTTCCACAAAGCCTATCGCCATAATACCCCTTTCCGAAGCCTATGTGGTTACTCCCACAACTCCCTTTTCCCATTCTATAACGGCGCCATTTTCACATCGCCGCGCTCTCTGATGAAACGGCAGAAGCGTGCCGTTTTCTGCACAACCATAGACACGTCCCCTATGCAGATCCGTGTACCGGGATACACTTCCCCTTTTACGCACACGGCTGTTTCCGAGGCGCATGTCATATGTTTCTGCAGTTCCTCTATCTCATTATTTGCCGACTCTATTGCATCGGTTTTCTGCTTATTCAATGCCGCCATAGACTGTATCTGCTGAATCTGTTCCGGGTTCAGTTTCACGCCTCTGGCAAGTTTTTTCTTTGCGGACAGCAGCGTTGGCTGCAAAGTCTGCAAAAATTTGGTGTCCTCTCCGATCTGCTTCTGCAGCTGATTGATGCGCGCCTTCCGTTTGGGATCGGCTCCCACCTCCACGATCGTATCCGCACCCATCTCTGAACCGAGCGTCTTCACATGGATGCTGCCTGTCGCACAGACTTTCCCGCCTGTGATAAAGCCGCGCCTGCCATCCACGTTGACCTCCCCGCCCGCTGTTACCCTGCTGTGCAGGATGGACTCGGAAGCCACATACCCTTCCGCCTCTGCGGTGGCGTTTTCCAGGAACTTCGCCACAATATTGCCGCCGGCTTTCAATATACCCCGGCCCATACCGTTCATGCCCCTGGCAATGATAATATTGCCGCCGGCCGTAAGCTGCGCGCCCTCCACAACGCCCTTTACCACAATATCGCCCTTTGCCTTCACCTGAAAGTTTGTGGCCACATTGCCGCCGATCTGTACATTGCCCTCATAATCAATATTACCGGTGGAATTATCCACATTCTCCACCAGCAGCTCATCCGAGACAAAAACCGTGCCCTCCACCAGTTCCACATGACCGTCGACCTTGGCGGTAATTGTGCTGCGATCCTCAGACAATTCAATATTGTGTCCAAACTTTAATGTTTCTTTTCGCACCTCCGCAGGCGCAATCCGATTTCCAGAAAGATCTTCACCCGGCTTACCCGGCTCCTCCGGGTGCAGGACTGCCAGCACATCTCCCTTGTTACAATGATTTAGTATATTCAAGTGGAAGAAGTCTACGCTCCCGTCACCGTTCAATGTAGGCTTTGCCTTTTTGTCCGTATTAAATTTATATTCAATGTAAGCATGTTTTCCCTGAACGGGCTCACGCCCCTCCGCTACAAGAATTTCTTCCAGATATTCTCTCTTCTTAAAAAAACCCGCGATGTTTTCCGTGCGGATGCCGCACTTTATTCCCCGAAGTTTCAGATCGTTGATCAGTTCTTCGGCAGTCATATTTTCTCCGCCTTCGGAAGCTGCATAAAACTTCACAAAGGCCCGCATCTTGTCAGGCCCCACTCTCAGCTTATAACATTCTCTCTCCAAAAGTCTTGTCTCGTTTCCGAGACAAACCTCCTGCTCTTCTCTCGCTGCGTTCTCCACCGCCCGCTTAAGTATCGGCAGTTCACAGGCATAGTCCTTCATCGTCAGGTACTCGACCACATCCGTCAAATCAATGGGTTTCCCTGCCCCCTTCGGTGGAAACAGCTTGAGCATCGACGCCCCTTCCCGGTTCACCAGTCTGAAATATCCGTTCATATCTGCCACCATGTTTTCGTTCGGATTTTGCAGCAAAGTACAATACCCTATGCTGAATAATTGTGCCCTATCCTATTTCTTTCTGTCCGTTCCTGTGAGGATGCCGATATACTCTCCAAGCCTTCCCCTCATCTTCTGCAGCGCTCTGGTGTGGAGCTGGGAAATTCTCGACTCAGACACCTCCAAAATGTTGCTGATCTCCTTCAGGGTCAGATCCTCGTAGTAGTACAGAACGATTACCTTGCGCTCCTTTTCCGTCAAAAGCTCAAGCGCCTGCTCCAGCATCTTCTTCAGTTCGTCCCTCTCCAGAATTTCTTCCGGCGAGTCAAAGGCCGCACTCTTCGTGCTCCCAGCCTCGTTGGAGACTTCGCTTCCCTGCTCCAAAAATTCATTCAGCGACACCACATTGGTGATCTTCATCTGGGACTGCCAGTCAAGATACTCCTCGTCCGTAATGCCAAGAAGCCTGGCGATCTCCTCGTCCGTGGCGCTTCTGCCGTACTGCGTCTCAATCTCCTTGATGGCCGCATCGATCCGCTTCTGTTTCTGTCTGATGGTCCGCGGAATCCAGTCCATTTTTCGGATCTGATCCAGTATCGCCCCGCGTATTCTCAGACTGGCATAGGTCTCGAACTTCACGTCCTTCAGACAGTCGAACTTATCAATGGCGTCAATCAGTCCGAATATTCCGTAGCTCACAAGATCCTCATACTCCACATTGTACCCGAGATACATGCTGAGACGTCCGGCCACCACCTTCACCAGAGGCGCATATTCCAATATGATCTTTTCCCGTACCTCCGGGGATCTGGTACCTGCGTACTCTTCCCAGAGCTTCCTTCTGCCTGCTTCGTCCATTCCGAGTCCCTACTCACTTTTTTGTCTATTTTACTCCAAAGGTTCCTTTTCTATAACCTCGCCCTCCTCCATGTGGGCTTCCTGTATCTGCTGCTCAAACCGATCCAGCATAATCTGCAGGATCCGTCCTACAAAATAGAATCCCAGCAGCACACACAGCAAAACAATCAGCATCGGCTGGAGTTCATAGCGCTGAATCCGCATGTCAATGCTGACAACCGCTCCGGCAAGTAACATGACAAAAGGAGGGATCAATCTACGCTTTCTCGCCTTCGCTTGTCTCTCCTCTTCCTCACGTTTTTCCCTCGCCTCACGTTCAGCCGCAGTCTCAATCTCATCCTCCGGCTCAAGCCCGTCTTCCGGCTCCCCGCCCTCCTCCAGAGCGTCCGCCTCTTCACCTGTCTCTTCGCTGTTCTTCTCTTCCCAGTCCACTTTATTACCCTTCCATTATCTTCCCGCAGCAGAATCAGATTTTATATTCCTGTTTTCCTACTGCCCTGATTACAAAATCCCCGGTCTCAGGATAAAAAATAACCGTTCTTCCGAAATTCTTGCCGGTATCCTCCGCAAGAATCGGAATCCGAAGCTCCGCCAGCTTCTTTTTGGTTGCCTGGACATTTCTCTCACCCACGCGCACCATCTCACTGTTGCTGTTAAACCCAAACATCTGCGCCCCGCCTGCAATCTTGGCAACCAGACGGCTTCTGTTGGCCCCTTTTCTGGTCACCTGCTTCACCAGCTCCTCTATCCCTGTGTCAGCAAACTTCGGTATATTGGAGTTGTTTCGAATCGTCGTAGAGTCCGGCAGCATAATATGCGCCAGCCCGCCGATCTTTGTGACCGGATCACGGAGCGCAATACCTACACAAGACCCCAGTCCCAGAGTCGTTATCCTATCAGGACTGACGCAAACATTTAAGTCGGCCATTCCGACCTTTATCTCTACACTCATAACACCGCGTTCTCCCGTTTACACTTTCTTAATATATCCGCCCAGCTGCAGTCCGATCAGATATTGATCCCCAGCGCCGTCAACATCCGGCCGTAGGAATCCAGATCAGGAATCAGGATAAAATACCCGTCTAACACCATCTCGTCAAAAAACTGTGTCTGAATCATCAGCATTCTGTCACCAAGAGCGGCAAATTCAATCGCCGGCACGCTTAAAATCGCTCCGGCCATATCCACCGTCAAATCCGGCACGGAAGGATAAATCGCCAGATTTGTAATGCTGGAAAGAGAATTCAGATAGGAACCTGTGATAATGTTTCCCACCTCTTTTAACGCGGAAAACTCCATCTCAGAAAACTCATCACCCTCCGATTCCATTCCCATCAGCTTGCCGACCAGATGCTTAGCTGCCGCCTTTTCCAGCAGAAACATGATGCTGCCTTTGATATCGCCCTCTATGCCGAGGTAGATACCCGCCATGACCGTCTCCTCGCCGACCATAGCCTCACCAAGCTCCCTAAACTCCAGGAGCTGTACTTTGGGTACCGCCATATCCACCTTACACTGCATCATCTGCGCCAAAGCCGTAGTCGCATTTCCGGCGCCTATATTGCCCAACTCTCTCAGAACGTCGAAATATTCATTTGACATTTCGTCTAAACTGATTTCGCCCACTCTCACTCCTCCTATACACTCTCCAGCACAACCGCATTCAAATCGAGCAGGGAGATCAGTCCCCCGTCGCTCTTACCTACTCCGCAGAGGAAATTTGCATTCTCATCCTTGGAGTCATAAGCCACTTTCTCGATTCTTTCGTTCTCCAGCGTTACAACCTCTCTGACCTCATCGACGATCACACCGATGGTTCCCTGCTGTTCCAGCTTCAAAATGATAATCCTGCTGGACTTCGTCTCCACGTCCTTTTCCAGCCCCATCTTAATGCGGATGCTCATAACGGGAATTACCTCGCCTCTCAGATTGATCACGCCCTTCAAATACTCATCCACCTTCGGCACTCTCGTAATGTGCTGCATTCTGACAATATTATCTATGTATTTGATGTCAATACCGTACTGCTCCTCGCCAAGCTTTATCACGATAAACTGTGTGGTTTCTCCAACCGGTCTTAATTCTTCTACTTCATTCATGCTCTCTTCCTCCCTCCTGTCAGATTAATGTGTTGGCATCCAGAATCAACGCCACCTCACCATCTCCGAGAACCGTTGCGCCGCTGATAATCTTGCACTTGCTGATATACTTGCCAAGCGACTTGATAACGATCTCCTGCTGTCCGATCAGTTCATCCACCACAAGTCCTGCAAGCTTATCGCCCTTCTTAACGACAACCACAACCAGGTTTTCCTCAGGATCCTTCTTGCTCGGGATGTCAAGAATCTCATTCAGCCGTACCAGAGGGATTACCAGATCGCGAAGCTGGATCACTTCCTTCGCCTGCACCAGCTTCACATCACTGGGCAGGATATCCTCGATGGTCTGGATAGAGCCGAGTGCAATGGCATACTTCTCATCGCCGATCTCCACCATCAGAGCCTGAATAATAGCCAGTGTCAGCGGCAGTCTGATCGTCCATGTACTGCCCTCTCCGAGTCTGGACTTCACCTCAACCTCACCGCTTAAGGACTCGATCATGGATTTCACCACGTCCAGACCAACGCCGCGCCCAGACACATCCGATACTACTTTCGCAGTGGAGAACCCTGCGTTAAAGAGCAGATTTATGATCTCCTTCTCGCTCATCGCCTCACCCTGTTCCGGGGTAATGACACCGCGCTCTATCGCCTTATTCTTAACGGCCTTTGTGTCAATGCCGTTACCGTCATCCCTCACTTCAATGACTACGTTATTGCCATCCTGATAGGCATCGAGGAAAATGGAACCCACTTCCGGCTTTCCTCTCTCCTTACGCACCGCAGCAGACTCCAGTCCGTGGTCTGCGGAGTTACGAAGCAGATGCATCAGCGGATCACCGATCTGGTCAACCACGGTACGGTCAAGCTCCGTCTCCTCACCGCTCATGTACAGCTCCATCTTCTTACCCAGCTTTTTCTGCAGGTCGCGTACCATACGGGGGAACTTATTCACTGTGCTCTCGATGGGCACCATCCTTACCTTCATAACCGACTCGTGAAGGGAAGTGGTCACGCTCTCCAGATACTCAATCTGCTCATTCACCGCCTGGCTGGAATTGCCAGACATCGCGGATGCCGACACCAGGGAGTTCTTTGCGATAATCAGCTCGCTGACCAGATTCATCAGCGTATCCAGCTTCTCTATGTCCACTCTGACAGTGCGGTTCACTACCGGCTTGTTTACAGGCGCCTTTTTCGCTGCAGGAGCGGGAGCCGGAGCCGGGGCTGCTGCAGGTGCCTGTGCTGCTTCCGCCGGGGCCGCCGCAGGCGTCTCCACGGGCGGCTGCGCTGTCTCAGCGGGAGCCGGAGCCGCTGCCTGCTCCTCCGTCTCTGCCGCATGGGATTCTTCTGCCGCACCCGCGCCCACATCGTCCAGATTCAGCACGCTGCCGGAAACATCCTCTATCTCGGACACGGCCTTCGCCGCCGTCACAACCTCATTCAATTCCGCCTCGGAGACAATAATCAGACTGAAGTGCAGATCAAACTTCTCATCCTCGATATCCTGGGATGACGGGTCAGACACGATAATTTCGCTGGTGTCCTCAATGGCCTTAAACACAAGAAAGGCTCTTGCCGCCTTCAGAATACAGGACTCCTGTACCTTCACAGTCAGCCCGTAAACACGCTTACCCTGCTTGATCGCCTCAGTCAGCACGCTCTGCTGGTTTTCATTCAATTTGATTCCCACAAAACCGCCTGCATCTGATGCCTGCGCCTCCGGCGCACTGGGCGCCTGCTCTTTGACCGCCGCTGCCGCTGCCAGAGCCGGTTCCTCGCCGGAACCGTCACCCATGATATCGTTCAGACGCTTAATCAGCGCGCCGTTATCATTGGTTCCTTCGTCAGAACTCTCCCTGATATTGGTATTATACTCCTCCAGCGCATCGAGACACTGGAACAGCACATCGATCATATCCGCCTTCACCTTGATATTGCCGTTTCTCACCTCAGAGAAAACGTTCTCCATATCATGGGTCAGGGTCTGCATCCTCTTATATCCCATCGTTCCCGCCATTCCCTTTAAGGAATGAGCCGCACGGAAAATTTCATTGATCGTGTCCATATTCTCCGGATCCTGCTCCAGAGAAAGAATCTGAGTGTTCAGATTCTGCAGATGTTCATTGGTTTCATCAAGGAAAATCTCAAGATACTGACTTACATCCATATTATTTTACCCCCACATTTGTTATGACTTCCTGGGCGATCTGTTCCAGCGGCACGATCTGATCCGCCAGTCCCGCATTCACGGCGCTCTTCGGCATTCCGTACACGGCGCATGTACTCGCTTCCTGGACAATCACATGTATTTTCTTTTTCTCTTTCAGATGTTGGATTCCCTCTGTACCATCCGCACCCATCCCCGTCATCACCACGCATACGATCCTGTCAAACCTGCTGTCCATCAGGGACTCATACATGTAGTTCGCGCAGGGCTTCACACCTTCCCTGGCCGGTTCGTCCGAATAATGGATCGTATACTTGCCGGCCATATTCAGGATGTTCAGATGCTTGCCTCCCATAGCAATGTAAACATTGCCCGGCATAAGCACATCACCCTCCGCCGCCTCTTTCACGGTAACTTCGCTCAGGGAATTGAGCCTTTCCGACAGGGACGCCGTAAAACCGGGCGGCATATGCTGTACCACCACCACCGGCACCTTCAAGTTCGCCGGAAGCTTCGGTATAACCGACTGCAGCGCCTTGGGGCCGCCTGTAGAGCTGGCCAGCGCCACAATCTGGGTGCCCGGATCGTAAACCGCTTTTCCCGCAGGAGCTGCCGGAATCCTTCTCTCCGGCCTTTCCGGCGTCAGAATGCTTCCCGGACGGACAGCCGTACTCCTCGCCGCCCCTATCCTTGGAGGCGTTGCAGGTGTCACCGGCGCTGTCGGCGCAGGAGCCGGTGTCTGTGGCGAACCCTGCGGCTCTAAATCCGTTACCGCCGCCAGAATCCGAAGCAGTCCCTGACTAAAGGTTCCATTGCGGCAGTCAAGCGCGCTGGTAGGCTTGTGGATAAAATCCAGCGCCCCCAGCTCCAGCGCGTCGAGTGTAATCTTCGCGCCGTCCGCCGTGTCCGTGCTGGCCATAATGATCTTCGCCGAAATCCTGCGCTTCTGCAGCTCCTTCAAAAGCTCCAGACCGTTCATCTGCGGCATATTTACATCCAGCACAACTGCATCATAGGTTTTTCTACTGAGCAGACTCAGTGCGTCCAGACCGTTTACTGCCCGGTCCTGTACACGGAATCGTTTATCCGTTTCTATTATATCACAGAGCACTCTTCTCATGAGTGCAGAGTCGTCAACCAGCAATATATTTTTCATTTTCTACCTCCGGCAGATCAGACCTCCAACTTCCTGTTGGTTTTTCTTGCCTCGTCAAAAATATACTGAATGATTTCCTCCCTGTCCTGAGGATCTACATTCACAAACTGTACACGGTGGTCAAATACACCCGGCTCCTTCTCCAGCTCGTTCACAGCCAGAACCTTCCCGATCAGCCGGTACTCCTTCTCCCTGCCCTCAATCTGCAGATGGTACTTGCATAAAATCAGGCTGTTCACTTCATAGGCATAGTAGGCCACAAACCTTAAGCCCCCGCCGCTGATGTCCACAATCACACTGCTCTTTAGGGGAAGCGCCGGCAGCAGCTCTTCCTGTGCAGCCAGAGCAATCTCCTCCTCTTCGATCTCTCTGGAATCCATCTCCAGCGCACAGCTGAAACGGTAATACTCCCGCCTCTGGTAATTACGCAGATTGCTGATCAGATCCATCACCAGCACATACTGTCCGTTATACCGATAGCGGTCGACCACCCGCGCGTTGCACTGATAAACTACGTTATCCCCGTAAAAATACATGTCGTACTCGCCATCCACCGGCAGAAGTATCAGCTTACCGTTCTCAATCGGCATAGAAATCTCCACGCGGTTCTCCGTAAGTATCCTCAGTACCCGGCTCCGATGGGCTTTTCGCTGTCTGTTGTCCGCCGGTTCCCGCTCTTTGCCGATTGCCTTGAGCTCTACCTCTCTTTCCGGCGCCACATATTTTGATAAAATGCCTGACATTTCCTACCTCCCGGCCCGAGCACCGGCCGCTTCATTTTTGGGATATGATATGGGAAAAGAACGCCGCCATACCACGTCTCGGAATATTCTTGTTCAGCTCTTTGTTCATCAGCTTCGCAGCAACAATTTCATAGGCAATGGCGGATCTGGCTTTCGGATTATCCAGTGATACCGGCATCTGCTGCATCACAGCCTTCGCAAGCTGCTGGTCCTGGGGTATCATCCCAAGATAGGAAACCGGCACCTTCAGATAACGTTCCACCACCGTTTCCAGTTTTGTATAAAGCGCCAGCGCCTCCTGCTCCCCCGTCACCTTGTTGGCCAGCACCTTAATCTGTGTGACATCCGCCCGATAGCGTGGATGACGGCTGAGCGCCTTAAGGAGCGAGTAAGAATCGGTGATTGAAGTCGGCTCAGGCGTGGTCACCAGAAGAATTTCGCCGCTGGCCACAAGAAACTCCAGCACAGAATCGGAAATTCCCGCCCCGGTATCCACGATAATGGTCTCCGCAATCTCATCAAGCTCGGACAGATTATCTATAATCGTACTCAGGTTATCTTTGTCCAGATTGGTCATCCCCGTGATCCCGGAGCCGCCTGATATAAATCCCACCTCCATAGGACCCCAGGTGATGATATCCTTAATGCCTTTTCCCTGATAAATTAAATCACACAAGTTATGTTTTGGCACCGCCCCAAACATGATCTCTATATTGGCAAGCCCGAAATCCGCGTCCAGAATAATCACATTCTGTCCCATCCTGCGAAACTGTATGGCGAGATTGATGGCCGTGTTCGATTTTCCCACGCCTCCCTTACCGCTTGTGACGGTGATGACTCTGGCCAGAGGACGCTTCGGCGGAGCGCTGCCCTTTATTATCCTTCTCAGTTGTTCAGCCTGATCCATTAACTAGGCCTCCTCCTTAGTTCTTCCCTCCGAGCAGTCTCTTGACCGTCTTTTGCGGATTAAAGTCCTCAATATCATCGGGCACGTTCTGTCCGCATGTCACATAGGACAGCGAAGCGCCCGTATAGAGCCGCAGATTCAGAAGATTTCCAAGCGTCGTTGTCTCATCCAGCTTCGTAAAAATCAGCTTGTAATCCGCCATCTCCCTGTAAGAATCCGCTATGCTGATCAGATCCTTATATTTCGTTGTGGCACTCAAAACCAGATGAACCTCACTCTCCACCCTGTCATCCACGGAATGTATAATATTACGCATGTTATCTTTCTGCGTCGTGTTCTGGTGGGAATGTCCCGCCGTATCAATCATAATATAGTCGTAATCCTTGAAATCCTCCAGCGCCTTATTGATTTCCTCCACCGTATAAATTACCCGGAACGGCACTTCCAGAATGTTGGCGTAGGTACGCAGCTGCTCTGCCGCTGCGATGCGGTAGGTGTCCGCCGTCAGAAGCGCCACCTTCTTTTTCTCATCCACCCGGAATTTCGAGGCAATCTTCGCGATCGTAGTCGTCTTTCCCACACCCGTAGGGCCGATGAAAAAAACAAGCTTAATGCCGCTTTCCGCCGGCTCTATGCCGCTCGGTTTTCCGAACTTAAGAATCATCTTCTGATATATATTTGCCAGTGCATAGTCGAACGGAATATTCGGCTTGTTGATCAGTTCGATCTCATCCATGATCTCTCTGGCATACTTCTCATCCACCTCATTCTCCAGCATGGTATCATGCAGAAGATGCATGAATTTATCTGTTTCTGTCTCTTCCTTCTGCTCCTCTTCCTTCTCTTCCTTTTTCTCCTCTTTTTCCTCCTCGGGTTTTTGGAGCTGCTGCTCCAGAAGTGACTGCAGACTGTCCAGTTTCTCTTCTATGGCACTGTTGTTGTCGCGCTTCTCCGGGGTTTCCATAACAGGTGTGCTTTTTACCGGCTCCTCCTCCTTATTCTGGCTCGAGGCAATCACACTGTTGATCGCGGACACCGCCGCAGTCAGCTTCTCACTCTCCTCCTCGAGGGCCACCGTGACCTCCACCATAGGCGTTTTCAGAAACGCGAAGAGACCCCTGCTCTTCACGGGTTTCACGTTCATCACGACCACGCCTTCTCCCAGTTCTTTTCTGGCGTTTTCAATCGCTTCCTTTTCGGTTTTCGCAATAAATTTCTTGATTATCATTATGCTGTCACCATCCCAACAGACTGTAATTCAACGCTGGATTCCACCTCATTGTAGGACACAACAACCAGATCCTTATAATAGTCCTCCGTCAGCTTCTTAAAGTAAGCACGCACAATAGGGGACGTAATCACAAGCGGGATCTTTCCCAGATCTTCCAGCTTCTTGACCTCCACGCCCAAAGACTCCATAATGCCCTTTGTCTTCGCCGGGTCGAGGGTCAGATACGCGCCCTGCTCCGTCTGCTTGACACTGGCCATAATCTCCTGCTCCAGCTTCGGATCAAGCGTCACCACGCTGGTGGTCTCGTTGGCAGGGAAGAACTTGTTTGAAATTGCCCGCTTCAGGCTCTGTCTGACATACTCTGTCAATATATCGGTATCCCTGGTAGTCGTGGCGTAATCCGCCAGCGTCTCGAACACCGTCAGCAGATCCCTGATGGAGATTCCCTCCTTCAAGAGATTCTGCAGTACCTTCTGTATCTCGCCAAGCCCAAGAAGTTTGGGCACCAGCTCCTCCACGAGGGAAGGATTCGTCTCTTTTAAATTGTCCACCAGACTCTGTACATCCTGCCTTGTGAGAAGCTCCGATATGTACTGTCTGATAATCTCCGTCAGATGTGTCGCAATGATGGACGGCGGATCTACCACGGTGTAGCCCATGCTCTCCGCGCGCTCCCTCTGCCCTTCCGTAATCCAGATGGCCGGCAGATGGAAGGAAGGCTCGAATGTGGGAATACCTGTGATCTCCTCCTCCACATAACCAGGGTTCATGGCCATATAGTGATCAAAAAGGATCTCACCCTCGCTGACCTGTACTCCCTTTATTTTAATAATATATTGGTTCGGATTCAACTGTATGTTGTCACGCAGACGGATAATCGGCACGACTGTACCAAGCTCCAGCGCGATCTGTCTTCTGATCATAACCACACGGTCCAGAAGGTCGCCTCCCTGATTGACATCGGCAAGCGGGATGATACCGTACCCAAACTCCAGTTCGATCGGGTCAACCTGCAGAAGCGAAGTGACATTTTCCGGCTGTCTGATCTCCTCCGCCGCTGCTTCCTCCTCGTCCGCCTCATGCTCGATCACAGCCGTTTCAATGGTGCCGGCCATCACTCTGCCGACTACCACAAATACCAGGCCAAGACCTACGAATACGACCGGATTCAAAGGAGTGACAATTCCCAGAAAGGCCAGCACCGCACCTACCAGGTACAGAACCTTTGGCGTACCAAAAAGCTGGCTGATCAGAACCGTGCCAAAATCCGCCTCCTTGGAACCCTTCGTCACAAGAATACCTGTGGCAAGAGAGATCAGAAGAGACGGAATCTGGCTTACCAGACCGTCACCGATGGTCAGAATGGTAAATTTATTGAGCGCTTCGACTACCTCCAGCCCCTGCCGGAACACACCGAAGGAAATACCGCCCACGATATTGATGAAAGTAATCACCAGGCCCGCAGTCGCATCTCCCTTTACATACTTCACGGCACCGTCCATAGAACCGAAGAAGGAGGACTCATCCTGAATCTTCTCGCGGCGCTGCTTCGCCTCCTCGTCCGTGATCGCCCCGGTATTTAAGTCCGCATCAATGGCCATCTGCTTACCCGGCATAGCATCCAGGGTAAATCTCGCAGTTACCTCAGCCACACGCTCGGAACCTTTGTTGATAATCATAAACTGCACGATAATCAGAATGATGAACACAAGAACGCCGATGACAAGATCGCCGCCGCCCACATACTGACCGAAAGTCTGTACCACGTTTCCGGCATCGCCGGTAGACAGGATCAGTCTCGTCGAGGAGACGTTCAGCGCGATCCTGAAAATGGTCGTGAACAACAGGATTGTCGGATAGAAAGACATCTTCAGCACTTCATTGGCAAACATACAGCTGAACATGACTGTAAAGGCGACCGCGATATTGCAGGCCAAAAGGACATCCAGAAGCCCTGAGTTAATCGGCACGATCAACATCACAAACGCCGCCAAAAGATACAGGGTAACGCCAATATCTCCAATTTTCAGCTTCTGCACCGCGCATCACCTCCTTTCATAGACTCTTTATACCTTCCCCTGTAAGTGGTAGACAAAAGCCAGAACTTCCGCCACCGCCTGATACAGCTCCGGCGGCACCACGCTGCCCACCTCCACATTCGCGTAGAGCATCCGGGCAAGGGGTTTATTTTCCACAATCTCGATGTGGTTTTCTTTCGCCACATCCTTAATCTTCTGCGCCAGATAATCGGCGCCCTTCGCCACCACAAAGGGGGCGTCATAACGCTCGGGTTCGTACTTGATCGCCACAGCAAAGTGCGTCGGGTTCGTGATAACCACATCCGCCTCGGGCAGCTGCTGCATCATACGCCGTCTGGAGGACTCCATCATCCTCTGTCTCTGTTTGCTCTTGATCTGAGGGTCACCTTCCGAGTTCTTGTACTCGTCCTTGACTTCCTGCTTGGTCATCTTCATTTCTTTCTTGAACTTGATCTTCTGATAAGCAAAGTCGGCAACCGCAATCAGCATGTAAAACAGCGCAATCCGAATCCCCAGATTGATCACCAGCGTTCCCGCCTGGACGATACCCTGATTCAGGGATATATCATAAAGCTCGTAGATCGGCGGCATTTCCTTTTTCAGATAATTATACACCACATAACCGATCAGTGTCAGCTTCAGAACGGATTTCAGCAGCTCCATTAAGGAGTTTGGAGAAAAAATCCGCTTGACTCCGCTCACCGGATTCAGTTTATTGAATTTCGGCTTCAGCGGCTTCGTTGTGATCTTCCACTTCACCTGCAGGAGATTTGTGATAAAGGCAACCAGAAACCCAACCAGCATGAACGGCAGAATAATCTGCAGTATCTTCATCAGGGAATCAATAAAAATCATCCTGAAAGTCTGTGTCTGGATATGACCCTCATACAGTTTTGTATACGCCGGAATCTGGGAGTAGAGCCCGCGCATGTTTCCCACAAAAACCGTTCCCATGTACTCCGCCAGAAACCGAAGCATCAGGAACGCCGCCAGCATCTCAAAGGCGTTGGTCACCTCCTTGCTCTTGGCGACCTGTCCTTCGCTTCTCGCATCAGACAGCTTTTTACTGGTAGGTTCCTCCGTTTTTTCTCCGCCCGGCCCATCCTTGGCAAAGAACTGGAGATTATACTGTAAGATCAAATCATCCCCTCCACAAAGGATACAATCATCCTCTTCATCTGTGTGAATATATGATCCGACAGAGCGGGCAGCATCCTTACAGACAAAAAGAGGATGCCCAGTCCCACCAGCACCTTAAGCTGCATACCGACGGCAAACATGTTAAGCTGCGGGGACACCTTGGCAAGTACGCCAAGCACACAGTTCAGAAAAATCATGGCACAGAAAATCGGCAGTATGATGCGGAATCCGATGACAATATAGTCTCCCAGAAACATCAGGATGGACTCCAGCAGCGCTTCCCTCTTAAAAACTGCGCCGTTTATCGGAACTAAGGTAAAGGTATCTACCAGCGCCCGAAGCAGGTACTGGTACAAACCAGAAATAATCATCAACAGAGTAAACATATACTGGTAAAACACCCCGGTAAAGGTAGCCTGCTGTTTTGTGGCCGGATCCATCAGGGAGACCATCGACAGACCGATCTCCATGTCCGCGATACTTCCCGCAAAGGATGTTACCGTGGTGCATATCTGCGCTCCCCAGCCGATCAGAAAGCCTGTGAGGGCCTCTTTCATTACTACCATCGCAAACCCGAGAAGCGTGTTGTAAACCACCTCATTATGATCCACCGACAGGTAAATCAGATAGGAAAAGAAGATGCTGAAGCCAATCTTTACTCTCCGCGGCACGTTTGACATGCTGAAAAACGGTGCAACATACACAAAGCAGGTGACCCGCACAAGAATAAACAGAAAATATTCTAAATCCGCATAAGTAAAGCTGATGTCTAACATATTTTCACTTTCCCGCCGCACAGACAGCCGCTATCGGACATAGAGATTGAAATCTGTCCAAAGCAGAGTCATAAATTCTACCATCGTGTTCATAATCCAGTGCCCGGCTACCACAAGCGCCAGAAAAATCGCCAGTACCTTCGGCACGAAAGTGAGCGTCTGCTCCTGAATGGAGGTAACTGTCTGGAAAATACTCACAACAAGACCTACACACAGGGAAACCAGAAGCATCGGGGCGCTGCATTTGATAATTGTAAAAATTGCCTGCTCGGCAATCATGGTGACGTCATTGACTGTCATCTACCCACACTCCTAATAATAGAACGTTTCCACGACTCCCTTGATCACCAGATACCAGCCGTCCGCAAGCACGAACAGAAGGATTTTAAACGGCATGGAAATCGTAGTCGGCGGCAGCATCATCATACCCATACTCATCAGTGTGGAGGCAACCACCATATCAATTACAATAAACGGAATATATATCAGAAAACCGATAATAAACGCCTGCCGCAGCTCGTTGATGATAAACGCGGGCACCAGCACGCTGATCGGTATGTCGTCCAGTTCACCGTTCCACTCCGTACGGCTTAAATCCATAAAGAAATTTACGTCACTCTTCTGCGTCTGTCTGTACATGAACTGCCTGATCGGCGCCGCCGCCGCTGTGAGAGCCTCATCCTGCGTCAGCTCCCCCGCCTCAAAAGGCACAATGGCATCCGTGTAAACCGCCGCCATCGTGGGCTGCATCACATAGAAAGTCAGAAACAGGGCTATGCCGATCAACACGGTATTGGGCGGAGCCGTCTGCGTATTTAATGCCTGCCTCGTAAAGTGGAGTACAATAATGATCCTCGTAAACGAGGTTAACATAATAATCAATGACGGTGCAATAGCAATCAAGGTAAGGATAATCAGAATACGCAGAGCGCCATTCACGCTTCCGTTACCATTGTTGTACGTTACCGTCACCGTATTGGCGATATTCAGTTCAGCAAGATCTTCGGCACTCTCCGAAGCACCGGGCGGATCCACATTGGTTCTCTCGTTTGTGGTGCCGGTAAGATTAGAGTCCCGGTAGGGGGTGTCCGTCACGACAGGTGTCGCTTCGTCCGTCACTACAGGCGGCGTATCCGTCGCAAAAGCGGTTTCTCCCCAACTAAGATACAATATGCCTGCCACCATCAGCAGGCATATTAATTTTGCCAAATGATATCCGGAAAAATATCTCTTCATTCGTCTCGCCCGTCTTCTTTTTCCTGGATTCTTTCTTTTTGTATTTTTGCGAGCACATCCCTAAAAGTGGACGCACCACCGAAAGACCCCTCGGAAAAACTCAAATCTTCCTCGGGAATCTCTGATAACATTGTAACAGTATCTTTGCAAACTGCAACTGCCAAATACTTCCGTCCGATCCTGACAATCTGTACATACTTATTATTTGACAGCCGGAGCGATTCTATCAGCTCCATGTTCGCACCCGCAGACTTTCCCTTCTGGTAACCACCGATCCATCGGGTCACTACAGCCGTAATCGCCAGTACGAACACAAACAGAAGCAATACTGTCATAAACTGCACATAGGAGTCAGCCCTATCTGATAATGCAGCAGCAAGAAGCATTATCCTACAACCTTCTTAACCGCCTCTAAAACACGGTCAGCCTGGAAAGGTTTTACAATGAAATCCTTAGCGCCGGACTGAATAGACTCGATAACCATAGCCTGCTGACCCATAGCGGAACACATAATAACCATTGCGCCGGGATCGCCCTCTTTGATCTTCTTGAGAGCCTGGATACCATCCATCTCAGGCATCGTGATGTCCATCAGCACGAGATCGGGTTTCAGCTCGTTGTACTTCTCAACCGCTTTTGCGCCGTTCTCCGCCTCTCCTGCCACGTTATAGCCATTCTTTGTCAGGATGTCTTTGATCATCATTCGCATAAACGCTGCATCATCACATACTAAAATATTCTTTGCCATGTCTCTTCTCCTATCACATATTATTTGATAATTTCGGTTACCCGAATACCAAAGCTTTCCTCGATTACCACTACTTCACCTTTTGCTACAAATTTGCCGTTGACCAAAATGTCGATCGGTTCCCCGGCAATTTTATCCAACTCAATGATCGTGCCCGGTGCAAAGTCCAGAATCTCCGAAATGGATTTGGAGGTTCTGCCCAGCTCAACGGTTACCTCTAACGGTACATCCTTGATCAGCTCAATGTTCTCCTGACTCTGCAGCGGATTAAAATCGCTGGCAAAATTCTGGAACTGAACAGGCTGCACGTTCATATTAGGCTGCATCATCATCTGGGGCATCATCTGCATCTGCGGCATCATCTGGGGCATTCCCATCTGAGGCATCATCTGCATCTGACTCATGTCCATCTGAGGCATTCCCGCCTGCATCTGACTCATATCCATCTGAGGTGCTGCCGCGGGCATCGGCTGAGGAGCCGGTGCTGCCGGTGCGGGAGCCGGAGCCGGTGCTGCCGGTGCAGGGGCTGGTGCCGGTTCGCTGTCACCACCCTGGCTGGCAATAAAGGTGTCGTAAATCTCCTTGGCAAACTCCACAGGATACAACTGCATAATCGTGGAATCCACCAGCTCATCAATCTGCATTCTGAAAGAAATCTTTACAAAAGTTCCTTCCAGAAACGGCGCGATATCTCCGCCCGACTTAAATGCCGTCAGATCCACCAGACTTGCCTCCGGCGGGCTGATATCAATCATCTTGCCAAGCATGGTGGAGAGTGATGTCGCTGAAGAACCCATCATCTGGTTCATCGCCTCTGAGATCGCAGAGAGATGCAGCTCTCCCAGCTCTCCGTCTGTATTGCTGCCGTCACCGCCCATCATCAGATCTGTGATGATCTTTACATCATGCTCTTTTAAGATCAGGATATTCGATCCATCCAATCCCTGTGTATACTTAATCAGAATAAATACGCAGGGCTTCTCATAATCTTCCAGTACATTCTTCCAGGTTGCCATCTTAACCACAGGCGTGGTAATATTCACCTTGCGGTTTACGATGGAAAACAGGGTGGTAGCAGATGCGCCCATGCTGATATTGGCAACCTCGCCGACCGCGTCTTTCTCAATGTCCGACAGAAGCGAATCGTCAGCTTCAGGACCGTCAAAACTTGCGGCGCTGTCGCCAGCCGGCTCATCTGTGCCGTTCAAAAGCGCATTTATTTCATCCTGTGATAACATTCCGTCCATGCTTTTATTCCTCCCCCTCTCTGATCACCGAAGTAACTCTCACAGCGTTCTTATCCCTGCTGGTACCCGGGAGCGCGGTAAACTTCCTGATGTTACCCACATACACCGTAAGATCCTGCTCTACCTCGGTATCTAGTCGTATGATGTCGCCGACCTGAAGATTTACAAAGTCTGTGACTGATATGCTCGTTTGACCAAGTACCGCCTTGACAGGAACATCCACTCTCTTGATGAGGGCTTCGATGTACTCCTCGAAATCTTCGTCTCCCTGCTCCTGCAGGTTCGCGTACCAGTACTTCGTATTGAGCTTATCCATGACGCTCTCCAACGTAAAGAAGGGGAGACATACATTCATAAATCCTTCCACTTCACCTATCTTCATATTCAAGGTGACAATGGCAATCATATCGCTCGGTGCGATAATCTGTGCGAACTGGGAATTTGTCTCGATTCTCTCCATCATCGGATTGATATCTACCACATTCTTCCACGGCTCCCGCATAAGCTGCATGCAGACTACCATCATCTTCTCTATGATCGTCATTTCAATTTCGGTGAACTCCCTGCTCTTTTCCAGCGGGTCACCGGCTCCGCCCAGCATCCTGTCTATCATGGCAAATCCAAGCTGGGACGCAAGCTCTATCAAAATCATTCCACCCAGGGGATGAAAATTTACTACGCCCAGAATAACCGGATTTGAAAGGGAGTTGGAAAACTCTGAAAAGATAACCGTCTCGGAACTGGTCACCGATACCTGTATATTCTTCCGCAGATACACCGGCATACTCGTGGAAAGCAGCCGTCCGTAATGCTCGTATATAATTTCCAATGTGCGCAGATGCTCTTTTGAGAACTTGGTCGGCCGTTTAAAGTCGTAATCCTTAATCTGTTTATCATCCGCGCCATTCAGTTCATTCGTGTCAAGCTCGCCGCTGCTCAAGGCGGCAAGCAGATTATCTATCTCGCTTTGTGATAGTACCTCACCCACGAAAGTTCACCTCCTGTGGCAGTCTTTTAGTCTAAGTACTATCCAAACATGATGTCGCCGAAAGACACGTTATAGATAAACTTGGATTCAAACATAGTCTGTATTCTACCGATAATTTCTTTCTTGATCGTCTCCTGATTATCCCTGGCCTCTTCCATCGTATACTGGGCGAAGACGCTGTTGATTTCATCTTTAATCAGGCCTTCCATCGTAGCCAGACTCTCAGCGGAGCCGTACTCTTTATAGCCGTCTGCTTTATTGTTGATTGAGAGGGTGATGGATACGATACAGTAGTGATCCTTATCCTCCCCTTCGCTCTTCTTCAGTGGAATCGTCATAGGCTCCGCAAAGGAATAGGTCTCGGTATCCGCCATAGACACAGCCTCCTCGCCTTCCTCGCTCGTCGCCAGCTCCAGATTCAGCACCGTTGCGATGTTGTCAACCAGAGCGGAGGTCTTCTTGGAAGCGCCTGTCACACTGAACATCATTATGGCTGTCAATACAATGTTTACGATCAACAACGCCAGAATAATAACGGAAATCAGATTCTTCTTCATAGCCTTCACTTTCTCCTTCTACACTTATCTTAATAGGAACTGAGAGAATTATATATCTTGATCTCAACTCTTCTGTTCTTCGTTCTTCCCTCCGGCGTGGAATTATCCGCTACAGGGAGATATTCGCCCCGGCCCGCATGCTTGATGTTTGCCGGATCCAGATTGGTGATCGAGAGGATATAATCAAACACTGACAGTGCACGCCCGGAACTCAGCTCGTTATTGTTGGAATACTTCGCTCCCGACATGGGGACATTGTCCGTATGTCCTTCAATTTCAATCGTTCCTTCCGCATAGCGCTCCAGAATCAAACCTACCTGATCCAGAACCGGCTTGGCTTCCTCCTTAAGGAGCGTGCTGCCCGAGTCAAAGAGCAGTGAACCCTTCAAAGTAAGCTGGACAAACTGTGCTGTAAACTGCACCTCCACTTCATCCGCCATATCTCTCTCGTCAACCGCCTCCTGGATCTTCTCGGCGAGGGACTCGGATTCCTCCATCTGCGCCTCCTCGAGCTGCTCCTTCGCGGCGGATACTTCATGTGCCATATCCTCGTCTACGGTCTGCCCTTCATCCAGCTTGCCCGTACTGTTTATAAAATCATCCAGCTCATTCAGCTGGCTGACACCGTTACTGATCAGAATACCGTCTCCGATCGCCTGTGCGCCTCCGTCAAATACGGAAAACGCCTGATTCAGAGACGCTATGATCGCATCCTGCTTCGCCTCATCCACACTGGACATCGCAAAAAGCAACACGAAGAAACAGAGCAGGAGATTCATCAGATCGCTGAATGTGGCCATCCACGCCGGTGAGCCTTTTGGCGGGTCTTCCTGCTTCTTCTTAGCCATTATTCCTCACCTCCGCCCTCTTCACTGGTGGTGCCTCTGTCCGCAGGCGCCAGGAAGGACTTCAGTTTCTCCTCGATGACACGGGGGTTCTCACCCGCCTGAATGGAGAGCAGACCTTCGATCTCAATCTCCTTCATCATCATCTCCTCATCATTCTTACCCTTCAGCTTCGTCGCTACAGGCGCACAAATCCAGTTCGCAAGGACAGAACCGTAGAATGTCGTTACCAGGGCAACCGCCATGTTCGGGCCGACTGCTGCAAGGTCGGACAAGTCTTTCAACATGTTGATCAGACCGATCAGGGTACCGATCATACCCCAGGCCGGACCCATAGCTCCCAAGTTTTCCCAAAAACCGATCTTTTCCTTATGCCTGCCTTCCACACTGACAAGTTCTGTCTCCATGATGGCCCGCACAAGTTCGGGATCCGTACCATCGACAATCAACAGGATTCCCTTTTTCAAGAAATCATCGTCAATATCGCTCGCCGCCTCTTCCAGGGAAAGGAGTCCTTCTTTACGCGCAACGTTAGAAAGTTCTATAATCTTCTGAATGATCCCTGGAACATTCATGGTGGAATTCTTAAAAATCAGACCAATGCTCTTCACGCCGCCAACAAACCCTGCCATAGGATAGCTGGCCATGATACAGCAAAAAGCACCGCCAAAGGTAATCAGCGCCGAAGGGGCATCCAGGAAACTCAGAACTGCCGAGAACGATTTGCCGAACACCATGCCGAATACCATCAAAGAAAAACACACTATCAGACCAATAATCGAAGCTAAATCCATATGTACACACCCACTTTTACACTAGTCTGCAAAAATATCCTTTCTATACGATTTTACTAAATTTTTCACTTCTTGTCTACTTTCTTTTACAATTATTTTCCGTCCGGTTGTAAAAGACAACACTGTATCCGGGGTTTCCTCCACCAGCTCCAGCAAATCAGGATTAATCAGCACTTTCACACCGTTAATCTTCGTGACCTCCACCATAGACAAGCCCCCTTTTTCATCCTAAAAAATTCAACTCATTTATTTTACCACACATCTACAAAAACTGCAAAAAGAAATTTTACCAGTCCCTGCGTTATTCACCAAAAAGAAAGGGATTCCGCGCGGTATCCCGCGCAAAAATCCCCTTTTCTTTTTTATAAATACTGAGACTGCACCCTTTTCAGTCTCACAAATGATGCGTGTCAGCTCACCAATTTGTTAACGCTTCAGATTCACCAGCTCCTCCAGCATGGAATCGGAGGTGGTGATGATACGGCTGTTCGCCTGGAAACCACGCTGTGTGGTAATCATCTCGGTGAACTCACCGGCCAGATCCACGTTACTCATCTCCAGCACGCCGGATTCCATAGAACCCTCACCGTCAGACGTAATATCTATACCGACGCCGTCGAAATCACCTGAGTTCAGGGTCGTCTTGTAGAGGTTGTTTCCGGCTTTCGCAAGACCCGCCGCATTGGCAAACTTCGCCACCGCGATCTGTCCCAACAGTTTACTGTAACCGTTATCGTAGGAAGCTCTGATCTTACCGTCCTGACCGATCTCCACGCCGATCAATGCACCCGGCTTACGGCCGCTGCCGAGGTTGTTCGAAGTGCCGTCACCGGGGTCAAACCCAGCCGTAGATGTCTTGCCGTTGTTGACATTGGTCATCGTAGAGAAGTCGATGGAAATGTCCTGGAAATGGCCAAGATCCACAGTTTCACCCGTCATATCCGTCGCAGTGCCTGCGAAGTCCAGTGTCACCGCATCCTGATCCGGGTTGCCTACATAGGAGAATTTACCATTATTGGTATCAAACACCAGCATATTGCCGCCATAAGTTTCATTCTTTGTTATGCTGGCATAACCGTTGGGCGAAATATAGTTGATGGTGTAAGTCGTATTGTCCGTATTGTGCAGACCGTAAGCTTTCTCCAAAACTTTCGTTGCTTCCGGGTCGGCAGCATCCGGGTAATTCAGCGTGGATGCAAACTGCTTTGTTGTGCCGTTGTAAACCGTACCCGCCGGAATATCCGCCGCAGCCTTAAACTCCGCCGTGAATGCCAGCGTCACACTGCCCTTGTCATCGATGGTAAGAGGCGTTGTCGTATCAATTTGCACATCTGCCGTTGCGCCCGCGTCAGCATTACCGCTCAGTTTACTCAGCACCTCGCCCCAGTTAGTGACATTGTTGGCATCTGTCATGTCATTGGTCAGCTCCACTCTGGCGCCGCCGTCCGGCTGATAATAATACTTTCCTCCGTCATAGATCAAACCGTATTCCGTCTCAAGCACATTCTTGTCAAGGGTTACATTACCGCCCATTACCACTGTCTGGCCTGCTGTAAGCGTTGCACCGTCCGCAGCCGCCGCACCGTTGATGGTTTTTACTTCCGCGCTGCTGCCCGCAATACCCATCATCGGGCTGTTGGAAAAGCCATCAAGGATTTCACCGAAATTGTAGTCCACCTTGAACGTAGCCGGATTTCCGTCCGTGTAAGTTACATTGTCCGGCAGGGAGTATACCTTGGTCTCCGTGATATTGCCGCCGGAACCGAAGTTTGCGATCTGATTGATGTTCTCCAGCTTATAGTAATCCACCAGAGACTGGTTGTTGCTGTCTATAATATCATCCAGCTGCACATAGTACTGTCCGTCCTTGCTCAGCGCATGAATGCTGAATTGAGCCGTATAAAGATACCCTCTTCCATCGTAGAAGGTCATGGTTCTTACCAGACCCGCCTTGCTGTGGACATTGGTATCGTTCTTATCCAGAATGCCTGCCGCAATACCCTTGGTGGTAGCCTCCGCAGGAGCCGACATGTTCTTCTCATTCATAATCTGGAGCGCGTTTACCACGCCGGACTGGATTTCACCAGTCTCGTCATCCACCTGCCAGCCCATCACGCGGTAGCCGGTGCTCGCCATAACCAGGTTGCCTGCACCGTCAATGGTGAAGGAACCGTCTCTGGTGAAGAAGTTCTGGGAACCGCTGTTAACGATGAAAAAGGACTGTCCCGTAATCATCACGTCCCAGGGATTGTTCGTGGACTGGGCAGATCCCTGTCTCGTGATAGCCGTGTTGATGGCTGCCGTCTTTGCGCCCAGACCGATCTGTCTGGCGTTGATACCGCCGCGGCCGGTAGCTGCGTTCGCGCCGGACGCCGCCTGTGTCTGCTGGTAAAGCAGATCGCTGAACACCATGTTCTGCGACTTATATGCGGTTGTGTTTACGTTTGCGATGTTGTTACCGATAACATCCATTCTGGTCTGGTGGGTCTTAAGACCCGACACGCCAGAAAACAATGATCTCATCATAGTGAAATGACCTCCTTAACTCTGTATGGAACCGTCTGTCCTCTCTGTCAGTCGAGAACGCTAAGCCTCCTGTAAGGTCCGGCTTATATAATTACGGCTCCGTCTATGTTTGTAAATACATTCTCATTGGCCTCCGCCTGATCCATCGCCGTGATAACCGTCTGATTCGGCACACTCACGATAAATGCGAGGGAATCAACTATGACCAACGACTCACTTATCCCCTTCTCCGAGGCTTTTGCCGCCCCCAGGTTCAGGCGCTCCACCTGTTCCTCGGTCAGTTCAATATTTCTGTCTGTCAGGCGGTTTGCTGCGTGTTTGGAGAATCTGACCTCCCCAGGCTGCTCCATCCCGTCCGTCTTCTTCGTCAGGATATCCTGAAAGCTTATGCCTCCAGGCGCAGGCACACTGCCCTTACCTCTGCCTGTTTTTAAATATTGATCCTGCAGCTGCCCGATCGAGGGAAAAGAACTGCCTTGAATCTTCATAACCGCTCCTCCTTGAGACCGCCGCTTCTTTCAGGGCCGCTATTTCTTATCTCCGCCCTCGCCTTCTCCTTCTACTTTTCCGTCGTCGTCTCCGTCACCATCGCCATCGTCATCGCCTTCAGATCCGTCTGCCCCGGCGGATGCGACCATATCCTGCATCTTCTTCACATACTTCTTCATGGTGTCCACTTCTTCGTCCGTCAGGAATTCCTTCTGGTAGTCAGTCATCTTCTCATACATCTCATTCAGCTTTTCTACCTTTTCCCTGTCGGCAAGCGTCAGATTCTCGATCGCCGGAAGCTTGTTATAAATATTCAGGAAATCAGCTGCCAGCTTGTATGCCTCCAGATATTTAGGATCCGCTACGGTTGCCAGATCATCCATAGAATAGAGCTCTCCGCGGATGGAGAGATACGCTTTGTTGTTCTCATAAGTAACAAAGTCTACAGGTCCCTGCACCTGTGTGAGCCTGCCCTGGCTGTCCCTCACATTCAAAAGTACGGTCTGCCCCACCAAAGCGGATGCCCGGAAAAGATCCATAGATGCGCTCATGTTCTGCATCTGCTCCAGCTCCGAGAATGTCGCATACTGGGAAATATACTCTGTGTTTGAGGTAGGCTCCAGAGGATCCTGATATTTCATCTGCGCCACAAGCAGCTGCAGAAATGCATCCTTGTCAAGCGTATTGCCAGCCTTAGGTGACTTAGCATTTGCCAGAGAGGATGCGGAATTGGAGTCCACAAATTTTCCATCTTCTACTTGCTGTACTACTCCCATACTTTCACTCCTTTCATAAACTGCCAGGTTCTCTCGCAGTTATGATGCAAAATCCATTCCAAATCGCTTTCAGCGATGGGATTTTGCATGACTGAATCATGTTCTTACGGTCTCAGCAGTAAATGCTTCGACCTATACCACACATTATGTTGGGTTCTATGCGATATAATCTACCGTATTGCCGTTTGCCTGCATCATTTCCACCGCGATCCGCTCCGAATCATCGAGTTCTTCCAGACCTTCCTCATCCATCTCATCAAGGTTTAAGTTGATCCTTCTTGCGCCTTTCTTTGCGCTCTCGTTCTCCTGACCCGGCGCATCCTGCTCACCGCCGTACTGCTCGCCGTAAGCGTGGTTCGCCACTGTGACTTCCACAGCCTCCACCTTGATGCCCTGCTCTTCAAACTGTTCCCTGAGCTGGATCATCTGGGTTTCCAGAACTGCTTTCACCGTCTCGTTCTGTGCTGCAAACTGCGCTGTGATAACACCGTCCTTAGCCGCGATCTGTACATGCACCGTACCCAGGCTTGCGGGATGTAACTGCATCTCCATCTCCTGTGTGTCGGGTTTGATGTTAAACTTCATGTACTCCACGATCTGATCCATGATCTGATTCGTCTCGGGCTGTGCGTATACCGGCCGCTCCACCGGTGCTTCCACTTCTGCCAGGCGTCCCGTCAGGTTCTGTAAGAAAGCATTGCCCGCGGTATGTTCTCCCGCTGCGCCTTCCTCTCCCTTATGACCTGTGTCGGCTGCATTCTCTCCCTTTAAAACAGGAGTGGTCTCTGGCTTTCCGTTATCCGTGATCTGCTCGCTGACGTGTTTCTCGCCGCTGGCATCATCGACCGTCACCTTAATCTGTACGGTGGCGCCGTCCTTCTGCACAGATACCGCATAATCTTTCATGCCTTCCACGCTCACCTCCGGCTCCTCAGTCCCCGGGGTAAGTATGGGTTCTTCCATTTCTACAGACACATTTTCTTCCGTGCTGATCTTCGCCAGTAACGCGTTAAGCTCCTCTGCGCTCAGTCCCAGTTCGTCCTGTAACGCTCCAAGCGTCTCATCCAGCGTCTGCAAAAGCTCCTGCAGATTGCCGTAGAGTGTCTCATCCGTAACTAACGCCATCTCATCTGTACTGCCTGATAAAGCAAGCAGCAGTTGTCTCAGATTAGCCGGATCAAAGAGATCCACCGCCGTAAGTCCTAAAACTTCCATAGCCGCTTCCACCTTCTCAAGCGGAATATCCATCACATCGACGATCTCCTCGACAAGCTCTTCGGCCGCCTCCTCCACAGTCTCCTGTGTTTCGGCATCCTGTGTCTCGACATCTTTCGTCTCGTTGGTCGTGCCGTTGCTGCCTTCCTGCTCCACGGCATCCTTCGTGCTGTCTGCGGATGCATCGGCCTCATCCGTCTTCTGCATCTCTGTGCTCTCCTGTTTGGACACATCCTTGGGCTGCGCCGTTTCCTGCGCATTTTCCACGAACGTCTGCTTCGGCGCTGTGGCTGCCGCTGAACTGCCCGCCTGTGCCTTCTGCAGTCCCGTAAGCTGATCGCTCATCTTGTTCATCAGCTTATCAAACCGCTCCTGCACGACTTGCTCCGTCTTCACAGATGCCTGACTTCCCTGTGCCATCCCAAAGGAGGACAGGGCGTTTACATTGTTTACTGCCATTCCTTGGTTTTTCCTCCTTTCTGTAATTTTCAAAGATCGTACCCGGACAGGATCCCCTGTCCGGCGCGCGGAATGCAGACTGCAAAGCAGCCATGTACCCTGTACATTCCTGCGCATATATATCACACGCAGCAGATAACCCGCTGCATGGTATATATCGGCATTCTTCCGCTGTCAGTAAAGCGGTTTCCGAAAGATTGTAACGGGAAAATCACTCGTCGGGATCCATAATTCTGGTGATTCTGGCTGCCGTCTCAGCATCCATCGCCCCGAGAATATTTCCCCTGTCCGCCGGCTTCATCTGGTTCAGTATCTTTGCCGCCAGCGCCAGGTCGTCGGTCATTTCCTCAAAAATGGCGGCCGCCCGTTCAGGCTCCATCTCCGCATACGTCTGGGCGTAATCCTGAATCTGTTCACTCGCCTCCAGCTGCTGCACCACCTGCTTATACAGATGTTCCGCCGTGGTCGGGTCTATGGTCTGGTAATATTTCTGATACTCCTCAGCCCCCGGCCCATTCTCGGCGTAGATCACTTCCTCGTAAAACTCGGTCTTAATGCGCTCAAACTCCACCTGGGCATCCTCGAAGGTCTTCAGTCTCTCGATTTCCGCCCGAAGCTCCGTCAGCTCCTCAGAATCTACGGAACTGGCTGCCTGCGCATCCTCCAGCTGCAACTCCAGCTCCTTGATATAGTCAACCGCCTCGCGCAGACTGGTATAGCCGCCGTAGGATTCCACATCGTCAGTGGTCACCGTGGCATCCGCCGGTAAGATTTTATTGACCACAGGCACATCCTTGAGCACCGGGGCAAGCACCCCGGAACCGAAGCCGCCCACGTCCAGCTTGATCAAAAGGCACAGGATGGCCACCCAGATAATTACAATAACAACCGTTACCAAAAAGACAGAAACGCCGCCGCCCTCATCGTCGTCAAGCTCCGCTTCCCGCTCAGAAATTTCCTTGGCGCGCTGCTTTGCTTCCTTTTTCTGGGCCTTTCGGTCGTTTTTGATCTTATTGCGCTCTTCCTTTAATTTCTTTTTTTCCGCTTTTTTATCAATGGGGGGTTCCATGCCCATATTCATTGCTTCAGCTGCCATTCCCATTTTCCTTTCCACGCTGCCCGTAGGTATAGCTCGTCAACTCGTCTACCACTTTGGCCTCGCCAGCTTTCTCTTCCTCTAAAAATTGAAGCAGTGCCTTCTCCTTGAGTTTCTCGTGCATCTTGCGCTCCTGCATGATGCCGGTCAATTTCATCCGCGCCCTCTCAACCGCTTCCTCAGCTCTTCGCACCTCCTGCTTCTGCACTGCAATCATCTCATCCATGATCAGCACTGCGTTGCGGTTATCCCTGAGATCATTCACGTTGAGAGCCTTCTCGCGCATCCGCCGGCCTTCCTCAAGATAGGACGTCTTACGGTCGATCAGCATCTGCAGTTTCTCCTGCGCCTCATTCAGACGCATCTGCGCCCGGCCGACTTCCATCTTTGCCTGCGTCTCAAGCTGATACTTGATATTCAGAATGCTCTGCATTCTATATCTGAATTTCGCCACGGCAGGTCACCCCTTACTCCGCTTCCTCAAAAAGCTCCCGCAGCATATCCACGGCTTCCTCATAATCATATTTTGAATCCACATCCTGCATCAGAAACTCGTTCACAGCCTCGATCTTCTCAATGGCATAATCAATGTTTCTGTTGCTTCCGCTCTTATACGCGCCGATGTTGATCAGATCCTCCGCCTCATTGTAGGTGGCAAGCACATTTTTCAGCTTGCCTGCAAGAGACTTATGTTCCTTATCCACAATCTGGCTCATGCACCTGGAAATACTCTGCAGCACATCAATTGCCGGATAATGGTTCTGGTGCGCCAGCTTTCTGTTCAGCATGATGTGGCCGTCCAGAATGCTTCTTGCCGTATCTGTGATCGGCTCGTTCATGTCGTCACCGTCCACCAGCACCGTGTACAGGCCGGTAATGGAGCCTACCGCCGCACATCCCGCCCGCTCCAGAAGCCGGGGCATCTCCGAGTAAACGCTGGGGGGATACCCCCTCGACACCGGCGGTTCTCCGCTGGCCAGCCCGATCTCTCTCTGGGCCATAGAAAACCGGGTCAGAGAGTCCATCATCAGAAGGACGTCCTTACCCTGATCCCTGAAATACTCTGCAATCGCACAGGCGGTCTTGGCCGCCTTATTTCTCTCGAGAGCCGATCTGTCCGAGGTAGCCACCACGACCACAGAACGGCGCATACCCTCCTCGCCAAGGTCGCGTTCCACGAACTCCCGCACCTCTCTGCCCCGCTCGCCGATCAGGGCTATCACATTGATATCCGCCTTGGTATTGCGCGCAAACATGCCCATCAAGGTGGATTTTCCTACACCCGAACCTGCAAAAATGCCGATACGCTGTCCCTTTCCAACGGTCATCAGACCATCTATGGCCTTCACGCCAAGAGGAAGCACATCAGCGATGATCTTCCGGCTCATGGCATCCGGCGGCTGCGCCTCCACGCTGTAGGGCACGCCCGGCATGTACTCGCCATCGATTCTTCCAAGACCGTCCAGCACCTTGCCCAGAAGGTCTTCACTCACCGGCACCGTCAGGGGATTTCCTGTGTTTTCAACGATACACCCCAGTCCGATTCCTTCGGTGTTATCACAGGGCATCAGAATGGTGCGTCTGTCCTTAAATCCCACTACCTCAGCCGTGATCGGCGGATATTCATCCCCAACAGGATAAATCACGCACAGATCTCCGAGCTTCGCCTCCGGCCCCGCCGACTCTATGGTAAGGCCCACCACATTCTCCACTCTGCCCTTTTTCTTAAAGAAGGTATCGTCCATTATGCTGCTGTATTTATAGAAATTAATTGCTGTATTCATCCGACGCTTCTTTCTGCCGCAGACTTAAACCTTTTCATAGGATAACACCCGTAATTTCTTTGTGAGTTCCTCAAGCTGCGTGCCTACGCCGCAGTCAAAAATGCCGCCGTCCGTCTCAATCAGGCAGTCTCCTTTTCCGAGGGCAATGTCCTCGATAATCTCAATCAATCCCCTGCCCGCCACAGCGCCTTCCACAAGGGCCTGTTTCTGCATGTTGACATATGGGTAATCCTCCGCCGACACATGCACGATAAAAGTCCTGCTGCTCTCCACTTTCCGCAGGGTGGAATCAATCAGATGCACCAGTATGTCCCTGTTGTCCATCAGATCCACGCCAAAAATATGACTATAAACATCGGTAATCGCATCCACGAACCTTGGCTCCAGATCTTCCAGAAGTTCGTTAAACTCCGCCTCGAGCTGTCTTTTACGCTGGGTCAGCTCCTGCTTCATGCCATCCGCCTCGGCCATGCCCTGGGCATATCCTGCGTCATATCCCTGCCTGTTGCCTTCCTCCGCGGCATTGGTACGGATGATGTCGCCCTCCCGTCTGGCATCCTCCAGCATTTCGCTTGCCTTATACTGCGCTTCAGCCAGAATGCGCTGTGCCTCGGCCTCCACCTCAGCCAGATCAGGACCCGCTGCCGCCGCCTCTTCCGCCTTGATCACATTGCCGCTGCCTTCGCCATCCGCAAAAAGGACATCCAGTTCCTCACCTTCGATACCACTGACAAACTCCGGCTCGCCCTCGCCGTCCTCCTCATCGAACTCAGGAAGCGCGGACGCGTTCGCACGGTGGATGTTCTCCCACTTTTCGATGCGTTCCGCCACAATACTGTTGCTGTCTATCACACATTTATCTTCATCGGCCACCCGAACCCAGCCGGCCTTGTAAAGCGTTCTGTTCTTAAGCTTATACAATGATCTCGTCACCTCCACCTCTGGAGATAACAATCTCAGCAGCGTCTTCCAGTTTCCTGATGATGTTTACAATCTTCTGCTGTGCTTCCTCCACGTCCTTCATACGCACAGGACCCATGAACTCCATATCTTCCTTGATCATAACGGCAAGACGTTTGGAGAGGTTGTTAAAGATCGCATTCTGTACCTCTTCATTGGAGCCCTTCAGAGCAATCGCCAGATCTGAATTGTCCACATCACGCAGCACACGCTGGATTGCACGGTCGTCCAGAAGCAGAATATCCTCGAATACGAACATCTTCTTTCTGATCTCGTCCGCAAGCTCCGGCTCCTCGATTTCCAAAGTCTCCATGATATGTTTCTCTGTACCACGATCCACTGTATTCAAAATTTCCACGACAGCGTCCACACCGCCGATAATTGTATAATCCTGGTTCACCAGAGATGACAGCTTGGATTCCAAAACTTTCTCCACTTCCTTTATCACATCCGGGCTCGTTCTGTCCATCACCGCAATACGCTTCGTTACATCGGCCTGTCTGTCCGGCGGAAGCGCAGAAACGATGATCGCTGCCTGCCCGGGCGCCAGATAGGACAAAATCAGCGCAATGGTCTGCGGGTGCTCATCCTGGATAAAGTTCAAAAGCTGCGCCGCATCGGCCTTTCTCACAAACTCGAAAGGTTTTACCTGCAGGGATGCCGTCAGCTTGCCGATCACATCCATCGCCTTCTCGGCTCCGAAGGACTTCTCCAACAGCTCCTTCGCGTAGTTGATGCCGCCCTCCGCGATATACTGCTGCGCCAGGCACACCTGATAAAACTCGTTTACCACGCCCTCCTTGACCTGCGGCGTAATGCTTCTCGTATTCGCAATCTCTAATGTAAGCTCCTCCACCTCGTCTTCCTTGAGGTGTTTAAAAATCGCCGCTGATTTCTCCGGCCCAAGAGCAATCATTAAGATGGCCGCCTTCTGGAGTCCGTTGATCTTATCATCCACTTTCGCTGCTGCTGCCATTTATCCTACCCCCAGTCTTCGTTTAACCAGTTGCGCAGCAGATTTGCCGCTGCCTCCGGATTCTCTTCCACAAATTTGCCGACAAGCCGCTTCTCTTCGGACTCGTTCTCGGAACTGATCTCCTCAAGCTGCACATCGGACTGCAGCAGAGTCTCCACGGTGAGCTCCTCCTCTTCCTCCTCGTGTTTCTCGCTGCGCATGCTGCGAAGCACCACAAAGGCAAGCAGCGCCAGAATCACGATAATCAGAAGAATCTGCAGAACATCCGTCGCCGTGATCGGAGATCCCTCCGCATCAAAGAAAAGGTTCTCGCTGTATGCCACCAGCGTAATGTTATCTACCGAAATGCCCGTCGCGTTCGCGGCCGCATTATAAAAGGCCTCATCCAGCTCAATCCGTGTGCGCTCGTTGTTGGCAAGCTTATACTCTTCCCAGCTCACGCCGTCCAAAAGCCCCTGAGCGTCCACATCCTCCTCCCGGATCACGTTGTAACGGATCAGGGATGCCGCCAGGGAAGATGCCGAATAGTTGATCACCCCGGAAGGAGTCTCCGTGGTGGTAATCGTCTCGTTGGGCAGATAGTCTCTCGACTCCTCGGTCGTCGAAGAGCGGGAATTGCTGTTATCCTCAATCACATAAGTCGTATCGTCATCGTTAGAGTCCGTACCGGGCACACCGCCCACGTCGCTTACATTCTCGGACGCGAAAAGATCCTCATGGCTCAGTACGCCCTGGGTCTGTCCCTCCGCCGGGGTATATGTATGCTCCGTCCTTTTCTGGTTGGAGAAATCCAGCACCAGATTGGGAGACACCTCCACATTATCGAACTCGTTCGTGCCCAGCAGCACCCTGCGCACGCTGTTTATCATATTTTTCTCCGCCTCGGTCTTCACAGAAAGATGGGCGTTTGCAAGACCCGAGGGGGAGTAATTCTCATCCCCTGTAAACAGCATATTGCCGTCCGCATCAAGAATGACAATATTATCCGTGGTTTCATTCCCCAGCGCCGTAGCTATGGCGCGCGCCAGATAAGCCGCATTCTCCTGAGGAAATTCGTCCTTCAACTCCAAAAGCACCCACGCGGAAGATTCCTGTTCCTGGGCGATCAATGTCCCATCGTCCTCTGGAATATTCAACTTAACCCGTGCGCGCTCAATCGCCGTAAACATCGTCAGAAAATCATTTTCCAACTGCTTTTCCAGATATACCACATGCTTTTTCTGCTTGTCGGACTCAGTGGTGGAAAAACTTCCATCTGTCACATTCTCAATGCCGTAGCTGGCCGCCTGGATATTGTTGGCGCCCAGAAGCAGATTTGCCTGCCCCAGCTGTTCCGCAAGTATGGTAATGGTCAGCCCGTCATCCGTAATCTCATACTTATACCCCTCACCATCCAGAAGATCCGTCACTTCCGAAGCTTCCTTGGTGGTTTCACACTCCCGCAGCAGCACATACTCGGGTTTGGTGAGGCTTGTTACGATGATTACAAGGGCAATGATAAGCGCCGCTACCACAGCGACAATCAGCGTCTTCTGCCTCGCCGTGAAACGGTTCCACCACTCCATTATTTTATTTCCTAATTCTCTCAGTTTCTCTATTATCTTTTCCACAGCAACTCGCTCTCCTTCGGCCTTTCCCCCTTACACGCTAAACAGAACTAAATCTGCATCTGGATCAGCTCTTTGTAAGCCTCCAGCAGTTTGTCCCTGATCGCCACCGTGTACTGTAATGCCGTTGAAGCTTTCTGCAGGGCGATAGTAAGGTCATGGGTGTTTTCCGTCTCACCCAGCGCCCATTTGATCTTCTCATCTTCCGCATTCGACAAATAGCTGTTTGTGGTGTTGAGATTGTCGATCGCGGTATGTAGCATCGTATCGAAGCCGTTTTCCTTATAGTCCTCGATGCGGGTCGTGGGCGCCGCCTTGGCCGCCTCCCGGACCACTCCCGAAGACACATTGTATAATTCCGTGATATCCAAAGCCATTTCTGTCTCCTCCAAACAATCCCCTGTATTTCTGCGCGCATTAAATAACGCATGATATTAATTCTTATTCCGCCCTGATCAGCCCTTCATCATATTCAGGCCCATCGTCGCGATATTTTTGCTGGCGGCAAAAGCGGTACTGTTCGCCTGATAAGCGCGGGACGCGTCAATCAGGTTCGTAAACTCCGTAATGATATTCACATTCGGGTACATCACATAACCGTTTTCGTCCGCATCCGGGTGGGAAGGATCGTAAACCATATTCCCCTCCGTCTTCGTATCTTCATAAACGCCGGTCACTTTCACGCCGTTGCCCGCAAAACGTTCATTCTCCTTCATAAGGATCTGATGAAAGTGCGTCGGGGAGTTTTTCTCCTTGAACACCACAATCTTTCTGCGGTAGGGCGTGCCGTCCTCCGTCCTCGTCGTATTCGCGTTTGCCACGTTCTGGGAAATCGTATCCATACGGAAACGCTCCGCAGTCATACCTGTGGCGTTAATGTCAAAAGCAGTAAACATCGACATGGCTATTCCTCCTAATTATTTCATCACTGCCTGCAGGTTCTTAAACTCCTCGCTGACACTCTGATAAAGTCCCTGGTACACGACCTGGTTCTTCGCCAGATATACACCCTCGGTATCGGGGTCAACATTATTGCCGTCTATACGGTAGGAAAAACCGGCATAATCCCTATAGGCAATCGGATTCAGGCGGTTCAGCTTCAAATCAGCCACCTTCGCGTCCATAGACTTATACCTGGAATGGCGCAGAGCCTTGGCAAGCTGCGTCTCGAAGTTCACATCCTGCCTCTTGTAGTTCGGTGTGTCTACATTTGAAAGGTTGTTAGAAATCGCTTCATGCCGCATCCAGGACGCATCCATAGCCTTATCCAGCACATTCACATAATCAAATGCATTCGTATCATTTAATGAGCTCATAGTCACACTCCTTCCACGTTAATACAATCCTATTCCATTATAAATAATTTATAAAAAAATACAAGGTTTTTCGATTGATTTTCCCAAATTCATATTCCTTCAAAAAAGCAAAAAAGGATCTGCGGCGCACAAAATCAGCGCTTTTCGCAGATCCTTCTGCCAGTAATTTCTAAAGCATCAACTGTCTAAAACCTTCCCTGTTCTTTTAATTTTTCCACTTCATCGAATACCACGTCATTCAGCACCTTGATATAAGTGCCCTTCATCCCCGATGACCTGGACTCAATCACGCCCGCGCTCTCGAATTTCCGCAGGGCGTTTACGATCACCGAGCGGGTGATTCCCACCTTATCCGCAATCTTGCTGGCCACCAGTATGCCTTCCATACCGCCCAGCTCATCGAAAATGTGGGTGATGGCCTCCATCTCTGAGAACGAAAGGGTGGAGATCGCCGACTTCACCACCGCCACTTTGCGGTTTTCCTCCGCGTTCTCCTCGCTGACTGCCCGCAGCATCTCAAGCCCTACCACCGTGGTGCCATACTCACACAGAATAATGTCATCAATGTCATACTGGTCGTCGCATTTATAAAGGAAGAGAGTCCCAAGCCGTTCGCCGGAAATCTCGATCGGGGCAATCACCGCCTGAAACCGCCGGATACCCGGACTTTCAAATCCGAGCGTCTCCAGATTGACATTCTCCTTGGTGGACAGCACCCCGAGAAGCCTCTCGTTTAACATGGGATCAATAAAACCGCCCACATGATCCACGATCAGCTCCGTGATGGATTCCACCGTGGGCATATCGCCGATGCCTAAAACCTTGCCCTTCCTGCTCACAACCAGCACATTGGAAACCAGGATTTCCTTCAGCACATCGCAGATGTCGTTAAACACCACCTTGCCTGAATTGTTGTTGTGTAAAAGTTTCCCGATCTTTCTGGTCTTATCTAATAATTGCACGCTGCTCATGTGTATACCTCTCGATCCCTGTGCCCGGTCCGCATGTAATACACTGATTTTATCACACTATTCAGACAATTTCAATGCATGTCGCACAATTTGTCCAAATTTAAACTGTGTTGCGTCAATATCCTCATTCCTCACTGTTTCATTCAGCCTTTTCCTTCGGCATATCCCTGACAAACCCGCAGGATTCGTCGGCACAGACCAGCTTGCTGCCCTTCTGGAGCATAATGGAACCGCAGCGGCTGCACTTTTCATCCACCGGCTTCTGCCACACCATAAAGTCGCAGTCCGGGTTGTCGATGCATCCGTAATACTTCCGTCCCTTCTTCGTCTTTTTCAGGACGATATCCTTGCCGCACTTGGGACAGGCAACCCCGATCTTCTCAAAATAGGGCTTGGTATTTCTGCAGTCGGGGAAACCGGGACAGGCCAGGAACCTGCCGTGGGGCCCGTACTTGATCACCATCTGTCTGCCGCACAGCTCACAGAACTCATCGGACAGCTCATCGGCAATCTCCACTTCCTCCAGCTCCTTCTCCGCCTTCTCCACAGCCTCCTGCAGATCGGGATAGAAGTTTTTCACCACTGTCTTCCACTTGACGCTGCCTTCCTCCACACCGTCCAGAAGCGCCTCCATAGTGGCGGTAAAATTCACATCAACGATAGAGGGAAAGGCGTCCTTCATCATATTGTTGACAACCTCGCCCAGCTCCGTCACATAAAGGTTCTTGTTCTCTTTCACGATATAGCGTCTTGCCAGTATCGTTGTAATGGTCGGCGCATAGGTACTCGGCCTTCCGATTCCCAGCTCCTCCATCGCCCGCACCAGGGAAGCCTCTGTATAGTGGGGGGACGGCTGGGTAAAGTGCTGCTTCTCCTCCAGCGCAAGCAATGACAGCCCCGTATCTTCCGAGATACCGCGGATCAGGGTATTGCTCTCCTCCTTATCTTCCTCCTGCATATATACGCTCATAAAGCCGTCAAATTTTACCTTCGATGCCGCCACGGTAAAACGGTGTTCCCCGGCGTCTATCTTTACGGAAGTAGTCTCATACTGGGCTGCCGCCATCCGGCTGGCCGCAAACCGCTTCCAGATCAGCTGGTACAGCCGGAACTGATCCCTGGAAAGGGATTCCTTGATCTCCAGCGGAAGCCTGCTGATATCTGTGGGCCGGATCGCCTCGTGGGCATCCTGAATCTTTTTATCCGACTTTTTCTCCCGCTCTACGGCCGCCGCATACTCCTCCCCGTACTTTTCCGTGATATAGGCCCTGGCTGCCGCCTCTGCCTCCTCCGATATTCTGGTTGAGTCGGTACGCAGATAGGTAATGATACCCGTGGTGCCGCTTCCCTTGATCTCCACGCCCTCATAGAGCTGCTGTGCCAGGCGCATCGTCTTCTGGGTGGAAAAATTCAATACCTTGCTGGCCTCCTGCTGGAGCGTCGAAGTCGTAAAGGGCAGCGGCGCTTTCTTAATCCGCTCCCCGGTCTTAACCGAGTTTACTTTGTAAGCTGCGCCGGACAGCTCCTTCTTAATCTGCTCCATCTCCTCCGCGGAAGCGATGGTGCGCTTCTCCGCCTTCGTGCCGTAATATTTCGCAATGAGTGGGTTTTTCTCGCCCTCCACCTTCAGTTTCGCATCCAGCGTCCAATACTCCTCCGGGATGAAGGCATTGATCTCCTCCTCCCTGTCGCAGATAATCCGAAGCGCCACCGACTGTACGCGCCCGGCGGACAGTCCCCGCTTCACCTTCGCCCAAAGAACAGGTGATATTTTATAACCCACCATACGATCCAGACACCTTCTGGCCTGCTGGGCATCCACCAGATCCATGTTGATCTCCCTGGCGTTCTTTAAGGACTCCTTCACAGCCGTCTTGGTAATCTCATTGAAGGTAATGCGGTACACCTTCTTATTTTCCAGCTTCAGCGCGAAAAGCAGATGCCAGGAGATCGCCTCACCCTCGCGGTCCGGGTCAGTTGCCAGATAGACTTTCTCCGCCTTCTTCACTTCCTTGCGCAGATTCGCCAGTATGTCTCCCTTGCCCCGGATCGTAATGTACTTCGGTTCAAAGTCATTGTCCACGTCAATCCCCAAAACACTCCTGGGGAGATCACGCACATGTCCCTGACTGGCCGCCACTTCATAGTTCGCGCCCAAAAATTTTTTGATGGTTTTCACCTTTGCCGGTGACTCCACAATTACCAGATATTTTGCCATAGCGATTCCCCTGTCTGTGTCATTTTACGGTTTTACCCTGTCTAACGTGCAACACTATACACCAAATTGCAAATGCTTGCAAGGGTAAATTACGATCCAAACCCAGAAAATGGAAAACAGGCGGCTGCATTTCCGCCTGTCCTTTCCTCACCGATTCAACGATTTTTCAAGTCTTTCCATGATACGGCCGTATTTTTTTTCAAATCCCGCATCGTCACCGGCCTCTTTGTACTCATGTAGTTCCACCAGATTTTCTTTCATCGCTTCCACAAAATCCTTGTATTGATTGTCTGTCATTCCCATGATTTCCTCCATTTCGTTTCACTCCCTCCCTTCAGATATTCCGCTCTTAAAATAATTATATGTAAAGCGGGAAACCCGGTCAAGGGGCTGCATGTATTCATTGCCGTTTATTTATGTATTTTTTTATGTTTTCAAAGCGCGCATAAAATACCCACCGCCCATCTGCCCTGCACAGCCGCCGGCGCACAGCTCCAGAAGCTCCCGGAACAGCGCCGGGAGCGCGATGGTTTTTCCATATCTTTCCTCATATCTGCGCTGCAGCTCCTGGACCGGCAGCGGATCAAAATCCAGAATTTCCCACAATTGTCCCTGCACACCCTCCAAAAATACCAGCCTGCCCTGCGCAGTTTTTGGCTGCCGTGCATCATCCCCCGCAATCCCCTCCAGAAGTTCACCGAGAAGCTCTTTTGGCGATGACACCAGCCCGGCCCCCTGCCGGATCAGCCGGTTACAACCGCCGCTTAGCGGATCAGTGGCCCGTCCCGGCAGCGCGTAAACCTCCTTTCCCTGCTCCAGCGCCATATCTACCGTAATCAGCGTACCGCTCCTCTCCCTCGCCTCCACCACCAGCACCGCGTCACTAAGTCCGCTGATAATGCGGTTCCTCGGCGGAAAAAGAATGCCTCTCGGCTCGGTTCCAGGCGGATATTCGGAACAGACGCCGCCATCCGCAAGCAGGGCCTCATACAGGGACCTGTTCTCCCTCGGGTAACAGATGTCCACGCCGCACCCGAGAACGCCAAACGAGTATCCTCCCGCTCTCAGAGCGGCACTCTGGCCGATGCCGTCCACGCCTCTCGCCATGCCGCTGACCACCTGTACGTCCGCCTTTGCCAGAGCCTCTCCAAACTGCCCTGCCATGTACCTGCCATACTCCGTGCAGTCCCTTGCACCGATCACCGCCACCGCCTTTTTCCCCTCCTGGGGAAGCCGCCCGGCACAGTAGAGCACACAGGGCGGGTCCGGAATCCTTTTCAGACGCTCCGGGAACTGCGGCTCCCCCGCTGTTACCAGAAAGATCCCCCGCTCCCTCATGCGCCCGTACGCACCCGCCACATCATAGCCTCTGCTGAACTCCGACATCCGGGCCGCCTTCTTCTGAAACCGTTCTGACAGTTTCTCTGAAAGTGCGCCCGACAGAGTCATCCCATATATTTCCCGCGGTGTCCCAAACGGCTCCAGCGCGCGCAGAAACCCCCTGCTTCCCATGCCTGCCGCCTGATACAGCCAGTGTATGTAAGCCTTTTCCTCCTCTGCCGCTGCCATCGCTGTGCGCTTTCCGTTTCCGCTCATCTGCCCTGTCTCCATCGCTCTCATTCCGCATCACCCCCTCCATTCCAATACTTGTGGTCGGACTGCCGGTAACAGATGGCCTCCGCCAGATGTATCTCCCCGATCCCGGCGCTGTCATCCAGATCCGCGATGGTTCTGGCCACCTTCAGAATCCGATGGTAAGCCCTGGCGGAAAGCTGCAGGCAGGAAAACATCCGCTCCATGTATCGAAGCTCCGTCTCGCCCAGAACACAGTACCGCTCCACGTCCCCGGCTCCCATATCCGCATTGAAATGAATCCCCGTCCCGGCAAACCTGTGTTCCTGTCTCTTTCTTGCCGCCATCACCCGCTCCCTGACCTGCGCGCTCGTCTCCTCCCGTCTGCCGGAAGTCATATCCGCAAAGGCCATCGGCGCAGCTTCCACACAGATATCCATGCGGTCCAGAATGGGCCCGGACACCCGGTTTAAATACCGCCTCACCTCAAAGGGCGTACAGCGGCATCTCGCCCTGTCGGGATAAAAACCGCAGGGACAGGGATTCATGGCCCCCACCAGCATAAAATCCGCAGGATAAACATAGCTTCCGCTGCTCCTGGCAATCTGCACCCGCTTATCCTCCAGCGGCTGTCTCAAAATATCAAGAGTCTCCCGTTTGAACTCTGGAAGCTCATCTAAGAAGAGCACGCCGCGGTGGGCAAGACTGATGACCCCGGGCATGGGAATCCGGCCTCCGCCCGCAAGCGCGCGGCCCGTTATGGTGTGATGGGGATTCAGAAACGGCCTTATGGTCCGCAGGGCTCCGGCTGCGTGCAGCCGCCCGCAGATACTGTAGATCGTGGACACCTCCAGGCTCTCCTCGGCCGTCAGCGGCGGCAGAACAGACGGAATCCGTCTGGCCAGCATGGTCTTGCCCGAACCGGGCGCTCCTATAATCAGCAGATTGTGGAACCCGGCAGCTGCCACTTCCGCAGCGCGTTTCAGCCCCTGCTGCCCGTTTATCTGGGAAAAGTCAAGCGCCTCCTCCTTTTCCGCTCCTTCATCCGGGGCTGCGGTCGGCGCAGGCACAGAAATCTCTTCCCCCGCAAGCAGCGCTGCCGCCTCCTTCACATTCCCCACGCCGATGCTCTCCATATCCCCAACCAGAGCGGCCTCCCACGCATTCCCGGCGGGCAGGACGCATCTTCGGATTCCCTGTCTGGCCCCCTCTCTCGCGATAGGCAGCACACCACGGACAGGCTTTAATTCGCCCGACAGGCCAAGCTCCCCCAGAAGAAGCGTCCCATCCACCGCCTCCTGCTTCACTTTTCCAAGTGCGGTCATAATCCCCACCGCCACAGGCAGATCAAACATGGTGCCGTTTTTCGGCAGATCCGCCGGGGAAAGATTCACATTGATACACATGGGCGGCAGCCTGACGCCCACGTTTTTGAGCGCCACCTTCACCCGCTCTCTGGCTTCCCGCACCTCGGAACCGGGCAGGCCTACAATCTGAAAACATGGCAGTCCCTGGGAAATATCCACCTCCACCTGGATCAGATGGCTGTGAACACCGTAAACCGCCCCCGATGTAATTGTACTGAACAAACACATGTCCTCCTTTTCTCACAGCTGCAAAACCTTGTAAGGTACAACTGCCTTTTTTGTGATACTTACCCCGTTTACTGCCCTGTTTGTTGAATTTCTGCGGCGAAACGCCAGAATGTCAGAAATTAGAATAGCCGGGAAATCCCAGTAGAATCATTATGCGCCGGAGAACGCGGTTCTGTCAAGAAAATCCTTAAAAAATCGGGCATCGGCACGCTCGATTCAGAGAATGCTTTGATATGAAAAGGAGCCCGCGCACATCGCGCAGGCTCCAGTTTTCTTATTTTATTCCAGAAGGAACATTTGGGCACGGTTCAGGGATACGCTGTCCATACTCAGCGCCTCCACGCTCTGACCCGCCCGCGTATAACGGTTCGTGAGCAGCACACAGATCAGGGAAGTCTCGTCATTCCCATTCTGCAGAGCCGCCAGCGGCGCTTTGACGCGGTACACCTTATCCGGGACAATTCCGCCGGACACTTCCACCAGACGGTTATTCTCCACCGCCCAGACAGGACTTGTAAAGGCCGTATATGCAGCGCTGTTAATTCCGCCCCCGGGCAGAAGAAGCTCCGCCTCAGGCGCCGCACCTGCATTCTTATAGAAGAGGGAAAGCTCTGTAATCTTGTCGCAGGCAATATTATTGTCCGTGAAGCGGAAATACACGTCCACCGTTTCACCCAAAATACCGCCCTTGGCGTCCCCGTCTTCCTTGAAAGCCACATCAAAGGGAACCGTGACGCTCTCCACCTTGTTGACGCCGTTAAAACCCGCCACAATGGAGACGTCGGCTCTGTGCACACCGGCATTGTAAGCCGCCATCAGCGCATTCACAAAGATCCTGCACTCATCGGTGCCGTCTCCTTCCGGCTCCATCCCGCTGTCTGTGTCATAGACATAAGCGTACTGCGTCTGTCCCACATACACCACATTGCCCTTACTATATACATAGTAGTTATTTCTGCCGTCACGGGGTGACGAACTGTAGGCGCCCTTTGAAAGATTCGAATCGAGCAGGGTAAACCATGCCGTTGCATAAGGCTGCCCCTCTCCCCGCGCTGTTCCGATATCCAGCAGATAATCGGGCATCGAAACTTCCGTATTGCCGCCAAGCCGTGCCCTCTCATCAATCTGATAGGGCCATCTGGAAATCGTGCCATCGTTGACACGGTCCAGGAACAGGCTGGGCGTCTTGTTAAACATAGCAGCTGTTATTCCTTCATAGCGGAATTTGGACTCACTGTGCAGACCGAGTTTTCCGTAAGTCTGCGCGTCTCTCTGTCCCAAAACTGCCGCCGGTATGCCAAGTCTACCCTGATCTGCCGATGCGCCTGCCGAAGAGACAACTACACTCCCGCCATCGTCAATGTACTGGTTGACAGCGTTCACCACATCGTTCCCCGGATTGCCGCTCTCACCGAATCCAAGTACCACCACATCCCAGAGGGAGAGGTAATTCGTGTTCTTGTCAATGCGGCCCGCCAGCTCTCCCGGCGTAACCGTCTCGATATCCCAGTTCATCTTAAGGATAGTCTCCGCACCTTTCATATAGTAGGCCAGCATGGAATTTTCTATATCCTCGTAAATCGACTGCAGATTGGCATAGTCGTTGGCCGTATTGTCAAGAATCTGCAGTACCCGGATCTTCGCCCTGTTGCGGCCGCTCAAGGTAAAGCATCCCTGTGTGGAGGCGCGCCGGTACCTGTTATCGGTATCCGTCACTTCCAGTTTCCAGGGCACGATACCGAAGTTAACTTCATTAAAGTCGACACTGACACTGCCGATGCCATCCGTCTCCGTATACTCGTACCCGGTATATTCTTCCTCCGGCGCAAAAACGCCATCGTAGTTTAAGTCCAGATACAGGCGCCTGTCCAGACTGCCCTGATAAGCCTTATCTTCTCCTGCCCTGTCGCTTGTAATGCGGTACGCAATTGTGCCACGCAGGACGCCCGGTTTCTCGGGGACAGCCACCGCCTCGATCATGTCAGCCGGCCTCTGCCCATCCTCAGAATCATTTCCGCCGTTCTCCTCCTCCGCCCGAAGCGCAACTTTCGGCCTCTGGGCGTTCAACTGCATCGTAAACATGGCGCTGCTGTGCACATCCTCAATGGTATAGATGCCGACACTGCGGTCCTCGTCGTCCTCCTCTTCCGATCTTCCCATAGCGACCGCTTCTTTGAGGAAATCATACATCTGCGTGTCCGAGGCGATATATTTCGTATTGATGTCCTTCTCGTCCGCCTTCTGGGCGCTCCCGCCCTTAAAGCAGTCATTCTCCACCACAATGGGATATCCGGCCCGCAGATAATCCAAGAGCGCATCCTTTTTCTGCTCCGTGATATCGCTGGCGTCGTATCTGGTGTCGCCATTCGCCACGCGGTCGCCCGTGTGATAGACCTTGCCGTTCAAATCTTCATCGTTATAAGCCGCCTCCATTCTGCCGTTTTTGTCCGGCTCATGGTAGAGACGCTGCCCGTCCAGACCGATGAAGATCATATTGTAATCGGCATTGATATCCTGATAACTGCTGTTAAACGCCGCCACCGAACTTAACGTGACGTTTGTCTCTATCAGTTTGGAACTTCTGAGAATCTGCTGCCCTTCCCCGTCCCTGTCCTCTCTCTGCCAGAACAGGACAACGCTGCCCTTATCCTCGTTGGCATCGCGGTGCAGGTCCGATTTCATATTCGCCGTCGGCTGCAGCTCCAGAATGGACAGATCCTTGTACTCCCCGACCAGTCCAAGGGAGTAATTGATGATATACTGCACGGCCATCGCCTTGCTGACCTTCTCAGAGATTTTCTCATCCTCGGGCAGCAGAACATTTTCCGCCCGGATCGCCGCCAGCACCTCTCCAAATCCAGCTTTCGCCTTGTCTTTATCCATTGTTTCCGGGAAATCGTCCCCCACAAGAGGCGTACCGTTCACAAGATAAATATTGCGGTTTACATAATGATAATCATTGTCCTTTTTATTCGGATGATCCTTGAGGTCTTTGTCAACGTTCATCAGGATATTATCCGCCAGATTACCCGACTTGGCCATCTCGGTATAGAAGGCGGCAAGATCCTTTTTCAAAAAAGCTTTCGCCAGCTTCTGATAGTTGCTGCCCGCATATTTATCCTGATCCTCTATCACCCCATAGTCCACGATGACAGGCTTTAAGGACTGCACTGCCTCCTCCAGCAGACAGGTGATAACACTGTCGGAAACATCTGCCAGTCCGTCTGCCGTGTTTCCCGCAGCCTCCGTGCCGATATAGCTTTTCTCCGCATCCGGGTGAAGATACAGCCCCATGCCATCCTCCAGATAGACAAGGTCTGCCTCCTGCACCATCTCGTAGGTGACATCGCCCGCCAGCACGGTATTCACGGTGATTGCAAAATCATCGGAGTCATTGTCCTGGGATTTCAGGGAATTGAACACATAGCGTCTCAGCCAGTCGTTTCCACCTGTGCACCGTATATACACGGGCGCATTCTGCACCTCTACATAATGCACGGAACCGCTTTCCGCCGCACGCACGCTGACTCCCTGCACATCGGCATCCTGTCCGTCCGGCGCATCGGATTCCTCCGAGCCGTTCTTCTGTTCCTCCGCATCCTGCGGCGCTTTGCCCGTCATGGCGGCAATGTTTTCCGCGGTGCGCATTCTGGTAAGTTTATACATTCCCCGGCCGCCGCCCACATACTCAAACTGCCCTTCCAGTGCAGGCTCCGCGGCAAAAATATCGTTATCTCCATCCACCGTATTCAGGCTGTCCTGTAAAAATCCTTTTTCCAGCAAATAGCTGTCATAAGGACGCGGAACGCCCTCCTGCTCTGAAATCGGAAAGACTTCCCTGATCTGATACAGGAACTCTTCCGCCTCCGTCTCCACATAGGTGAATTTCAATATGCAGTATGTGCCGTCCTCCGGCAGTTCCGGCCGTACAGGCTCAGGCTCTGTTGGATCTGTCGGATTAATCGGCTCTGTCGGCTCCGGTGGTTCTGTCGGATTGACAGGCTCTGTCGGCTCCGCCG
>CAJTTT010000023.1 GCA_910579285.1 uncultured Lachnospiraceae bacterium | reverse complement strand
CCTTTTCCCTGAAAATCTTTTTAAAATAACTCTTGACTATTTACCAAATTGCTTTTTGGTCTGTTTGCTAATAGAATAACACAAAAAAGATGACAACTTGTGTCACCTTTTTGACATTTTCTCGCATTTGGGGAGGTTTCCGTTTCCAAAACAAAATGATATGATAAACTTTAAATATACCTTACATCGGCTTCAGATTCCGATTGAGCCTGTCCACCATCCATGCAATCCGTTTTTGCCGCCCGGCATCCGTCTTCGCATCGAGATATGCCTTGGTGTAGGTCTTCTTCACGGAAGGGGACATGGCCTGAAAGTTCGTGTAAGCCGGTTCGTACGCCGCTAAAATGGCGGAGAGCACGGCGATCTGATCCTCCGTGACTGCCCCGGGTTTCGGTGCGTCCCACTGGCCGTTCTGTTTCGCTTCCTCGATTTTCTTTCTGCCGTGGTCGGTCATTATGCCCCGTTCCTCCAGCTCTTTGACCAGGGCCTTATTTTTCTCCGACCAATTGCTGTTCTCCCTGCGCATGGAGAAATACTTCCTGTAAGTCTTCTCGTCAATGCGCTGCATCTGGCCGTCGATCCACCCAAAGCAGAGCGCTTCTTCGAGGGCTTCCCCGGCTTTTAACGTTTTCGGCCCGCCGGGTTTGCCGAACAAAAGCCAGACGCCGTCTTCTGAGAGGAAGTTGTCGGAAAGCCAGTTTCTAAATTCTTCTCTGGTGGCAAATGTCAGGATATCGTTCATATTATCATCCTCCTGTGAAAAAACAGGGGCGGGAAACCCGCCCCGTGCCAAGTTCGTGAACGCTCTTAGAGATCATAATACATCATAAATTCCGCAGGCGTGGGAATCTGTCCGGCTTCTTTCGCCTCCGCGCGCTTTCTTGCAATCCACACGTCAATCAGCCGCTCCGGGAACACCCCGTCTTTCGTCAGATAGTCGTGGTCTTTTTCCAGGGCATCCAGCGACTCTTCCAGCGATTTGGGAAGCCCTTTGATTTTCTTCTGCTCTTCGGCGGAGAGTGTGTAGAGATTAAAGTCGTAAGGCCCCCAGCCGTTTGCCGCAGGATCAATCTTCTTCTCAATGCCGTCTAAGCCGGCCATCAGAATCGCCGCGTAAGCGTAGTAGGGATTGGCGGTGGCATCCGGGTTTCTCAGCTCGAAACGTTTGGCGTCCGGGGATTTTGCGTAGGCGGGAATACGGATCACCGCGCTGCGGTTGGATGTGGCGTAACCGACCGTCACGGGAGCCTCATACCCGGGCACCAGCCGCTTGAAGGAGTTGGTGGAAGGGTTGGTGAAGGCGCACAGTGACGCGATGTGTGAGAGCAGGCCGCCGATAAAGTAGTGAGCGGTCTGGCTTAAGCCGGAGTAGCCGTTCTCATCGTAGAAGACAGGCTGCCCGTCCTTTTTTAACAGCATATGCACATGGAGTCCGCTGCCTGCTTCCCTGTAGATCGGCTTTGGCAGGAAGGTGGCCGTCTTGCCCTCCTTTGCTGCCATATTTTTGATGATATATTTGATAATCATGGTGTTGTCGGCCATAGAAGGCATATCTGCCAGCTCCACTTCAATTTCCATCTGACCGGGACCGCCGACTTCATGGTGGTGGTATTTGACCTTGATGCCCCAGTTTTCCATTTCCATACAGATACGGCTTCTCAGGTCGTAACCCACATCCTGGGGCGCAGCGATATGGTAGCCGCCGTGAGTCACCTCATAGCCGTTGTTTCCGGGATTGTCCAGCCGGCAGTTCCAGTCAGCCTGTCTGGTGTCAACCTGGTAAGCGCACTGTTTCTGCGATACTTCGTAGCGCGCGGAGTCAAACAGATAAAATTCAAACTCGGGACCGATCACCATCTCGTCCGCGATGCCTGTTTTCTTCATGTAATCCATAGCCCGCAGAGTTACATTCTTCGGATACTGGTCGAAGGGTGTATTTTCCCCTTTGCCGATCACGCACACGTTGCCGCACATGGTAAGTGTGGGTACATCCGCGAAAGGATCTACATAGGCGGTATCCGGGTCAGGCAGGAAGACCATGTCGCTCTTCTCGACAGGTGCGTACCCGTAATTGGAACCGTCGAAGCCGATTCCATAAACGAAGACGTTTTCATCGAACCGCTCCACAGGTATGGTGATGTGACGCCAACGTCCGTCGATGTCGGTCATTTTGAAATCGATCATGCGGATCTCTTTCTCCTGACACAATTTTCTGATTGCTGCACTTTTGTCCATAAGCATATCCCTCTCTTTGCTTGTTCAGCAGCGTGCCCCTGAGAAATGGCACAAGCCTGAATTGTATGTATAACTACACTATACTACAGATAAAGCGTGACGGTAAAGCTGATTTTGTGAATGATGCGGGAATTGCGTGACAAATGATCCGCTGGTTTTCAGAGCAGGATTTGTGTGAGTGGAAGGAAATGAGATATTTTGTCGGGAGATGTATGGGGAAAAAGCGTTGAAAATGCGGCTGTAGTAGTGGTATAATTGGAAATACTGGGGCGAAAGGCGGTTATGCCCTGAGTAAACATTTAGGTATGGTGAAACGATGACAACGAGAGAAGAGGCGCTGCACTATGGAATGACTTTTCCTGATGTTTATCAGGACATGCCGTTTCGCGATGCCAACTGGGTATTGGTGCGGTGCAGACGGAACAAAAAGGCTTTTCTGTGGACTTATGAATATGAAGGAAGTATGCGGATCAATATAAAGGTCGATCCGGCATGGCGCGATTTCTGGCGGCAGACGTATGCGTCTGTGATTCCGGGGTATCACCAGAACAAGGAACACTGGAATACGGTGATTCTGGACGATACGATACCCGATGAAGTGGTAAAGCGCATGATCGCGGAGAGCTACGATCTGACAGTCAGAGGAAAAAGAAGAGGAACGTGTGTTGACAATGCAAATCATGGGAAATAAGAGAAAATGGAAAAGAACGCTGCCGGTTCTGCTGGCGGCTCTGTTGTGGGCAGAGGGGATGCTGGGGACGGCTTATGCATCGGAACCCGCAATCCGGGATGTGCCTGCAGCGGAGGCGCTGCAGACTGTGGCGGCGGAGGAACCGGACAGTTCTGAGGAAGACGGGAAAACACCTTCTGGCGGCAGTGAGGAGAAACCGGCAGAGGAGGAAGGCACAGAAACGGCGCCCGGAACAGAGGGCGGCTCTGTGGAGGAAGATTCCCAGAACCCGGAGGGCGGAAACGGACAGACTGCCGGGGAAGAAGGCGCAGAGACCGTTCCCGGAGAGGGGGACGGCACAGAGAAGGTTCCCGGACAGGAAGACGGCTCCGATGGGGAGACACAGCCAGACCCGGAAGAAGAGGACAAGCCCGTGTCAGGCGGGGAGGATGAATCTGCCGGGGAAGAGACGCCGCTGCCCGGAACCGATGAAGAGCCGGATGGGCCGGAGGAAGAGGAGTCCGATGGCCCGGCGGAGGAGCCGGCCGTGTCTGAGAATACGGTTTCGGAAAATACCATTTCAGAAAATACAACAGAGGATGAGATCCCGGCGGATTGGAGCGGCGGATGTGCACTTGGAGAACCGCCCCTTATGACGGATGCGGCGGAGGGGTATGCGGCTTATTCCTATAACAGTGTGTCCCGCCAGACCCAGGGGAGCAGACATCAGACGCCGGGAGTGGGAGATATTATCGATCGGTACCAGGCGTACCCCTGGAGTCTTGCCGTATCGAACAGCTACAGCGTGGAGCCTTCTGCCAAGGCGCCTTACCGGGCCGGAAATCTTACGGATGCAAGCCTGGAAAATGCGCTGAATCTTTTGAACTTTATCCGTTATGTGGCGGGTGTTCCGGCGAATGTGGAGCTGAGCGAGGATTATACGGAGAAGGCGCAGGCAGGCGCGCTGCTAAACCGTGTGAACGGTAAACTGGACCATAAGCCGGTGAAGCCTGACGGATTCCCGGAAGACCTTTATGAAAAAGGAACGGAAGGATGCGGAAAAGGCAATATTGCGGCAGGTTACGGCAATATCGCAAAGAGTCTGCTGAATGGCTGGATGTTTGACGGGGATGCCGCCAATGTTGACCGAATGGGTCATAGACGCTGGGTGTTAAACCCTTCTATGACGCGGACAGGCTTTGGCGCGGTTGATTCCTACTCGGCGATGTATGCCTTTGACAATCAGGGCAGCGGCATTACAGACTATGTGGCGTGGCCCGCGCAGAATATGCCCATCGAGCTGATGAACGGCTCAGGGACACCCTGGACGCTGAGTCTTGGCAGCGATTATGAGAAAGCCAATTTTAAGGATGTGACCGTGACTCTGCGGGATGTCACCAACAAAAAGAGCTGGACATTCTCTGGTTCCAAGGCGGACGGCGTATTCAAGGTGAACGTCGAGTATTATGGGATGCCAAACTGTATCATCTTTCGTCCAAACAACATAAAGTACAACCAAAATTCCCAGTTCCAGGTTACGGTCAGCGGTATTAAGCAAAAGGACGGAGAAGAAGGAAAAGACGCGACAATCAGCTATAATGTGGATTTCTTTTCCCTGGAGGAGGAGCCGGCGGAGGTGACGGGGATTACCTTGAATAAGGAGAGTCTTCATCTTCTGATGGATGTGGAGGAAAAGCGGGAGGAGACTCTGCTTGCCACGGTGGAACCCAGCAATGCGAGGGATAAGAATCTGGTCTGGAGGAGCAATGACGAGTCGGTTGCCACGGTGGATCAGAACGGCAGGGTTTCGGCTGTGGGCGTGGGTGAGACGGCGATTTCGGCCACGGCGGAAAACGGTGTGCAGGGCGTATGTACCGTCAAGGTGTCGGAGTATTCCCTGCAGTCGGATTTAGAAGGGTTCTCTTATGATGAGGAGGCCGAAACATACAGGCTGGGCTTTGATCTGACTATGAACGCAGAGCCGGGACAGATTGCCGGACAGATTGTGGTTATGGACGGAGATCCCGCCGGGAAAGGAGAACCTGCCGACGACACGGTCAGATGGATCAGCGAAAATGAGAGCGTAGCTATGGTGGATCAGGAGGGCAATGTCACGCCCCTGGCTGTGGGTGAGACGCTGCTCTGGGCTGATGTGGATGACGGGCTGACTGTGCTGAAATGCGTGGTGACAGTGGAAGACTCCGTTCTGCCGCAGATCGAGACGCGGGAGAAGGCATTCACCCTGACCATAAAAAAAGATGCCGCCGGAAATCAGCAAAAGGAAAGCAGACAGGTGCGGTTATATTTTACGCCGCCGGACAGCAAGTGGGTGAACCGGGGACAGAACTATGTGAAATGGACGTCCAGTGATCCTGCGGCGGCAGCGTTTGTGGTGGAACAGCCGGATGGCGCGCAGGAGGCAGAACCGGCGGAGGACGGTGGAAACACAGTCAGCGGAAACACGATCAGTGGAAATACAGTTACTGTGACCGCTGTCGGTGCAGGAGAAACGGAAATTTCCGCAGTGATTGTGAATGAGGAAGGAAACCCGGTGACGGACAGAGAGGGGCAGACAGCGGAGACATCCTGCACAGTGACGGTGCAGGAGGAGACTGTGCTGGAGGACAAGGACATTCCAAGGCCGGCTGTCCTGACCAACACGCAGACAAGCCTGCGGGATGTGCCGCTGCCGGAAGGCTGGAGCTGGAAAGAGCCGGATACTGTGCTGACACAGTTTGCGGGGGGAAAGACGAAAAAATTCGCAGCGCTCTATCAACCTGCGGATGCGGGGGCGAATATCCTGCCTGCGGAGCGGCTTCTGGAAGTCTGTTTTCTGACAGTGGAAAATATTTCCGTAGGGATGCGCACGGAGGAAGGAGAGGAATGGGGGAACACAGACCTCATTGTCGGACAGAACATAGAATGTTATGTAAACTATTCCTTCGGGGAGACGCTGGAACAGCTTGAGAGTGACGGCGATTATAAAAACAATGCCTGGTTCCAGCAGCAGAAAAAGAAACTTCTGAAAGAAATCGGGGAGGCTGTGGTATGGAGCAACAGTAAGCCCGATGTGGTTTCTATGGAGTCTGCGGAGGGCGGCGTGAAACTGACAGCAAAAAGCACAGGCAGTTCCACGGTAAAAGCGAGTCTTAAGCTTGGCAGGAAAACTTTTAACGCCAGCGTGAAGCTTACCGTAAAAGAGGCGGAAGGGACGCTGACGATCCAGAGCGTGGAGAATTTTACCCGGGTCGGAGGCGCAGACGGCGCAGCAGCCCGGACGGAGGAAACATATACGGGCCTGCTCTCCGATTTTCAGACAGAGAAGGCAAACCAGGTCAACAGTAAAATAACGCTGACCCTGCCGGGCGCATCAAGGGTGACGGCAAAGAGCGGCAACGCCAAAGTGGTGACGGTGAAATCAGCGGCTGCACAGGAGGATGCCTTTGTGGTTTCTCTGATTGTCAAGGCGGCGGGCACGGCGGAGATCACGCTGACAGGCAACGACAAGGCAAAGACATCGCGGATGATCCGTCTGACAGTGGGAGATGCAGAGCCGGGCTTAAGCGAGGAGAGCGTCACGCTGAACGTCCTCCAGACTACAGGGGCGAAGCTGTTCCTGTATCCGGCGAAAAGCTCGGACGGCGGGGCGTATGAAATCGAAAGAGTCGTCATGGGCAGCGATGAAAAAAGCGCGAAGTTTATGCTGATAGAGAGCCAGGTGGATGACAGCTATACCATAAGGGCCAAAAGCGGTACAAAAGCTGGTACCTACAAGGTGACAATCCGCGCTGTGGCAGGAGAAAGAACCCATAACCTGCCGCTCACGGTCAAGGTGGTATCGAAGAATCCTGTTTATAAAATCAAACAGGTGCGAAAACTGAATCTCTTCTATAATGAGGAAGAGAGCCTGCTGCAGATTGACACGGACGAGACGATAAAAAGTCTTGGCGGGACAGGTTTCGCGGACTACAGCATCATCAAAAAAGAAGGCGGCTACTATATAAAGGCGGGGAAAAAAGCGACCCTCAAAAGTGTAAAGAGCGGAAAACTGCAGATTTCCTTTGTGGGCTGGCAGGGGACGTATACCACAGCCTTTACGGCAGCCGTGGAGCGGAAGGCGCCGAAAATGACCTGGGATACGAGTAAGATAACTCTGTATCCGAAAGCCGGCATTCAGAATATGTGGATCGGCATAAAGAATCCGGGAGTTATTTCCTGGGATTCGGTGGATGCGGAGAAGCGGAGCGGGACGGCCAAAGGAAATTATACGGTGGAGGTGGACCGGGAAAAAGGCGGTCTGCTCCTGAGCGGAAAAAACCTGAATCAGACGGAAAGTTTTCAGATGCAGATTCTTCTGAGTGATACGGAGAACTGGGCAGAGAAAGAGACAGTCACCTATTCGCTGCAGGTCAAGGTGAACATGGGCCAGCCGGCTATTGCCTTGGAAAACAAAACGCTGCAGCTCAATGCGGATGAGGCATACAGGGGCTATGACGCGGCGGCGACCGCAGTAAAATGGAAGGACGGCGGCATACTGACCGCAGATCAGGGTGTCAGGGTGAGCGTATACTGTGACGCAAAGGACCCTAAGGGGAGGGCTCTGGTGGAGAACAGCCAGGTGGTCTTTTCCGTGAAAAATGCGAAGGTTTCTGTCCGGCTGAACAATAAGGCGGTGGCAGCCGGGAACTACAAATATATCGTGCAGGCCGCGAAAAACGGGCAGGTATGGAAAACGCCGCTGACCTTAAAGGTGGTGAATACCGCGCCCCAGAAGGCGGTGAAGATGACGGCGAAGGGCAGCATTGATGTGCTGAACCGGGAAGGCAGCTTTATGACGCTGACACCTTCCTTAAAGGCGGTGAGCGGCGAATATGTGATCCCGGAAGACAGGGAAGTGAAACTGACGGGCCGTGATGCCCATCTGTTCCAGGCAGTCTGGAGTGAGGACGGCAAAACCGTTGAACTGCGGGCAAAGGAAAAGGAAACACTTGTTATTAATTATCAGTATACCGTCACGCCGGTTCTCACCCTGCGGAACGTGAACGGTGTGACGGAGGAAATCTTTGCTCCTGCCGTGAACTTTAAGGTGAAGCAGGGCAGCGTCAAGGTAACTGCAGCGCCCAAAACAGCCCTTATGTACAGCGGCGCTTACAATTCTGTGGATATGGACATGAACGCGGTTCTGAAGGGTGCGCCTGCGCCGGAAATAGAGCGTGTGGTTCTTACAGGAAACACGGATGCCTTTACTTATGTATATAATAAGGATGGGGAGGGGACTCTTACCATGAGGGACACGGGACGTGCCGTCAAAGGGAAGAGCTATTCCCTGCAGTTTAAGGTTTTCTTTGCGGAGCAGGCGGACAATGTGAAGCCCGTTACCGTCAGGTATACAGTGAAGGTGAAATAGAGAAAGGCAGACAGAATATGCAGTTGATTGCGGGATTACTGATTCCCTTTGCGGGAACTACCCTCGGCTCGGCGATGGTATTTTTTATGAGGGGCATGCATAAAGAGATAGAAAGGCTTCTTCTGGGATTTGCATCCGGGGTGATGATCGCCGCCTCGGTGTGGTCGCTTCTGATTCCGGCCATTGATATGGCGGGAGAGCAGGGACAGACTGCATGGGTGCCGGCTGCCGGAGGATTTCTGGGCGGCATGGCTTTTCTCCTTGTGCTGGATAGTCTGATTCCGCATCTGCATATGGAGAGCGAGGAGCCGGAGGGCGTGGAGAGCACGTTAAAAAAAACGACCATGCTTGTCCTTGCGGTGACGCTGCATAACATACCCGAAGGCATGTCCGTGGGGGTAACCTTTGCCGGGGCAATGATCGGGGATGCGGGCATTACGATGGCGGGGGCCTTTGCCCTTGCAGCCGGCATTGCCATTCAGAATTTCCCGGAGGGGGCGATCATCTCCATGCCCCTTCGAAGCGAGGGTGTTTCCAGAAAGCGGGCGTTCGTATACGGGGCGTTGTCCGGCATTGTGGAGCCCATCGGCGCGTTTGTCACGATTCTTCTGGCGGAGCAGATCGTTTACGCACTGCCTGTGCTTCTGGCTTTTGCGGCGGGCGCGATGATCTATGTGGTAGTGGAGGAACTGATACCCGAGGCGCAGGCAGGGGCGCACAGCAACATCGGAACCGTGGGCGCTGCCATTGGGTTTGTGATTATGATGATTTTGGACGTGGCGCTCGGTTAAGGGCGAAACAGGCCGGTTGTGTTTGAAACAGTACAAATGAGATAACTGACACAGACGAGACTGTGCTCCGTTCCAGACGCGGCAGGGGCGCAGTCATCTGATAAATGAAGAAAAGAGGAGACGAGTATGGAAACAAAAAAACTGGGATTTGGCTTGATGCGTTTGCCATTACATAATTCGGACGACGCGACCAGCATCGACATGGAAACTACGAAGAAGATGGTGGACGTTTTTTTAGAGAGGGGATTTACTTATTTCGATACTGCATGGATGTACTGCGGCTTTAAGAGCGAAGATGCGGCGAAGGAGTGTCTGGTGGACAGACATCCGAGGGACAGCTATACGCTGGCGACCAAGCTTCATGCGAGCTTTATCAGCACGAAGGAGGATCGGGATAAAATCTTTGAGGAACAGCTTAGAAAAACAGGTGTTACGTTTTTCGATTATTATCTGCTCCACGATATCGGCTTCGGCCACTACAAGATCTATACGGAGCTTGACTGCTTCAACTGGCTGGCGGAGAAGAAGAAACAGGGGCTTGTGAAACATATGGGCTTTTCCTTCCACGACAATGCGGAATTTCTGGATCAGGTGCTGACGGAGCACCCGGAGATGGAGTTTGTGCAGTTACAGCTCAACTATCTGGATTGGGAGAGCAGCGCGATCCAGTCCAGGCTCTGCTATGAGGTGGCGACGAAGCACGGCGTGCCGGTGTGGGTGATGGAGCCGGTCAAGGGCGGTACGCTTGCGCAGGTGCCGGACGCTGTGGCGGAGATGTTTAAAAGCTATGATCCCAATATGTCTGTTCCCTCCTGGGCCATCCGTTTTGCGGCCAGCCTGGATAATGTAAAGATGGTGCTCAGCGGTATGAGCAATATGGAGCAGCTTTTGGATAACACTAGTTATATGTCAGACTTAAAACCTCTTACGGAGGAGGAGAAGCGCATGGTGTACCGGGCGGCAGCCATGATCAACGGCAATATCGCGATTCCCTGTACGGGCTGCTCCTACTGTACGGACGGCTGTCCGAAGAAGATAGCGATCCCCAAATACTTCTCCCTCTATAATGCGGAGATGCAGGAGGCTGAGGGAAAGGGCTGGACGCCGCAGGGTGAGTATTATGACCGGCTGACAGGCACCTTCGGAAAGGCCGGAGACTGCATCGCCTGCGGCCAGTGCGAGAATGTCTGCCCTCAGCATCTGCCGGTGATGGAGCACTTGAAGACGGTGGCCGGGTATTTTGGGAAGTAAGGGGCAGAAAATGGAAAGAAATAATCTGACGGAGGGGAGCGTAGGTAAAAACCTGATACGGTTTGCGCTCCCGTATCTTTTGGCCTGCTTTATGCAGACCTTTTACGGCATGGCGGATCTGTTTGTGGTAGGTCTGTACAATGGTTCCGGGACGACCACGGCGGTGGCGGTGGGCAGCCAGGTGATGCACATGCTTACGGTGATTATCGTGGGCTTTGCTATGGGCGCCACTGTGCGGATCGGCAGATATGTGGGAGCGGGGGACGAGCGTGGGGCAGCGAAGACGGTAGGTGCGTCCGTGGCGTTTTTTGCGCTGTTTGCGGCTGTGCTCACGGCGGTGCTTTTGCTTTCTGTAAATTTAATAACCAGCGTTATGCTTACTCCGGCGGAGGCGGAGGAGGAGACGAGGCTGTATCTTGCCATCTGCTTCGCAGGCGTGCCCTTCATTACGGCCTATAATGTGATAAGCAGCATTTTTCGAGGGGCGGGTGATTCCAAAAGGCCCATGTATTTTGTCGCGGTGGCCTGTGTGGTCAATATCGTGCTGGATTTCGCGCTGATCGGCGGGATGGGACTTGGCGCGGCAGGGGCCGCCCTGGGAACCGTTTGCGGACAGGCAGTGAGCGTGGCCTTTGCCCTGGGGATGCTGAAAAGGCGTGACCTTGGATTCCGGGTGACAAGGCGGGAGATCAGGGCGGACCGTGAGAGCATTTCCCAGATTCTCAAGGTGGGAGCGCCCATTGCCTGCCAGGACGGGCTGATCCAGGTCGCTTTTATCGTGATTACGGTGATTGCCAACAGCAGAGGGCTGGTGGTATCGGCGGCGGTGGGGATTGTGGAGAAACTGATCGGTTTCCTGTTTCTGGTGCCTTCGGCCTTTCTCTCGGCGATTTCCGCGATCACGGCACAGAATATGGGAGCGCACAAGCCAGAGCGGGCCAGAGCGTCCCTTGGCTACGGCCTCGCCATCACGATGGGCTGGGGTGCGCTCTGTGCGCTTTACAGCCAGTTTCTGCCGCAGACGCTGGTGGGACTGTTCACGCGGGATGCGGCCGTGCTGGCGGCGGGATGCGCTTATCTGCGCTCTTACTCCTTCGACACGCTCTTTGCGGCGGTTCACTTCTGCTTCAGCGGGTATTTCTGCGGGGATCAGAAGGCGGGCATTTCCTTTTTACATAACATTACGGCGATTCTTCTCATCCGCATACCGGGAGCTTATCTGGCGGGAGTTTACTTCCCGGACAGCCTTTATCCGATGGGATGGGCGGCGCCCCTGGGATCTCTGCTCTCCGCGCTGATCTGTGTGGGATTTTACCTGTATTTCCGGCGCGGGCGTTTTACGCATGAAGCGTGACAGCTGTAGTTCCACCGCGGGCGTTCCCGCATGAAGCGTGATGGCCGTCTTTCTGCCTGCGGCGTTCACAGGGCGAAACAGATGATCTCTGCATGGCATGTTATGACCGATTTTTTTCTCAGCGCCCACAGGGCGAGAACAAGCATTCCCTGCATGCGTGTTATGACCGAATTTCCTTTCTCAGCGCCCACAGGGCGAAAAGGTTCGGGAGAGCCATGATCCCGTTGATCAGGTCGGTGCACTCCCACACGAGGTGCATGGGAATGATGGCGCCCAGATAAATCATTACAATATAGAGAAGCTTGTAGAGCGGAATACTGCGGCTTCCGCCGAGATATTCCGCAGCCTTTTCCCCGAAATAGGACCAGCCGATCAGGGTGGTCACAGCGAAGGCGCACAGGGAGATCGTGAGAAAGGCATCCCCCACATAGGGCAGATGGGAAAAAGCGGCGGCGGTCAGATCCGTTTCGGCTGCCCCGGCGGTGGAGGCCGGGTCATAGAGCATGTTGCAGACCACCACAAGCCCGGTCAGCAGACACATCACTACGGTATCCCAGAAAACGGCTGTCATGGATACATATGCCTGTATGCGTGGATCTTTGGTGTGGGAAGCTGCTGCGGCGATGGCGGATGTGCCGATGCCGGCCTCGTTGGTGAAGAGTCCTCTGGCAATGCCGTAGCGCAGCGCGCGCTGTATGCCAGCTCCAGCCACGCCCCCGGCCAGACTGGCAAAGGAGAAGGCGTCCGTCAGAATCCAGACCACAGCGGTGAGCAGCTGGTGGCGGTAGAGACACAGGAGAAGGACACAGCCGAACAGGTACAGAAAAGTGATGGCGGGCACGGTGCGCTCGCAGAGACTGCCGATGCTTCGGATGCCGCCCAGGATGACCGCGCCTGTGATCACAGCCAGAGCGATGCCTACGGGGTGAGGAGAAATGCCAAAGCTTAAGGAGGCAGCCCTTGTGACGGAGTTGGCCTGGGTGGTGCACCCCACACCGAAAGCGGCGGCCAGTGTGCAGAGTGCATACAGACTGCCCAATTTATTATTATGTAAACCATTTTTCAGCACATACATAGGGCCTCCGACGTAGAGGCCGTCCGCCTTCCGCTGGCGGTAGCGGACGCTCAGATAACATTCGCCGTAGGCGGTGGCCATTCCGAGAATCCCGGTGATCCAGCACCAGAAGATGGCGCCGGGGCCGCCGAGAGCGATGGCGGTGGAGACGCCGATGATATTTCCCGTGCCGAGGGTGGCGGCCAGTGTGGTGGAAAGGGCGGAGAAGGGGGAGAGATTCCGGGTGGTCTTTGACGCAGCGTTTTCATCTCCGGCGGAGGCAGGTCCACTTCCGGCAGAAACAGTTTCATCGGCAGAAAACAGGGAGAGCCGAATGGCGCGGAAAAGGTTTCTCTGGGGAAAGCGCAGTCTGAAAGTGAAATAAATATGTGTACCCATAAGCAGAATAATGAGGGGGAGTCCCCACAAAAGATTGTTGATCTGTTCTAAGAGAGCCATAGAAAACACGTCCTAGCGTTGTTTAGCATATTGTATGTGAAAAGCCGGAGAAAAAGAACAAACTGTGAAGCAGAAGCGGAAAAGAGAGTGGAAGAAGGAGGAGTGGCGGATGAATGGGGAGGAGAGAACGAAAGCCTATGCCTGGGCGCGTGCGCTGTGTTACTATGCCGGGGAGGACGAGGCGTATCTGGAGCGGTTTTTTGAGATGCTGACTGCTTCTGAGGGCGTGTCAAAGGAGTTTCTATACTACCTGGAGCATGAAAATTTCCTTTGTGAATATCAGGTGGCGGGCTACAGCCTGATCGACATTATGGTGTGGCAGATGGACCACTTCAAGGCTCAGCTTGACAGGGATCGCATACAGATGAAGAGCAATGGGGACAAGATGCTGTTAGAGGCTTTTCATACCATGCTTTTGATGGAGCGCGATCCACAATATTATGTAAACTTAATGCAGACCGAGACCGGGACCGACTATGAGGGAAAGTATCATTGAGATAACCGGGCGGCAGGCAGTTCCAGGTCTTTACGGACGCTGACTGTATGATACAGAGGAGGAATAGCACAATATGGTCAAAGAAAATATCAGGATAAACCGCATTATCGTACATATTCTGGATCCCACCATCGGGATGCCGGTGCTCTCCGACACGGAGCTGGAGTTCGGTTCGGAGGTGGCAGATTTTGCGCGGGAGCATATCGGGAAAATCTGCGCCGGGGATGAGGCGAAGGAGTGCCGCTTTTATGAGCGGGAGTCGGAGGTGTGCAAGCTGCTGACAGGGTATGAGGATGAGAATTTTGTCGGCATCAGCCAGGAGATTGCAGGCCTTCTGTACGAGATTATGAGCGGTAACATCGACATACCGCCGGCTGATCTGATGGTGGTGCAGTTCCGGGAGGGCGAGGAGGATTATCTGGCGCTTCTCAAGATGAACTACAAGACGCTCTACACCCACAGGACCATGCCCCTTTCGGAGGGGGAGGGAAACAGCAACGAGCTGATCAGGCACAAGTCCATCCTGCCGTCCCAGACCCAGCGGCTGACGGAGGCGGCAGTCATCAGACTCTCGGATCTCTCTGTGCAGGTGGTGGAGAAGAAGTACGAGGTGAACGGGGAGAAGACGGACTATTTTTCTTTCCTTTTCCTAAAGTGCAGCTCCCATCTCTCCCATAAGTCCAAGCTGTCCCTTGTGGGACGCGCCGTGGAGAGTGTGCAGAAGGAGGGCTTTGCGGAAAGCGAGCGTTTTGAGAAGCAGATGCGCGCCAAGAGTATCATACAGGAGGAGATGGAGGAGAAGGGCGGCTTCGTGGTGGAGGAGATCGCGGAGAAGATATTTGAGGGTGAGCCGGAATTAAGGACGGCTTTTCAGGATAAAATGGAAAAGTACAATATGGTGAGGGAGACCATTGAGCCGCAGAGTGAAAACACGATGCGCAAGTTCCAGAGCCAGCACCTGTTTACGGACACGGGCATTGAGATCAAAATACCGATGGAGCAGTACAAAAATCCCAAATGCGTGGAGTTTATCACCAATCCCGATGGAACGGTCAGCGTATTGATTAAAAATATCGAACATTTGGAAGCGAAAATATAGAGTGAGGGTAACACGGGGATTCCGGCGGATGTGAGGCACAGGTTCTTAGTATGGGATAGCTGGATGATCTGACGGCAGACGGGGAGTTTTCGGAGTATAAACAATGGGAACCATTTTGGATTATCTGAGAGAATACGGGGATTACAGCCTGGAGGAGAAGCCTTTTGGCGATGTGGACAGCCTGGTGATCAGCCAGCTTGCCTATCTGAAATTTGACGGGATCGTGCCGGGGCCGGAGGAGGAACGTCCCCCGGTGAGCCTGCAGGAGATTGCCGCCCATGCGGACTATGACCATCTTTACGCGGATGAACGTTACCGCAGGAACAATACGGCGCTCTTTATGGGTGCCTTGAACGGCAGACGTTTCGGAAACCTGCGCCTGTGGAATTATGTAAACCTTATAGAGCCGGAGCGGGAGAGTCAGTTTTCCGCTGTGGTGTGCGGCTTTTCCGGGGGACTGACTTATGTGGTGTTTCGGGGGACGGATGAGAATATGGTGGGCTGGAAGGAAGACCTGAATCTGGCCTTCTCGGAGCCGGTGCCCGGACAGCTTCGCAGTGTGTCCTATCTGGAGCAGGCGGCGAGGACGATTGAGGGCAGTTTTTTTGTGGGCGGCCACTCCAAGGGCGGAAATCTGGCCGTCTATGCGGCCATGTACTGTGAACCGGCGGTGCGGGAGCGGATAGAAAGAATTTATGACCATGACGGGCCGGGCTTCCGGCCGGAGGTCAGGCGGCAGGGGGCATGGCAGGAGATCGAGAAGCGGATCCATAAGACCGTGCCGCGCTCTTCGATGGTAGGGATGCTATTGTACGCCGACATTGCTTACCGGGTGGTGGAGAGCAAAACCATTGGACTTGCCCAGCACAATCCGTATACCTGGCTTGTGAAAAACGGTGATTTCCGCATGGTCGATGAAATTCGGCCGGGGCGCAGGTTTGTGGATCAGACGCTCAACGAATGGATTCTGTCGCTGGATCAGACGCAGATGCATATTTTTGTGGATACGCTGTATGGGGTTGTGCAGGCGTCGGAGACGGACAATCTGATTGATTTTACGGCGCACTGGGTGCAGAACGTCCAGAAGATCGGCAGGGCCATAGGCGAGGTGGACGAGGAGACGGCCAGGGTGGTGATGCAGATTATGCGCGCCCTGTTTGAGACGGTTTCCCGCCAGGCAAAGGAGCAGGCGCGTCTGGAAAGGCGGCCGAAACCTCAGCGGAGTGATAAGAAGTAGGAAAAGAGCGATTCGCCCCCGTCATCGGGAAGCCGTTCCGGGTGCCATTGTACCGCGAGAACCGGCAGGGCGGCGTGGGCCAGCCCTTCGATCACGTTATCCCCGGCCCTGCAGACCGGGACAAGCCCCTCGCCTGTGCGGTTTACGGCCTGATGATGGGCGGAATTTACCTTGACGCTGTTTCCGTAGAGCTGGTAAAAGAAATCACGCCGGCCAAGGCTGCCGTGAAAGACGTAGTGAAACTGGTCACGTCCGATCCATCTGTGGGTTTCGGCGGTGTCGATGTGCTGTGTGATATCGCCGCCAAAATGGACGTTGATGAGCTGAAGCCCTTTGCAGATACCGAGCACGGGCTTTTTTTGTGCCGTAAACCGGGAAAGGATGTCAAACTGCAGGATATCCAGTTCCGTATCGACGCTGCGGGAACCGCGGTCAGTCTGGCCGAAAAAGGCGGGCGTGATGTCACCGCCGCCCGGGAGAAGCAGGTGGGTGGCGGCGTCCGCCTGGCCGGCATCCAGACTGACGAGAAAGGGAACGTTCAGTTTCATCAGGGCGTTTTCATAGTTTTTGGTGTCCTCGGGGCGGCCGGCGATCAGTACGGTGGGATCAGACATGGCGGATTCCTTCCTTCGGGGGAGTTACTTTATTTTATGCAGGCGCTCCGGCGTGGTGTCCGGCCGCACCTGTCTGTAAATCACATCTGTGCGGGATGCAGCTGCGAGACTGATTTTTCTCATTACCGCCCGAAAATAATAGTTGCTTTCTTTACAAAAACCCGGTATAATTTTAGATACTATTAAAATAATTTATAAAAATAAAAAATGGCTTTTGGGGAGAAGCCGGAAATGGGGGATAGGATGAGCGAATTACTTTACAACAAACCGTGGATATTACAGCGGGCGGATCCTTATGTGTACAGGCATACGGACGGCAGTTATTACTTTACGGCTTCCGTGCCGGCCTACGATGGAATCGTGCTGCGCAGGTCCGATACGCTTGCGGGGCTGGCGGACGCCCCGGAGACGGAAGTCTGGCACAAGCATGAGTCGGGGATTATGAGCTGTCATATCTGGGCGCCGGAACTTCACTATATTGACGGCGTATGGTACATTTACTATGCGGGCGGCGACAAGGATGATGTCTGGCAGATCAGACCTTATGTGCTGGAGTGTAAGGACGAGGATCCCATAACCGGCACATGGACGGAAAAAGGCAAGATGGGGAGAGCGGACGACGATGTCTTTTCCTTCGAGGCGTTTTCTCTGGACGGTACGGTGTTTGAGAATAAGGGCAGATGGTTTTATATCTGGGCGGAAAAAGTGGGAGTCGGGAAGCAGATTTCCAATCTCTATATCGGAGAACTGGAGACGCCCTACAAGTTAAAGACCGTGCAGGTGCTTCTGACCACCCCGGATTACGACTGGGAGCGGGTAGGTTTCTGGGTGAATGAGGGACCGGCCGTTTTGAAGCGTAACGGAAAGATTTTTGTCACCTATTCGGCGTCGGAGACGGGCATCGCTTATTGTATCGGGATGCTCACGGCGGACGAGGATGCGGATCTTCTGGATCCTCTGTCCTGGAAAAAGGAGCGTTACCCGGTGCTGCGGTCTGACGAGACGCTGGGCGTTTACGGGCCGGGACACAACAGCTTTACCGTGGACGAGGAAGGCAATGATATTATGGTGTATCATGCCCGGACGGAGACGGAGATCGTTGGGGACCCGCTCTACAATCCGAATCGTCATGCAATGCTGATGAAATTTGGCTGGGAGAATGGCCGGCCGGTATTCAAATTTTAACAACGTAAATTAATTTATAAAAAGGTGAATTCTACATGGATATCGTGTGAAAGGAATTGCGCAAAAATCATACGAATTTTAGGAGGGAAAACAGGGTATGGCAAAATTGTTCATCAATGAGAAGAACAAAAAGGGGCACATCAGCCCGGAGATCTACGGGCATTTTTCGGAGCATCTGGGCAGATGTATCTATGAGGGGCTGTATGTGGGAGAGGATTCCGATATCCCTAACGTGAACGGTATGCGCAAGGACGTGGTGGACGCCCTTAAGGAAATGCAGATCCCGGTGCTGCGCTGGCCGGGGGGCTGCTTTGCGGACGAGTACCACTGGAAGGACGGCATCGGCCCGAAGGAGAACCGCAAGAAGATGATCAACACCCACTGGGGCGGCGTGGTGGAGGACAACAGCTTCGGCACCCACGAATTTTTTGAACTCTGCGATCAGCTTGGCTGTAAGACCTATGTGAATGGAAACGTGGGCAGCGGCACGGTGCAGGAGATGAGCGAGTGGGTGGAGTACATTACCTTTGACGGTGTCTCCCCGATGGCAGATCTGCGCAAGGAAAACGGACGCGAGAAGCCGTGGAAAATTGATTATTTCGGCGTGGGCAATGAGAACTGGGGCTGCGGGGGCAGCATGACCCCGGAGTATTATGCGAACCTGTACAGAAGATACCAGACTTATGTGCGTCACTACGACAATGCGGCGCCCATCAAGAAGATCTGCGGCGGCCCTAACGTGGCGGACTATTTCTGGACGGAGGGCGTGCTTAAGACCTGTTTTGCACTGCCCCAGCCAAACAACATTCCAAACGGCTACATGGACGGTCTGTCGCTCCATTATTATGTGCATCCGGGCGGATGGGAGAACAAGGGCAGCGCCACAGAGTTTGACGATGCGGTGTGGTACACAACGATGGCGAAAGCGCTTTACATGGAAGAACTGATAGAGCGGCACGGCGCCATCATGGATCAGTATGATCCCGAGAAGAAGATCGGTATGATCGTGGATGAGTGGGGCTGCTGGTTTGATGTGGAGCCGGGCACGAACCCGGGATTCCTCTATCAGCAGAATACCATGCGCGACGCCCTGGTGGCGGCCGTGACCATGAATATTTTCAACAAGCACTGTGACCGGGTGAAAATGGCATGTATCGCGCAGATGGTCAATGTATTACAGTCTGTGATACTGACGGAGGGGCCGAAGATGATTCTCACGCCCACCTACCACATTTTCCACATGTATAAGCATCATCAGGATGCGGAGCTTGTGGAGAGCTGTATCGAAGGAAATAAGACGGTCGGCGTGGACGAGGCGTGTCAGGTGCCGTTCCTCGATGAGTCCGTCTCTGTGGACAGGGACGGCTGCGTGAATGTGACGCTGGCCAATCTCTCCGTGGAGGAGGCCGCGCCTGTGGAAATGTCCTTTATGGAACTTGCACCCAGGGAGATTACGGCAGCCATTCTGAAAGGAGAGATGCATGCCCACAACACCTTTGATGATCCGGAGAAGGTGAAGGAGGAAGCGTTCGACGCCTATGAGGTGAAGGACGGGAAGATTTGCTTTACCGCGCCTGCGGGCAGCGTAATCAGTTTCCGCATCCGCTGATCGTAGTGGAAGAATCATGGAAGAGAGGGTGTGGTTACGGCTGTGCCCTTTTTTCTTTGTTCCATAGGAAATTGCGACAGTGCAAATCATTCAGGGAGAATGCGGCAGAAATGGTATGACCGGGCAGGAGGATGCGGACATGGAGAACGAAAACAGACGGATCTGCCGAAAATGTCTCACAAGGGACATGGATCAGGCGGCATATTTTCAAAATCTGCACGATTACATAGCCGGTCTGGATGAAGAGTTAAAGGTTGAGGAGCCGCTTTATGAGAAGCGGCTCTCATTCTGTAAGGAATGTGACCTGCTTTTGGACGGCATGTGCAGGGCGTGCGGGTGCTTTGTGGAACTGCGGGCAGCGATGAAGAAAAACAGCTGTCCCTATGAGAAATGGGGCATTTTTTTGGAAGATAGTTAAATGAAGAAATTTATGTAAATTTAAATATTTCAAAAAAAACTAAAATAATTCAAAAAGCTATTGACGTACCCTCCTTACTATTGTACAATGTGAACATAAGATAACCGCAAAAAAAAAAAAAATGTACAGGTTGCTTAATTTTTGAAAAATCAGAAAGAGGCAAATGTCATGTTTGGGAGTGGAAATCGCATATATTTTTACTTAAAATATAGCAAAACTCCTAAAGTATTTTAGACAAAATATCGAGCGGTTGTCTGACAGTATATTCTATAAAAGGAGGAAGAAAAATGAAAAAGAAAGTATTGGCTACTTTGATGACTGCAGCGATGCTCGCTACAACGCTGGTAGGATGCGGCGGTGGAGATGCAGGCACTGCTCCCGCGGCAGATGACGGTGCAGCGGCAGAGGCTCCTGCGGCAGACGATGGTGCAGCGGCAGACGATGGCGCTTCTGAGGAGGCTCCCGCAGACGATGCGGCAGCAGCGGAGGAGGAAATTCCTACTGCTACCTTTGGTGATCCCAATGGTACCCACATGGAGATGTGGACATTCGTGGAGATCCACGGACAGCACTACGGCAACATGGTTGAGAAATGGAATGAGCAGAATCCCGACAGAACCATCGAGATCACCTGCACTACATATCCTTACGCAGACATGCATACAAAACTTTTAACTTCCTTAAATGCAGGTACAGGCGCGCCTGATATCTGTGACGTGGAGATCGGTCAGTTCCCGAACGTGATAGCAGGTCTTGACACATGGCTTGTTCCTCAGAACGACACCGCAGCTCCTTACTTAGACACTATGGTTCAGGCCAGAATGGATGTCTATTCCGGATCTGACGGAAACTATTACGGTATTCCTTATCATGTAGGCGCTACCGTAATGTACTATAACGTAGCGGCTATGGCAGAGGCTATGGGCATTTCCAATGATGATGTAATCGCTAAGATCGACGCTGTTGTGACATGGGATGACTATGCAGCACTCGGTCAGGAATATGTGGATGCGATTGCTACAGAGGGCAAGCACTGGACTTCCGTTGATACCGCAGGCTGTGACTGGCAGTGGATCGCTATGGCTGAGTACGGTGAAGACTGGACCGGCGGTATGGGCGGCACGGCAGACGTACAGCTTGAATCCATCAAGAAGATGTGCACCATGGAGCAGGAGTGGGTTAACAGCGGTCTTGCAATGGTATCCCCTGACGGACACGTTGACTTAGAGGCTGGCTTCCAGAACATTCTGGATCACAACATCGTATCCTTCCCGAAGGCGATGTGGTACATGAGCCGCTTCACCAACTACATGCCTGAGGAGAAGGGCAACTGGTATATCGCTAAGTGTCCTGTATTCGAGGCAGGCCAGAAGTGCTCCGTAGGTATCGGCGGTACAGGTACCGTTGTGACACAGCAGGCAGGCGACGCAGCTCTGGCTTCCGAGTTCCTTTGCTGGGCTAAGATGTCCGAGGAAGGTGAGCAGCTCATCTGGGATAACCTTGGTTTCGACGTATGTAACACCGTTCTTTGGAACGACGACGCATTCGCACATGACGACAACAACCAGTACAACCAGTTCTTTATCAACTATCCTTACGATGTACTCTACAGCATCAAGGACGATATCGGAACTGTTTACACGACAGCTATCAGCCCGACCATCAACGAGCAGATGTGTAACGTAACGCTGAACGACATTCTGGAGAACGGCATGGATGTAGAAGAGGCGCTGCAGGCAGCTCAGGATGTGGTTGATCTTGAACAGTAGTAAATTCCTTCGGAATTAACTACGCGAGTTTCGCCAGAGGGCGAACCTCGGCATGAGGGTAGCAGATCTTTGCTGGATTAACTACGCGAGTTTCGCTCACGCGAACCTCGGTATGAGAGCAGTAAATTCCTGCTGGATTAACTACACGGGTTTCGCCAGAGGGCGAACCTCGGTGCAAGTTGAATTAAATAGAGGGGATTGTGAATGCAATCCCCTCTTTGCTTTCAGATGGGTGTTATAGTAAACAGATCTTATGTATGGGTAAGGTAAGGAGTGTGTGCGTATGAATAAATTTAAAAAGTTTTTCTATTCGCAGAAGGCGGCGCCCTATGTGTTCGTGCTTCCTTTTATTATCAGTTTTCTTTTGTTCTGGATTTATCCGTTATGCAGTACAATTACGATGAGTTTTCAGGATATCAAACCTACCGGCACGGAATGGGTGGGGATGAAAAACTTCACAAAGCTTTTGAAAGACGGCATTTTCCACACGGCAATTAAAAACAGTTTTCAATATATGATTATGACACTGGTTCTGCTGATTCCGTTCCCGATGCTCTGGGCGGTATTGATGGATTCCAGACTGGTGAAGGCGAAAGGCTTCTGGAAAGCCTGCCTGTATGTACCGGCTCTTACTTCTGTAGTTATCTCTGGTACTTTGTTTCGACTGATGTTCTCCGAGTATCCGACCGGTCAGATGAATGTGATCACAACGGCTCTCGGACTTGGCACTTTTAAATGGCTGAAAGTAAAGGCAACCGGTCTCGGCGCTCTTTTGCTCGTGGCATGCTGGAGATGGACCGGCGTAAATATGCTCTATTTTATTTCAGGTTTGAAAGCGATAGATACCGCTATGTATGAGGCAGCCGATATTGACGGTGCGACTGCATGGCAGAAATTCAGATATGTTACCATTCCTCTTTTGAAACCGACCACCGTTTATGTGCTGACGATCAGCGTGTACGCAGGTCTGGCAATGTTCATGGAATCCTACATGCTGTGGGCAGGTCCCGATTCGCCGAACAACATCGGTCTGACTATCGTTGGATATCTGTACAAGCGCGGCATTACCAAGAACCAGCTTGGATACGGCAGCGCGGTAGGTATCGTCCTGCTTGTGATCGCACTGGCTATCAATATCGTACAGCTTATTGTAAATGGAACGTTAGGGAAGGAGGAAGACTAATATGGCAGCAACAACCTCTGTAAAAGGCGAAGAAACTATGGGAATGAGAACAAAGAGAAATATTTTGACCGTGTTAACTACGGCGCTGTTTGCGGTTCTCTCCTTCCTTATCATATATCCGCTGTTTGCCGGATTGATCGCATCCTTCCGGCCCGGTACGGAGCTGATCCGCCGGGGACTCAGTATCAATCTGGATTTCAGCACCATGACACTTGGCAACTATACATACCTGTTTGGCAAAAACGTGGACGGACAAAAGTACTTTATGTGGTATAAGAACAGTCTGGTACTGATGCTTGTCACAGTATTCTTGACGCTGCTTGTATGCTACATCGTGGCTTACGGTCTGACCATGTACAACTATAAATTGAAGAACTTCCTGTTCTTCCTTGTCATTGCAACCATGATGGTTCCCTTCGAGATTCTGATTCTCCCGCTCTACAAGGAGATGATTAACCTGAAACTGGTTGACACGATCTGGGGCGTAATGCTGCCGGGACTGTGCGGCGCATCCACGATCTTCTTCTTCAGGCAGTATATGACAGGACTGCCGAAGGATCTTCTGGACGCGGGCCGTATCGACGGCGCTACCGAGTACGGCATCTGCTTTAAGATTATGATGCCGATCACGAAGCCGGCGTTTGCGGCTATGGCGATTCTGTGTGCGATGGGCTCATGGAATAACGTACTTTGGCCGATGCTGGTATATAGAAGTCCGGAGAAGTTTACGCTTCCGATTGGTTTGAACACCCTGCTTACACCTTACGGAAACAACTATGATGTGCTGATTGCAGGTTCCATGTTTGGTATCCTCCCGGTATTTATCATCTTCCTCTGTTTCCAGAGATACTTCATTGAGGGTATGACGGCTGGAGCGGTCAAGGGCTAGGGATATTACTTTCGGGCATACACTCCATTGCCAGAAGCTGCTGTGAAACCGTTTAACGGTTGAAACAGCAGCTTCTATATTTTATAATGTGCGTATAGGCAATGAGCAGTGCGCAGACGTAAGATGAAAAAAAGGCAGCTTGCTGACGATTTTTTCAGATTGCGTATGCATAGGGGTGCTAAGCGCCAGTGGCGCTTGTCCAGCACGGACCGAAGCGGAGCGCAGACAGCCCGCGAGCGAGATGGAGAGAAGCGGAATCGAGCGTGCACTGCGGGACTGAGCGGAGCCAAAGGCGAAGCCCAAAAGCGAGGGGGGATCGTATGAATTGCTTATTTGACGGCCTGATGGATCGGGCGGGAAGTGAACAGAATACAGATTATTTGACTAAAATGGTCAATAGAAGAGGAATGTATGAGATCTGGAATACACTGCCGGAGGACGCGCGCGTCAACTGCCTCTACATGGATGTTGACAATTTTAAACTGGTCAACGATGTGTACGGCCATGCGAAGGGCGATGAGCTTCTGTTGTTTGTGAGCGGCCTTCTTCAGGATGTGTTTCCGGGACAGCTTGTGGTTCGGCTCGGGGGTGATGAGTTTGTGGTGCTCTGCGACAGCAGGGTGTGCGGCGAGGACCCGGAAGAGCAGATTGCCCGGCTTCAGCGCAGACTGCGGGAGGAGTTTGACGAATCCCTGCGGGAGATCCTTTCTTTCAGCATCGGCTATGTGGGCGGATGCAGCGCCAGCGAGAATTTATCCGTGATTCTCGATCAGGGTGACGAGGCGATGTACTACGTCAAGAGAAGTGGAAAGGGGAGTTATGTAAACTACGAAACCATTCGGGAACAGATTGCCGAGCAGAAAGCGATGAAAGACAGGGCGCTTACCGCATTTCGCAAGGAGGAGTTTGAACTGTGCTTCCAGCCGATGATCTATCTGCAAAACTCCGATGTCTACGCGGCAAAAGCGGTGTTGTACTGGCATTTCCCGAAGAAAGGGATTCTGGAGGAGGAAACCTTCATTCCCGTGCTGGAGCAGTATGGTGTGATTACCAGGCTGGATAAGATGATATTTGAACAGATCTGCCGTTGGAAACAGAGATGGCAGGACACAGTTTTTAAGGAATTACAGATTTATACCCGTATCTCCGCCAGAACGATTTTGCAGGCGGACGGCATGGAGCATATCAAAACATGTCTGGAAACCTATCATGTCAGGCCGGAGGATATCAAGATATGCATCGAGGAGGAGAGTTTTCTCGGAAGGGGAGAGAAGATTGTCTGTGCGGTGGAAGCGTTGTCTGAGATGGGATTTGAGATCGCCATCGAAAATTTTGGATCCGCCTCTTCCTTTAAGGTGCTGCAGCAGGTTCCGGCGAATATTCTGAAGCTGGATCCCAGACTGCTGCAGGCGGATAAGGGAAACGACAGACGTCCTCTGCTGCTGTTCCGCAATCTCATAGGGCTTGGCCGGGATCTGCAGTTTATGATCGTTGCGCAGGGGATTGAAAGCACCGTCCAGGCGGGGGCGCTGGCCAATTACGGCGCGCAGCTCGGGCTGGGAGATTTTTATGGAAAACCGCAGCCGCCGGAGCGCTTTTTTGAGATGTACCGTGACCGCTATTTCTTTGTCAGCAATCGGATTCCCACAGTGTACTCCTTCGACCATCATCTGAAGGATGCGGAGGGAAAGAACGAGGGAGAAATCCTGGGGGAGGGGATTACATACGACACCGGGGTGGTGGAAGGCCAGATGGCCCTTTCCTTTCCGGGAGGCAAGGTGGGTGAAAATATAGTCGTCCTGCCGAAATCTGTCATGTACAGCGAGAGCTACACCATCTGTCTGTGGGTCAACACAGCGGAAATGCAGTCATGGACAAGTGTGATTTATATCACTTATCTTGACGGTTTCTTAAGTCTGGTGCCTTCTGACGCGATCTGCAGCTGTGTGTTCCGCATGAAGGATGACAGGGAAGTGAATGAGTGGTTTGACATCTTCGGCAGGCATGCGGTGCCGGGAGAATGGTCGTATATGTGCGTCTCCTGTGATGTGATTACGGGGCTGGTCAGACTGTATTTTAACGGCATGCTGATTGGCAGCAAGGACCGGGCGCCCAATCTGAAAGTGCCGGAACAGATCATCATAGGAGGGGACGAATACCAGAAATCCTTCCACGGTAAGGTGGCGGGATTGGAGATTTATCACTGCGTGCTGCCCGAGGCAGAGATTGAGCGGAAATTCCGGGCCTTTCAGAGCGACCCCACATTTTTGGGAACAAAGGGGAAAAAATAAGAAACTCTCCCGTAAAGGGAGAGTTTCTTGCTGGAATGATAAGAAATGGTGACTGTGTAAACCATTCAAGGAGAATGCGAAGCATTCTCTGAATCGAGCGTGCCGACGCTCGATTTTTTATCCGGCGTTGTAATCGTTGATGATGGGAGGAATCTGCGCCATCATATTGTCGATATCTTCGTACATGGCGCTCTTTGTCGTACCCATGCTGCTGACACGGTTGATATGCCGCATAACTGTCTCATACTGTTTTTTCATTTTATCAAAGAAGCTGCTCAGTGTCTGGAGCTTGTTCTTGGAATCGTCGATGACCTGAGAGATCTCTGTCTGCACAGATTCTGCGCCGTCCGCCGCCTGTGTGATCTGGGCAAACATGGCGTAGGTCTCATCCACTTTCGTGAGGCTTTCTTCCAGTGCGTGATGGGAGGTCTGAATGCTTGCATTCAGTTTTTCGGTGCCGGCTTCCACATCGCCCACGCTGGAATCTACCATCGCTACGAGATTTTTGATCTCTTCGGACAGACTCTTAATTTCGCCGGCCACGGTGGCAAAGCCTTTACCCTGTTCCCCGGCTCTGGCTGCCTCGATGGAAGCGTTCAGGGAGAGGATGTTTGTCTGGTCTGCGATGGAGACAATCCGCCCCATGCATTTTCTGATTTCGTTTAATGACAGCTGGAAGGTGTCGAAGGTGCTCTGCATTTCATCGAAATGGCTGGCTACCTGCAGAGAACTGTTTTTCAGCGTTTCCACCTCGCCCTGTACCTGGTTTACGGACTCGAAAATGTTGTCTTTCACCGATGCAAACTGGCCGGATACGGTATTGATGCTGGAGAAAGTCTGCTCGAAGTCCAACAGGGAACCTCTCAGGTCTTCTGAATCCTGCAGCACATTGCCGAAGGAACGGCGGACCATGCTCAGCTCATGCAGGGAGTCCACTTCACTTTGAATCAGGGCGTTGCGGTAGTCCTGAAGGCTTTCTACAACATATACGATCGGATCCAGGGTCTTTTCTTCCCTCTGGGTATTTTTTCGGAATTTCATTTTCGCACCTCCCTTACTCAAATACAACACAGGTCATGGACTGGTTGACAAAACGGTTGTTATAATGTTCTCCATATCCGACCAGACCGGCATGCTGTCCAAGGGTGCTCATGTCCATCAGATATTCCTTCATATAATTGTTGTCGGTAAAGAGCAGGTACCGAAACAGGCAGTTTACGGAGAACACAGCCGAAATTTTCGGGAAATCGTTTTTGATCGTCTGGATGGTGTCCCGGACGATCTGTCTGTAGTCGCCAAGCTCCAGGAGGATCAGCACATCGGAGTCGTTTACCTGTCTGAAGCATGTCAGGGAATTGCCGCTGACTTCCTTGATGGAGATGATACAGGTGTCGTTTCCATTGATTTTTCCAAAGGGATTCTTGAAGGTCTGGGTGGAAATCTGCTCCTCGGTCACATGGAGGATGTTCTGGTATACCTGTTTGGCAGATTTTCCGTTTAACTGGCCGAGCCGGTAGTTAGTCTTGTCCGTTCCCGAAGCGACAAAGCGGTAGTTGCCGAGCTGGTGGTAGATGTTTTCCTTGTAGGCCTTTACCTTGCCGTTCAGGTTTTTGATCAGCGCGTAAGCCACGGCGTCTTCATACACTTTTCCGTTTGCAGAAATCTTCCCGCCGTCGCCTGTTCCGCCGACCAGAGAAATGTTGCTGCGCTGTAACGCGCTGTAGATGGTAGTCAGTACACAGGCATCGTTTCCCGAACAGAAATCGATGCACACCGTATCTCTGCCGGAACTCTTAATGCTATGTATGTCTTTCTGCAGCCGCCCGATGTATTTGACAGGCATGACTGACACATGCTCCAGCACGTTTGCAACGGCGTTTATGCCGTCATAATAGGCGATCACGCCCACACCCTTCTCAACAACCCGGACATCATAGCTCATACCGATACAGCCGATACTGGGGACGCCGGGGAAAAGGGATTCTAATTTTTTAACATGGTCTTCAAACTGTTCGTTGTTGGACATAAGCATAATCAACTGAGGGGCTTTCAGACCACGAACCGCCTCCTCCAGATTGCCGCTCTGGCTCATACCAAAAAACTGTCTCAAAATGTTGACCTCGCTTCCTTATAATTTTTCTTTATGCCGTACTGGTAAAATTATACTTGATGTCAAGACAGTACGTCAACGTTTTTTCGCTAAATCATCGGTCTGTTTTCATTGCGCCACTGTCTTGGCGGGATTCCGTATACATTTTTGAATGCCCGGGAAAAATGAAGCTGGTTCGGATAGCCCACTGCATTCCCGATATCCGCCACGGACAGCTCCGTCAGTTTCAGGAGTTCGGTGGCTTTTGTCATGCGGTAGGAGATCAGAAATGTCTGGGGGGATTTCCCGGTGCACTCATGGAATATTTTCCCAAAGTAGCTTCGGTTCAGCCCACAGGCGGCGGCGATATCTTCTACAGAGATGTCGTTTTGGAAGTTCTGCTCGATATAGGCGAAAGCTTCCTTAATATAAAAATCCCGCAGACGGTTCCCTTTTCCGATCTGAGTGGAGGTGGAAGCCCGGACAAAGCTGTCTATGAACAGATAGAGATGCCCGATCAGATGAAATGGGGATTCTTCCTTGTGGTTTACTATGTATAGCATTTCATTTTTCATGGTTTCCGCAACGTCTTTGTAGCGCGCGCGGTAGACCGGCTGATCGGGAGTGAGGCCCGCCAGGTTTACCGTCTCCTTGGCGCGCAGGCCGTCAAATTCAATCCATGCATATTCCCAGGGAATGTCATAATCGGCGATGTACATGCATACTTGATTAGGGAAGATCATAAAACCCTGCCCGCTCTTGATCTGATAGCGGATGGATTCGCCGTGGGAGTTCTCGGCGAACAGAGTTCCCGTGCCGGAGAGACAGTAGTGGAACAGATAGTGATTTCTGGCCGCCGGCCCAAAAGAATGGGAGGGTGCGCACTGTTCCCACCCAAACTGATACAACCCAAGATCCACAAAATTTTCACTGGGAAATACGGAAAAGATAACTTCGCTCATAGGGAACCTCCATGTCAGGAATCGGGTTTATACGGAGAATGTCGTTTTTTGACATTTTCACGAGTGAGATTTAGTATGTCTCACTCTAGTTTATACCAAAATGCGTGGTCATTTCAATGTATAGGTGGAAAAACTGCATAAAGGTATAAAACTAACAAAATGGCGGCATTTTTGATAGTATTATGGCATGTTACAATGAATAAAATGAATCAACTTAGATCTGCTTTAGACACATTATATTCCAAAAAGGAAGGAGAAGGGCAATGAAGAGAAAGGGATTAAGGAGTCTGGCACTGGCAGTGGGCCTTACTTCGCTGGCGCCGGCCGTTTGGGGATGCGCAAGTACCTCGGACGGAAAGATTGAAGTTGAGATTGTGCAGTATAAGCCGGAGGCGGCAAACTATTTTAAGACGGTGGAGGATGCGTTCAATGCCTCCCATGACGACATCCACCTGACCATCAGCTCGCCTAACGATGCGATGGCGATTCTGAAAACAAGGTTTATCAGGGAGGATTACCCGGACATCATAGGAATCGGCGGCGACATCAACTATTCATACTTTGTGGATGCCGACATACTGGCGGACATCTCCGGCTATGAGGGGATGCAGAATGTCAACGAAGGCTATCTGGAGATCGCGGAAGCGCTGGAGCTTGTTCCTACAGAAGGCACTTATATTCTGCCTTATGCGGCCAACGCGGCAGGAATTCTCTACAACAGGGAGATGTTTGAGGAGCACGGCTGGCAGATCCCGGAAACCTGGGATGAAATGCTTGCGCTGTGTGATGAAATCTCGGCGGAAGGGATCCTGCCTTTCTACTTTGGCTTTAAGGATACCTGGACCTGTCTGGCTCCCTGGAATGCGATGGCGGTGGAGCTTGCTCCGGCGGATACGACCAAGCAGGTGAACAAGGGGCAGACAACTTTTACGAAAGAGTACGGTGAGCTTGCAGAAAAGTATATGGCTCTTCTGCCTTACGGGCCGGATGATCCGTTTGCCTACAACTACAATGACGCCTGTACGGCATTTGCCAGAGGGGAATCTGCCATGTATCCCATCGGAAGCTACGCGGCGCCCCAGATCCTGTCGGTGAACCCGGATCTGAAGATGGACTCTTTCGTTATGCCGGCCAGTGACGAGAAGGAGAGCCGGACATTGAATTCGGGAATTGACCTTGGATTCTGTGTGACGGAGGCGTGCGAGAACAAAGAGGCTGCCTACGAGGTGTTAAACTTCCTGTATCAGGATGACACCCTGCAGAAGTACATTGACGCGCAGACATCTGTTCCGTGTAAAAAGGGAAGCTTTACATTACCTGCTATACTGGATGGTATGTCGGAGTTTATCGCAAGCGGCAACATGACGGACTACCAGGATCACTATTATCCGTCCGAAATGTCAGTGGATGCACTCCTGCAGACATTCCTCATCGAACAGGACAAGGATGCATTCCTGAAGAACTTTGATACAAGCTGGCAGAGATACAACAGGGACATCATCCGCATGGTACAGGACTATGAAGCCGCGCACGGAAGCGCAGAGTAGGAAGGGGGTAAAAGTGATGACGAAACATGAAAATGAGAGAAAGAGAACGTTTTTACTGATTACAATACCGATTCTGGCGCTGTTTATCTGCTTTAACACGATTCCGCTGATTCGCGGCGCCATGTACAGCTTCACCAATTCCAGAGGATTTGGAAGCCATGACTGGGTGGGGCTTCGCAACTATATTGATCTGTTTTCGGATGCGCGGGTAGGTAAATCTTATCTGTTTACGATCAAGCTGGCGATTGTGACAACGATCGTGGTAAATGTGCTCAGCCTGATACTGGCGCTTGGACTTAACAGCAAGATCAGGGCAAAGGGATTTTTCCGCGGCGCATATTTCCTTCCGAACATACTGGGAGCATTGGTAGTAGGTTATATTTTTAACTACTTCTTTACTTATATCGTTCCGGCTCTGGCGGACATGACAGGCATGCAGGGGCTGAGCTCCAGTATTCTGTCAAGCCCGAACAAAGCGTGGATCGGCGTTATGATTGTCTGCGCATGGCAGGCGATCGCAATGAACACAATCATTTATATTTCGGGTTTACAGACGGTGCCGGAAGACGTCTACGAGGCGGGCGGTCTGGACGGCGCGACTGGCTGGAAGCAGTTTAAGCACCTGACGTTTCCGTTGATTATTCCGTTTTTCTCCATCAATATGGTGTTGTGTGTGAAAAACTTCCTGATGGTGTTTGACCAGATCATCGCCTTGACAAAAGGCGGCCCGGCGCAGAGCACGGAGTCTATTTCCTACCTGATCTACAATAACGGTATGTCGGGCGGACAGTTCGGTTTCCAGAGCGCGAACGCGGTGGTATTCTTTATTGTCATTGTAGTGATCTCTGTTGCGCAGATGAAATTTTCCAGTTCAAAGGAGGAGCAGTTATGAAGCAAACATCGACAGTTGGAAAATCAAACAAAACCGTTTTGGTGCTGCTTATTCTCGGGCTTTCCACGATTATCTTTCCTCTGTATATGACTGTTGTGATCGCGTTCAAACAGCCCTCAGAGATGACCAACAGCATAAGCGGTATCCTGTCGCTCCCTAAGGTGTGGAGTCTGCAGAATTTCAGGGAGGCGATGGAGGTAACGGATTTCTGGAACTCTTTGAAAAACAGTCTGCTGATCTCCGGGCTGACAGTAGGTCTTTCCATTTTGATTCATTCCCTGATGGGATATACGCTTGGACGGAACAAATCAAACAAGTTTTATAATTTTGTCTATCTCTTCATCGTCAGCGGTATGTTCGTGCCTTTTGCGATCCTGATGATGCCTCTTGCAAAGCAGACGGCGGAGATGGGCCTGGCGAACTGGTTCGGCGTGATTCTTCTGTATGTTGTCTTTTACATGCCGATGAACATTATGCTGTACTCGGGTTATCTGACCAATATCCCGTTGGCACTGGAGGAGGCGGCGAGGGTAGACGGCGCATCCACATGGCTGACTTATTGGAAAATTATTTTTCCGATTATGAAACCGATGCATGCGACTGTCGCAGTTATCACGGCGCTGGCAGTGTGGAACGATGTAATGACGCCATTAATCATCATGGCGGGTTCTTCCGAGAACACGCTTCCCCTTGCCCAGTTGAATTTCCAGTCACAGTTTGGAACCAACTATAATTTGGCGTTCGCATCTTACTTACTGTCGCTGATTCCGATACTCGTTTTCTATCTGATCTGTCAGAAACAGATATTGAACGGTGTTGTAAATGGGGCTGTAAAATAACGGCGCAAAAAGTACTTCTAAAGACGTCCCGCCATTGGACGGGACGCCAAGAAGTACTAAGTTTTGCGCTAGAGAATGCCTGAAAAGCGGCATTCTCTGTTCGGGCTGGTAGTGATACCTGAAAAGCGGCATTCTCTGTTCGGACCGATAGTGATACCTGAAAAGCGGCATTCTCTGTCGGACTGGAAAATGATGCCGAAATGCGGTATGATAGGAACGGTTCGTAAAAAAGAAGTAAGATTAATTTAAGAAAGGACAGATTTGGTATAGATTATGGCAATTGGATATCAGCAAGAAAAGCGGATTTTCACATTGGACACGGCACACACCTCTTATCAGATGAAAGTGGATGACTTTGGGTTTCTACTGCATCTGTATTACGGAGGGCGGGTGTACGGAAATATGGATTATCTGTTAACATGCTATGACAGGGGATTTTCCGGCAATCCTTCCGACGCGGGAAATGACAGAACCTACTCGATGGACGTTCTACCCCAGGAATACCCGGTCATGGGCATCGGAGATTTTCGAAACAGCGCCCTTATCATCCACAATGCGGATGGATCTGATTGTTGTGATTTACGCTACGTCGGACATGAGACGAAAAAGGAAAAGTATAGACTGCCGGGACTTCCGGCAGTCTATGCTGACTCCGGGGAAGCGGAGACGCTTGAGATCTATCTGGAAGATAAGGTGAATGGCGTGCGGGTGACGCTTCTGTACGGCGTGCTGGCGGAGGCGGACATCATCACAAGAAGCGCTGTCATAGAGAACCGGGGAGAGAGCGGGGTGACGGTTGGGAAGGCGGCGTCTGCCTGCCTTGACTTTCTCACTGGCAGCTACGACATGCTCAGTTTTTACGGCAGACATACGATGGAGAGAAATTTGCAGCGGGAAGAGATCCGGCACGGCACATACGCCATAGGAAGCCGCAGAGGCGCTTCCAGCCACCAGTATAATCCGGCGGTCATTCTCGCTGAGAGGAATACTACGGAGGATGCAGGAAGCTGTTACGGGCTTGTATTTGTATACAGCGGTAACTTCCTCTGCGAGGCGGAGCGGGATCAGTATGACCAGACAAGAATCCTGATGGGACTGCAGAGTGACCTGTTTCACTATCCGCTAAAGAAGGGGGAAAAGCTCGTGGTTCCCGAGACCATATTATCCTATTCGGATCAGGGTCTGGGGACACTGTCGGCGCGTTTTCACCACTGTATCGGGGAACATCTGTGCAGAGGAAAGTACAGAAATGCGCCCCGGCCGATCCTGCTGAACAGCTGGGAGGCGGCTTACTTTACATTCGATGGAAACACCATCTTAAAACTGGCGGAAAGCGCGGCAGACCTTGGCATTGACATGATCGTCATGGATGACGGATGGTTTGGAAAACGTGAGGATGATAACAGCGGTCTGGGAGACTGGCATGTGAATGAAAAGAAGCTGGGATGCTCCTTAAAGGAATTGACTGAAAAGGTCAATAGAGCGGGCGTCTCGTTTGGGATATGGATTGAGCCGGAGATGGTGTCGGAGGACAGCGAGCTGTACAGACAGCACCCGGACTGGGCGCTGCGGATTCCGGGCAGGGAGCCCATCAGATGCCGGAACCAGCTTGTGCTTGATTTTTCCAGAGCCGAAGTGAGGGAATATATTTTTGAGCAGATTTGCGGCATTCTGGATCAGGGAAAGATCGAGTATGTCAAATGGGATATGAACCGCAGTATTGTTGACGTCTCTTCGATGGAGACCTGCCAGGGCAAAGTGACCTACGACTATATGATCGGGGTGTACGATTTCCTGGAAAAACTGCTGCAAAGATACCCGGATATGCTGATCGAGGGATGCAGCGGCGGCGGCGGACGGTTTGACGCGGGAATGCTTTACTACACGCCGCAGATCTGGTGCAGCGACAACACGGATGCACTGGACAGGCTGCGGATTCAGTACGGAACATCCTTCTTTTATCCGGCTTCCACGGTCGGTTCCCATGTGTCGGCCGTGCCGAACCACCAGACAGGCCGGAGTGTGAGTCTGCACACGAGAGGCGTTGTCGCTATGGCGGGAACTTTCGGGTATGAACTGGATCCGGCGAAGCTGTCGGAGGAGGAGAAGACGGTTGTCAGAGAACAGATCAGACAGTATAAGAGCTGGGAAATGCTGATCCGCGGGGGGAACTATTACCGGCTGACAAATCCTTTTTCGGACACCTGCGCCGCATGGATGTTCGTGTCGGAGAAAAAGGACCGGGCGCTGGTCAGCGTGGTTATGCTGGAAATGCACGGAAATATGACAGTGAGTTATGTAAAAATGAGAGGGCTGGAGCCCCAGGCAGTGTACCGGGACGCAGAGAACGGCAGACGTTATTTTGGTGCGGATCTGATGCAGGCAGGGCTTCCCATGCCAGTGGAGTTTAAAGAATATCCGGCTTATCAGATTGAGCTTATCAGGGAAGCGTAGAAGCAGGGAGGCAGATATGAGAGGCAAGAAGGCGGAGACAGCGAAGACGAAAAAGGCAGCGCCGCAGGCGAAGGCGGAGACAGCGGAGACGAAGAAAGCGGCATCGAAGGCGGAGACAGTGCCGGCGAAGGAAAAGGTATCTAAGGCGGAGGCGGATTACCGCAGACGCTTTGACAGACATTTGGATGAGCTGAGATGGCTGTATATGGAGCTCTACGATAACGGTTCCATGTTTGCGGAATTGTGCGACAGACTTCACGAGTTCTACGAGGAGCGGGCCAGAGATCTGAAAAAGAAGGATGGGGAGAGGGAGAAGAGGCCCGACTGGTACAAGGGCAACGATATGCTCGGCATGATGCTCTACATTGACAACTTTGCGGGGAATCTGCAGGGTGTGCATGAAAAACTGTCCTATATCAAACGCTGTAACGTCAACTATATTCATCTGATGCCATTTCTCGATACACCAAAGGGCCGCTCGGACGGCGGTTATGCGGTGGCGGATTTTCGGAAAGTGCAGCCGGCGCTCGGAACGATGGAGGATCTGGAGAGTCTGACGGCGGCCTGCCGGAAAGAGGGGATCAGCGTCTGCATGGATTTCGTGATGAACCACACTTCGGAGGACCACGAGTGGGCGAAACGGGCGAGAGCGGGGGAAGGCGAGTACATGAGCCGTTATTTCTTCTTTGACAACGAAGCCATTCCGGCTGAGTACGAGAAGACGGTTCCCCAGGTATTTCCTACCACTGCGCCGGGCAATTTTACCTATCTTGCGGACGCGGGACATTTTGTGATGACCTCCTTTTATCCTTACCAGTGGGATCTGAATTACAAAAATCCGCGGGTCTTCAATGAGATGATGTACAATTTTCTTTTTCTGGCGAACAAGGGAATCGACATTATGCGCATTGACGCAGTGCCCTATATCTGGAAGGAGCTGCATACGCAGTGCCGCAACTTAAAGCAGGTGCACACCATCGTGCGTATGATGCGCATGATCAGTGAGATTGTGTGTCCGGGAGTGCTGCTGCTTGGCGAGGTTGTGATGGAGCCGGAGAAAGTGGTTCCTTATTTCGGCACACTGGAGAAGCCGGAATGCCACATGCTCTATAATGTGACGACGATGGCGACGACCTGGCATACGGTAGCGACCCGGGATGTGAGGCTGCTTAAGAGACAGCTCGACATTGTGAACGGACTGCCCAAGGAATATCTGTTTTTGAATTACCTCCGCTGTCACGATGACATCGGCTGGGGACTGGATTATGATACCCTGCACCAATGGGGATTTGAGGAGCGTTCCCACAAACAGTATCTGAACGATTATTTTCAGGGACTGGAGGGAGACAGCGGCAGCAGGGGCGAACTCTACAATGCCGATCCCGTTTCGGGAGACGCCAGGTTCTGCGGCACCACAGCCTCCATGTGCGGTGTGGAAAAGGCAGGATTTGAGCAGGACGAGGAAGCTATGAAGCAGGCTGTCAGACTGGATGTGATGCTTCACGCTTACATGTTCATGCAGTCCGGGATTCCTGTGTTGTACAGCGGGGATGAGATCGGAGAGGTGAACGATTACAGTTATAAGGAGGACCCGGACAAGGCGGCGGACTCCCGCTATCTGCACCGGGGGAAATTGGACTGGACGCTGACGGAGCAGATTTCCGATGAGGAGAGCGTGACAGGACAGATTTTCGGACAGCTTGACCGGCTGGAAAAAATCAGGAGCGCAGGAAAGGTGTTTGCCGCACAGGCAGATGCGAGGACGGTTGAAACGGGAGATACGAGTGTGCTGTGTATCAGCAGATCCTGTGAGGGAGAAGAAATACTTGGCGTATTTAACTTCAGCGAGTATAATAAGGAGGTATCTTTGTGCGGCGTGACGGGCGAGTACAAGGATATGCTTACGGGGGATGACGTTTCCCCGGCGAAGATACCGCTTCCGGCTTATGGGTTTTGTTATATGGCCGGAAAACAGAAATAGAGAAGCCCCACAGACGGAGAAAAAATGGAGTTTAGAGAAGCGGAGCAGAAGGATGTGGCAGTGATCTGTGAACTGGTCACTGCCGCCATCACCCATATGCAGGAGCAGGGCATTGACCAGTGGGATGAATACTATCCTACTATGGAAGACTTTTTGTCTGATTTGGAGGAAAATACACTTTTGATCGGGACGGTTAATGGGGAAGTGGCGGTTACCGTCACCGTGAATCAGACGTGCGAACCGGAATACCAGAACGGTGACTGGCAGCATCGAGACCAGAGGTACTGCATTGTGCACAGACTGTGTGTCCACCCAAGGTATCAGGGGAAGGGAGTTGCGGGACAGACCCTTGCCTATATCGAGGCGGAGATGAGAAAGAGGGGAATCGGTGCGGTGCGGCTTGACGTGTTCAGCCAAAACCCTGGCGCAATCGCTCTCTACACAGGACATGGCTATGAGCGGCGGGGCGTTGCGGACTGGCGGAAGGGAAGGTTTTATCTGATGGAGAAGAGGCTGTGAATGGGAAGATTCCCCATGCACAGCCTCATTTTTAAAGGGAAAACTATTCTATTATGTCAGACTTTTTCCTCTCTTTGTCGAAAATCCAAGGCAGACTGCTCCAGTCGGACAGGCGTCCGCGCAGGCGCCGCATCGGATACACTCTGCCGAGTCCTGCGTCTTCACGGGATCCACTTCCATTTGGCATACGTCTTTGCATTTCCCGCAGCCGACACATTTGTGACTGTCCACCGCCAGATGAAAGATGCTGAATTTGTTGAACAGTCCATAGATCGCGCCAAGCGGACAGAGCACCCGGCAGAAACAGCGGTAGACCAGAACACAGCCGATGAGTGTCAGGATCAGGATTGCCGCTTTTAGGCCAAACAGTGCGCCGACCGCATTTCTTAGATTTTCGTGGGCAGCGAGAAGAAAGAGGCCGCCCTCCAACGTCCCTGCCGGACAGATATACTGGCAGAAAGCGGGCTTGCCCATGCCCATGTAGTCGGTGGCAGCTATGGGCAGGATCAGGACAAAGACTACCAAAACGACATATTTTACATACAGGAATCCCTTTTTCAGATGCCATTTCGGTGAAGGGATTTTGTGAATCAGCTCCTGCAGCAGTCCGAAGGGACAAAGCCACCCGCAGACTGCCCGGCCGAGCAGCACACCGAAAGCAAAAAGCAGTCCCGTCACATAAAAACTGAAAGAAAACTGCATGGAACCGTTTACCGCCTGCATGGCGCCGATGGGACAGGCAAAGCCAGCCGCGGGGCAGGAGTAGCAGTTGAGCCCCGGATTGCAGAACTGTTTCCACTTTCCCGTGTATATTTTCCCGCCCTTAAAGTTCAGAAGATGCGCGTTGGAACAGCCGAGGGCGATGATCTGCAGGAGTTTGCGCTTGATTGCATAGGTGATTTTCATATCCTTACTCCCTTTTTCCGTTTTCAAAATACTTGCGCCAGATACATGGCGAAATGCCGTGGTTTGTGCCGCCGCTCTTTATCCAAGTCCGATACATTCCAGACAGATATTGACTGCTTTATTCAAAACGACAACGGCCTCGCCCCTGTGTAAGCCATAGATGAGAAAGACACAGGCGGTGATAAGACCTGCCGCCCGTGCCCACATTTTGGTTTTACTGCCCATTCAGGTAATCCTCCACGAATGTCTTGTAACCGTCCACGTTTGCTCCCACAATCGGGTCGCCCACGATGTTTCCCTCCTTGTCGATGAAGAGGGTGGTGGGTACGCCGACCACATCTTTCAAAATCGGAGCAAAGTCCATGTTGGCGATCAGATTGGTGAACTCTGCGCCTGCCTTTTCCGTTATTTCAACCGCTAAATCGCGGTGTTCGGTGTCTTCCTCCCCGTTGATATCAATAATAAGGCCAACGATCTGCACATTGTCGGGCATCTCCTTTGCCCACTCGCCAAGTTCCGGCATTTCTCCGATACAGGGACCGCAGAAAGTGCCCCAGATATTGAGCACGGTCAGATCCTTTTCTGTAAATATACTCTCGGTGGCCGTATTGCCGTCCAGATCTGTCGCGGTAAAGGCAGGAAAAGCGGATGTGTCCGTCTCCTGCGCCTGCGTGTCCACAGCGTCAGCGCCTTCCGAAGCACCGCTTTTGGCGGCGGGGGAAGATAAGGCGGCATCCGCGCTGCCTCCGCTGCCAGTGGATGTGCCTGCACAGCCTGCCAGTATTGCGGCAGGAAGCAGGATGCAGCACAGGGCTGCGTATTTTTTTATGGGATTGTTTTTTTGTCTCATCATTACCTCCATAATTAAAATGGTATACTGCGGTCTGCTGTGCTTTCCGGCAGTATGTCTATCATAGCATAACTGGAAACAGACTTCAAATATAACAGGAATGTCGGTGAGACTCTGGTGCGAAGTGACAGGTTACCTTCCGCGTTGCTGTTTTTTGGGTTGACAGAATATCGTATAGTAAAGAATAAAAAAATAAATTGAACTTACTGTCGAATTATGGTAGCATTTATCTGGGAGTACCAGGATGGTAGGCGGTTAGCCCTCTTCGGAGGGACTGTGACCCTCCGATTACATAGAAACCCACAAGGGAATCGAATGGAAAGGGGGGCTGTGCCAATGGATATTTTAGGACTAATTGCAGTGCTGAGCTTCGGCTTGACCTGCTTTGGAATAGGATACTCTATCGGTAAGGATAGTAGCAAGACGCAAAAATAGCCGCCACCCGAACAAAGGATACGGCTATTTCGCAATTCACTAATCGGGCTAACCGTCTATCGGCAGCTCCTGTTGGGCATCTGTTAGCGCAGATGTCCTTCTTTATGCTTAATATACCACAATCTTTAAAGTGCCGCAAGTATTTTTAAGCGGTTGTGCTGATGAAGCAGATGATGGTAAAGGTTATGTAAAAGGTAATAAGTATTGCAGAAAAAAGTCCTCCCCATTTACAATACATAAGTGTGATGTTAATATACAGTTAGCCTGGTGAAGGAACATTTTATGGCGCAGCAGAAATAGAAAAGCAGGTGCGGGGAGACGGTTTTCCGTGGATAAAGCAGAGACGAGGAAAAGGAAGGTCTGAGGCATATATGTTTTGGGATAACGTGTCGGGAGTATATGATTTGTTTGAAACGGTATATAACGGAAAAGTATACCGCAGGCTTGGTCAAAAAGTGGCAGAGGAAATCGGGCCGAAGGATGTGGTGCTGGAGTGTGCCTGCGGGACGGGCGCGATCAGCAGATACATCGCCCTGAAGTGCCGGAAACTCATTGCAACGGACTTTTCCGCAGGGATGTTGAGACAGGCGGCCGGAAACTGCCGTGCTTATGACAATGTCAAAGTGAGGCGGGCGGATATGACGCATCTGAAGTGCCGCGATAACAGATTTGATAAGGTCGTTGCGGGGAATGTCATTCATCTGTTGGATGATCCCTGTGCCGCATTGAAGGAGCTGGAGCGGGTCTGCAAGCCGGGCGGAAAAATGATCGTCCCGACTTATATCAACGCGTCGGAAGGCGTGAATAAGAGAGCGGTTCGTCTGCTTGAAATGGCTGGCGCAAATTTTAAGAGGCAGTATGATCTTTCATCTTATCGGAAGTTTTTTGCGGACATGGGGTATGAGAATATCTCCTTTTTTGTTGTTGACGGGAGAATGCCCTGTGCGGTAGCTGTGATTACCAAGCGGTAAAGGCTGACGCTGTATTTTATTCGTCAACTATTACCCCCTCTTTTGCACCAGCGTATACTCAAAGCGGGTGGTGAGATAGTAGGAGGTAAAAACTTCTATGGGGATTTCCGCATTCTGACAGATTCCGTAAGTCAGGCCGGTGGAGTAAAGCAGGGGTGTGCTGTCATCCACATCCAGATACCTGGCCACACTGCCGGGACTGGAGACTGCCTTCAGCTTCAAGGAAGTATTGGTGATGGTGACGCCGTAGTCTGTCTCCAGAACATGGTACAGGGACTGTTCTTTAAAATCGCAGGACTCAATGTCCTGGAAAATCCGATAGGGGAGTGTCGTCTGCGTAAGGCACAGCGGAAGACCATCCGCATAGTAAATGCGCTCCATGTGAAAGACCGGGTCGGCTTTTGGAAGTTTGAGCAGCGCACATTCCTCCTGGGTGCAGATACGGATCTGCGCGGTGATAACCTTGCGGCTTGGCGTCATGCCGTGCCGCAGGATTTCTTCTGTGTAACTGTAAACGGAGGTAAGTTCCTGCAGGGGAGCGCGGCCTTTGACACGGGTGCGCCTTCCCTGCATTTTTTCAATGTATCCGTGATGGTATAGCTCATCAATGGCGCGCCGCGCAGTGACACGGCTCACCTGATACAGCTCCATCAGGTCGGACTCGCTTGGAAGTTCTGAACCGCCCGGCAGTTCGCCGGAATCTATTTTTTCTGCAAAATCCTGCTCGATGACAGCATATTTGGGCAGGTGTTTTTCTGTGTTATGATCCATATATGAAAGACTCCCATGTACTCGGCTGCGTTTTTGAAAAGTTCTGATTTGGAACGGTTTATCACAACATCTGTTGGAGACCTGGAGAGACAACCCTATCCGTCTAAATTATATGAGAAACGGGGAGGAAAGTAAACCTTAAGGAGGAAGAATCTGCCCGGAATAGAAGGAGATTGGACGGAAAAATGTGATGAAATGTGAAAGATAACCAGTAAATGGAAGAAGAAAGACGGACTTTTGTGAATACTATACAAAAACTGAGCCGTCTGTTTTGCTAAAATACCAACTTGATATAATAAATTGAATAACTTATCATAATAAGTGAAAGGAGATATTGCGATATGAATGAGAAAGTGTTGGGGGTTTTATACGGAATGGCCATTGGGGATGCGATGGGCATGCCGCCGGAGCTTTGGAGCAGAAAGCGGGTGAAGGCGCACTATGGGGAGATCACGGATTTTCTCGACGGGTGCCCCGAGAACGTGATCTCCTATCAGTATAAGGCAGGGCAGTTTACGGATGACACAGGGCAGGCGCTGGCGATTCTTGACAGCCTGATGGAGACGGATTTTGTTCCCTCCGCTCAGAATATTGCCCAGCATATTTTGGAGTGGGCGAAAAAGGAGAATGCTTTTGAAAATAATATTCTCGGCCCCACGTCCAAGGTTGCACTGAAGCTTTTTGAGGAGGGGAGGAGCGCGCGGGAGTTCTCGGATGAGGCGGTTTCCAACGGCGCGGCCATGAGAATTGCACCTGTTGGCGCACTCTTTACGCCGGATCAGGAGGAGGCGCTGTGCAGATATGTGGCGGCGGTATCGCAGGTGACGCACACCAGTGATGTGACGATTGCGGGAGCATCTATGATTGCCGCGGCGGTGGCGTCGGCTGTCACCTACGGGGACAGGGAGCGCATGATCGAGGACGCCCTCTCGGTGGAGGAATATGCGCTGTCCCTCGGGGCATCCACAGTCAGCCCGTCTCTGGGGGCAAGGACAAGGCTTGGCGTCAGGATGGCGCAGGCATATGCCGATGATGAGGAGACATTTCTGGAGATGCTCTACAATTTGGTGGGTGCGGGCGTCAACACGTCGGAATCCGTGCCTGCGGCACTTGCCATCGCTTACTACAGCTTTGATGTGAAAAAGTGTGCGCTGATGTGTGCCAACCTGGGCGGTGATACGGACACGATCGGCGCTATGGCGACGGCGGTCTGCGGAGGCGCAAAGGGGTTTCAGGAGATACCGAAAGCCTATGTGGAGCAGATTGATACGGCAAATGAGGCGGATCTGAACAGATATGCGGCGGCAATTGCAGAGAAAAGAGGGAGGGTGTAAATGGGCAGAGGATGTTTGGTGATCGGTGCGGCCATGCTGGATATTATTATGGAAATTGACCGCCTGCCTGTGTCGGGAGAGGACGTGTATGCCAGAACACAGAGCATGACAGTGGGCGGCTGTGCTTACAATGTGGCGGATATTCTGAAGCATTTTCAGACAGACTATACGCTGTTTGCCCCGGTGGGAACCGGGATGTATGCGGATTTTATTGAAAAACAACTGCATAGGAGCGGGCACGAAAGCCCGGTGAAATCGGAAGCGTCTGACAACGGATACTGTCTGTGTCTGGTGGAGGCGGACGGCGAGCGGACATTTCTCACACTGCCGGGGATCGAGTGTCAGTTTGAGAAGGAATGGTTTGCACAGCTGGATGCCGGCAGGTATGATGCCGTCTATGTATCCGGCTATGAGCTGGAAGGGGAGGGCGGGGGAGTGATTCTGGACTTTTTGGAAAAACACCCGGAGTACACGGTATATTATGCGCCCGGCCCCCGGATCACCTATATTGCGGAGGACAAGAGAAACAGAATGACGGCGCTGTCTCCCGTACTCCATCTGAATGAGAGGGAGGCTCTGGCCTCCACAGGAAAATCAACGGCGGAGGAAGCGGCCGCAGAGCTTGCGCGGCAGACAAATAATACGGTTTTGGTAACGCTCGGCGAGCGGGGCGTATATCTGTGGGAAAACGGGGATGGAAAGGTTGTCCCGTCGGAAAAGGCCGAGGTGGTCGACACCATAGGAGCCGGGGATTCCCACATCGGGGCGGTGATTGCCGCGCGCCAGATGGGAAAGAACTGGGAAGAGGCCATTCGCATGGCAAACCGGGTGTCCGCGATGGTAGTCAGTGTGAAAGGACCGACTTTAACTGCGGAAGAGTTTGAAAAAGGGAGGAAGAACGATGGATAAAGTGAAAAAATTTTTTGAAGGATGGAGTAAATTTGAGATAAGCTGGCTGGTGTTGTCCACGGTGATCATGGTGGCGCTCAGCATCATATGGGGCGACAATCTGCTTGCGCTGATCAGCGGCATTACGGGGATTCTTGGCGTGGTGCTGGCGGCGAAGGGAAAGGTCAGTACCTATGCATTCGCCACGGTGAATGTGGCTATCTACGCGTACCTGACTTTCAACAATCACCTGTACGGAGAATTTATGCTGAATGCCTTTTACTACATTCCGATGAATTTTGTGGGATTTTATCTGTGGTCGAGACACAAAGACCAGGACAGCGGTGAAGTGGAAGGTAAGGCGCTGACCTTGAGACAGACCATCATCCTGCTTGTCACCGTGGCGGTTGTTGTGGTGATTTACTGGCAGATTTTGAGCCGGATCGGCGGGCAGCTTGCCCTGATCGATGCGATGTCCACAGTGTTTTCCGTGGTGGCCCTTATCATGCAGGTGGCCAGATACGCGGAACAGTGGCTTTTATGGATTATCGTCAATGTGGTATCGGTCATCATGTGGGTGCTTCTGATCGGACAGGATTCCTCAGCAGTTACTATGGTTGTGATGTGGGTCGCTTATCTGTTTAACTCAGTGTACGGATATTACAACTGGAAAAAACTGGCCGCAAAGGGAAAATAAAACAAGGAGCCGCTTGCTATGCAGGCGGCTTCGTTTTATGATATAGGAGAGTAAAACCGTGTCACACCACGACAGAGCGGTGGATGAACAGGACAGAAGATGGCGGAGGCGGCAGGAATGAAAGAAATGATGCAGCTGTTTTTTACTTTTTTGAAAATCGGCATGTTTACCTTTGGAGGAGGCTATGCCATGATTGCGCTGCTGAGAGACGAGTTTGTGGATAAGAAGAAATGGATCACGAATGATATGTTTCTTGATATGGTTGCGATCGCTGAATCCACGCCGGGACCGATCGCGGTCAACAGCGCTACTTATATCGGGTATCAGATTTCCGGGTTTTGGGGAGCCCTTGTGTCCACTGCCGCTGTCTGTATTCCGTCGTTCTCAATCATATATGTTATATCACTGTATTTTGACCGCTTTTTGGAGTTGACCTATGTCGGTTACGCCCTGGAAGGGATACAGGCGTGTGTGGTGTATTTAATCTTTTCGGCCGCAGTGCGCATGACAAAGGAAGTCTGCCATACGTTTTTTCACAAAGTGATTGTGGTACTGGTATTTGCCGCCATGCTTCTTTTTTCTCTTCTGGCCGTCTCTTTTTCCGCAGTATTCTATATTGTGATCTGCGGCCTGGCCGGTGTTGTGCAGTATCTTGTGGGGAGCCTGTATAGAAGGAGAAGTGAAAAATGATTTATGTGCAGTTGTTTTTGGCATTTCTGAAAATAGGCGCAGTTTCTTTCGGCGGCGGTTACGGCATGATTTCCTTGATTCGGGAAACGGTGCTGAAAAATCAATGGCTGACAGACGATGAGTTTATGGCTTTTGTGGCTGTTTCCGAATCGACGCCCGGTCCGCTGGCTGTGAATATGGCGACTTTTGTCGGCGCTTCGCAGGGGGGAATGCTGGGAGCCTTCCTGGCAACCCTCGGCGTGGTGCTGCCGGCATTGATACTGATGCTGCTCATCGCTTCCTGCATTCAAAACCTGTTAAAATATGCGGGCGTCAAAGCCTTTCTCCAAGCGGTCCGTCCCTGCATTGCCGCATTGGTTCTGGCTACGGCAGTTATTATGGGTCTGCAGGTTTTTGGCGGTATAAAACATTTAGAGGATGCCTTTGCCCCTTATTATGACAGAATTTTTGTTTTTCTGGTATTGTCAGTATGGGGTGTGCTTGCCAGAAAAGCGAAACGGAAAGCGCCATCGCCCGTTTGGATGATCGTGGTGTCTGCAGCGCTTGGGGTTTTCATAAAATGTATATAAAACGGATGTCTGGGAGAGAAACGGTTAAGGAGCATATATATTTTGAGATAACGCGTTGGAGAGCGTGAATAAGAGAGGAAAAACATGCAAATTGAAAACATAACTGTATCACATCGCAACAGGACAATTGATGCAACGTACTATAAACCGAATGGAGAGGGCAGCTTTCCGTTAGTGATTTTCAGTCATGGCTATAACGGTCACAAAGAGGATGCGGCGCTTTCGGCAAAATATTATGCAAAAAGCGGAATCGGTGCGGTCTGTTTTACTTTTTGCGGCGGAAGCACAAGAGATGCCAGTGGCTTTCCGACAACGGAGATGACCTTATTTACAGAAAGGGAAGATTTGCTTGCCGTTGTAGACGAAGTGAAGAGGTGGCCGTGGGTGGACAGCAGCCAGATCTATTTGTTCGGCTTCAGTCAGGGTGGCATGGTCTCTGCGCTGGCAGCAGAGGAAAGATGCGAGGATATTCATGCGCTAATTTTATTGTATCCGGCTTTCTGTATTGCGGATAACTGGAACGAGCGCTTTAAGAAAGCGGAGGATATACCGAATACTGAGATCTTGTGGGATATGACGCTGGGACGTAAGTTTTTTGAATCCATCCGCGATTTCCGCATCAAAGAACGGATCGGGAAATTCGGCGGACGGGTTCTTTTGATGCACGGGACTGCGGATGAGGTTGTGGGTCTGGAATATGCAAAATGGGCGTCAGAAAAATATGCGGATGCCCGACTGGAACTGTTTCATGGTGAGCCGCACGGATTTTCGGAAGAGGGGAACAGGCGGATGGAGGCAATGGCGCTGTATTTCATCCATGAATGTATGGCAGACAGAGGATAAGCGGCGGTGACTGTGTGCGGCAGTCGTCTATTCACAGCCCGGTCTGCGGTCTCCGATATACATAAAGAGACAGATAACCGTCAGAATCGTTTCCACCACAGGCTGAGCCGCAATGACGCCGTTCAGTTTCCAGAAATGGTTTAGCAGCATGACGCCCGGAATAAACAGCGCCGCATTTCTGAGAAGTGTGATGACCAGCGATTTAACCGCTTTTCCCAATGCCTGAAAATAACTGGTTATCATATTGATGACACCGAGCATGGGAGCCGACAGGCAGAGAATTTTCAGGAAGTAACCTGTCTGCGCAATCAGACCGGCGTCCTGTAGAAAGATCGCGGCAAGAGCTCTTCCGAAAAGCATAAAGACAGCAGTAAACACCGCCCCTAAAACAACCCCGTACAGCATCGCATATTTCACGGTATCGGACATCCGCCTTTTCTCGTTTGCGCCGTAATAGTAGCCGACCAGAGGGGCAACGCCCTGCGCTAAGCCGACCGAAAGCAGAATCGGGATCATATCCAGCTTATAGGCAATGCCGTAGGAAGCCACTGCGTCGGAACCGTATATGCCGATATAGTTGTTCAGAACGATATTGGAAACGCTCATAAGTACGGTGATGAGGGCGCCCGGAATGCCGATGCCTACGACCCTGCGTATCATGGCGGCGTTTAGCGAAAACCGTCTGAAGGAAAGGGGGACCAGCTGGTTCCCGCGTTGTTCTTCACGGATCATGCAGATGATATAGTAAATGGACGCGCAGACAAATCCAAGAGAGGTCGCAAGCGCGGCGCCTGCCGTTCCCCAGCCGAGAATTGCAATAAACACATAATCCAATATCATATTGATTACATTTCCGAGTACCAGTCCGACCGTCCCTTCTTTGATCAGTCCGACCGAACGGAACAGATGGACAAATCCGTTCGCCAGCATAATAAAAGGAGCTCCCGCAAAAATCCATTTCAAGTAATCGCAAGTATAAGCCATGTTGTCCGCATCCGCGCCAGATATCCGGGCTAATGGCTGCAAAAAGACAAGCCCCGCTATGAGCGTGGCAGCGCCCGCAATGACCATCGCGTACACACAGAAATTCATGGTCGCGCCGGATTCTTCTTTTTTGTTTTCTCCCAGCAGTCTGGCAATGACGCTGCTGCCGCCCATGCCGAAAACGCAGGCAATGGACATGATGATGAGCAGGATCGGCGCGCACAATGTCACAGCGGCGATTGTCGCGGGCTCCTTGGTCAGGGACACAAAAAAGGTGTCTGCGATATTGTAAATCAGCGTTGTGAGCTGTCCCAGCATGGAGGGAAGCCCCACTCGCATGATCGCTTTTGATATCTTCTTTTCTTCGTATACGGATGTCATAGTTTTCTCTCCTTCTGCGCTGTTTTTTGGCTCAACAAAGTTGAGTCAGCATATCTGTTTGCTCTTGTTTTTTCTACATGATAAGGTAAAATAGTTCTAAAAAACGGGACATATGTCCTGTTGGGGAGATGTTTGATGGAAAGAATTTACGATCAAGAAAAAATTGCAGAAAGCATTGCCAGGAGCAAATACCATGAGATACTGGAATCACTGAACATTGATTTTTACCTGATCAGATATGAAAAAGGCGAGCTGGTGTGTTCTCCATTTCAGACAGAACTTCTATTTCAGATTGTGGAGCAGGGATCTATTGATATCTATTTTATCCGGGATGACGGGACGCGGTATTCCCTGTCGAACGGAACAGCAGACTACTTTCTCGGGGACATGGATCTCTTTTATCCGAAAAGCGGCAGTATTTATGCGGAAGCGTCCGAAAGCCTGACCTGTATCGCCTTTTCGATTGAAAAACACAGGGAAACACTTCTCTCAAACAGCGGGTTCCTTTCGTTTATCTGCAGGAGCCTGTCCGCGAAAATCGGTGCCATCACTACGATGGATGCGGCTCCCGCGTCCCTTACGGAGCGGGTGCTGTCCTATATGAAATACAAGTGCGAAGGGGCGGTCTTAAAGGGAGTGGAGCAGGCTGCTTTTCATCTGCACTGCAGCCCGAGACAGCTCCAGCGTATTTTAAATCGGTGCGAGGCGGACGGGGTGGTTAGGAAGAGTGGGAAGGGGACGTATCAACTCACATTTGTGCTTGCGGAAGAGGTGGAAAACGATTATAATAAAATATAAACAAGAATAAACAAGATAAAACAATTATATACGAGCGGGGCGACACGGATTATGTTTATGGAAGAGCGGCAAAAGGATATTGTTCGTAAAATAAATGAAGCAGGACGGATTCTTGTATCGGAGATCCAGGAATATTATCAGATTTCTGCGGACTGCGCAAGGCGGGATCTTAGGCTGTTAGAAAGCAAAGGGCTTCTGCAGAGAACACATGGCGGTGCCATAGTGGTCAGGCCGGAAGAACGGTATCCCGAAACAACTTATAATCCAATAGATGTAAAAGAAGTACAGGCGGACTATCTGGCGGTTGCCAGGAGAGCGCTGGCATATATAGAAAATAAGGATGTCATTTATATTACCACATCGCTGGTTGGATATTATATGGCCGAAAACATGCCGGAGGACGTAACAATTACCGTATTGACGAATTCTGTTACCATTGCAGAGGCGCTGCGAAAAAGGATGAATATATCCGTTATTCTGCTTGGCGGCGAGATGTCCCACCGCGGTCACTGCCATGATTTTTATACCATTCAGATGGTGGAAAATATCCGAATTGATAAAGCTTTTTTGTCCCATGCCGCATTATCTTGTGACTTTGGAGCCTCCATACATGATCCGGCCGGAGCCGCGTTTGGAAAAGCCGTTATGAAAAACAGTGCAAGGAATATCGGGTTATATCCGTCCAAAAAAATAGGCAAAAACTCCATTCACTCTGTATGTCGGATAGAAGACTATGATTTGTTGATTACGGATGACAACGTGCCGGAAGATTTTCTCGCGCGGACAAGAGAACTTGGCGTGGTTGTAGAAACAGTTGATTGGAAAGGAGACTGAATGTACTGTATATTGGTGACAGGAATCCCGGCGGCAGGAAAAAGCACGATGGCAGAAATGATGGCACGACAGTTGAAACTGCCTGTTATTTCAAAGGATGCCGTGAAAGAACTGCTGTTTGACAATGTTGGCTTTCGGTCGAGGGAGGAAAAGGTAAATCTCGGAATAGCCAGTATGGAAATCATGTATTATGTGGCAGGTCAGCTTATGAGCGCGGGCCAGCCCTTTATTATGGAGAATAATTTTGAATATTCGTCGCAGCAGGGAATCCAAAATCTGTTGGACAAATATCAATATCCCGCATTGACAATTGCGCTGACAGGTGATTACAAAGTCATTTACCGGCGTTATCTGGAAAGAGAGAGCAGTCCTGACAGGCACAGAGGCCATGTAGTGAACGACTGCTATCCTGAAAAGAAAAAGAACGATCCCGCAATATGTAAAGTGACGCCGGTTTCTTATGAAAATTTTGCGCAGGGAATAAAACAGAGGGGATTTGACGCCTTTTGGGTGGATGGGAAACAGATGAAAGTGGATACGACGGATTTCTCAAAAATTAATATGGAAGAATTGGTTTCGCAGATAGCGGCGTGGACGGAGGAGATCCGGCATGATTGACGCGCATGTTCATTTGGAAAAAGGAGAATATACGGTAGAGTGGATCGAACAGTTTATTGACGCAGCGATAAAAAGAGAGATAGATGAGATTTTCTTTTTGGAACATACGCATATTTTCAAAGAGTGCGCCCCTTTATATGATGAGATGTCTGCGTATAATGAATATCAAAAGAACTGGTATCAGAAAAAATGGGAGCAGGCACGGCCGATCGGAGAGTACATTGATTACATAGAAAAAATAAAACGTTTGGATTTCCCTATCTGCTTAAAATTTGGGCTGGAGGTATGCTATTCCCCGGAGCATGAATCCGATATAGCCCAAATAAAACAACTGTATTCCTTTGATTTTTTGACAGGTTCTATCCATTTTATTGACGGATGGGCGTTCAGCCATCTGAGACAGCGGTGGGAGAAGAAGGATTACGACATTGATAAATTGTATGAGAGGTATTATGCGCTTATGCTGTCATTGATTAACAGCGGCCTGTTTTCGGGGGCAGCCCATCCGCAGTCATTACAATGTTATGGAGCATATCCGCAAAAAGATTACAGACATATTTACCTACAGCTCGCACAGGCGCTCTGTGAAAATGGCATGTATATAGAGGAAAACAGCGGCCTGGCAATTAACTATGGAGACAGACAGTTAGGGATGAATTTGGACATGCTGGAATGTATGGTAAAATGCGGCGTGCCGGTTTATACAGCATCTGATGCGCATTTGCCTGCAAATGTCGGTTTGTATATCAAAGAAATGGATGGTCTGATTCGGTCTGCAGCAGTGAGGGCTGGCGGGGTTCAGCGCAGTGGGGGCATTGCGGGATTGCCATATATCGGATAAACTATAAGCAGAAACCAGAATTAGGGAGATACCGGGAATGAAATTAAAGAATATTTTGATTGTCGTAAAAGATATTGAAAAATCAAGACAGTTTTACCATGATCTGTTTGGGAAAGGACATCATTTCAAAAAACAATGCCTGCGAATTGTATTTTGAGGAACAGGATATAGAAGCATTCCTTGAGAAACTGGATCAGCGCTATCCAGAAATCCAGTATGTGAATCGGCTTATGACACACAGCTGGGGACAGAGAGTTGTCCGCTTTTATGATTTGGATGGCAATCTGATTGAAGTGGGAACGCCAATGTAATCTGGAATTTATAAAAGAGGTGCCAATATGAGATCAGAACAAGAAATGTACAGCGTCATTTTGGAAACTGCGAAAGAGGATGCCAGAATTAAGGCTGTTTATATGAACGGTTCAAGAACGAACGAGAATGTTCCCAAAGATATGTTTCAGGATTACGATATCGTTTATGTTGTGGAAGAAACCGGGAGCTTTATCGCGGACAAAGAATGGATTGCGGTTTTTGGGGAAATTCTTTATATGCAATATCCTGATGAAAGTCCCAATTATCCCAGCGATAAGAAAAATCATTATGGTTATCTGATGCAGTTTGCAGACGGAATCAGAATGGATCTGACGATACAGTCTGTCGATTATGCATTACAGCATATTGAAGACGACAGGCTATGTAAAATTTTGTTGGATAAGGACAATATACTTCCTGAAATAGAAGCGGCAGCAGATTGCCAGTATTGGGTTAAGAAACCGACAAAAGAGCAGTATCTGGCGGCTTGCAATGAATTTTGGTGGTGTACCAACAATCTTGCTAAGGGATTATGGCGGGAGGAAATCCCTTATGTGCAGGATATGGCAAATGGTATTGTAAGGCCGGAACTTATCAGAATGTTAAATTGGAAAGTGGGTATTTTAACTGATTGGTCAGTAAGCACCGGGAAATCATCGAAATACTTGTATAGGTGGCTTTCAGAGGAAGAATGGAAGCTGCTTTTATCCACCTATTTTGACGGCAATGTGGATCATGCATGGAAGTCTGTATTTGATATGTGCGGGTTGTTTGGAAATGCAGCGCAGTTTGTCGGGAGGAAATTGGGCTGGGAATATAATGAAAAGGAGGGGAAGGCAGCCAGAGCTTTCTTGGAAGAGGTATATCAAATTTGCCGCACGATTGTCTGATTTATGGGAAAAAGGTTGGATGAAAGGGCTTTGGATAGTCTGATGTGACGAAATAATATTATTTTATCCATTATTATGGTCTACAGAATGTGATTTAAAAACAGTATCAAAAAATAGTTGCATATGAAGAATTAAAAAAATAAATTTTGATCTGGCGACAAAGATAAGTAACCCCATTCCTAATGAAAGTGGATGCACAACTGTATAAAGGCGGTGCAAAGATTTGTGGGCAATGTGTGTTCGGTGGGCCATGACTTTAAAAATTGAATAAAGAAGAAAATCAATGTATTGAATTGCAATCAACATTAAGCCGCACTGACCTTTTGACGGGTTTAGAATATATAGAATTCATATAAATACATAAATATGCAATTAGCGCAGAGAAAGAATGTGCAGAAGAACTATTATCTTTACCACAGAAAATTTTTAAGATGAAACAATCTTGACGGAGGTAAATAAATTGTTTGATAAAGGAAAATTTAGTGAAGAAGACAAATGGCTCATATTCAAAGATATGGAATCTGATAAGGCATATATCAAATTAAGTAATAAACCTAAACTTGAGGATGATGAGATAAAAAAGGGTTGGAGGGCATGCTGGAACCAGAGTTTGAACCAGATGATGAATCTGGACATTGTAAGCCTGTAACTGTTTGTATCAGTTTTCAGACTATTTCAGAGAGACAGAAGAATAGACCTAGTATAAAATCTAAGCCGATAGGGTTTCCAACAGAAGAAGAGAATTGTATCAATGATAAACTGTTATTCCAACGTTGTCATTTGATTGGATATCAATTATATGCAAAAAAGAATGACAAAGAGGATAGCGAAGATAAGAACAAGAAAAAAATATTTACTGGTACACGTTTTATGAATAATGGAATGTTTTACCATGAGAATCGAATTGCCAGATATATAGAGGGAGAAAAGGGCGACAACAAAAATCCTCGAATTATAGTGATCATTCCAAAGGTTGGGTAAACCGACAAATTCCTTCCCATTGTAAAGGAATGGCAGGAACGTCCTTTGAAAGAAGTCGATAGTGCGGAGGGGTGACAAAACAAATACAAATAAGAAAGGGACTTCCTCAATCCTTAAAAGGCTATGACAGTTATAGTCTTTTTTCATGCAGTAATTACCGTAAAAAATGAACTCCTATTTCTACGAGTGAAGAAATACCCAACAACAGTATTCCGCAATCCAATCTCCCGACAATTACCGTAAGAAAATCATATATCAGCACCGATACCAATCAATCATATGAATCCATATCACAGGAGGGCAAAGACCATGAATAAAAAGCAGGAACAGGGCAAAGCGGGAACGTGCGCTCATTTATCCGCAATCCTGCCACAGATAAAGGACAGTGACACCAAGCAGATTGTAAGTACCACCTTGAAAAAATTAAATGCCCTGTCAGAAAAATGTGTGCAGAACTGACCGCCACCACCAAAAGACGTAAACTGATCGAGCGTGACCACTCCATAAAGACAAGGTTAGCCAAAAAGCACAGAACCCACAGCAAGGGAAAGGGGGATATGGAACTATGAAACTTTCCCGATACGAGCAGGAAACAATTGTCAATTACAATTCAGGAGAACAGACTGTCACCCTCTACACAAGGGATAAGGCAGTTATGCGAAAACTTGACACGCTTGTTACTGATTATCCCGACACATACAAGTTGACAGGGCAGGACGAAGTATCTAAGACCTATTCCTTTCCGAAGTCTTTTATCGGCTACCGCAAGCCGAGGGCGGTCAGCACAGAACAGAGGGAACGGGCAAGGAG
>CAJTTT010000022.1:31445-54115 GCA_910579285.1 uncultured Lachnospiraceae bacterium | reverse complement strand
CGCGTTGCTCGTCATAAGTCTTCCGATGTCTGCGCTCATGCAAGCATGGTGCAGATTCCGTACTCTGCTGCTTTCTGCGCATAAGCAGACTCGTAATGCTTCGCATTCCGAGTTCGCGTTGCTCGTCATAAGTCTTCCGATGTCTGCGCTCATGCAAGCATGGTGCAGATTCCGTACTCTGCTGCTTTCTGCGCATAAGCAGACTCGTAATGCTTCGCATTCCGAGTTCGCGTTGCTCGTCATAAGTCTTCCGATGTCTGCGCTCATGCAAGCATGGTGCAGACACCGTCAGCCTTCTGACTCTGCTTATGCGCGCAAAAAAAGGTACACCACTCCCTTGGGGAATCGTATACCTTCCTGTGTATACATTTTGCCGGCTTCGTGCCAGCTTTTGCCTATTTTATCTTAAGTGCGGTAAAAAAGTCAATCCCTTATCCTGTCTTTTTGCGAAATTGCCGTTTGGATCGCATTGAGCACACGCTTCTTATCTGCACTCCACAGCGGCGCCACAAGTGTGCGTTTGTCTCCGTCACCTGTCATGCGATGGATGACCATATTTTTCGGAAGCAGAGCGATGCAGTCTGCAACCAGCTCCACATAGGTTTCAAAAGCAAGCGTTTCAAACCTGCCTTCCAGATAATCCTTTTCAAGGTCTGTGCCCCTTATCACATGCAAAAGCTGCAGTTTTATGCCGTCCGCATGGCTTTTCCCCACATAGGACACTGTGTCAAGCATGTCCTGCCTTGTCTCGCCCGGCAGTCCGAGCATCACATGCACGATCACTTCAATCCCTGACGCTTTCAGCCGGTTTACAGCGTTGTCATACACGGACAGGGGATAGCCCCTGCGTATGTATTTCGCTGTCCCGGGGTGTATGGTCTGGAGCCCTAGCTCTACCCAGATCGGTTTTATCTTATTGCACTCACACAGCAAGTCTAGCACCTCGTCCGAAAGGCAGTCCGGGCGCGTTGCAATGGACACCACCGCTATATCCTGGTGATTTATCGCCTCCATATAAAGGGAACGCAGCTTTTCGACAGGTGCATAAGTATTGGTAAATGCCTGAAAGTACGCAATGTACCTGCCATCCTTTATCTTTCCCGCCACTCTGTCCTTACCCTTTTCAATCTGCCGGGTAATGCTCATCGCGCGGTCCCCGGCAAATTCTCCCGAGCCTGCCCCGGAGCAAAAAATACATCCGCGGGTGTCTATCCTGCCATCCCGGTTCGGACAGGTAAACCCACCGTCCAAAGCTATTTTGTACAATTTTTGACCGTACTTATCATGTATATATTGATTTAACGTGTATATTTTCATAGGAATCAGCGTCCGTCCATTCAGTCCTGCACCGCTTACACAATCCGCCTCACCGTAATAATGCTGCGGTAAGTCGCCGATGTAATCTTAATCCCCGTCCGCTCGGTGCTGGCGTGAACGATCTGTCCGTTGCCTATATAGATTCCCACATGGCCTCCATAATAAATCACATCTCCCGGCCTGGCATCAGAGTAGGACACCCCTTTGCCCACGGTCGACTGCGAGTAGGAGCTTCTTGGCAGATTAATGCCAAAATTTTTGTAGACCGACATCACAAAGCCGGAACAGTCCGCCCCATTGGTCAGGCTGGTGCCGCCCGCCACATAAGGGTTGCCGATAAACTTACAGGCATAATTTGCAATATCCTGTCCCTTTCCGCCGCCGGAAGATGTGGGTTTGGGCGCCTCTTCCTTTTGGGGCTTCTCTTCCGCATCGGAACTGCCGCCCTCCTGTGCCAGCAGAGCTTCCTGCTCTTTCCTGCGCCGTTCTTCCTCTTCCCTTTTCTTTCGCTCCTCTTCCTCCCGGCGTTTTCGCTCTTCCTCTTCCAGCTTTCTGATCTGTGCCGTCTCCTGCTTGATCCGCGCCGTGTAGGTGGCCGCTTCCTGCTTCGCCTTGGTGAGCATCACACCGTAATTCTCGTACTCCGTCCGCTTCTGGGCAAGCAGCTCCTCCATGTAGGCCTGTCCTTCCTGCAGCTCGGTCTTGGAAGTCACAAGCTCCGACTTGTCCTCCTCCAGCGTGTCCCAGAGCTCCTGCACGCGCTTTACCGTATCCTCGTATTCCGCGAGCAGCTTTCTGTCGTAATCGTAAAGCTCTTCCACATACTTCGCCTTATTTACCATGTCTCCCATGTTTCCCGCGCCGAAAAACATGTGCAGATAAGAGGAGTCGCCCTTTTCATACATAAACTGGATGCGAATTTTCATGGAGGCGTACTGCTCCTCCTTCTCCGCTACCGCCGCGTCATATTCCACCTGTGTCTCGGCGATCTCTTCCTCCTTCTCCGCAATGGCCTCCTCGATAAGATTGATGTCTGTAATCAGATTCACCAGCTCCGCGTCAATCTCCTGGATTTCCTCCTCCACGCCCTCCTGCGCTTCCTGCGCTTCATCCGCCTGCTTCTGGGCGTCCTTCAACTGGGACTGATCCTTTTTCACTTTATCGCGGAGTTCAGAAATAGTGGTAGCCGATATCGGATCTACCACTGACAGACACAATATGAAAGATAAAATGACGTACAGCCATCTCTTGTACTTTTTCATCGCTCCGCCCTATTTCTGTCTTTTCGCAAATCAGTGCGGAGAATGCCGCCTTTTGGGCATTCTCTCGTACGAGACTTAGCACTTCTTAGTGAGGCAGCTTTTGCTGCCAAGCTTTAGAAGTACTTCTCGCACTGTTATAGTTCACAGTTATTGACCGTTCTCGGGAACGGGATCACATCTCGGATATTGCTCATGCCGGTCAGATACATGACACAGCGCTCAAAGCCAAGCCCGAAGCCCGCATGTCTGGCCGAACCGTACTTACGAAGATCCAGATAGAACTGGTAATCATCCTTATTCAGTCCCAGTTCGTCCATTCTGCTCTCCAGAAGGGCTAAGTCGTCCTCTCTCTGGCTGCCCCCTATGATCTCACCGATGCCCGGCACAAGACAGTCCATAGCCGCCACTGTCTTTCCGTCCTCGTTCAGTTTCATATAAAAAGCCTTGATTTCCTTCGGATAATCCGTCACAAACACGGGACGTTTGAACTCCTGCTCCGTCAGGAACCGCTCATGCTCGGTCTGCAAATCGCAGCCCCACTCTACCTTGTACTCGAAGCTGTCATTGTGCTTTTTCAGAATGTCGATGGCTTCCGTGTAGGTCACATGGGCAAAATCGGAGTTTAACACATGGTTCAGCCGGTCAATCAGCCCCTTGTCCACAAACTGGTTAAAGAAATTCATCTCCTCCGGCGCGTTCTCCAATACATAGCGGATCACATGTTTCAGCATCGCCTCCGCCACCATCATGTCGTCCGTCAGATCCGCAAAGGCCATCTCCGGCTCAATCATCCAGAACTCCGCCGCATGTCTGGTGGTGTTGGAGTTTTCCGCCCGGAAAGTGGGCCCGAATGTGTAAACGTTTTTGAAAGCAAAAGCATACGTTTCGACATTCAGCTGCCCGCTCACGGTCAGATTGGTCGGCTTTCCGAAGAAATCCGGGCTGTAATCCACATCCCCGCCCTCCGTCATGGAAAGGTTCTTCAAGTCCATAGTCGTCACCTGGAACATCTCGCCCGCACCCTCACAGTCACTGCCCGTAATGATCGGCGTGTGCACATAGACAAAACCTCTCTCCTGGAAAAAGGTGTGAATCGCATAGGCGATCAGCGAGCGCACGCGGAATACTGCCTGAAAGGTATTGGTTCTCGGGCGCAGATGGGAAATGGTGCGCAGATACTCAAAGCTGTGTCTCTTTTTCTGCAGCGGATAGTCTGCCGTGGACATGCCCTCCACCATAATCTCCTCCGCCTGCATCTCAAATTTCTGCTTCGCCTGGGGCGTAGCCACGATCTTTCCCCTGGCCACAATTGCGGAGCCCACATTCAATTTGGAAATCGCCTCAAAATTTTCCAGACGATCTGCATATACAATCTGCAACGGCTCAAAAAAGGTGCCGTCGTTCGCCACAATAAAGCCAAATGTTTTGGAATCCCGGATGCTTCTGACCCAGCCGCCTACCGTTACTTCCTTATCAATATACGCCTCACTGTTGCGGTACAAATCTCTGATTTCTGTCAAATCCATCTCCCTATTACCCCCTTATTTCTTCTCTCATTCAGCGGCTGCCGCCGTCTCCTGAATCTTTCCGTTTTCTTTCAAAAAGGCAACCACCTTTTTCCGCATCAGATCCTCTTTCACGGATTCCATATCCACACTCTTTTCCAGTTCCTCCTTGGAAGCGTAGCCGTAAAGCGTCATCAGCGCGGAAATCTCTTCGGTAACCTCTTCCTCTGTCGGCGCAAGCCCCTCTTTGTCGGCAATCGCCTGATACATGATATACTGTTTTGCCATCCGCACGCCTTCTTCGTCAAAAAGCGCCCGATACCCCGCCTCGTCAAGCCCCTGGTAAAGCTGCATATACTGCGCGAGAGACATACCGATTGAGGCCGCTCTGACACTCATATTATTCTCAATGCTTGTGATATAACGCTCCACCAGCTCCTCCGGCAGCTCCTGAAAGGTACTGTTTTCCATGATTGCGGACGCCAGGGCTGTCTCTACCTCATTGTCGTAGGTGCTCTGCACGGACTGGTCATAGAGATCATATACCCAGTCATTCAGCTCCTGCACGGTCTGCGCGCCGCCGGTGTTATAGCCTTCCTCTCCAAGCTGTTTTACAAGCTCGTCCGTAAGCTCCGGCGCCCTGCTCTCGCTGATGCTGTTCACCGTCACCTCAAACACCACGTCCTCCCCCGCAAGATCGGGATTCGTGTAAGGATCGGGAAAGGTCAGATTCAGACTGCGCTTTTCTCCCACAGCCGCACCGATCAGCCCCTCCTCGAAGCCCTCTATAAACTGCCCGGCGCCGATGGTCAGATCATAATCTGCCCCCGTACCGCCGTCAAAAGCCGTACCGTCATGGTATCCGACAAAATCAATGTTCGCCACATCGCCTTCCTGCACCGCCCGGTCCGTCACCGGCACCTTTTCCGCTTTCGGCTCGAGATAATTGTCGTAAATATAGCTGTCCACCACGCCCTCTGGCACTTCCAGCTTACTCACTACAGCCTCGATGCCCGTATATTCACCGAGCGTCACATATTTCTCTGCCTTAATATCTTTCAGATACTCCTTACTGCCGCAGGCAGTCAGAAGCAGCGATGAGGCAAACACCGCTGCAATTACACCTATTTTTCTTTTCATAATCTCCTCGTTTCCAAAATCATAAATTTGTAACCTGTTCTTGCGGTCCCGACAGCAAATGTGCCAGCCTGCGCGGAATCGTTACCATACAATTACCTTTTATCTTACCACAGCCATCCTTCATTTGTCTATATCCGGCCATCTCTATTTCTCAGGCATGCAGGCCGACCCACTTGGTCAATTTCCAACTTCTTCTTGCGCAACACGCAGATCAATGTTAAAATATTTTTTACATAACACTGAAACGAAAACGGAGGCATTCCCATGAGTACGATAACAATTGTCTTACTGGTGATCCTGGCGGTTCTGCTGATCGCTGTGGTCGTTTTATATTTCTTAGGAAAGAAGGCCCAGAAAAGGCAGGCCGAGCAGCAGGAACAGATCGATGCGATGAAGCAGACCATGTCCATGCTCATCATCGACAAAAAACGGATGAAACTGAAGGATGCGGGGCTGCCCCAGATTGTGATAGACCAGACGCCGAAGCTCTTGCGCGGTTCCAAGCTCCCTGTGGTGAAGGCCAAAGTTGGTCCGCAGATTATGACGCTTATCTGCGATGAAAAAATTTTTGATGCCGTTCCTGTAAAGAAGGAAGTGAAAGCCGTTGTCAGCGGCATCTACATCACCGATGTGAAAGGCCTGCACGGCAAGGCGCCGGCTGTGGAGCAGAAGAAAAAGAGTAAATTCAAGCAGCTGGTAGAAAAAGCGCAGGAAAAGGCTGGCGCAAAGCCGGTGAAATAACAGAGTACGCACCCGGTTTAGGGGTGCCTTTATCGGAAGAACCACACAGCAGTTTTACGACAGGAGCGTAAAGCTGCTGTTTTCTTTGGAGCGGATGTCTATTTTGATGTGGCAGTCCGAGAGGAACTCATAGTTGATGTCCAGCGCGTAATCCACATCCACCACAATAGTATCTTCCTTTTCGTCAATCGTTATCCGCTTCGTGTCGATTCCTACCAGAATCTGCCCGAAAGGTGTATTGTAGTTTGACAGGTTCTTTTTGTTCTCCTGAAATACCATATGTACATTCACAAGACCGTTGCGGGTCAGCTCCACCATCTGTTCGCTGAATTTCAGCCGGTTTTTCGTGGGGCGTTCAAACCCTTCCGTAACTTCCTCGTATATGACATAGTGTCTGTCATTCTTCTTATAATAATCTCCCACAGTGACCATCTCGATCTTATCGGCATTTTCCTCCCGCTGATCGAACTGTAATCCCTGCAGAGTCAGCAAAACTTCTTTCGTCATATTTTCCTCCATTCTGCACCATCCTCCGCAGCGTCTGCCGTCTGGCACACCCCGGAAAGCTGCGGGCAGAATTTAAAATTCATCGATCCGAATCATCTTTGCAGACAAGATGCCGTAAGACAGAATAGAATTGGCAAACCGCTGGAACTTATCAGCCGCATCGCTGACAAAAAAGCGGTACAGCTCCGTTCCAAGCCCTGGTCTGTGTTCACTCTCCAGACCGTGCTCCGCCAAAAGTGTTTTTAACGCCCTCGCTGTCTCATAGGCGGGATTGACTAAGGTCACGCCCTCCCCCATGATCTTTCCTACCGTGGAGCGAAGCATCGGATAGTGCGTGCAGCCCAGTATCAGCGTGTCGATGCCGCTGTCAACCAGCTCTGTCAGATAGCGGCGGGCAATTTCGTCCGTCACCGGGTCTTCCCAAAGCCCTTCCTCCACCAGCGGCACGAAAAGCGGACATGCCTTTCCGACAACACTGACATTCTTGTCATGTTCTTCTATGTAACGGCTGTAGATGCCGCTGTTTATAGTAGCTTCCGTTGCCACAACGCCGATTTTCCCGTTTGTGGTGGCCGCAAGGGCCGCTCTGGCTCCCGGCTTTACCACGCCGATCATCGGAATATCCACCTCTTTTTCCAGTTCCTCCAACGCGTAAGCGCTGGCCGTATTGCAGGCTGCCACAATCGCCTTCACCTGCTGCGTCTCCAGAAAATGTACAATCTGTCTGGAATATCTCGTCACCGTCTCTTTCGACTTACTTCCATAGGGCACCCGCGCCGTATCGCCAAAGTATACGATCCGCTCATTGGGCAGCTGCCGCATAATCTCACGGGCCACGGTCAGCCCTCCCACCCCCGAGTCAAACACCCCGATGGGGCTGTTATTCCATTCTTCCTGTCCGCTCATGGTTTCTAATCCTTCCCCACAGCCAGTTTTTCCTCACACCACTCCAAAAATCTGCTGCTTATCACAATCTCATCGCCGGAGGCATCCCAGATCTCTGCCGCCCCAATCTGCCCGGACATATCCTCTGTCTGCGTCTCAGCCGTCACCACCGCCTCGCACGTCTCCTCCGTAAAACATAATTCCGGGTAAAATATGCCCCACCAGACTGCCGCAAAGAGACAGGCCGCCAGCGTCTTTCCCTTTTTCTTCATCCTGCATACTCCTATCCGCCGTTCATACCGGCATCTGGAGTATTCCCGCTATTGATCCTTGTCATACACGAAGTGCAAACGTTCAGCCAGAAGACCTTTTTCCCCTGGGATCAATGCGCAGCTGTCTGATAATGGACTGCTCCTGGTTATCAATGTGGAGCCTTGCGGCAGCTGCCGCTTTCTCCCTGTCACCGTTCATAATGCTCTCATATATCATCCTATGCTCATTCACCAGATTCTCATGCCCGCTTTCATCCTTGATATACTCAAAACGGTAGCGGTACATCTGCTCGGACAGGTTATTGATCAGCTGGATCAGCCGCTGGTTCCCCGTCGCCTGCACAATGATATCGTGCATCGCCACATCCGCCTCCGCAATGGTCACCACATCGCCCGTCCTCGTGGCCTCCTCAAAGCTGTCGCAGGCTTTTTTCAACGCCGCCTTGCCCTCCGCCGTAATCCTGTCACAGGCTAGCTCCGCGCAGAGCGCATCCAGCGCGCGCCTCACCTCCAGCACATCCTGCAGGCTTTTCTCCGTGATCTGCGCCACCTCCGCGCCGCGCCTGGGAATCATGGTCACCAGACCTTCCAGTTCCAGCTTTCGTATGGCCTCCCGGATTGGCGTGCGGCTCACCCCCAGACGGTTCGCCAGATGGATCTCCATCAGCCGCTCCCCCGGTTTCAGTTCGCCCGTCAAAATAGCGCGGCGCAGCGTGTTAAACACCACATCCCGCAGAGGAAGAAATTCGTCCATATTGACAGTGAAATCATGTTCCATACGTTTCCCCCTTGTCAGAGCAGTTTGCTGCCGCAAAACGCCGTCACAAAGACAGCCGCCCCCGGTTCCTCTTTCCTGACAGCATCGGCGATCGTCTCCGCTGTTTCCTTTTCTTTGCAGATGCCGAACACAGTAGGGCCGCTGCCGCTCATCAGCGCATTCTCCGCACCCAGGCTGCACATCGTCCGTTTCAGCCTGTCAATCACAGGGTACTCTTTTGCGGTAACCGTCTCCAGCACGTTCCCCATTCTGTCCGTTATGCCTTTCAGGTCTCCGGCCGCAAGCGCTGCAGCCATCCCGTCAATATCCGGGTGGAAGGACAGTCTGTCCGCCTGTAAATGTCCGTAGACAAAGGCCGTGGACACGTCAATATCGGGCTTTGCTATCACGATATGACAGGCAGGCGGAGCAGGCAGCGGCGTCAATATTTCTCCGATCCCCTCCGAAAGCATCGTTCCGCCCTGAATACAGTAAGGAATGTCCGCCCCCAGCGTCACGCCAAGCTCTTTCAGTTCCTCCGCAGAATATCCCATCCCGAAAAGTGCATTCAACCCCCGCAGAGCCGCCGCCGCATCCGCACTGCCGCCCGCCATGCCAGCCGCAATGGGAATCCTTTTCTTCAATATAATGGAGACGCCTTCCCGGATATGCCCTTTCTCCATCAGAAGCGCCGCCGCCCGGCAGACCAGATTGTTCTTGTCCGCCGGCAGATCCGCCCCCTCTATCCGAAGCCCGATTCCAGGCTCCTCTCTCCTCTCAAACGTCAGGTCATCACAGATATCCACAGTCTGCATAATCATCTTTACCTCGTGGTATCCATCCAGCCTGCGCCGAAGCACATCCAGTCCCAGATTTATTTTTGCGTAAGCTTTCTGTTCTATCATAAGCCGCTCCCAGTTTACCGCTGACTGCACGGTCTGTCGTACGTTTTCTTCTTCCCGCCGCGCTCCCGCAGGAACTCGTGTACTTTGTATACAAGGATTGTACTTAATTCTGTACAAAATGTCAAGCGCGCGCTCCCACGCTGAACCCCCTTCCCATACGCAGAACTTTTATGGACTTTTTTTACTTTCTGTGCTTTTGCTTCTAATTTAATTAGGAAAATGGTACGATATAGTAAATAGAAAAGGGAGATTGCCTGACCGGCAGTCTTTTCGTAACCACAAATATGCATAAATTTTTCCAAGGAGGGATACTCATGGGCGTAAATGGAATTACAGGGGCAGGCGTTAACGCTTACGAAACTCTTACAACCACACAGGCGGAGACCAAACCTGTTGAGGAGACAAAGGACAACACTTCCAATCAGGGAGAAAACGGCGTGGTTTATGAGCCTTCAAAAGACAGCGCCACCGTACCTGTGAAAAAGTATGTACAGAACACCGAACTTGTAAATAAGATGAAAGCCGATGCTGAGGCGCACACGAAACAGCTGCGGAACATCGTTGAGCAGATGATGACCAAGCAGAGCCAGGCTTCCGGCATCGCCAACGGTGACATGTGGAAGTTCCTTGCCAGCGGCAAGTTTGAAGTAGACGAAGCTACCAAGCTGCAGGCACAGGAAGACGTTTCCGAGGACGGCTACTGGGGTGTAAAGCAGACTTCCGGCAGAATCCTTGATTTCGCAACAGCTCTGACAGGCGGCGATCCGAGCAAGATCGAAGATATGCGCGAAGCTTTCAAGAAGGGCTACGAGCAGGCTGAGAAAACCTGGGGCGGCGAGCTTCCCGAGATTTCCAAGAAGACTTACGATGCTGTGATGGCAGGCTTTGACAAGATGGCTGAGGATGCGGCAGCACAGAACAATGCCACACAGGATATTCTGAATCAGGCCGGCGCTGGACAGATTGCTTCCAACTAAACAGGAACGATGAAAAAACAGAAGGAATCGGGTACACGCCCGGTTCCTTTTCTTGAGGAGAAAATCAATGATAGCATGCGAAAAAATCAAAAAAATCCCCTACGGCGGGGACTACAACCCGGAGCAGTGGCCGGAGGAGACGTGGGAGGAGGACATGCGGCTTTTGAAGCTGGCGCACATCGACATCGTCACCCTGAATGTCTTTAGCTGGGCCAGCTTACAGTCCGATGATGACGTCTATCATTTTGAAAAGCTCGACAAGATTATGGCGCTGGTGAAAAAGCACGGCATGAAGGTCTGTCTGGCCACTTCCACAGGCGCGCACCCTGCATGGATGGCAAGGAAACATCCCGACATCCTGCGTGTGGAGGCAAGCGGCATGAAGCGAAAGTTCGGCAGCCGCCACAACTCCTGCCCCAACAGTCCCACCTACCAGAAATACGCTGCAGCGCTGGCTTCCAGGCTGGCTGACCGCTACAAAGACTATGACAATATTGTGGCATGGCATATCTCCAACGAGTACGGCGGAGAGTGCTACTGTGAAAACTGTGAGAAAAAATTCCGGGAATGGCTGAAAGAAAAATACAAGACAATCGAGGAAGTGAACCGGGTATGGGACACCGCATTCTGGGGCCACACGTTCTATGATTTTGAGGATATCGTTGCACCCAATCACCTTTCCGAGCATTGGAGCAGCGATCAGAGTACGTTTCAGGGCATCTCTTTGGACTACCGCCGCTTCAACTCGGAGAGCATTTTAAACGCGTACCGTCTGGAGTATGACGCGGTCCACCGCATTACTCCCGACATCCCCATCACCACGAACCTGATGGGCACCTATCAGCCTTTGGATTACCAGATGTGGGCCAGATACATGGACTTTGTGTCCTGGGACAATTATCCTGCCAACGATACGCCTATTTCCGGCGTGGCCCTGCGCCATGATCTGATGCGCGGCTTAAAGCAGGGAAAACCTTTCGCCCTGATGGAGCAGACCCCCTCCGTCACCAACTGGCTGCCTTACAATATGCTAAAGCGGCCCGGCGTGATGCGGCTTTGGAGCTACCAGGCAGTCGCCCACGGAGCAGATACGGTCATGTTTTTCCAGATGAAGCGCAGTATCGGCGCCTGCGAAAAGTACCACGGCGCGGTGATCGACCACGCGGGGCACGAAAACACCCGGGTATTTCGCGAAGTTGCCGCGCTTGGCGCGGAGCTCGAGCAGCTGGGCAGCCAGACCCTCGGCGCAGGAAGCGATGCCAGGGCCGCTATCGTCTTTGACTGGGACAACTGGTGGGGCATCTCCTACTCTGCCGGGCCTTCCATCTATCTGGATTACTGCAAAGAGGTGGAACGCTATTACAAGGCGCTGTTCGATCTGCATATTCCCGTGGACATGATCGGCGTGGAGGACGACCTGTCGGCATACGATCTGGTGATCGCGCCGGTGCTCTACATGGTGAAAACAGGCTATGACGAAAAGCTGCGCGCCTATGTAAAAAACGGCGGCCGTTTCCTGACCACCTTTTTCAGCGGCTATGTGGACGAGCACGACCTCGTGACCGTAGGCGGCTACCCCGGAAAACTGCGGGATATTCTCGGCATCTGGGTGGAGGAAGAGGACGCCCTGCCCGAGGATATGCACAACGCTTTCCATTACAAAGGCAAAACTCACCCCGCTTCCATGCTCTGTGATCTGCTGCACACAGAAGGCGCCGAGGCCCTCGCCTTCTATGAGAAAGATTTCTATGCGGGGATGCCTGTGCTCACAAAAAACGCCTTCGGAAAAGGCTTCGGCTATTATGTGGCAACGCAGTCTGACGATGCCTTTTACAGGGAATATCTCGGCGAAATATGCCGGGAAGCCGGAATCGAGCCGGTTATGGACGCGCCGAACGGCATAGAAGTGACCAGAAGAGTCAACGATAACGGTACGTTTATCTTTATTCTAAATCACACGGAAGAGCCGCAGGTCATGGCAATACCCTTTGCGGGATGTGACCTGTTGAGCGGAAAGAGCTATGAAGAAGGGGATGCGCTCACACTGGCGGCAAAGGATGTATCTATCATCAAAGTGAACTGACGGCCCTTTTCGGAACAGGCGCATCTGCGTCAGACTATCTGCCACGCGCAGCATCGTCTGCCTTTACAGCGCGTTCATCACGCCCCGGATGCCCTGCTCCTCATAAATATTTTTGTAGTAAGCGACTTCGTTTCTGATCAGCTCGTCAATGACACGCATGCCAAGAAGCTCCACAGGCGCCTTGTCATCCGTCATTATACGGTTCCCCGCTTCATAGGGAAGGAGATTTTCAGAAACCGTCTGCATCATCGCAAGGAGACTTTCGTCCGCGACAGTCTCCTTGTGCCTTTTCAGATTCTCAATCATCTGCGGGTTGTCGGAAGCAAAAAGCTCCCTGTTGGTGGAACCCCTCACATCCACCGTATAGACCTCGTCAAAAACGCTGCCAATGGTATCGGAAAGATAGGCGTTGATGCTGTCCTCCCCGCTGCCGCGCATGTTCATATTGACCACCATCACGCCGTCCTCCGTAAGATGCTCCTTCACCAGAGCAAAAAATTCCACGGAAGACATCTGGAAAGGAATCGTGATATCCTGATAAGCGTCCACCATAATCACATCATATTTCCCGTCAATGGCATTCAGATAAGCCCTTCCGTCATAGGTCGTCACTGGCACATCTTCCGGCAGTTCAAAATAGATCCGCGCCAGATCCGTGATCTTTTCGTCAATCTCCACGCCCTCCACTGGCATGTCCCCGAAGTAAGCCCTGCACTGGTGCGCATATGTACCCGTCCCCATGCCGAGAATCAGCGTATTGCAGTCCGCCGGGTTGTCCTTTCCCGTCATCAGCGGCGCCGCCATCGCATAGTCATAGTACATGCCCGTCAGCCCTTCGTCCTTCACCAGAATGGACTGTACCCCGAAGAGCACATTTGTCGACAAAATGACATTTCTGTCATTTTCTTTCACCTGTAGGTAATTGTAAATGGACTCCCCTTCAAAAGCCAGATTATTTTCCCAGAACGCGAAGCTGTTCGATGCCCCGAACATGCAGCACAGAAGAAAGAGAACCGCCGATGCCGCGCTCTTTTTATACCCGCTCTTTTTGCTGACAAAATAGAGGATGCCAAGCCCTAAGAGAATCGCCGCAAATAGTAAAAAGGTGACCGAAGTGCCCACCGCCGGAATCGAGACAAAGGTCGGCACAAACGTACCGATGATGCTGCCGATCGTGTTAAACGCCCCGAGCGTACCCACGATACTGCCGCTGTCCGAAAGGCTCTGCACCGTATATTTCGCCAGCGACGGCGTCACCGTTCCCAGCAGAAATAGCGGAAACACAAAAATCACCATACACGCCGCAAAAGCCGCCCAGATCAAAAAGTTTGTGTTCACCGCAAAGATTAACAGCGCGGAAATGCCCATAATGATATACTTTCCCACAACCGGGATCGCCGCGATCCAGACCCCCGCAATCAGAATGCGCGTATAAAGCCTGTCCGGGTTCGGATTTTTATCCGCGCTCCTCCCGCCGTAAATATTGCCCAGCGCCATTGCGATCATAATGGTTCCTATGATGATCGTCCACACAATCTGGGAAGAACTGAAATAGGGAGCGAGCAGCCTGCTCGCCCCCAGCTCCACCGCCATCACGGACATGCCGGCGAAAAATTCCGTCAGATACAGAAATATTTTATTCTTTAATATGGATGATGTGTTCATAATAAATTTGTCCCTTTTTCGTATTTCAGCCCTGCCAGACTCCCAAAGCCTATCTCATAGTATATACGATAACCCTTCATTTTACAATTCGGATTTCACGCTTTCCCGCCCGCACATCCCTTTTAAGACCTTAAATCCCGCCCTTTACCACCAGTATTTTATCTCCCGCACAGATCTCCTCCGTCGGCAGCTCGTTGACTTCCCTAAGCTGCGCCACAGGCACATAATATTTCTTGCCGATATCCCACAGCGTCTCCCCGGGTCCGGCAATACAGATCACCATACCCGGCAGCTCACTGAGCTTATTTAAGTCAAGCGGCTCCACTCTGATGTCCGTCACCAGATCGCGATTCTGCACGGAAAATACGATCACCTTAAACTGCAGCGCGGCCTTGACGTCAAGCTCATCACTGTCAAGCATCGTCACCGTCAGCTGCTCGATGCTGCTTCTCAGCCTGTAGACACAGGTGGGAAGTATGTTCTCCGCCTCGATCACATACTGGAACGGCAGCTCGTTGACAGTGGAGTAGATAGACTTTGCGCCGCCCGCACTCAGATAGAGCGTTGTCACCAGGAGCGTTCCCGTGACGGCAATGCCATTCTCCACAATGGCCTGCTCGTCAATCCGAATTTCCCCATCGGAGTGAATGAGCTGGTACATCGGCATCTCCGGGTTCTGAATGCGCACATGCTCCGCGATCTTACATTTGCCGCTGCCTGCCAGCAGAAGGCTCTTTAAGGGCATCTGCGTGGCCAGCGCTTCAATCTCCTTATCCACGCCGTAAACATCGGAAATAACCTCCAGGTTTTCCTCCTCATAGAGATGAATGTCCAGATCCAGTACCGGCTCCACACAGAACACTCTCTCCTCGCCGTCGAAATCCTGCCGCACTTCCACATTGCACTGTCCCAGATGATACTGAATATCGGGAATCATATTCTCCCGGCACCCGTGGCACTCGATAATGCCGCTGAAAGGCACCGTATTTTCATACCACTGTGTTTTGTCGTTATCCCCTTCGCCTTCATATAAGAAAAAAGCCCGCATCTCCCCCTGAATCGATAGCTTCTCCTCCAGCGCCTTAAACTCCACATGGTCAAAGCAGATGTGATGCCATATGGTCTGAAACACGTTGGGCAGATTGCCAGTCAGCTCCATCTCCTCCTTCAGGCGGAAAATATCTTTCTTGTGCAGTACCAGCTCTATCACCGGGTAGACGCACTTGCGGTACTCCACAGGTTCCTCATGGTAAAGGTCAACCGCCGTCTCACACTCCATCTGCTCCTCCCTCTCCAGTGTAAAGGAAACTACCGCCTGCACACTGAATTTCCGGGAATTGATCAGCCCCACCGTCAAATCTTCGATACAGCTTTCCGCCAGGATCGTGTCGCCGTTATTTACCCCTTCCATATTGACCTTTTCCTCAAAGGGAATCACCGCCTCCATGCTGGCGCACATTCCCTCCATGTCCGTCAGATACAGTATGGACACCACAAGTTTGCCCTTCAGGCCAACCACGTTTTCACCGGGGCGGATCTCCTCCAACATGATCTCGCCTTTACTGCTTAACAGATAGTTTGCATCCAGTTTATTATCCGAAATGTTAACATCCTCTTCCAATACCATCTGCGTGCCGGCTCTGCCGTTTATTCGATCCATATGTATCTTTTTCTTCACCAATTCCACAAAAATGCCCTCCCTGCGTATAGTTACTATAAATCTATGCACAGGAAGGGGAAGATATGTCAATCCAGTTCAGCCAGAACGATTACCTCTGTCACATTACGCCTCCAACAAGCTCCGTCACATTCTCAATCCCATACTGCTTCATATAAGCCTCGATTCCTTCCACCACTTCCACCGTAGTGTAGGGGTTCACAAAGTTCATCGCACCCACGGCCACAGCGCTCGCCCCGGCAAGCAGGAACTCGATCGCATCCTCCGCATTGCCGATGCCGCCCATGCCGATAATCGGAATCTTCACAGCCTGCGCCGTCTGGTAAACCATGCGCACGGCCACCGGCTTGACAGCAGGGCCGGACATGCCGCCCGTCTTGTTGGCAAGTACAAACTTTTTCCTGTGTATATCAATCTTCATGCCTGTGATCGTGTTAATCATGGAAAGCGCGTCGGCTCCCGCCGCCTCCGCCGCTTTTGCCATCTCTGTAATGTCCGTCACATTAGGGCTCAGTTTCATAATCACTGGCTGTTTCGCCTTTTTCTTAATCTGCGACGTGATATCGTAGAGGGAATCCGCTTTCTGCCCAAAAGCAATCGCCCCCTCTTTCACATTGGGGCAGGACACATTGATTTCCAGCATGGAAACGGACGTGTCCGAAAGACGCTCCACCACTTCCAGATAGTCCTCCACGGTTTTGCCGCACACATTTACAATGACATTGGTGTCATAATTTTTCAAAAATTCCAGGTCTCTCTCCATAAAAACGTCGATCCCCGGGTTCTGCAGGCCGATGGCGTTTAACATGCCGCCGTACACTTCTGCCACACGGGGCGTCGGATTGCCTTCCCAGGGCACATTCGCCACGCCCTTGGTCACCACTGCGCCAAGTCTGTTCAAATCCACAAAATCACTGTACTCCATGCCGGAACCGAAAGTGCCGGACGCTGTCATAACAGGATTTTTAAAGGTGACTCCCGCAATTTTTACCTCTGTATTCATAGATCCACCTCCCCTGCCTCAAAAACCGGCCCTTCCGTACAGATACGGGCATTGTGTACATGGGAATGCGCGTCCACTTCCGTTGTCCGGCATACACAGCCAAGACAGGCGCCCACGCCGCATGCCATGCGCTCCTCCAGAGAAATATAGGCTTCGATCCCGTTCTGCTCCGCATACTTTTTGACCGCCCGGAGCATCGGCATAGGTCCGCAGGCCATAATCACCTCCGCGTGTAGCGCGTAGGCTTTGATGATATCCATCACATTGCCTCTGGTTCCCACACTGCCGTCCTCCGTTGCCACATAGACGTCACCGTACTCCGCCAGATCCTCCTCCAGAAAAAGGTCTTTATTCCGATAGCCGAGCAGAATCTGTTTCTTCTCATCCATCGCTTTGGCCAGCTCCAGAATAGGCGGAATGCCGATCCCGCCGCCCATCAGAAAGGCCCGCTTTCCCTTCGCCTTGTCGACAGGAAATCCATTTCCAAGCACGCCGAGCACTTCCAGCCGGTCGCCCGCTTTGCAGGTTGAAAACTCCGCCGTACCCTTTCCCGCCACACGATACACGAGCCGCAGTCTGTTTTTCTCTTTGTCCGCCTCACAGATGCTGATGGGGCGGGGCAGGAGCATACTCTCACCGTGTGGATAAACCGCTACAAACTGACCTGGCTGGGCGTTTTTCGCAAGTTTTGTCTCCAGCCAGAGGTCATAGATCTGTTCGCCTATCTGTTTTTGTGATATTACTGTCGCCGTAACTTTTCTCTTTTGCGCCATATACGGTTCCTTTCTGGTTGTTTTTTAATAGTATACCACAATCCCCGCTGCTTGTCTTTCCATTGCCAGAAGCCATTCCTTCTTTTCGAGACCGCCCGCGTACCCTGTCAGGCTCCCGTCTGATCCGACGACCCTGTGGCATGGGATAATGAGCGAGATGGGATTGCGCCCGACGGCACTGCCTGCCGCCTGCGCCGACATGGATACAAGTCCGCGCCGTTTTGCAATTCCTTCGGCAATTTTCGCATAGGTCGTCGTCCGGCCAAAGGGAATCGCAAGCAGTTCCTCCCACACTTCTTTCTGGAAAGGCGTGCCTTTCAGTTTCATCGGCGGCGTAAAGGCAGGCTTCTTCCCGCTAAAATACAGAGCGAGCCATTCTTCCGTCTGTACAAAAACAGGCAGGTCTTTCTCCTCGTGCTCCTGATCCAGTTTCGCTGCAAAATACTTCTGCCCCTCAAACCATAAGCCCGTCAAGGCATGTCCGTCTGACGCGAGCAATATCTTTCCGAGAGGGGAATCGCAGTCATGTGTGTATTCCATCAATATACCTCCTGTGAGTCCTCATATAACCATAACCAGCGTCCCCGCCCCGATCAGCACACATCCTACAAGCGACCTCGCAGTAAACTCCTCGTGAAGAAAAACAAACGCCAGTATGAGAGTGATCACCACACTCAACTTGTCGATCGGCACCACCTTGGACGCCTCCCCCATCTGCAGGGCATGGTAATAGCACAGCCACGATGCGCCGGTTGCAAGCCCGGAAAGAATGAGAAAAATCCAGCTTTTTCTACTGATTTCCGCGATTCCGCCCTGTGCATTCGTCAAAAACACCATGCCCCACGACATGATGACAACCACAACCGTCCGTATTGCTGTGGCGAGATTGGAATTAACGCCCTCTATACCGATTTTTGCAAGGATTGAAGTCAATGCCGCAAACACTGCGGACAGAATTGCAAACAGAAACCACATACGCCGCCACCTCCCATCATCTCAGTCCATCTATAAATATCATTCCCTTGTAATCAGTATCTCTCCAAATCATTTAGGATAAACCTGGTCATCTTGTTTTTCCGTAGTTTATGAAAGATTTCATAATAAACATATAATCATGCCATGAACGGTCAACGGCACTGCCTGCATCATGTTACAAATCGGGGAACGCGATTACCGGCTCAGGGGCCGTCCGATGCTCCCCGATTCTTTTCTCCATCCGTTTCCGCCACAATATAAGGATATTTTTTCAGTGTGTTTTCTATTCGTTTCTGAAAGTCACTCCGTTTGGGCGTCTCATACTCAAAGGTAATCGCCGTATGTTCGACGTAGGGCGCATAAATTTCCAAAAGCGCCTGCGCATCACCGCCGCAGGCTGTTCTGATTCTGATATCTTTCGTTCCCATACTTTCTGCTAAATCCTCCTGCCGGCAGTCCTTTATTTATCTGCCGCTGTCTTTTTCCTGAGCTTCAGTTCTATCCCCTGCCACCCGGCAGCTTCCCGAAACAGCCCTGCCGCATATGCACTTTTTTCTTTCTGCACCATACTGCTGACCGCTTCGTCAGCGGCAATCTGATCCATTACAGCCCTGATCTCAGACATAGGGAGCAGATTCATGTGACTATTTTTCCTCCGCCAGCAGTTCCAACGCCTCCTCCAGGGGCGCAAACTCCCCATATTGCAAACTCATCCTCCCAAAATATCTGCACAATTTTAGGCAGTTTTTACATATATCCTCCTAAATTTAACATAGTGCTGTCAAATTAACAATTTCTCCTTCCAAAATCCACTTACTATTTCCTAAAATTAATTAACTCTTAATTCGTTGCCCAATATCTCCCATATTTTATGCTGTACGTTTACTTTACTTTTTTCTACATTAAAATGCGCTACAGTAAAAATATCACAATTTTTTTTTAGAAACACAATGGCATGCAGACCCTGTGCATGGTCTGCTTTACTTTCAGAGAAAGGCTGAAGCGCTTTTGCTTTGGCATGGAGAAAACAATGGAATTTGGTGAATTTCTGGCTAAACTGCGAAAAGAAAAAGGATATCTGCAAAAAGAAATTGCCGCATACCTGAACGTGACTGTGGCAACTGTTTCCAACTATGAGAAGGGAGTCCATACCCCTGATCTCAACACGCTGATTAAGCTTGCAGATTTCTATGACGTATCCACGGATTTCCTTTTACAGCGAACAGGATACCGCGCCAGCATAAGCACGCTGAACAAACGGCTTTCCGCCGACTATACCGTCAGCGATCTTATGAACACGACACTGGAACTGGATCGCCACAACACTGCGGCTCTTCTGGATTACTATGAGCTGCTGACACTTAGAAATTCTGTCAATCGGGCGACTTAGACAGGTCTGACAAAGCAGGATGGAAACCTTGCCCATTCTGCTCTCGCGACAGGCGGCCGGATCAATCCTTTCTCAAGATCTTGACCGCCTTTTTTGCGTCCTCAAATTTCAGACCTACACCCTTGTCTTTCTCTGTCTGATGCGCTTTCATACAGACATCATACCGCTCCAGGCCATTTCGTACGGCCAGACCTTCTACTCCTTTCGCATCACGGCATGGCTGAGTATATAGAAGGTCTCCTGCCCCGGCCGCCATTCCTTCTTCATCGGCTCAAACTGTCTGTCAAATTCTGCTGCATCGGCACTATCGTACTGATAGGCCGGACTTTCCTGATAAACCCATTTCCCGCCGGACAAAACTCCTTCCCGCAGCTCCTTTACAAGCATGGCCGCCGGATATGTTCCATCCGGGGTTGTGACACAAAACCTTTGACAGCTCCGAAATCCTCTGCCTACATAGTTGCCGGGATCACCAAAAATCACGACCGCGCCATATCCCAGCATCTTTGCCTTTTGAAAGCTATGCTCCAGCAGACGCTTTCCGATTCCCCTGTGCTGGTAATCGGGATGAACGCTGAGCGGCCCGAAAGTGAGAACCGGCATCTCCTTTCCCGCCTCGTTGATGAGTTTCGCCTTTGTGTACATCACATTTCCCACGATATTGCCATCTGCAGTTTTGGCTACAAAGTCGAGCTCTGAAATAAAATCCTCATGTCCCCGCAAAATGTGGGCGAGGTAATGTTCCTCACATCCGGGCACATAGACATTCCAGAAAGCTTTCCGCGTCAGCGCCTCCACCTCCTCGAAATCCCCCTGCGTTTCGTTCACAATGCTGATATCGCCGTACTTTTCTTTGTCATCCACGCTTCCTTCATCTCCCTTCTGCATCCTCGCCTTCTCCCACACCCATTGAGGATATCTGCTGTTTCGCCTTCTCGTATTCCTCCACAGAAATTTCAAGCCCCTCACAGGCCTCCTGTAAACTCACATGAAAATTTTTCACACTTAATTCTACGCTCCTAACCAATGTCTGCAAATTACCTCGCACGATTCCCTGCTCTATTCCCTGCTCCACTCCAATCTCAAAAATGTTCATCTCCACCGCCTCCCACTCTTCCGATTGCTTCACTTCATTGACGATTCTGTCCAAATCCACAATCCTTTCATCTTTCACCATGACATTATGATTATCCAGTGTGGTACATTTCATGTACTGTAACAGGCTGATCAGCTCAGGTCTGCCCTTCTTACTTGCCATATTTAAAAATATCTTACTTGTACCATCCCCAAGCAATAAATCAGGCACTTCTTCCCTGATTTCAAAATCGGCGTATCAATCATACTCTGGTAGAATCTTGACCTCCTGCGGACATCATCTCCGCCTGTATCATTCTGCATCTCCATATCAAACTGTCTATCCCGCACATCCTGCGCCCAGGCGTCCAGACGGATCGCCCGCTTACCCGATTGGTTTAAGATCACCTGTTCTACTTTAATCTCTTTTAGCTTCAAGTCTGATTCATCTAAAATAATACTGAGTACATCTTCGTATGCCTCTTTCACTTTCATAACAGACAAAAACAGCGCAAAATCGCTTAGATTAATCTGATAATTTCCGGGGAATACCGGCTTCTTCTTCATTTTCTTCCCTCTCTTTCCTTTATCTGGCAGAGAGGTTTACTACTGTTCCACGCTCCCTGCGGTTATTTAGTTGTAAGCAAGGAGTTTACGCAGAGAGAACTCTGCATCGATACGGATTTCAAAAAATCCGTTAAGATACGTTAGAATCTTAGATGTATTCTTTGCTTAAAAACGATTGTAACACATTCTTTTTTTCATTACAAGATAAACTTTCATACGTTCAAACTATATCTTTCAGTGGAAAAGAACAAATGGGACAAACCGCTTTTAGGAAAGATTTTTCAAATTTTCAGAAACGGAAATTCCCCTGTCCCAGCGCAGAATTTTTTCCATCGCCCTGCCCTTCGCCAGCTCATCGACCAGCTTGTCCAGATATCGGATCTTCTGCATCAGCGGATCCGTAATCTCCTCCACCCGGATGCCGCAGACCGCTCCTTTGATGAGTGTACACCGGGGATTGATGCAGGGCGCCTGCTCAAAAAAGGTCTGGTAATTCACGTCCGCCTTAAGCTGTGCCGCCAGCCCGTCCGCATCATACCCTGTAAGCCAGCAGATCACTTCGTCAACTTCCTGTTTCGTCCGCCCTTTTTTCTCCGCTTTCTGTATAAGCAGCGGATATATCTTTGAAAATTTCATCGCAAACACTCTGCTGTTTTCCATATAAATTTCTCCCTGTCTTTTGAAACAGTGAGTAAAGCCATCCCTTTCCTCACCTTACCGAGCCTTCTCTTCCCTGTATACAATCTTTCCCCCGCATATCGTATGGCTGACCACCCCAGGCATGGTTTCCCCCACAAAGGGCGAGTTTGCAGATTTGGACGCAAAATCCTGCACCACCCATTCTCTCTTCGGATCAAAGACTACCAGATCCGCCGGACCGCCCTCCTTCAGATATCCCGCGTCAAGATGATACAGTTTCGCAGGAGCCAGGCTCATTTTCCCGATCAGCTCCATCATGGAAAGATACTCCTTGTCCACCAGCTCCCGAATCCCAAGGGACAGGGCCGTCTCCAGGCCGATAATGCCGCTGGGCGCTTCCGTCAGCGGCTTGGCCTTTTCCTCCGCGCTGTGAGGCGCATGATCCGTGGCAATCATATCAATGGTACCGTCACGCAGCCCTTCTATGACTGCCAGGCGGTCTTCCTCCCGCCGCAGGGGCGGATTCATCTTTGCCAGCGTCCCATGCTTGATTAC
>CAJTTT010000022.1:0-31435 GCA_910579285.1 uncultured Lachnospiraceae bacterium | reverse complement strand
CCGCATCTTCCGTCAATGTAAAATGATGAGGCGCCGCCTCCGCAAAGATATGACTGCTCTTCTTTTTCGCCTGCCGCACCAGCTCCACAGCCTCCTTCGTGCTGATATGCTGGATGGAGAGGTCGGCATCCTCCTCCACCGCGATCCGCAGATCCCGTTCTACCATCGAGATCTCCGCCTCTCTGGGAGAACCGCCTATCCCATAATATGCTGCGGCTTTTTCCGCATTCACACCATTGTTTTTTATAAGAGACGGATTTTCCTCGTGGAGACTGACCGGTTTCCCGCACTTCGCCGCCCTCTGCAGAGCCTCCCGGAGAAGCCGCTCATCCATCAGCGGTATGCCGTCATCGGTAAAACCTGCTGCCCCCTGCTCACTCAACGCCTCCATATCAGTCAGTTCTTTTCCGAGAAGCCCTTTGGTCACATTGGCGCAGGTATAAACATGAATCCCCGTCTCTTTTCCCTTATTCCGCACATAGGCAAGGGTCTCTACATTGTCTGCCGCCGGCTTCGTGTTCGCCATCAGCACCACAGAAGTAAATCCTCCTTTCGCAGCCGCAGCCGTCCCGGTATGAATATCCTCCTTATGGGTAAACCCCGGATCCCGGAAATGCACATGCACATCCACCAGACCCGGAGCAATAATTTGACCATTTAAGTCAATTTCTTCGACAGAGTCGTCACAAACTCTTTCCTCTGCAAGTGCACCTTGGGACACGATCTTCACAATTTTTCCGCTGTCCGTATCAATCAGAATATCCCGGTATCCTTCTGTTCCCGATGCGGGATCTGTCATATATCCGTTTTTCAATATAAGCATCTTATCTTCCTCGTCCTTCCTGTTCTGCCTGTCTGTCAACTCATTTCTCTGAAGCATCCTCAATCAAACACCACCGGCTTCTGCGAAAATTCCGTCTTCACCACCACATAAGGGTAGCTTGCCACCGGCTTGCTCTTCTCCTCCGGCGACGGCCCGATCAGATTGGTGTCGATATAGACTGCATTGGCCGTCTCATACAGATCATTCACCGCAATGCTGTAGCCGCCTGTCTGCTGTGTTCCATACCCCACACAGATATAAAGAAATCCCTGATCCTCAAAGGTCAGTTTGAAAGTCTCCTCCTTGCGCTCCTCGATCTTTGCAAGAAGCTCCTCCGGCATGTTGTCCTCCGCTATCACCGTGTATTCCAAATCCTTGATTTTTTCCATAGGATCCCGTTTCTGCCCGCAGGAATACACCCCAAAACACAGCAGACAAAGAAGCCCTATGCTTACCAATCTCCTCTGATACCCGCTCAATCCGTCCATCGTTTCCTCCGCATATCCTCTTACTAACTAATTTATTATGCGAAGGCATTGTCTATTCCTATAGAATAATGCTATACTTATAACAATAATTTTAGAAAAACACAGAGAGGTTTCCCCAATGATACGTCTGATCCTAGTTGCCACCTTCGTTGTGCTGTTCCTAATTTTAAGCATTCCACTTTTAATCTTTGAATACTTCCTCGGAAAATGGGCGCCGGCCGCCAAAGACAAAAGTTCGCTGGCCATCGTAAAGTGGGCCTTTCGCTGCGTTCTCTTTCTGTCCGGCGTCTCCGTCACGGCAATCGGCGAAGAGAACGTACCGAAAGATATCCCCGTGCTGTATATCGGCAACCACAGAAGCTACTTCGACATTGTTATGACCTATGTGCGCGTCCCCAGGCCTACGGGATATATCGCAAAGATCGGCATGTTAAAGGTACCGCTCCTGTCAAGCTGGATGAAAAATCTGCACTGCCTTTTCCTTGACAGAAAGGACATCAAGCAGGGCATGAAAACCATTCTCACGGCAGTGGAAAAAGTAAAAACCGATGTCTCCATCTGTATCTTCCCCGAAGGGAGCCGCTGTACTGAGCCGGACACGTTTCTTCCCTTCCGCGGCGGCAGTTTTAAGATCGCCGAGAAATCAGGCTGTCCCATCATCCCTATGAGCATCAACAATGCCGATCAGGTATGGGAAGCCCATCTGCCGAAGATCAAAAAGACCCATGTCGTCATCGAGTACGGCAGGCCCATCTACATAAAAGACCTCGACAAAGAGCAGAAACGCCGCATCGACGACACGGTCCAGTCGATCATCAAGGAAATGTATTTCAAAAACAAAGAGTTCGTATAAATTTATTATTTATGCGGAGAATGCCGTATTTCGGCATTCTCCTGCGTGAGAGTGATTTGCAGAGCAAATCTAGAACTTCCAAGTCAGCTATGCTGACTTTGCGAAACAGCCTCTGCTGTGAGTGGTTAGAAGTTCTTCTCACGCTATTCTTCTGCCACCACCAGCTCCTCATCCATAATGGCAGCAAACAAAAGCAGCAGTTCCGCGTTCTGATCCACCTGACTCATAATCCCAAGACTCACATCCACATCCCGGTAATTGCGTCCGCCCACACCGTCGAGGTAAGAAATGGACTGCAGGTTACGTCCCAGCATATAGTGAATATGGTTTTCCAGCACCGTCGCATACTCATGGTTCGTGATGATGTGATCCACCACAGCCAGCCTCTCCATATCCCGCAAAAGCCCTGCATTGCCTCCCTGCTTTTCGTCTGTATTCACGAGAAGCTTGGAATCCCTGGAGGCATAGGAAATTTTCTCCCCCCTGCGCATCAGGTTCTGGGTCACAGCCTCGCACAGCTCCACATCCACCTTCTGTTTCGTGGAAAGATACGTCACGCATCCCCAGAATGCAAAATCATTTTCCATATCCACCTCCGGGTTCTGGGTCAGATAGGATTTAACCACACTGTGGTACTGATAGCCCCCCGTTGCGCGGTAAAGCTCAGCCGCCGCGAAAAAATACTGCTCCTGTGATACGTCTGCCAGATACTTTTCCACATACCGATAAGCCCTGTCGGAAGCCTGCAGGCACAAGGTCGCAAATTCCCGGTCGTAACTCTGGTACAGATAGCTGAACTTAGCCATAGTCGCCGCAAAGTGAATGGTCGCATCCATTGTAATGCTGTCTATATACAGAATATATCCCGCCGTCTTATTGTCCACAGAACTGACCGAAGCATACACAGCCCCGCTCTTTGCATCCTGCATCTTCAGAAGCCAGTCGATCTCGTACTTCACCTCATCAAGCACATCAGGAATCCCGTTTCCGCTTTCTGGTATTCCCATATCATCGGTCAAATCATCGGGATACAGTTCGTAGGCAAGCAGCAGGGTATTGACCGTCCGGCATCCTCTTGCCACATCTCTGCTCCCGATCTCGTCCACATGCCAGCCCCCCGACACGTCCTGCTTGATCATCGCCTCCTCCTTCATCTGCGCCTCTCTGGAATGGCATGCATTGTGTGCAGCATCACCGGCCAGCTCAGCGGAAAGCGTCAGCCCGCATCTGTTATAATAATACTGTTTAAACACCTTTTTCAGCAGGGGCGCGTAAAGATCCTCCGCAATCTCAAATGCGTAAGAGCGTCCGATTGATTGAGCCTGTATGTAATATGTACCAGCCGTATTAAAATCTGTGAAATCCGCAAAGCTGATATATGCATTTACGGATGGGTCATATCCCTTACTCTCAATCTTGCCTGTATAGACCTCCCGCCCGGACGCTGCGTCCAGAATCGAAAAAGTTTCCGGCAGCGTCTCACCGCTGATCATGGCCAGCTTATTGCTGCCGACACCGTACCCTACCTGATCCACCAGAATACTCGGCAGGCTCTCCGGCACCTCATAATCAAACTCCGGCGAAAGCCCCAGGCTGGTGAACTCGTCCGTTTCCTCTCTGCCTGTCAGTGTATCCACCTGAAAATCCTGCAGGCTGCCGCAGCCAGTCAAAGCCGTGAGCAGAAAGGTGAGGACAAGAACCACGCCTGTTATATTCTCAAACATACCACTCTTTCGCATAATCCGTTTCCCTAATTATCTGTTTTTCTAAACAACATGACCCGTCTGCCTTTTTGAAAAGCAGCTATTTATTTAGTTTACCATATTTTCTCCCATCATAACAGATACCTTTTCACAAAGAAGGGTCGCCGCTTTCTGCGGCATACACAATTTCCCCGTTAATCAACGTATATTGGGTCTTGGTAAATACTTCCGTGGGATTCCCGGTAAAGACGGCGATATCTGCATCCTTTCCGGGTGCAAGGCTGCCCACCCGGTCATCTACCCCGCAGATTTTGGCCGCATGAATCGTAATTGCGCGCAGGGCCTCCTCCGGGGACATGCCGGATTTCACTGCAAGGCCCGCACAGATCGGCAGGAACTGAATTTTGGAAACCGGGTGATCCGTGGTAATGGCCGTCAAAATTCCATGCCCCGCCAGCAGCCCCGCTGTCTTAAAGGCCATATTCTGCACCTCGATCTTGTTCCGGCTCGCCATGTCAGGTCCCACAATGGCAGGGAATCCCGCCGCCTTCAGTTCCTCCATAATCAGATGCCCCTCGCTGCAGTGATCCAGCGTCATCCGCAGATGAAACTCTTTGGCGATACGCACTGCCGTCAAAATATCATCGGCCCGGTGCACATGTGCCTTCAGCGGGATTTCTCCCCGGAGAACCGGGAGCCAGCACTCATAACGGAAATCAATCTCCCCGTCTTTCTCTCTCTTCTTCCGATATGTCTCAGCTTTTGTCAGCTCCTCCCTGAGAAGAGCGGCGATGGCCATGCGCGTGGAAGGGGATGTCCCCTGTCCCGAGTAATTCACCTTTGGATTTTCCCCGAAGGCCGCCTTCATGGCCGCCGGCGCTTTCACAACCATATCGTCTATGCATCTGCCGTGTGTCTTTACAAAGGCAAACTGCCCGCCCACCACGTTTGCGCTGCCGGGGCCGATCATTGCGGAAGTAATGCCTGCCTGCAAAGCGTCTTTGAAAGCGGCGTCCATAGGATTGATGGCGTCGATGGCACGCAGATAAGGCGTAATGGGATTCACATTCTCATTGCAGTCATCCCCCTCCATGCCCTTCTTCTCCTCCGTGATGCCCATATGACAGTGCGCTTCAATGATTCCTGGCATCACCAGACTGCCCTGTACGTCAAGAACCTGTCCTTCCGTTTTCGGGCAGTCCTCCATCTCTCCCAGCGCGGCGATTTTTCCATCCCGGATTTCCACAAAACCGTCCCCGAAATCGCGCCCTTCCATGCTTTTGATATTTCCGTGTATGATAAACATTTTGTCCCTCCGGCACAGCATGTTTTCACTCCATGCGCAGAATGCCCTCTTTCAGGCATTCACTTCGCATTTTCTCTCTATTACTGTAGTTTGCTCATAGGATTTACCGGCTCCCCGTCCTTCGTCAGCTTGAAATACACGTTTGTGCCTTCCAGGCTGTAATATTTCGTAGGCGCCGCCACTGTACCGATACCGTCTCCCACATGCACGAAGCTGCCCTCGGATACGGTGATGTTCTCCAGCTGTCCATAAGTCAGTTCATAACCGTTTCCCAGCTCCATCACCACCGTATTGCCGGTGCCGGAGTCATAGCTGACAGAGGTTACACGCCCGTCAGCGGCCGCTGAAATGCTCTCCCCCTGCGTGGCGGAAATCACGATGGCCGGATTGTATTTGTACTGGTCCAGCGTCGGGAAATAAATGGTCTGATCCATGCTGTAGTTGATCAGCACATCGCCAACGATTGGCCATACCAGTCCGTCCTCCTCGCTGAAATCAAGCTCCGGCTGTACCGTGGTGGAAATGGCCTCCGCCTGCACTTCACCGCTCATAACGGTGTCCACCGTCTCATCGAACATGCCGGCCTCCTCTTCCTCCTGGTCTGCACCGCTCTTCTTTCCCCCGGCGGATTTTTCTATCGGATCATCCTTCTTTGGCTCGTCCTTCTTCGTCTCCCCGGAAGTCTCATCCTTGATTTCATCCAGGACCTCTTCTTCCTTCTTTTCTTTTATGCCTTCCTCAATGGTTTTCTTTTCCGTTGCGCCCTTCCCGGACTTCATTCCATCCCCATTGTTTTCCACATGCAGGGAATTGGCCTCCTGGAAACTGGGATCATAGTCCAGATCGTCTGTCCCCACGCCCGCAAAGAGCGTGTCCAGCTCCTCCCCGGAAACCATGTTTTCCGCCAGATCCGTGCTGCTCTGCTCCAGCGCCTCAAAATCTACCACATAGTCCTCTTTCTCAGCGCGGTTATTGTTTCTTACATAAACACCTGTCACCGTCAGCGCCGCCAGAACAAACACCGAGGACGCCAGCATGATGATTCTCTCTTTTCTGATACTGCTTCTGTTTCTTCTCGCCATGAAACCTGCCTCCTGTTTTCTTCCGGTGCCGCGCAGACCGTCCGTATGAATGAAAACAGCCTCTGCACCGGGTTTCTCTGATAGTTTTACCCAAATTTTCCGGCTTATTCAAAATTTGTTAATTCCGTATCAAAAAAGAAGGCGGCAAGTATTTCCTTATAATTCTCCCCGTTTTCTGCCCTGCGCTGCGCCGCATACTGGCTCATGCCAAATCCATGTCCCACCCCTGTCACCTGAAAAACAATCTGCTCCTCCTCCCTGTTCATGGCAAAAGAGGCGGAAGACAGGCCGAAAAGATGCCTGAACGTCTCTCCGTCCATCTTCCTCTCCTCCCCCTTTCCGTCAATATATGACACTTTTGTCATATACCCTTCCCCGTCAAAGGAAAAGCTGCCCTTTTCCCAGACTGTCTGCGCATCCATGTCCCCTCCCAGAATCCCGCGCAGCTTTTCTATGTAAATTTCCCGGTCCACCCTGACCACACTGCGATAGTCAGCCGCCTCCTGATCCTGTTCACAGGGAACGGCTGAAAGATAAGGACAATCCTCGTCCCCCGCGTCCCTGGTGGAACCGTTGCTCACCCTGAAATAGGACGCACGGATCGGTTCCCCCTGGTAAGTCAGTATTTCTCCCGCTGTCTCCCTCACCGCCTGCCTGCTCTTTTTCAGGGATTCCTCCTGTCCCGCTGTGTCATTATAAAATTTCGCCAGTCCCTCCCCGTCAACGGCAGCCCTCTTTCCTCCCTGCTCCGCAAAGACAGACGCCATCTCCGTCCGAAGAAGCACCGCCTGTGCTTTCCCTGCCTCCGGCTCATATTCCCCCGGCATCACCAGGCAGAGCCTGTAAGTCAGATAGTCCTCCAGTGGCAGGACCCAGACACCCCACTCCACAGATGCGTCCACCAGATATTCGTCTTCCTGTCTATTCTTCTTCAGGCTCTCCGCCTCTTCCCCCACATGCCCCCAGAGACAGGCGCAGACATAAGGCAATAAAAAAACAAACAAAAGGAAACTGCACGCATCCCTTTTGTTTGTTCTTTTTGAAACGATTCCATTTTTGTTCATGTGACACCCCACATAAATCCTATGTGGATGTCCTGTTTTTTATGCCAATTTAACTAACCCTTTTCGTTATATACCGCCATATCCAACTGCTGCAGCGTGGATACCGTTCCGTTCTCATACAGGAAAATACCCGTCTTGCGGATCATGGCGTTGGTTTCGTTGGTCTTTTCGGCATTCAGGGAAAACTGTGTTCCCACCCGGGACAGGCCGATGGCTCCCACTCCCAGGTCGGAAAGATGATACAGCTTATCCTTCCCATCCTCATCCTTCGTCCAGATCAGAAGCTTATCCCAGATGGGATCTGCCTCGTCAATCCATCCGTTGCCGTCCAGATCATACTTGGAAAGATCTTTAAAGCCGTCGCCGCTCTTTGTGCCGAAAAGCTCACTGCCGTCATTGATCTGCCCGTCGCCGTTCAGATCAAGGGCCAAAAAGCCGCTGCCCGCCTGCAGGCTCGAAATCTCTTCCTTCTCGCCGTCACAGTCCAGATCAAAGAAAAACTTCTGATCGGAAACCTGTGCGACGTTGGTATTTAAATTAATTACCAACGGATCCTTAAATGTTGCAATGGATGTAACCACATTTTCCTCATAGTACTCTTCAAATCTGCGGCTCATACCAAACTCAAGATTGAAGGACAACTCCCTCCCGTCCGCCGTTTTTACCGTACCCTGAGTAGAGAAAGTGGTATGTTCCTCCTCCATGTGATAACGCTGCATCTGGTATCCCTGCACCGTAAACATGGTCGTGCCGCCTGCCGCGGCGATCGGACTGTCCTGTGTGCTCCGCTGACCGCGGAACCGAAACAGAAGCTCCAGCAGAAATTCCACACACTGCTGTTTGATACTTCGCACAGCCTCCTTCTCATCATTTCTCGTGGAGATCTGCCATCCGCCGGTCGTGTTGCGCATATGTGCGGAGAGGTCTTCCAGATTCGCCTTATCCTTATCGTACCCCTCCCCGGCAGTCTTTTCTCCAGTGCCAAGCTGATTCTCAAAAAGAGAATTTAATCCTTCTTGCCCGCCCGCAAACGTACCGCCCACAAATTTGGCGCTCGCCCTTGTCACGGTGCGGCTGGTTCTGGAGGACTGCATTCCTATGGTACCGGAATCAATGATCAATGTTCCCTCCTTTTGTACAAGACCGCTCTCCACGCCTGCCTGTGCACCAGACAGCGCCTTCCCTGACGCCCGGCAATAGAAAAAACGGCACTCTTATGGAAATTCCTTTTCCTTAAAAATACCGTCCCTGGTCTCTACATCATTCAAATTCCAGAAAAACCGACCCTGGCCATGAGCGGCTTCCCTGTAATTTATATATCGGAACTTTTTAGATTTACTTAACACCCGGCATGGAAAATGCTGTAATCAGATATTCTCTCACGCCGCGATATATGCGGTATACATACTGCTGATCTGGCTCTCATCGAGCACATCTTTCCAGATATGCACCTCGTCATAGCTGGCACGGAACAGTTCATCATAGCAGCTGATCCCCAGATACGCATGCACGCTCTCCTCGTCCATGTTCAGTAAAGACACCTCCCCGGAACCGATCAGCTCGCTGTTCAGATACAGATAGCACATCGCCCTTCCCTCCTGCCCGGAGGATTCGGATGCGTCCACGCAGACAGTTATGTAAACCCATTCATTCAGGTTGATACATCTCTTATGTTCCATAGCGGGCCGCACTTCGCAGGAATTGTTCCAAACAGCGTCGATGGTATTGAAAATCGGCACAACCTGCTCTCCCTCCTCCGTTGTTTTCCTGTTGATGGAGAGATAACTCTGGCTGCCCCCAACATCCATCAGATGGGACCCGATCATCAGAAACGGAGACCAGTCATACAGCTCGTCCGCGCGGAACCAGAAAGAAATCGTATAGGATCCGTTCAAGGGCTCCATCCCCTGCAGCGCCACACCGTAGCTGCCGTCCAGGTAGAGGGCATCTCCCTCAACCCCCTCCGTAAACAGAGGAAACACATCCTCCGACGGCTCCGGGTATGTGCCCTCATTAAAGCGTCCCTCGTCACCCTCTCTCGTCACCACAACCGCATCGTTCAGTTTTCCATTAAAGGAATAGCTGTAATCCGCCTTGGGCACATTGCTCAAAAGCACATCGTTTATGATTTCCCTGGACGAAGAGTCCACCTCCGGCTTTTCCGGCTCCAGCTCCGGCAGGGCAACGTTGGCCAGGGCCTCTGCGGAAGGCCCCTCCACCGGCACACTCTGCCGCGCAGCATTATTCTGTTGTGTTCCGCTTTGTACCGCCGCATAGATGAGCGCCGCCACCGCAAGCAGAACCGTCAAACTGGAGACAAGAGGGCGCACGAAGCCCTCCTTCTCCTTTTTTCCCCCATTATGCATAGTTCCCCAATACTTTTAACCCAAATCAGTCAGTTTCATTTACACGGTTATAGTTGATGAGACAGCCTTTTAAAATGATCTGCCTTTCCTCGTCCGTCAATTCTCCCAGCGTCAGAGTAAACGGCTGCAGCGTTCCTTCCTCCACACATACGCGGTACGCCTCAACGGTATCTGCCTTCTCCTCCACCGCCTTGCGGATTCCCGGGAAAAACAGATAATCCAGATTCCCGAAAGGCAGCTCTCCCGCTTCAATCAGAAACGGCAGCATTCCCCAGTTGATCAGGTTGGAACGATAGCGCTTGGTAGCGTACTCGTTGGCGATATTAGCCCAGCCGCCAAGCACCTTCTGACAGCTTGCCGCCTGCTCTCTGGCGGAACCATCGCCCGGTTTCACTGCGAAGATCGTGGAACCGAACCCGGTATTTTCATGGGACGCATCTGCAAACGTTTTCTTTACCGCTTCCATCACCGGCTTCACATCGGGATGTGCCTGGCATGGATGTTCTCCCTGCATTCTTGCTTTCTCCGCCCTCTGGATGTCCTTGGCCCTTCCCACATACTCTGGATCCTTTCTGGAAAGCGTAAACTCCGCAAGCCCAAGCGGGTTGGAACGGTAAGAGGAAGTTTCCCCGGAAGGAATCAGCTCGTCCGTTGTGGTAACAGGATCATGGATCTCGGACACAACCCGGAGCACCAGATTCTCTGGCAGCGCTCCCATAGCAGGCCAGTCCTTGATGTTCGGTCCAAACTGGATTTCCACGCTCTCATCCGCCACACCTTTGGAATCAAAGACGCGGTTCTTGTAAATATTGGCGTCAAAGTGATATTTATATTTTCCGATTTCTCCGTCAAACTCGGTGGCCGGCGTAAGCACGCCCCTGTTGGCCGCCGTGGCTGCAATCGATCTGGCGTCCATGAGCGCCACAGATGAAATCTGGCCGTTCTGCAGCTTGGATCCCTCCCTGTTGGGGAAGTTTCTGGTGGAATGCCGGATGCTGAACGCATTGTTGGCAGGTGTGTCTCCCGCGCCGAAACAAGGACCGCAGAAAGCGGTTTTTAATACTGCTCCCGTCTCCAAGATCGCCGCCGCGCAGCCGTTTTTAATCAGCTCCATGTACACGGGCATGGAAGCCGGATACACGCTCAAAGTAAAGCCGTCCGCACCTGTGTAGGAACCCCGCAGGATGTCCGCTGCCGCACAGATGTTCTCAAACCCGCCGCCCGCACAGCCGGCAATGATGCCCTGGTCCACCATGAACTTACCGTCCACCACCTTATTCTGCAGGGAATAAGGCACCGCACCGTCCAGACTGACCTTGGCCCGCTCCTCCACATCGTGGAGCACATCTTTCAGATTTGCGTTTACTTCGTCGATGGTGTAAGTGTTGCTCGGATGGAAAGGCATGGCGATCATGGGACGGATCTTCGACAGATCCACGGTAATCATGCCATCATAGTACGCCACCGCTCCCGGATTTAACTCCCTGTATTCCTCTTTCCTGCCGTGGATGTCATAAAAGTCCTTTATCTCGTCATCTGTCCGCCAGATGGAAGACAGGCAGGTCGTCTCCGTGGTCATCACGTCGATGCCGATACGGAAATCTGCACTCAGCGCCGACACGCCCGGCCCGACAAACTCCATCACCTTATTTTTCACATAACCGTTACCGAACACCGCTCCGATGATGGCCAGCGCCACGTCCTGGGGACCAACGCCTTTCACGGGCTCGCCCGTCAGGTACACGCCCACCACACCGGGCATGTTGATATCGTAAGTCTGGGACAGGAGCTGCTTTACAAGCTCCGGCCCCCCCTCGCCCATTGCCATCGTGCCGAGCGCGCCATATCTTGTATGGGAATCGGAACCAAGAATCATCCGGCCGCCGCCCGCGAGCATTTCTCTCGCATACTGATGGATCACCGCCTGGTGGGGCGGCACATAGACACCGCCGTACCGCTTGGCACAGGTAAGGCCGAACATGTGGTCATCCTCGTTGATCGTGCCGCCCACCGCGCACAGGGAATTGTGGCAGTTGGTGAGCACATAGGGGATGGGAAATCTGGTAAGCCCCGAAGCTCTCGCCGTCTGGATAATCCCCACGAAAGTAATGTCGTGAGATGTCAGTTTGTCAAATTTGATCTTTAATTTCTCCATATTGCCGGAGGTATTGTGAGATTCCAGAATACCGTATGCAATCGTATTCTTCGCCGCCTCACTGCTGGAAATTTCCTGTCCTGTCTTATTTTTAATCTGCGCCGCCGCATCCGCGCTGTCAGGCACGATCTCCGTCCCGTTCAGCAGATATGCGCCGCCCTGTGTCAATTGAATCATCCCGGTTCCTCCATGTCTGTGTAAATCTTTCCATAATTCTCTGTTTATAACTATCTAAATTATTATAAAGGATATGACCCACATGTGCAACACACTTCCCAATAACCGTTTTTGCCTGCTCCATGCCAGACTACTTTTCCCTCTGCCTTCTTTGCAGAACCATCCTTGCCGCTGCCAGAAATCACCCTTCCAGATACTTCATATAATACCCGTAGTCCTCCTTCTTACAGTTGACCCGCATCCGCACGCCGTCCGCCGCGTACTCCGTCTCAAAGACCACCGCATTTTCATTCAGATAAGACACTGCCCTGCCGTCCGTGTAAGGAATCAGAAGCGTACACTCCCTATATCCGCCGGCAAGCTTTTCCTCGATCAGGCAGACCAGCTCCTCCATTCCGATCCGCTTTTTGGCGGACAGATATATGGCGTCCTCCGTCGTTACAGGCAGATATTTTGCAAGCCGCGCTTCCTCCACCCCTGAGAGTCCCGGCAGCGCATCCGGGGAAACCAGATCCGATTTATTATAGATATAAAGCATGGGAACGCCGTCCGCCTGCAGTTTCTTTAACGTCTGATTGGTGACGGCGATCTGCTCCTTATAATGCTCATCGCTGTAATCCACCACCTGTATGAGAAGATCCGCCTCTTTCGCCTCCTCCAGCGTAGACTGAAAAGCCTCCACCAGATTATGCGGCAGTTTGTGGATAAAGCCAACCGTATCTGAAAGCAGGAACGCATGATGCTCCGGGGGCGCAATCTTTCGCACGGTCGTGTCCAGCGTGGCAAAGAGCATGTCCTTCTCAAAGACACGCTTCTCCTCCTGCGCCTCCCCCTCATCCGCGCCGTAAAGATCAAGCATGGCGTTCAACAGCGTGGATTTTCCCGCGTTGGTATAGCCTACCAGAGCCACCCTGGGAAGTCCCGACTTCACGCGGCGTTTTCTCTGGGTTTCCCGCTCATTTCCCACTTCCTTCAGTTCCCGCCGAAGCTCTGTCAGCCGCTTTTCCAGCGCACGCCTGTCCAGTTCCAGCTTTTTTTCCCCGGCGCCTCTGCTGCTCATGGAACCGCTTGCGCCGCCCTGACGGGAGAGCGCCGCATGCAGCCCCACAAGTCTGGGCAGCATGTACTGCAGTCTTGCCACTTCCACCTGCAGTTTGGCCTCCCGGGATCTGGCCCTTCTCGCAAAGATATCCAGAATCAGCGCACTCCTGTCCAGAATCGGTTTCTCCAGCCGCTCCTGCAGGTTCCGCATCTGCATCGGCGAGAGGGAATTGTCAAAAATGATGACATCTGCACCCAGATTCTGCGCCAGCCCTTTTACCTCGTCCACCTTGCCTGTGCCGATATAAAACGCCTTGTGCACCGTCTCAAGGGTCTGGGAAGTCACGCCCGCCACTTCCATATCACAGGCCTCGGCCAATGCCCCAAGTTCCTCTAAAGAAGTGAGATAATCTTCCCCGTCATTTAAGTTTGCACCCACCAAAAGCACCCGTTCCATCGTCCCCTCCTCGTAATCAATTTCAGACAATTGCAAATCACGATATCTTCTTAATTGTGCAAATAACATAATTATAAGCAGACCCTTGGAAAGCGCCGGTACTTAGCGAGGTTTTTTCGAGCTTAGCACCGCTGCGTTTGGAACGGAGCGCAAGCGCGTCTGCGTTGATTATGTTATTTGTACAATCTCGACACCTATTGTATACTAATGTCTTCTAAAACTCTTCCAGTTCCTTCAAAAACTCACGGAACGCCTCTTTCGCCCGCTCGATTGTGCCCGGCTCATAGGAATTAAGCGCCTGCTCGTACTTATGAAGCTCCTGGGATATGAGATATCTTTTGTCACCCAGGCTTTCCTCATACATCCGCTCCCCCAGTGTGAGCAGATACTTGTTCTCCTCCCTGTCTCTCGGATGGATCTTTAAATAGGACAGCGTCTCAAAGCGCGAAGCAATCTCCTCCGGGGTCATATCCGCGTTTTTACCGCCGAAAACCTGTTTCTCCTTCTTCCCTGTGGACACTACCTTCACTTCCACCTCCAGAATGGAATTGATATCATAAGTGTAGGTCACATCCACGGCCTCCTCCCCCGCCGCCGCGGAAGGCACCTCGATATTCAGCTCACCCAGGGAAAGGTTATTGCGCGCAAAGCGGCTCTCTCCCTGCAGCACATTGACCCGGATCTTTGTCTGGTCATCCCGCACCGTGTAGAGCCGTTCCGTGCGGCTCGCCGGAATGATTGTATTCCTCTCGATAATGGGACAGAATACACCGTTCTCAAAATATCCCTTCTCCCACTCCCTGACCACCTCCGTGCCGAGTGTAAAGGGGCAGACATCCGTGAGAATGACCTCTTTAATCGCCTCTTTCCGCTCCTTCATGGCGCCCTGAATGGCCGCGCCAAGCGCTACCGCCTCATCGGGATTGATATTGGTATCAGGAATCACCCGAAACAGTTTACTCACAAACCGCCGGATCACGGGACTTTTGGTAGCCCCGCCCACCAGCACCACCTTGTCGATATCGGCCAGACGGATATGCGCGTCCGAGAGGCTGCGCCGCACAGGCTGTCTGATCTTTTCAAGCAGTTCCTCACAGGCAGTCTCATAGGCAGAAAGTTCTACGGTGAGGGAAAATACCTCCTCCCCGATTTTACATTCCATAACAGAAGTCTTCCCCTCCGAGAAGCCGACCTTACATTTGTCCGCCTGCTTGTGGATATGCCGCAGCGTCTTTGCATCCAGGGAGAGCCTGTCAAACTGCGGGTATTTCTCGAAGAATATCTCCTCCAGCACATTCGTGAAATCCTCGCCGCCGAGGAAATTGTCTCCCGCCACGGCGCGTACCTCCAGAATGCTGTCGATCCGCTCCAATACAGAAACATCGAAGGTACCCCCGCCCAGATCGAACACCAGAAACCGCATGTGCCCCTGGCTCTGATACAGGCCGTAGGCGATCGCCGCCGCCGTGGGCTCGCTGATAATCCGCTCCACCTTAAGCCCCGCCAGCTCTCCGGCCCTTCTTGTGGCACGCCGCCTCTCATCATTGAAATAGGCCGGCACACTGATGACAGCCTCCTCCACAGGCTCTCCCAGAAAACTCTCCGCATCTTCCTTCAGCGCACGGAGAACAAAGGAGGAGAGCTCTTCCGCCGTAAATGTCTTATGCAGTAAATGAAATTTTCGACCGCTCCCCATATCCCGCTTGAATACAGAAGCCGCACTGCCCGGATAGAGAAGTCCCCGCTCCACCGCCAGGTCACCCACATAAATCTGTTCTTCTTCATCCATGCTCACCACGGAGGGCGTCAGCCGCTTTCCAAGCCGGTTCGGTATGATCTGCGGCCCTTCCTCCGTGAAATAAGCCGCCAGACTGTTGGTCGTTCCCAAGTCAATTCCGATAATCATTTTTTCCTCCCTGTCAGAGCATCTGCCTGCTCAGACTTACTTTTCTATCTGTGATATCCCTACGCTCTTACTATTTTTCCGTTTTTTTGCCTTCTTATTTCACAGGATTCCCTTTCCTGTGAAACAAGCGCGCCACAAGCCCCTGTTTCTGCCCTGCATCCTTCGTCTTTCCGCCATCTTTGCTGCGTATGATCTCCAACAGGAATCCCGCCTCCGTCATTTTTATGTCTCTTCTCAGCGTCTCCTCAAACAGCGCAGCCGCCCTCTCAAGTTCCCCTTCACAGTAATAGTAGCAGCCAAGCCAGAAAGAAGCCTCATAGCATTTTTTGTACTCGCAGCCAGGGCACGGCCTTTGCTGTTCCATATTTTCAAACGCCTGCTTCGCCTTCTCCTTTTCTCCAAGCATCAGATCGCACCAGGCAAGCCACCCGCTGTGCAGAGGCGCATATTGGGGAGAAAACCTGTAATCTTCCGGCTCAATATTTCTTTTTGCAAGACAGTCGAGCGCTTTTTTCGCATGGCGCTCTGCTTTCTCGCGCTCCCCTATCATATAATAGCATGCTCCCGTGCGCCATTCCATCTGGAATTTTCTCTCCCAGTTCTCCCCGTACAGCGCCGCCGCATCCTGATATTTTTTTGCCCCTTCCGCAAAATAGCACGCCTCCGTCAGATGATCCGCCCATTCCCGGTACAGTTCCGCCAGCTCCTCTTTGTTCGCTGCGCGCCCAAGCCAGGATTTTTTCATCTCATCAAAAATGGCCAGGCCTTCCTGCACTTTGCCCATAGCGAGCAGAGCATAGGACACATCGCCATAATACTCCTTTGTGTCACCGGCCTGTTTCCGCCTTTCTTCCTCCACACGCAGCGCTTCCTCCGGGCGTCCCATATCCCGATAGCAGTCGTCCAGCGCATCCCACAGATCCGCATCCGCCGGGAAAACTGCCAGCCCCTCTCTGCAGCAGGCGATGGCCTTCTCGTAATCTCCCAGACCCCGGCAGCAATCCGCCATACCCCGGTATGCCTTGACCGACATGTCCTTTTCCTTCATGGTCTCCACCGCCTGCCGGTAAGCCTCATAGCCCTTTGCAAACTGCCTGTCATTTTTATAGGCAACGCCGATATTCTCCCAGAGGATATACCGTTCCTCCTCCGGGACGGTTCCGACTGCAAGGGCCTCCTCATAGTCCGCCACAGCAAGCGCGGTCTCCATTGCGCTCACATACAGATTTCCCCTGTCCCAGAGACGATATCCCCGGTTTTCAGTAATCTCCATCTGCTTATTGATATAGCGAAGCGCCGCGTCATAATCAGCCTTCTTATACTCCATGTCGTACAGTTTTTCATAGCATCGGTAAAGCCTTAAATTCGTGTCCCGGTAAGTTTCGTCCTGCTCCACCGCCTTTACAAAGTAGTGTACCGCCTGCCGCCACTGCGCCGCGATCTGACAGCAGACACCCATTCCGAAATAAAACTCCGTATGATGGTAGACCTCCTCCACCTTCTTATACTGTTCAAACGCCTTGTCGAACTGCTCCGCATCGCGCAGGAGGTTGCCAAGCACAAGCACATAATAGGACTCCTCCGGGTCCAGTCTGACTGCCTCCCGTACAAGGCCGATCGCCGTGTCAAGCTCTTCTTCCCCTTCAAACAAAAGCCCCTTCTCAAAAACAAGCTCGGCCCGGTCTATGGTATCTTTCTCCTCCTCCAGTTTCTCAGCCGCCCTCTCTTCTTCCGCTGACTCCGCAAGCAGCGCATCCAGTATTTCCAAAGGCCGCTTCCTGCTCTCTGCATCCTCAGAAAGCATCCGCAGAATCTTCGCCTCCTGAAAACGCAGCTTTTTAGAAAATTCCACCTTATTTTCCCTGGCTCTCTCTATGACTCCCAGCGCGTCCTTATACTGGCTGTGATCATAAAAAATCATGGTTGCGTAGAGGTACGGTCTGTCAAAGCCTGCATAAATTTCTATTGCCCGGTAATAATCGTCCACCACCTGCTGGGCCCTGCGCATATGGTAACAGGCCTCCTGCCTGACCAGATAAGCCGGATAAAACCCGTCATCCTCCAGAAGGATCTCGTCACACATCTCTGTCGCCCGCTCGTACTCCTTAAACGAAAGGTACCTGTCCGCCAGATAATACTTACAGTCATTGCGGGTTCTCCCATCCGGCTCCATCTCAATGGCCGTTTTCGTCTCCCGCTCTCCCTCTTCCCTTCTCTTGGTGCAGAAATAGCAGACGCCGAGAAGCCGGTGGCTCTGTGACGTTTTTGACACCTTCTTCTCCTCATCCATATCGCTCTGTTCCAAGCATTTCAAGTGCGCCTGATACACAGGTATGGCATCCTCATACCGCTCCAGCCGGTAAAGGCTCCACGCCTTCAGCTCAAGCCCCTCCGCCTCGGACTCCAGTTCCGCATCCTCAGAAAGAAGGGTAAGAATGTCCTCATACTGCTCCAGGTCAAACAGCCGCCATCCAAGAAACGCCCGCAGTTCCTTTCCCGAAAGATCCTCGTAGGGTTCCCCCTTGGAAAGGGCCTCCCGCAGAGCTGGAACCAGTTCGTTGTCGATCTCCTTCTGCCGCTCCAGAAGCTCCTCATCGCGTCTGTTCACTTTTATCAGCTCATTCACATACTTTCCGGCCCGATACCAGTCTTTGCGGTCTGCCAGACAGTGCATGGCAAAATATTTGGCCATATAATAATCGGGTTCTTCGGAGAGCACTTCCTCCCACTGCGCCAGGCCTCTTTCCTCATCTCCCGTATCATAAAAGATTTTTCCCGTCCAGACCCGCACATAGCCGTCCTTCGGATACCGCTCCATCAGCTTCTCCGCCAGCTCCTGTCCTTTTTCGCTCTCCTCCCTGCGGATATACAGACGCAGTCGCTCCACGTCCTCATAGGGATGATAAATACCGTGCCTTTTCATATCCGAAAGGCTTTGCGAAACACCCTCCCTCTCATCGTTCTCCAACTGATTTTTTATCTGAAAAAATTCCCGGATATAGGTATCCGCTTCCTCGTCTCCCTCCGGCGTATACCCGTCCTGTACCTCGAACAGACTGTAGTCGAGAAAATCCTCCGTGTTGACATGGTACTCAATATGCTTTAAGAAATTCACATGAAATTCCTCTTTCAGCGCATCGAAATCGTCCCGCACATGAAATACCTGGTCAATCAGCACCCAGACCGTTTGGGGCAGCAGGGCATGCCCGGAAAGGAAACCGAGAAGCTGTCCTCTCGCCTCAAGGAAGGTGTCCAAGCCGCCGCAGACCGAATCGTCAAACAGTTCCTTCCAGTTGTCCGCCTCCCTGCGGGAAAGAATATCCCGGTAAATCTTCCGCACGCGCTGCATCCACAGCCCGATCTCATCCTCCGGCTGTTCCTCCTCCATCTCCTCCTCACGCTGTCTGGCGAAGCGGAGCGCCTCCTCATAGGCCTCCCGCAGACGCTTAAAACTCTCCGGGTCGTCCTCCGGGTTCGTATCCTTTAACAGCGTAAGGTATCCCTGTCTGATGATTCCTTCTTCCTTCGTCTCTGAAAGTCCCAGTATCTGAAATGCCAGTTTTTTATCCATAAGTATACCGCTCCTCTCCGTTTTCCGTCCCTTTTATCATAGCATATACCTGCCGCAAAATCGAGTAAAGCCTCCTTCGCACATGACAAAGGAGGCTCTCCATTCGCTGATATTTATTTATTTCTCAATTCTTTTCCCCGCGGAAACTGCTGTCGTCACAGGCTCCTTCGGGATCACAACCTTATCCAGCTTCCAGATATCATCCACATACTCCTGAATGGTTCTGTCGGAAGTAAACTTGCCGGAGCAGGCCACGTTTAAAATGGCGCTCTTCGCCCATCCCTTTTCATCCCGGTAAGCAGCTTCCACCTTTTTCTGTGCCTCAGCGTAAGCTTTGAAATCCTTCAGGATAAAATAGGTGTCCGCCTTTGCGGTGCTCTGCGTATTTAACAGAGAGTTGTACAGGGAGCGGAACAGATCCGGATCCCCGGGCGCATAAGTACCGTTGATCAGCTGCATCAGCACCTTTCTCACGTCAGAGTCATTGTTGAAAATATCTGTAGGATGATAACCGCCGTAATTCTCGTAGCGGATCACTTCATCGGAGGACAGGCCGAAAATGAATGCATTCTCCTCGCCCACTTCCTCCACTATTTCCACGTTCGCACCATCCATCGTACCGATGGTCAGCGCGCCGTTTAACATAAACTTCATGTTTCCTGTGCCGGATGCCTCCTTGCTGGCCGTGGAAATCTGCTCAGACACATCCGCCGCCGCGAAGATAAGCTCCGCGTTGGACACACGGTAGTTCTCGATAAACACAACTTTGATCTTTCCGTTGATGGCAGGATCGTTGTTCACCACATCCGCCACGGAATTGATCAGTTTGATGGTAAGCTTTGCGTTCTTGTAGCCTGCTGCCGCCTTCGCACCGAAAATGAACGTTCTGGGATAGAAATCCATATCCGGGTGCTCTTTCAGCTCATTGTAGAGATACATCACATGGAGGATGTTCAAAAGCTGACGCTTATACTCGTGCAGACGTTTTACCTGTACGTCAAAGATGGAACGGGGATCTACCTCGATGCCGTTGTGCTCCATGATGTACTCAGCCAGACGCACTTTGTTCTGGTACTTGATATTCATAAACTCCTGCTGCGCTTTCTCATCGTCAGCATAGATTTTCAGTTTGTTGATCTTCGGCAGGTCCGTGATCCAGTCATTGCCCACATGCGCGGTCACCCAGTCCGCCAGCAGCGGGTTCGCGTGCAGCAGGAATCTTCTCTGGGTGATGCCGTTTGTCTTGTTGTTGAACTTCTCAGGCATCATCTCATAGAAATCCTTCAGCTCCTGATTTTTCAGGATTTCCGTATGTAATCTTGCCACACCGTTCACGGAGTAGCCTGCAGCGATCGCCAGATGCGCCATTTTCACCTGTCCGTCATAGATGATCGCCATTTTTCTGACTTTCTCATGGTTCCCGGGATACATCTGCTCAATTCTCGCGATAAAGCGGCGGTTGATCTCCTCCACGATCTGATACACTCTGGGAAGGAGCCTGGAGAACAGTTCGATGGGCCATTTCTCCAACGCCTCAGACATAATCGTGTGGTTCGTGTACGCGCATGTCTTGGTCGTTACCTCCCACGCCTCGTCCCATGTCAGATAATGTTCGTCCATCAGAATACGCATCAGCTCCGCAACCGCAACGGTGGGATGGGTATCATTTAACTGGAAGGTCACCTTCTCATGGAACTTCCTGATGTCGTCATGGTTTCTCATATACTTCGCCACTGCCGTCTGCACCGACGCAGAGATGAAGAAATACTGCTGTTTTAAGCGGAGCTCCTTGCCCGCATAGTGGTTGTCGTTAGGGTAGAGTACCTCCACAATATTTCTCGCGAGATTTTCCTGCTCCACCGCTTTCTGGTAATCGCCCTTGTCAAAGGAGTCGAGCTGGAAACAGTTCACCGGCTCTGCATCCCAGATCCGAAGCGTATTGACAACACCGCTGCCGTAACCGACAACCGGCAGGTCATAGGGAACCGCCGTAACCGCCTGATATCCCTCCTGTTTAAAGTTGCTTCTGCCGTTCTCATCCACATACACGTTCACATAACCGCCGAAACGAACTTCCTTTGCGTACTCGGGTCTGCGAAGTTCAAAAGGATTGCCGTCTTTGAGCCAGTTATCCGGCACCTCCACCTGATAGCCGTCACGGATTTCCTGCTTGAACATGCCATAGCGATACCGAATGCCGCAGCCGTAAGCTTCATAGCCGAGCGTTGCCAGAGAGTCCAGAAAGCAGGCTGCCAGACGTCCCAGACCGCCGTTGCCCAGCGCTGCGTCAGGCTCCTGATCCTCCACCACGTTGATGTCGATGCCAAGCTCCTCGAGCGCCTGTGAAAAGGCTTTGTATGCCTGCAGATTGATCATATTGTTGCCAAGCGCCCTGCCCATCAGAAATTCCATAGACAGATAATAAACCATTTTCGGGTCCTGTCTCTCGAACTCTTTCTGGGACTTTAACCACTGATCCACAATGGCGTCCTTGACCGCATAGGAAACCGCCTGAAAGATCTGCTGGTCAGTCGCTTCCTCCAGCGTCTTTCTGTAAAGGGTTTTTACATTGTAAAGGACGCTTCTCTTAAAAAGCTCTGTATCAAAAGTTGTCGTAGGTGCCTTTTTAATCATCTCTCTCCTCCTCGTTAACCCTGCTGTCAGATTAGGTTTGTTTACATTCATTTCCATTATAGCCTGTATTTTTCCGTTTGACTATATAAAGATTTAAATTTACCGTTTCCGTCCAGAAAACTTCATGGTTTTATACTTCTGCACTGTGCGCCTCATCATTTATATCTTTTGAACGGCTATCGTCACGGTCTCCCCGTTGACATTCCACTCTTTAGAAACCGCCAGCTCCTCTCCCGTGCCGATGCTCTCCGCCAGCACCTTACCGGCGATCATGGCTTCATTCTTCGCGGCGATCTGCGCCACTTTCTCATTGCCGTTCAGGGAGACTCTGATGTGGTCCATCACCTCAAAACCCGCATCCTTTCTCATGGTCTGGATCTTGCTGATGATCTCGTACACAAAGCCCTCCTCGATCAGCTCTTCCGACAGGTTCGTGTCAAGCACTACGCTCACTATATTGTCAGCCTCCGCCACAAAACCGTCCTTCTGCGCCATGTCGATCAACAGATCCTCCTCGGCAAGAGAAACTTCCACACCGTCCACGTCAAATTTCAACGCCCCCTGTGATTTCAAAGTCTCCATCGCCGCACTGCCGTCCACTGCGGACAGATACGCCTTGATGCCGCCGAGCTGTCTGCCGTACTTCGGACCGACCGTCTTAAGCTGGGGCTTGAAGCTGTAAGTCGTAAACGCTGATACATCGTCGGAGAATATGATCTGCTTTACATTTAATTCGTCCCTGATGATATCCTGATAGAACTCGTCAAGAACGGTTTCCGCTTTCACATACATGGTGCCGATGGGCTGGCGGTTCTTGATGTTGGCCGTGTTGCGGGCCGCCCGGCCCATGACAACGATCTTTAATACCTCCTGCATGGATTCTTCCAGTTTCTGGTCGATCATGCTCTTGTCCGCCGTCGGGAAATCACACAGGTGAATGCTCTCCGTCGCATCTTTGTCGATGCTGCACACCAGATTGCGGTAAATTTCCTCCGTCATAAAAGGAATCATGGGCGCAGCGCACTTGCAGATGTCCACAAGAGCCGTGTAGAGGGTCATATACGCGTTAATCTTATCCTGCTCCATGCCCTTCGCCCAGAACCGCTCACGGCTTCTTCTCACATACCAGTTGCTCATCTCATCCACAAAGTTATCTAACACCCTCGCCGCCTCGGGGATTCTGTAATGGTTCAGATGATCGTCCACTTCCTTGATGGCTGTGTTCAGTTTGGAGAGCAGCCACTTGTCCATCACGGGAAGTTTGTCATATTCCAGACTGTACTTCGTTGCGTCAAAACTGTCGATATTCGCATACAGCACAAAGAAAGCATAAGTATTCCACAAAGTGCCAAGGAATTTGCGCTGTCCCTCCTGCACCGCCTTGCCGTGGAAACGGTTGGGCAGCCAGGGAGCCGAATTGATATAGAAATACCAGCGGATCGCATCCGCGCCGTAAGTTTCAAGGGCCTCGAAAGGATCTACTGAATTGCCCTTGCTCTTGCTCATCTTCTGGCCGTTCTCATCCTGCACATGCCCAAGCACGATCACATTCTCAAAAGGGGCTTTGTTAAACAGGAGCGTGGACTCCGCCATCAGGGAGTAGAACCAGCCGCGGGTCTGATCCACCGCCTCGGAGATAAACTGCGCCGGGAACTGGCTGTCGAAAAGCTCCTTATTCTCAAACGGATAGTGGTGCTGCGCAAAAGGCATGGCCCCGGAGTCAAACCAGCAGTCGATCACCTCCGGCACACGCTTCATGGTTCCTCCGCACTCCGGGCATGTACAGGTGATCTCATCAATGTAAGGTCTGTGCAGCTCCACGGTCTTTGCTGCCGCATTGCCGCTCATCTTCTCCAGTTCCTCTCTGGAACCGATGGCATCCATGTGGCCGCAGCCTTCACACTCCCACACATTTAAGGGTGTACCCCAGTAACGGTTACGCGAGATGCCCCAGTCCTGAATATTCTCCAGCCAGTTGCCGAAACGTCCCTCACCGATGGACTCGGGAATCCAGTTCACCGTCTTATTATTCCGCACCAGATCATCGCGCACCGCAGTCATCTTAATAAACCAGGACTCACGCGCATAGTAGATCAGAGGCGTGTCGCAGCGCCAGCAGAACGGATAGTCATGCTCGAACTTGGGCGCGTCAAAAAGTTTGCCTTCTTTATCCAGATCCTTGATCACTTCCGGGTCAGCCTTCTTCACAAACAGACCCGCGTAGGGCGTCTCCTCGGTCATGCTGCCCTTGCCGTCCACGAACTGCACGAAAGGCAGATCATATTTCCGGCCAACCTGGGCATCATCTTCACCAAAAGCCGGCGCAATGTGTACGATGCCGGTACCGTCCGTCATGGTAACATAGCTGTCGCACGTCACATAGTGGGCTTTCTTCTTCTGCCTGGAAGCCTCCTCGCCCGCGCAGGCAAAAAGCGGCTCATACTCCTTGTATTCCAGGTCTGTGCCCACATAAGTCTCCAGCACTTCATAAGCGGGCGCATCGTCCGTGGCCAGCTTGCCGAGTACCGTATCCAAAAGCGCCTGTGCCATATAGTAGGTATAACCGTCCGCCGCTTTCACTTTCACATAAGTCTCCACAGGGTTCACGCAGAGAGCCACATTGGAGGGCAGTGTCCAGGGCGTGGTTGTCCATGCCAGGAAATAGGCATCCTCGCCCACCACCTTAAACCGGGCGATGGCGGAGCGTTCCTTCACTGCCTTATAGCCCTGGGCCACCTCGTGGGATGACAGGGGTGTGCCGCAGCGCGGGCAGTAGGGCACGATCTTAAACCCCTTGTACAGCAGTTTTTTGTCCCAGATCTGCTTGAGCGCCCACCACTCGGATTCAATAAAGTTATCGTGATACGTCACATAAGGATCGTCCATATCCGCCCAGAAGCCGACCGTGCCGGAGAAATCCTCCCACATGCCCTTGTACTTCCAGACAGATTCCTTGCACTTGCTGATAAACGGGTCAAGGCCGTACTCCTCGATCTGCTCCTTTCCGTCCAGGCCAAGCAGTTTTTCCACTTCCAGCTCCACCGGCAGTCCGTGGGTGTCCCATCCTGCCTTACGGGGCACCATATACCCCTTCATGGTGCGGTATCTTGGGATCATGTCCTTGATGACACGCGTCAGGACATGTCCGATATGGGGCTTGCCATTGGCCGTCGGCGGCCCGTCATAAAATGTGTAGGTGGGACCGTCCTTGCGGGAGTCCATACTCTTTTGGAAAATATGATTGTCTTTCCAGAAGAGACATACTTCTTTTTCTCTGTCCACAAAATTCAGGTTTGCGTCAACTTTCTGATACATAGTGTCCTTCCTTTCTTAATCCTGGATTTACGCGCATATAAGCAGTTCGAGATGCTTCGCATCCCTCACTCGCGTTGCTCGCCGTAAGCCCCTCAAAGCATCCCCTCGTGCAGGCACGGTGTCTGTTTCGCGGGACTTCCTGCTCTGCTTATTCGCGCAAATAAAAGCCCCCGTCCCGTAAAAGGACGAGGGCAAAATCTCGTGATACCACCTGTTACGACGTACCGCCATCGTGGATGGCTATACGGTTCCCGATAACGGCGGGGCGCCGTCAGAGCCTACTATTCCACCGCCTGCACTGCGCGTTCTCCGAAAGAGATTCCAGCCGGGCCATTCAGCCTCTGCCCTCCGCGCGGCCGCATATGCGGCAAAAGTTCAGTCTGAAACTCAGAAGTGATCTTCCCTGATCCTCTACTCGTACCGGTCTTACACCCTCACCGGCTCGCTGCGACTTTCAAAAACCAGCTACTGTCTTCCTCAACGTCTCTTCCTAATAATAGCTGTCTATCATTTTGGCATTGAAAGGCAGGATTGTCAAGTGGAATCTTCGCCCCTGTCAGAAACAGATCGGTTCCACCTCCTCACTGAGCGGTTTCATCTCATATTCTGGCAGCTTGTCCAGCAGCTCCTCCAGACAAAGCCCTGTGCTGCCGACCACATCATGGGCCAGCAGAACAACCTTCTTTCGTCCAAGTGTGGTCGATACGCCGTTTTCTATCAACTGCTTCGGATCCGGATTGATGACCGCGTCCTCAAGGCTGGCATTCCAGTCATAATATATGTAACCCCTGTCCGTCATCTCACGAATGATAGCCTTACCCGTTTTCTGATTGTAGGCGTTGACGCTGCCGCCCGGAAAGCGGAACAGGTTTGTCTCCACCCCTGTCACTTCATACACGGTCTGCCTTGCCTTTTCAAAATCCGCCACATAACTGTCCACACTCTCGTATAAGGCATCGTAATCATGGTTATCGCAGTGAATCCCGATGGTGTGTCCCTCCGCCACGATCTGGCGGGCCATCTCCGGATGTCTTCTCACATTCTCTCCCACCAGAAAAAAAGTGGCCTTGATGTTCCTTTCCTGCAGGATGTCGAGCACCTTTCTGGTATTTTCCACGGAAGGACCGTCATCAAAGGTCAGGTACATGGTTTTGGGATGAAAATAGTAGGCGATTCCCTGCACGATGCCGTCTGCAATCTGCTGCTGGTATTCCGCCAGACTGAGTTTCCTGCGCTCCGCCCTGTTGGAGAGAAATCCCGTCTCAATGAGACAGGCGGGCATGGAAGTGTTCCCCGTCACATAAAAGTCCGCATCGCTTCGCAGTTCCCGCTCTACGGCGCTTGTGCTCTTTAAGGTCTGCTGTCTGATCAGCAGCGCCAGTCTCCTGCTGTCCGGCCGAACGTCGTCCTCGGTGTACCACACTTCCATCCCGTTCACGCCGTCGCCCTCCTCCGTGGCGTTCTGATGAATGCTGACATAGATATCTGCTCCCGACAGATTCGCCTCCTCCACCCGCGCTTCCTTCGCAATATAAACGTCCGTCTCCCGGGACATGATCACGCGGTATCCCTGTTCCTTCAACTGATCCCTCACAAGCAGCGCAATGGCAAGATTCAGATCTTTTTCCCGAACGCTGTCTCTGGCACAGCCCTCATCCGCGCCGCCATGTCCCGGATCCAGATAGACCGTCGGAATATGCACCGTCACCGGCCCGCTCTCGTCCCCGCTTACAATCGCCGCCGGCGCCGCTGTCATGGCGATGGAAAGAACGGCTTCCTGCGCCCGGATCACCTCTCTCATTCCCTCGTCCAAAGGCCGGTCCACCGCCATTGTCTCCTCCGCACTCCAGAACTTTTCCGCAAGCAGCCGGATGCCGCCCGCCGCGGTAAGACGCGCGGCTGTCATTGCCGCCAGACAAACTATGCACACGGAAACGCCCAGCCCATATATCCTCCTGAACAGCCGCCTTTTTCTCTGCTCCCTCGTCTCATAGCCGCAGACATATTCCCATGTAAACGATGACTCTCCGTACATTTCTGATGCTCCTCTCTCGTATACTGTACTTTTATTCGAGTATACCGGCCGGCTGCATCAGAATTTCATCTAAGTTGCATCAAATAGCCATCATATTTGCATCAAAGTTGCATCATCGGGACACTTTCAGAAAAAGCTCGTTAATCCCCTCGTAAAACCCAAGCGTCACCACCGTCTGTCCGCTTCCCATGCCCGCGAAGACATATTTGCGGAAATAGGGTGTCGTCTCTAAAAGCGGGTTGTCCGACTCATAGGGCAACGGTTCGCCGAGTCCCATATACGCCGCCCATTCCGCCACCAGCTCATCTGCGTCGATGTCCTCCCACAGGAGCGGTGTCCTCACATAAAACTCATATATTTTTCCGTCATCCGCATCAATACAGGCATCCATCAGCCTGTTCGCCTTATCCGCGTTTTTCTGGGAATTGGAGAGGGTCATCTTCCAGATGGCCACATTGTTGCGCGGCTCCAGCACATCAATCGCCGAGTAGAGCGTCACATCGTAGGAGGATGCGTCCACCTCCCTCACCTGCTCCGGCAGGATTCCCTTTTCCTTAAGCAGTGCAAGCCCCTCATTGCATGTGGCATAGATCTGTTCGTCCGTGATCTCCCTGCCGGACGGTCCCCTGCGGTTTACCACAAAGGCGTAGGCTCCTTCCAGCTCCTGATACGCCACTTCCGCATCCGCCTCATGCGCTATGGCGCTCGTCTCGCTCTCGGGAAACGTCTGGCTGCTCAGACAACATGACAGAATATAGAGCTTTTCATTGCTGTTCATCTGGTAGCGGTATCCCTCCCCGGCGTTTTCCACACTTTCTGTATGAGGCCTGTCCAGAATCACCTGATCCTTATACTCCGCCAATGCCTCCGGCCCCCAGATGGACAGAAACATGGCCAGCGCCGCCAACAGCGGAACCGTCAGATAATATATCTTACTTTTCATATGTACTGTTCTCCACGAATGCGTAGTTGCAAAATGTATCCCCATTACCTTCTCCATACCGTACCGGCGCCTCCGCGACCATAGACAAATTCTGCGGCATCTCATATGTATAAGCACCCATCCCATCCAAAGCCTTTCTGTCCTTCTTCCGCATCTCCCGATACACCACCTCCGCCAACGCACTCATAATCGCATTATATTTAGCCGTATCCTCAAACAAACTCTGATACGATTCCTGCGCTTCTATATACCCGTCCTGTGCTGCCACACCAAACGCTTTGGGGAAAATACTTTCCACAAATATCTGCGGGTCAGAAGACTGCGCCATCTTTTTCAACTTCTTATCAGAAAGCAGCTTATCCCGGAGTGCTGACAGAATAACTTTATCTCCCTCCGTAAAATTGCCTTTGAACTTTTCATTAATCTTCGCAATTACCTCATCCAAAGGTGTTTTTTCATCCATTCCATTGACGCCTTTGTGCTTCGCCGGAACATATACAGGCTTTGCTTCATCCAAAGCAATTTCACCCTGAAACGTCTTTTGCAGCTTATAATATTCCAGTTTCAGCTTACCCTCCAAATCAATCAATTCTACAGGATCTTTCGGTAATAACCCAATCACATAAGAGCAGAACACATACTCCTTCTGTAACTCTTTATCAAACATTCTCAATATCTGAGAGATGTAACTATACCATTTAATCAAATTCCGCACCTGTCTACGGAATTGGTATCTTTCGTTTTGAGTCTTTTTGTTATAACGATTGGAAACAGGAAGTAAAATACTGCTCATCCGCCCCATTGCCCTATCGTCCTGCCTGCCTTTTTTGTAATACTCGTCTGTAAAAGCTTTCATATCCTCATCCGAGTAAATACCATACGCCCGCAATTCTCTCTGTGTCTGATACAATAAGTCTGCGTTTACTTCTTCCTGCAAGAATGTTTCCTGATAGAATGGCTGAAATGCATCCCTAATATCCTCCGCCTTATTTACAAAATCTAATACAAAAGTATCTGTCTTGCCCTCGCAGGTGCGGTTCAATCGGGATAATGTCTGTACTGCTTTCACATTCTTTAACTTCTTGTCCACAATCATCGTATGTAAAAGCGGCTCATCAAATCCTGTCTGATACTTCTCCGCTACAATCAGCACATTAAAATTGTCATGGAACTCTGCCTTAGTCTGATTCTCCGAGATATGAGAACCATCTTTGCGTACATTCAGCTTTGATTCCGTATATTCCTCTCCCTTATCATCAATCGCACCGGAAAACGCCACCAAAATATCCACATCATCATATTTCTTTTCCTCAATGTATCGTTTGATTTCGTGGTAATAACGGACGGCAGCCAGTCTGGATGATGTAATCACCATCATCTTTCCTTTGCCATCAATCTTATACCTTGTGGTATCTCTGAACGTTTCCACAATAATCTGTGATTTCTGACTGATATTATAAGGATGCAACTCTTGATATTTACGGATGACCTTTGCCGCCCTGCTGGACGGAACGTCAGGATTATCTGTCATAGTTTTTGCAATTCGGAAACAGGTATTATAGGTCATATAATTTTGAAGGACATCCAAAATAAATTTCTCCTCAATCGCCTGTCTCATGCTATATACATGGAACGGATGAAACGATCCATCCTCCTGTTCCTGCCCAAACATTTCCAGCGTGGTCGCCTTTGGCGTTGCAGTAAAGGCAAAAAAGGATAAATTCTTATGTTTGCCTTGGGCAATCATTTCTTTTACAAGCCTGTCCTCCGAATCAATTTCTTCCTCCGCTAACCCTTCTCGCTCCGCATACTCTCTTAGGGCTTCTTCTGTATCTGCCAGCGCAGTCTTTAATTTAAGCGCCGAACTGCCTGTCTGAGAAGAATGTGCCTCATCCACAATTACAGCAAAACATCTTCCATTTGCCCTATCAACTTCCGTGTAAATCACTGGAAACTTTTGCAGAGTCGTAACAATAATACGCACACCGTCATTGATTGCATTTTTCAAATCCTGAGAATTTTTATCTTCTCCTATGGTTTCTATGGCACCTAACTTATGGTCAAATCCTGAAATTGTCTCCTGAAGCTGCGCATCTAATACCGTACGGTCTGTCACAACGATCACACTTGAAAATATCGGTTTGTTGTTTCCATCAAAAAGTGATGCAAGGCGGTATGCTGTCCACGCAATAGAGTTAGACTTACCGGAACCTGCGCTATGCTGAATCAGGTAATTTTTCCCGGCTCCATTTATCCGTACATCTGCAATAAGTTTCCGAACTACATCTAACTGATGGTAACGTGGAAATATCAATGTTTTCTTTTTCTGCAAATTGATAAACTTCTGGATAATATCCAACATACTATCTTTCTGAAATACATTTTCCCAAAGGTATGCTGTTGGATATCCGTTTGGATTTGGGGGATTCCCCGCACCACCGTCCGAACCGGCTCCATTAGAGCCTTGATTGAAGGGTAAAAAATAAGTGTCTTTTCCTGCCAGTCTCGTTGTCATCCAGACTTCTGTATGGTCTACACAGAAATATGCCAAAATTCTTTTATTAAATTGAAAACATACTTCTCGTGGATCTCTGTCATACATCCATTGAGTTTTGGCATTATCTACATTCTGCCCTGTGTACTGGTTTTTTAATTCAAAAGCAAACACCGGAATACCATTTATCACAAGCACCATATCCACTGACTTTTTGGTATCAGCAGAGTAATACCATTGTCTATAGCATTCCATTTCATTTTCCGCATACTGAATCCCTGCTGTATCGTTCAATGCAGATTCGGGTTTAAAATAACAAACTTTAAAGGTAGTACCCCTATGCTTGAATCCGTTTCGCAAAACATGCAGCACTCCGTCCATATCACAGGCATTATTAAAAACAACACAGAATTTACGCACTGGGTCTATGTCATTTTGCCGTTCAAATGCCGCCCACTCCCTCGGTTGGGTACGCTGGATAAAAGAAATCAGTTTATCTGGATATAAACCCAGCTTCGGATTGTATGTTCCGTTTCCCTTTGTATATCCACCTTCAGTTGATATAAGAAAAGCCTCAATGTCTGATTCAAACTGCTTTTCCGTGGTAGCTGTTATACCCATGTTTTCCTCCGCAAATCGATTTAAAAAATTGCTACATGTAGCGACTTTTATTCTATTCGCTGCTCTAATTGTATTTTTGCTCTTTGAATTGCCAAACGCAGCTTTTCTTCAAGTTCTTTCTTTGGCGGCATAGCTGTCAAATATTGAGCTACCCTGATATCTCCCTTATCCAATTCAAGTAATTCAATTACTTCATCTGACTTTTCTGCACATAATATTAATGCAATTGGCGCTTCTTCGTTTTCCATCCGCTCATATTTGTTAAGCCAACGCAGATAAAGTTCTACCTGTGCTTTATACTCTGGTTCAAATTCTCCAATTTTTAATTCCACAACAACAAGCCTTTTCAATTTTCTATGAAAGAACAACAAGTCTATCTTGTAGTCTTTTCCATCTATAGT
>CAJTTT010000021.1 GCA_910579285.1 uncultured Lachnospiraceae bacterium | reverse complement strand
TCTCCACATTCTCTATTACAAATGCTCCCTCTTCCGGCATCACTGCATTCAGACCAAGAAAGTCCTTCATGGTCAGTACCGGCTTACATTCGCTCGTATAATAGTGACCGTTTGCATCATAGACCTCTACATATTTCTGCATTTCAAAGGTATTGTCTGTGGTAATGTCTTCAAGAACAATATTGCTGAGAGTCTCTGTGGCTCCGTTCTTGAATCCCACATACAGTGGATGATCCAGCTCGCTGCAGCACTGCTGATAAGCGTCAAATACATAGGTGATCAGGATCGCCATATGTTCTATCATCGTATCTATCGGCTGTTTCTCATAACCCAGCGGTGACATCTGAGCCTTTGCGAGTTCCTCATCACAATCCTCGAAAATCTTCTCTATTTCTTCCATTATATAGGCTATATCAAAAGGTGTCCACGGTGATATGATACTGCGGTCCGCAAAATCCTCTGTTACTCTCTTTGTCTCCATCTGCTAATCCCCCAGTTTGTCCGCCATAGTCTGGTCGCTAGTCTTAAATGACATTTTTGTAACATAAACATACTGCGCCATTTTCCCATAAAAAAGAGTCAGCTTGTAGAGATGTATTGGCAGATTATTTAAAAAGATCATCACCTCTTCCTTTGCCTCTCCTTCATAGCTTTCCGAGAAATCCGCTGAAAGAGCCGCCGCCTGCTCATAAGCTCCAAACAGGGCCGTCTGTATATTTGACAGTTCCGTAAAGGCTTCCATCATCGCCTCGTGATTACAAACCGTCTTTTGTCCCTTCCCATCCGCTTCCTTACTCATTTTCTTTTCCTCCCAGTATCATGTATAACTGTCTGCGCATATAAGATGGCGACAAACGCCTTACCCGCATCCGCTCAAGATTTAACAGATAACCCTCCCCGCCTTTCCAGTAAAACAGCATTCTTCCCTTCAGTCTGGCATTTTCATATTCGCATATCGGAATACAGCCTTCCATCTCTCTCATAGTCTGCTGCCATTCCTGCGGCATGACACCGCACCATTTGCCTCGCTCTGCCTTTTCTTCTCCACGGCACAGGTATTCTGACTGTTTTAAGAGTGAAAGCATTAAGGCTGCACTGTCTGTACAACACATCTCATAACAGTCTGTATCCTTACATACAGTTATGAGTTTCCCGTTTTCCATGATCGCAGCCTTGACCCTGTTGATCGTGACATGCCTGCGGCAATTTCGGTACAGCTCAAAGAAACGGACGATGGCCGCCCCCTCTTTCGTCAGCTTCCGCTCCTCATTCAAGATTCCTTTTTTGATCAGTGACTGCATCGCCTCTTCAATGAACGCTTCCCTTTCCTCTTTTGCCGGCATCTGGTAGTGGATGCCGAAAGGACGGGTTCCCTTAGAGACACTTGTCAGAAAAACAATTTCATTATTTGTAAACAGCATCGTCTTCCTCCTTACCCGATTCCCATCAGATCCACATAGTCCTGCCAGTTTTCATAAAAAATATCATCCGCATCCAGATACTCCTGCAGGGATTTACTCGCCTGACTCACCGGCCCTTCCTCCGCAGGCGCAAGCTTCCCGTGATACTGCACGACCAGATCCAGAAACGCTGCCCCTACAAGCTGCGCCTCTCCTGCCCATACGGTTTCGTCATTCAATGACCTTTGCACTTCCTCCGCTCTCGTAAGGGTATCTTCTAATGTTGTCTGGATGATATCCAGGGTTTTTTTGATAGCGCTGATTGCATCGGCTGTTCCTTTAAATTCAGACATTTTCGTTCTCTCCCCTCGCTTCTTCCAGCTCCGCCCGCATCTCCCAGTAGGTTTTCAACGATGCTGCTTCTGTTTTTCTGGTTGACAAAACTATTTTCGCATTCTGCATCGCCATAAGAATTTTCCTATACTCGCTGCTCCAGACGCCTTCTTTGCTGATAAAATCTGTTATAATCTTTCCTTCCGCTTCTCCTGGTCCATCTGCCAAAGAATTATGTATTTGATTCAAACCTGTTTCCGCATCGGTATAATGCATATTGACATCATCTAGCTTTTTACCCAGGTTTTTCTCCAGCTTTGCATACATTTTTGCTTTCTTTCGCGCTTCGGAGCCACCGCCAAACAATCCCATATTTTCTCTCCTTTGTCTCTATCAGGTTTACTACCCTCTCGGTATCCGCAGCATCACTGCCTCCCCCTTCTTATACAACAATCCATCCTCCAATACACCAGGTAAATCTTTACCACGCAATGCAGGAAAAGAGGTATTAATGCCAAATTCTCCAAGAATCAGCCCATTCTCCGCTGCTTTCACCAGTTTTGCCGTCTCATTTCTCACCGGCAGACGTGAACTTTGCCCCACCATAACGATTAGAATTCCTGTCTCCGCCGCTTTCAGCATTGCCGATATGACATCGCTGCTGTCTTTGATCAATTCTCCAAACGCTTCGGGCGCATTTATGAAAATACAATACTTTTCCAATGTACGGTAAAACTCCGCCGCACTCATCCTGCCTTTTCTCTCCCGGAAATCATTTTTTCTGTCCTCTGTCAGATCCGACAGTTCTTCCATACATTCCGAAAGAGCTTCCCCATCTGTTATATAATCTACATTCTCCCTGCCTGCAAAGTCTTGATATTCAAAATCCCCGGCATCAAAAAGATATACTTTCTCAAAGTTTTTCATCTGCTGTAAGATAATCTTTCCGGCATTGCTCTTACCGCTTCTGACAGGCCCCACAATCAGGAACGGCGTATCGGAAGTGGAAATACCGTATTTCACTACCTGCTGTTTCTCCAGTCCAAGCCAGATATCTGCCTGAGCGCCTGCGTCATACTCGGGCATCATGGCCATACTGAATTGTCCGGGCAGAACCGCAATGCCTTTCGCCGCTTCCTCGCTGCTCTGATCGGTAATGCTCCGAATCATGGCCTGCAGATTTCGGTTATATTCCGGTCCGTTCAGGAAATCCACGGGTGAATATACCTGCATCAGATTAACGGAGTCACTTTTGACCAGGGTGCGTCCTTTTACTTCCGGCAGTTCGTACTCACTTCTTCCTACGATGTTGCGTGACTCCATAGGCTCAAAGTTATAGCCTGCTATCTTCGTCTTAATCTGGTTCATCAGAGCATATTTCACAACACTACTTCTGGACGCTGTCACAGCCATATAAATCCCGAGATTTGCGCCATCTCTGGCAAGCTGTACAAAAATATTCTCATCAATTCCCAGTTCTTTTACGACATCGTAATTATCTAAAACGAGCAGAATTGCCCGTAGCTTTTGATCCGCCGTCTGATTGTAGATATCGAAGTTCTGTGCCATAGCATCCGCCATCAGCTGTTTCCGTACTTTAATTTCATCCAGCAGAAGCCGGATCAGCTTCTGTTGTTTTTCCACATCATCATATGTAATATAATCCGCTACATGCGGCAGCATTTTCGTAGGAATTAACGCATTATTTCCGAAGTCGAGAATATATGCGTTAAAGTTCCTGACACTGTTGCGGGCGCACAGGCTTAAAAGCAGCGTCTCCAGAAAGACCGTTTTTCCATAACCCGTGGATGCAAAATAGATCACATGCCCGCCATGCAGAAAATCTATCACATATTCTTCCTGTCTCTGCTCGCTTGGAATATCCTCCATACCAAGCGGTACACATAAATCCAGCTCCGTAAAATCTGCGGAATCCTGTATTTCCCTTAAATGCGGCGATACCATGAGCGTTCCGAGGGGTGGAAGCCACGGACTTTTGATTCCCGGCAGGGATAACTTCCGAAAAGCGGACGCAACATACTCCACCACTACATCCAGCTGCGTCTTGCGGATTCTGTTGCTTTCCATACTGCCGCTCAAGTCTTTATTGACAAGCTGCCCCTGTCCCAACTCATTTACCAGCCAGACTCTTACATCCCTCTCCTCTTCCTCATTCTCGTCCTCACTGTACGGTTCTCCGCTGAAAGCTGACTGGAACAGCTCATAAATCTCGTTATTACCCACCTGCAAATAAGCGCGCCCTGGCTGCGTGATTGCTGCCGCATCCGGCGTTTTTAACATCTCACGGCTGTCAGATTCATTCTGTACTTTCAGACAGAGTTTAAACTTCGAGTTTGTCCATATCTGTTCATCCACCACGCCGGACGGTTTCTGCGTTGCAAGAATCAGATGAATGCCGAGGCTTCGTCCAATTCTTGCCGCAGAGACCAATTCTGTCATAAATTCCGGCTGCTCCTTTTTTAACTCCGCAAACTCATCACTGATGAGAAAAAGATGCGGAATCGGCTCCTTCGATTTTCCCAGCTTATATAACTGGTGGTAGCCGTTGATATGGTTGACATTATATTCATTGAAAATCCTTTGTCTCCTGGCAAGTTCACTTTTGATAGAAACCATAGCCCGGTAGCTTTCCGCGCCGTCCAGATTTGTTATGGTTCCTAAAAGGTGCGGAAGGTTTCTGAATAAGTTCGCCATACCGCCGCCCTTATAATCAATCAACAAAAATCCCACTTCATAGGGATGAAAGTTCACCGCAAGAGATAAAATGTAGCTTTGTACAATCTCTGACTTACCAGAACCTGTTGTTCCCGCCACCAGTCCGTGAGGACCATGCGCTTTCTCGTGCAGGTTCAGCTCCACATAATTGTCCTGCTCCCTGACGCCGAGCGGAACTGCAAGAGACTTGTGCGCTTCGTGTACATCCCACCGCTTCACCACATCCAGCTGTTCCGGCCTTTCGATCTGATACATTTCAAAGAAGGTGATTCCCTCTGGAATACGGGAAATTTTTCCCTTTTCATGTTTTACCGCCCCAGTTTTTCGGCTCATCTGTTCTATACGGATATTGCTCATGTCAACACATCGAAATGTTTCGTTGACTCTTATACCCTCTTCCATCAAAAGCCGCCCTGTCTCTGAATTCTCCAGCACACTTACTGTCCTGATATTCTCCGGCAGTCTCGCGAGCTGATTCGTTGTATAGATGATGCTAATACCAAGCTCCTTAGACTGTGTTCCCAGGTATTCCATAATGGCATGATCTGCAATCAGATTCGGCTCATCTATGACAAACAGAAGATGCGGGCTAAATGCAATCCCCTTACTATTTTCTTCTATCCGCTGTTTTCTGTCTTTGACAAGCTGTAAAATACTGCCTAATACCTGATCTCTGATGCTCTCTGTATAAATGCCCGCCACCACATTGATCGCCTGAATGCGCAGATGCGGATACCATCTCAGATAAGAAAATTCTTTTGCAAACTGTTCATTGCTGATAAAGATAATCTGTAAATCATGGTAACTGTGGAAAAAGCATATTTGTGCCATGAGATATTTCAACTGGTTATGCACCAGCTTTCCTTCTCCTACAATGCCAAGATGCTCCCTGCGCAGGTTAACCGTCTCCGGGATACCGTCTATTGTTTCAAAACTCTGTGCCAGTTCTGCCGCTTCCTTCTGCAGCTCATCTTCCTCTGTCTGAAGTTCATCTTCTTTATAAGTAACCTTGATTTCAGATTCACCACTGCGATAGCCAAGTACGACCTGCAGAAAATCTTCGTCTTCCATTCCTCTTTCATAAAATCTGCTGTCATATTCCAAAACCATATGTTCCAGATTCTCTATCGAAGGAAATTGATATGTCATCACTTCCTTTTCTTTCTGCCTCTGCCTGCGAATATAGGCGTGCAGTTTGACCAGATAATCCGAATAAACCCGTTCCCTGACTGCATTCTTGTTCCTGATTTCCTTTCGTTCACTGAAAAAGCGCTGAACAGAGAATATCAAGGTCACTACTGTCATGCAGATACTCGCAATGACATACAGTCCTCTGTTCATAAAAATGCTCATAAAAATGGTGATAACGACCATACAAAGAGGGGGGACGATAATCTGTACTAATGAACCTTTTCCCATCTCTTCTTTCCTTGGCGGCTCTTTCACTTCTATTGTCTCGCTGTGGATCCTTTGATTCATCCGAGGAGACTTTTTATAATAAGGAAAATTTTCAAAAGGGTTTTCTTTGTAAGGATAAGGCTGCATCCTGAACTTACACTGCTCAAATTCTCCCTCCAAGATGATATAGTCCTGGAAAAAGGTAAGCAAAAATCCGCCAAAGCGCAGCCTGTCACCGTTTTGAATCTGCTGCTCCCCATACACTCTTTTTTCTTCCATAACAGCATCCGATATATCCTTTGTATAAAGTACGTCTTTTATTATAAGGATTTCGCCAGTTAATGCCGGTATCAAAATATCCCCGTTTCTTCCGTTGATTGTCATTTTTTCATTTCGTTTGTAATATCGCTTTTCCACCATTTATTTATTCCTCATCTGTCGTATACTTTTTCCCGATCTCGGTAATCGAATTACTCAACTGTGCCATACGGTTCTGCTTCTCTTCCCCATCCATTGTCACGTTTCCTTCCAGATAATTCAGCTCTTTCATATAGGCATAAATCAAAAGCTTATCATCCGAAAGTGCCTGTGCCATGTTTTCTGCCCTGTCATAGGCGGACCGTCCAATTGCAATCCAATATTCCAACTCGACTTCATTAGAATAAATACTGAGTTTGTTCAATACATTATTCAATTCCGCTTTTTCCATTGCCTCAGTCTTAGCATAAGAAACAGCAAGAATATACTTTGTATAAGTATCCATCTGTTCAGGTTCAATCCATTTCAGGCAGTCTATGCATTCCACATAGCTCTGTACCGTATATGCACGGCTTGCTCTGATAACTGCTTTGTCGCGCGGCAGAATGACAAACGTCTGATATCCTGTGTAGACAGTTGCCGCAAGCAGCACTGCCAAAATCCCTATTACAATACGGTTGCCAATCCGATACTTTTTCTTGTCCAATCGTATCTTATTCTGCCGGTTATCTTCATAGATCTCATGCGCTTTCTGTTTTACATAGAGATAAAATTCCGAAAGATTCCTCTCCTCCAGGACAAAAGACGCTCTTTTGTCTTTCTTAACAATCTCGATGCCGCTCTCTACAATCTGCTGATAACTGTACTTCTTGCTCAAAACACCTGCTGCAAGCTGGCGGTATCTTTCCAAAAACGTCTCCTCATCTGTGATTTCTTCCGGCATCCTGATATCCCGAAAAGCGATATAGGGCATAAAATTATCATCATAATATATATTTTCCTCTTCAAAAGACAGATCATAGTTCTGCCATGTCAGATAGAGGGCATTCCAGTTACACACAAACCGCCAGCGGTACTCCGCTTCTTCCGATTTGAGTTCAGTAAGGGGATGCATTCCCTCTAATGAAAACCGCATCACAACATCTTCTTCCGCCTCCTCTATCTGCATCGAAAGCAGCCCTTCCGCCTTTTTCGTCAGATATTCATAAGCAAAAATATCCTTTGCTTTCAAATCCGATTTCTTTATCCGTTTTTCTAATATTTGCTCCTGCATTGTTGTATTTTCCTGGTTTTCCATTGTACATCTCCTTTTCTGCTGTTTTAAAAGTGCGGCGAATCCGATTTTACTAACGTTACTTCCATAGAATCTATTTGGTCATTTTCCAAACCCATCTCTACATAGTAGCATCTGCTCTTAGCGCCCGGTTGAGAGAAACTGGTACAAAACTCACAAAGACATACACATTTACCATCCTCTCTAATTCCCCAGAATTTCAATTCAAATTCCCTCACTTGATCGAGATCCTCCTCACATACATAAGGAAATTTCTCCAGATGCTCTATACACTCATTGAAAAATCTTTCCGTCAAAGGCAATGTTTCCAATCTGGCTAAAAGAACGCCATTTTCTATTTGCAAAAAGGATTTCACTGTCTTTTTTATATTATCCTCAGTCAAAACAGTATCTCCCCGGTATGTATAGTTTTGCTGTGTCTGTTCCATATCCTCGATCTGTCCATTGTTATCCATAACCATCTCATTCTGTACTTTATCTTTCTCCGGCAATTCTATATCGTTTGCCTCCGTCTGCGCTGATATCTCTTCCTCCTGCAGTTCCATTGCTCTATCGTTCTCCAGTTGTACGTTGTTTGTTTTACCGCAGGAAGAAAGACATGTAACAAGCAGTAAAATCCCTGCAAATACACCCGCCCTATTCCACATTTTCATAATATTTCTCCTTCCCTATCTCCTTCCGTATTTCAAAGTCATCCTTATCCATGACATAAAAACCACTACCACATATCACATCATTTACGGCATATCCGAACCAAACATTATAGCTATAAATATAAAGTTTTCCATCCTTATAGATTCGTTTAATCTGTATCAGATTCGGCTGATCTTTGCGGTCTATGCCACTGCCTAGCATATATCCTTTCGCTGTTTGTCATATATATGGCTATTACGCATATCACAGAAGTCATCTTTTTCATTAACTTTCTTACTCTAGTTTTTTCCATAATATCTATCCTTCGTATAACTGTTCTATTCGTAAATTAAAAGCTCCGAGCCGGAATATACCAACGCCTGTTCATAAGTCTGCTCCGTATCAATCTGCCTGCCGGTTTCCTTCTCCCTGACTGTCTGGATCTTCTCCGCATGCCGAAACAGCATAAGATTGTCCTGCAGTACCTGCAAAGTATCCGTTATTTTCTGCGTATTTTCCATTTGAATATCAAAACTTCTGGCGCGCTGCGGTATAGTAATCGTTATCGTTATCTTCATTGCGTTCTCCCTCTCTGACAGTTTCTTTTTGTATTCTTTGGATTTCCTCCCGATAGTCATCTATCTGCTGCTCGGCCCTTTTCTCCATTTCATGCAAATTCTCCCGACACTCTTCAAAAAAACTGCTTTCCTCTATAATCTGCTTTTGTAACAATTCTTCTCCCTTTGTCAATATTTGCCGTAATTTCTTATCTTGCGAATAACGTTCAAACAACTCATCGTTTAGTTCTTTACTGCGTCTGTTCTGCCATAAAGCATCGTCCTCAAGCTGATCTAACCGACGTTTTGTTCTTATGTATTGGTCTCTGGCCTCATCCATGAGTTCCAATTCTTTATACAATTGCAGCTCCCGTTCAGTATGCATACAGTGAACTCCTTTCCTCGGTTTGATTTTCTATTTGATAACTAAAGATATTTCCGTCTTCATCTACCAGGAAAAACTTATTGTTCTTATTTGAACTGATGTTTATGATATTTTCAAAATCCAGTTTCCGAAAGGATACCCCTTTTAACGGTAAATCATATGCATGCCTGGTCGCTGTTTTCAGCGGATTATTATAACCCCTGTCAAAATATTCCACATCTTTGATTTCTGTTGTGACATACTCACTTGTAAAAACCTCTCCGTTTTCCAACAAGAACAATGCGCCGTCGATGCCCGGGCTGATAGAGATAATTTTGGGGACTGCCCTACTGTCACTTCCCATATCCAATATTTCTCCAAGATCTGCCTCCTCAAAAAATCCGCTGTAATCCAGATCCCGCCGTTCTACAGAAGCACCGGCCCTCTTTTTATCATGGTATGTGATCATATCGTTGTTCCAATACCAGAGCGTACCGTCTGCCTGATACATGTACATGGTAAAGCCGTCTGCCGAAATTAGGTCAATATCCTCCTTTTTCCCCATTTCATATAAATAAACACATTGTGGTCCTCCCTCTACTCGTACATCAAATATCCTCTCACTCTTTCCCTCACGAATATCGCTAAGCCAGTCTGATACAGCAGGCTCCCCCTCGAAATTAGGTACAATAAAATAGGATAAATCATCTGCGAGATGTTCTGACAGCAAAATAGAAAAAATTTCATCGTTCTTCCTCTTAAAATAATGAAAATCTCCTGTTCCCACATAGATCTCTTCCACATTGGCGGTCTGCTCCTCATATCCATCCATTAAACTAGGAACATAATCTGGCGTAACATATTTATACCGCCCCAGCCCCCATACAAACAGCCGGCTGTTCTGGTCGACCGCAAACGCCCGTCCATTTGACACTTCCATTTTCACAATATTGGATAAATTTGAAAGCTTTATCGGATTAGGGAATACTATGTTGTACTCATCTGCCTCGGGATCAATCAGCAAACCCCTGTTAATTCCCCACGCGTATACATCTCCTTTCTCTGTCAACGCATAAACAGAACCGCTCCCCGTATCCACTATCTGTACAATTCCTTCCAACTCTGCAATCACTACCGCGTCTGCTTTTGTTTTCCCCTCTTCCCATTTCCAGACATATCCGTCTTCATCCAAGGCAAGCATGCAGGACATCCCATCCGGAGAAATCACCGTTTTGATATTGCCCGGCTCTATTTTTTCTTCTGCCTCCGCTTCTTCATGGATACTTGTGCTTTCCATGTTCCCAGATTTTACTTCCTCCTCTGATCCTGTCTTTTCAGGAATAAGTTCCCTGTCATAGGCAGCATCCTCCCTATATTCTCTCGCACCGAAAACCACCTCTGCACCGATCAGAACAAAAGTTACGGCCAGGCTGGCCAAGATTATTTTGCACAAGTTTGTCATTTTGTAATATCCTCCAAAAAATCAATCAATTATCTCTATTCAGCTCAAAAAACCTACCCCCTACCACTAATACAGCATCTCCATTACCATCTAAAATAATATCAAATGTTTCGTCCAGTTCCTTTAGTCGAACCCAGGCGTATAAATACGGGGGAACAATTTCCAACTTTGGAGGATAGCGGTGGAACTTAAGTATGTCTTGATGTTCATCAAAATGATATCCCAATTCACATGGTGACATAAAATATGTAACAGAATCCACATCAATTTCAAAAGAATAGCCTTCATAGCCTTTTCTATATTCCAAATTCCATTTTTCATGCAATGTCTTTTCTTCAGCGCCCATCTCTTCATAGGGTTCTTCCAAACAAGCGCCAATATATTCGCCGATTACCCATTTCCCTTTAAACAAATGAAACTCTTCAGGCAATTCATCATTTTTCACTGTATTACATTGTTTTATGGGAATATCTTTAATACGATCCTTTATCCCCTCAAACTCTTCCATTGTTATAAGTTGATCCCGATACTCAAATTCATCTTCATCCGAGTAATTGTCCTTCCCATCATAGGAGGCAAATAACCGAAAGAAATCCACTAAACATCCGCAGGCGTCATACTGCTTAACGATATAGCACTTTCTTCCTCCATGTGACACGTCTTTACTTACGATGACTCTCTTCCCATCCATTTCCGCAGCATAAGCATGATCGGCAGTTCCGTATGCCCCCATCACATTGTAAACAGTGCTTCCGATCACATCCAAAAAAATGCTGTTTCCCATATAGTCGCGCATAATCAGTTCTTCTTCACCATCATTATCAAAATCTACATACTGTACATACCCCATGTCATCTCCCTTTATAAAATCAATGTAGAGATCCACATAGCTTCTCATAACAAACCCTTCTTCTGGAATATCTGTTGCCTCTTCCACATGACACAGGGCATCTATTTTTCCACTGACAAAGTCATCCAACACCTCCTTGCTGTTTGAGATTTTTCCTATATTTTCAAGAGCATCTTCTATATTGTCATATAAAAAGCCGCAGGGAATCAGCTGATCGTATCCTTGATCGGACAGCCTGCTTAGAAACTCCTCATTGGATATTTCCTGCTGTGTATCATATGTATGCCATACAGTGTTGGCGGCCTTGGTCTGATACTCCAACGCCAGAGTACCGTTTTTATATCGCAGATAATAATCGCATCGTTCCCCATCATCCCCGTGTACACGGATCAGACCTCGATTAGGAACATATTCAAACCAATAAAAGGCTAAATCTCGCGTAAAGTTTTCCAAATCATGTTTGTGCGCATACGCCTCCGCCTTGATTTCTGCATCTGGCATACTTATCTCCATGATCTGTGAACCATCGAACGTATACAGACGGTACTCCCCTTTCTGCAGCACCAACAATTCTGGTATGGTGTCTTCATCCAAATAGATAAGCGCTGTTCTTTTGACATCTTCATTCAGAAGCAGATTTTGATATGCCTCTTTCCATTTGCCTTTCTGTTCTACAATTTGATCTGCTTTCGGAGATGCTGATTCCATTTCTGACACATTTCTCTGACAGGCGCATAACCAAATACTTAATATGCATACACACAATAATAATCTCTTTTTGTGCATTTTACTTTCTCCTCTCCTTATTACCACTCTCTATTTGTCAGTCACATATTGGTATCGAATCAACTATTTGAGCTCTTACCACACTACGCTTCAGTAAAAATTTACCACTATCTGCATATATGGCACTATTTACAGAGTAACCTCCGGCCGTAATAAATTCACACACGGATAGCTGTACTTTTTGTTCACCTAATATGTAGCCATGTCCCCATTCACATTGACATTGATTGTCTTCCGCTAGTTCCTCGATTGTATGTCCTGTATCCTTTACATCTAAAATTAAAAAGTTGAAATCCGTACCATCGTCCAATGTAACTTTCACTATATCTCCAATATCTGCATATCCGTCCACCATTGCACCAGCAAATACTGGGGCATCATACCCCTCCAAATTAAACATTAATAAATCATCATCATTCTTATTACATTCATAATTCTTAACCGCATAATTGAGACGCTCACAACATAATCCATCCGAATACTCTGAATTACATTTTGAAATAGAATATTCTATAGACCATGCATTCCATTGGGATACCACTGCATCTACATAAATATGCTTACCATTTGAATCTACTCCTCTTGAAACAGTAATCGTATCTCCCGGCTGCGGCAGCACTAAAACTCCCTCCATATCACCATCTATTTTACCATCAACATCATCCACTTCCTCTGTCTCCCCCACTTCATCTATCTCCTCTACTTCTGCGCCCCCAAGTTCAGTCAACCATGTCAGTCCGCCAGCAAATCCATTCTCAGTCCTCAAATTAACGCCGCCATCTGTGATCGCATTATGTACTGCCGTCAGCAAACTCATGGCAGATTCGAACAAATTAGCAGTCAAAGCCTCCGTTTCATGTAAAAAATTTATCTTTTCCTGCAATACTGCAATCTGTTCTTTTAAATTTTCAATGTTTTTTCTATAACGTTCTATCAGACCCCGGGCTCTTGATGATCCCACTAATCCCAAAATAGGTTTCATAGACTGCAATGACCTTATTTTTTCTTCATATTGCGCACACTGCATTTTCAATCGTTCTATCTGTGCTATCAGCTCATCTTCATCCAGATACTCGTCTCCAATAGAGCTTAGCAGTGTATCAATATCTCCTGCCATACTCTCTTGCACTGCAATCATACCTTCCGCAATAAGCCGGTAACAAATGTCCATTTTATGCTTCGACTTTCTAAAAGACTTAGTATCTAAATCTTCATTCGAATTATACTCATGCACTCTTTCCAGAACATTTTGATAGCGCACGATCACGCGCTCCAGATAGCTGCGTAAAATTTCCATATTTATTTTTATCTCGGCCGGATCTAATACCAGTCCCATTTGTATTTCCTCCATGTCCTTACTCGCCTGGGTTTATCTGATCTCCATGTCCCCTGACATTTCAGTATCAAAATCAGAAAAAAACTCAGCCAGATTCAAGATACTGTCAGAATCATCCTCAACCAGCTGCTTAAACTCTTCGTTACTTAAGGACAATTGCGCCCCCAGCTCCCTGATATTATTCACAACTGATAAGTTCGTCCTGCTGATTGTAATGTTTAAGCTTGTATCTCCTGCTATTGCCGATGCCAGTATAGCTCCGGCAGTAATCACCGCCTCCGCCTGACTGCTCTTAAATGTCTCTGTATCGCTCATCTTCTACAGACTCTCCTTTCGTATCTTCCTTCTTTTTCTTCCTCGCATCCTCCACCCAAACAGCAATGCACAGCACGCAGACAGCCGCTGTACCGCAATAGACCCACCACCGTAAATTACTTCCTTGCTTTTCATTATAAACATCCTTGAGGTATTTTTCCGTATCAGCCTGTAAAACCAGATTTACCCACATATCACAGTCAAAATCTTTCTGCGGGCTTAACAATACCAGCGATTCTATTTTTGTTAATGCATCTTTCTGCTCTTGTTTTACAATCCGCTCCTGTTCTATAAATTCATCCCGAAATACAAAGATTCCGTTTACATCCATCAGAGAGGATTTTGAAGCCGTTTTTTCCTTTACCGCATTCGCATCAAATATAACTTCAGCAGCATATGTTGTCATTATATTAAATAAAAGACAGCATGTACCGATTGCAACAATTATTTTTACTCTCTTTGCCGTATGCTTTTTCATTCCTATTCCTGCCCGTTTTCCCGATTGTTCTTTGAAATGCTTTCGGCAGGCTGCGTTTCCGCACCCTGCCGTCAACCTTACATCTGTCCTGCCATACCGGCGTCTGCGTCCTGAAAGTTTGCAGCGATCTGATTCATCTGTGCAACCATATCATCAATTAACTGTACAGCCGCTTCCAGATGCGGGCGCAGTTCATTATACTGCTCTACATATTTTCTCCCAGTGTCTGCCTGCCAGATATCGGGAAGTCCATTGATGACATTGGTGATCTTGCCGATGGAGTCATTCATGCTGTCTCCCTCTGCCTGCAGCTTTGTAGCTTCCTGCGCCAGCGCCTCATAATTGAGCATTAATGTCTCAGCCATTTTTTCCTCCTTTCCAGTCTCTACTCAAGCTCGTAGGACTCTTGTTTTTTATGAAAGTGGTATTTAATTGTAGTAGATACAATTATCACACATATCACCAAACAGATAAGTATACTGATATTCTGGTAATCCTCCTGCTTCCTTGTCACAACATGCACACTATCACTTTCTGCCCTAACCGAATCTGTCCGTACCGTTTCCCCTTTTTCTTTGACTCCTGTATTGACAGCACTGATAGGATTGACCATAAATTCATAGGCCTGCACATTTTCCAAACTGCCGAGCCGTGTATAGGGAAGCAGTTTAGAAAAGTCATATAAAACCTGCTGATTCTGCTCACTGTTACTGTTCTTTGTATCTTTTAACTCCTGCAGTCCTTCTTCCACTGCCCTGTCAGAGTCCTCTTTTGCCTGCACGATATTATCCTGTAAGGTAAACAGATCTTCTCTGGTGGCTTCATAAACATCTGCTACATATTCCATCTGCTGCAAATCTGTTTCAAGAATTGCTTCTGACAGTTTGGATCCGTTATCCGCCATACGGTCCGTCAATGACTGGATTTCATCATAATTAATGTATTTTAAGGGATCATAACCCATAATTGCCTCATTATAAGCTGCCAGCTGCTCCTGTTCTACCTCGTACTGTGCCATGACTTCCGCCGCAAATCCAGTAACATTCTCTTGAATTGGTTCAAGAATTTTCTCATCAATGCAGTCAAAGATCTCACTGATTTCCATTCTTTCTATTTCGCCAATTTCTTTCTCTAAAACTTCTGCTTTCACATGCGGATCACTCAAATCTTTTCGGTATTTTTCAATCAGACTCGTTAAGAGAACGCTCTCCTCATTTTCGTCCTTGACAACCTCTCCCTCTTCATCTAAGAGATAGCCGCTGAAAAAGTAATAATTATCATTCAGCTCCTGCAAAATGGATTCCTGCAATTCGCTCAACGGTTCCTTGTCAATTTCCGTATCATCAGGGTCTGTTTCCGGCTCCGGCTCCTGCTCCGTCTCGTTTTCCTCCTCCCCGTCTTCCTCCTGCAGCTCCTGAATGATACACTGCTGTATCCACAGCATTTCACTCTGCTCTTCCAATTTGTTCTCTATATTCTGTAGCTCTTCCGCCGAGACAATCACACAACCTTCGCTGTATTCCTCAAAAAGTTCTTCTAACGCGTCCAGCGTATTTCGGTATGCCTGCTCATTTTCCGTCTGATAAGCTTCCACTGCTCTGTCATATTCTGTCAGATATGTAATAATATCTTTATAAATTGCCAGTACGTTGTCTTCTAATTCACTCTCTTTCTCCTCCAGATAATTACTATACTCTCCAAAAAGGACATCCAGCGCTTCCATTCCGTCCTGATAAACAGATCCGCCTTCCTCGTTTTGGGTGAAATTGCAGTTACCTATGATACCGCTCATGTTTGCCATTTCATCCATTAACGCAATTGCTTCTTCATTTATCCTTAAATGTTCTTCCTCACTTTTCATCAGATATTCGGTATATTTGAAGCCAATCTCCCCTGTAAGCTCTATATTTGCGGCCATATAATCTGAAACATCAACCGGCTCAATGTTATTCTCAACCTCTGTAAACTCTGTAACAGGAACAAGTGCTACCAGATCATTCGCCTGTACTGCATCTATAGCGTCTCTCTCCTCTATATCATTATTCATAACCGTATTTGCCGCATCCTGCGCTGCATGTACATCATCCAATACGGAATGCAGATACATATAGCTGATACTGTCATTAATATCATCCATCAGCGTTAAGACATCATAAATAACTTCTTCTTTCACATCTTCTCTGAGATTATTGTTAATGGCATAACTAATCTCTGAACGAATTGGTGTACTGTTCAGGCTGACAACACTTTCCGAAAAAGTTGCCGGAATAATCAAATATCCTGCATAAATGCCGGTTGCATATCCCTGTCTTGCATCCTCCAATCCCGTGAACAAGAAATTTTCATCTAAATCTATGACAAGTTTTTCAGCGTAGTTGACTTTTTCATCCTGCACCATAACACCTTCGTCCAAATTTACAATGGCAACTCTGTCCGTAATTAACTTATTTACCTCATTAACTGCATTCTCATCTACTCCGTAATACAATGCATACTGCCGCATGGCAACGATTCCTGCCGCAGAGCCAAGCAAAAATACACCTAAAAAGGCGGCGGTTTTTATCAATACCGAAATCACGTTCTTTTGTTTCATAGATATTTATACTCCTTTATTGGGAAAAAGGTGGGATTTGACAAAGGATCAATATTGCATTAAAAATAACTGACAATTAACTATATTTTTTTACAATTTATTCTATACTCTTTGTATTCGTTTTTCAAATAACTATTGTTCTTTTATATGTGTACATTAGGTATAAAAAATCGACGGTATCCTATTGCCTTATGGGCCTATAGAATACCGCCGGTATTTTTTTCTAATGTTAACACTCACCCCCCCAGCCACCACATAATCGCTTTCGCAAACCGCCCCTCTATGCCGTGGAAGTGTCCACCCTCATTCCATTCAAAAAATACTTTCCCGCCTGTTTCCCCAAGCTGTGCCGCCAGAATCTCCTCTGCCCGCTCCGTACACGCTGCCACCCGGTTCATGCGCGGATTTTTGCTGCGGCTTTCCTTTTTCCCGAGGGAAAGGTATATGCGCAAATCCGTCCGAAGAGGCTTTTCACGCTCCATAAACGTGCAGAAACCGTCAAACCAGAGTGACCCGGAAAGACTGGCAGCCGCACCAAACACATCCGTTTTGTAGAGCGCATAAACCGCCGTAAGCCCGCCCAGGGAATAGCCAAACAGTGCCGTATGCTCCGGCTCCGGCTTCGTTCGGTAATGCGCGTCCATATACGGTTTTATTTCTTCTGCCAGGCAGGACAAATAGGCGTCCGCCCTGCCCTGCGGGGCTTCCTCCTCCGCCCGGAAAGCAGGGGCGGTCCACGGTGTGAAATCGTCGTTCCAGCTTTTCGGCTTGACAGATAGAAGAAGAAAATCTGCCCGCATGCCATTATTGACTAATACAGTCATTATTCTCTCTATCGGAATTTCCCCATTGACATAGATCACCGGGTAATGTTCCGTTCCCTCCTCATAACCGGGCGGCAGATATAAGCGGCAGTTCATGCCGGAAATTGACAGTTCTTTTAGCATAAAATCACCCTTTTAGCAGTTCCGCAATCTCCTCTTTATATGGCGGAAGCGTTTTCTCCTTACTCCCCTCTTCGCAAAGCCAGGGCGTCTCCAAAATTTTTGGCACCTGCGCAAATCTTTCGTCATGGACAATCCGGCATAAAACGTCAAATCCGATACAGCCCTTCCCAATATTGGCATGACGGTCCTTGTGGGCACCGCAAGGATTCATGCTGTCATTGACATGGATCGCGGCGATCTGCGAAAGTCCGATCACCTCGTCAAACTGCCGCAGCACCCCTTCATAGTCTTCAGCCAGACGATACCCTGCGTCATTCACATGACAGGTGTCAAAGCAGACGCGCAGTCTGTCTCTTTTGTGAACGCCGTCATAAATCGCTCTTATTTCCTCGAAGGCCGCGCCCAGCTCACTTCCCTTCCCCGCCATCGTCTCCAGTGCGATGTAAACATCATCCTCATTCTCATCCAGCACGAGGTTGAGACCTTTTATGATCTGCTTCATTCCGGCTTCTTCTCCCGCTCCCACATGAGCGCCCGGATGCAGTACCAGGATCCTGCTGCGCATGGCGGCCGTTCTTTTTATCTCCTTTTCAAGAAAAGTCACGCCCAGTTCAAAGGTCTCAGGCTTCACAGTATTTCCAAGGTTAATGATATACGGCGCGTGAACTACGATCTCTTCAATCCCCGTTTCTCTGGCATACTCCCATCCAGCTTCTATATTTAATGCCGCAATTTCTTTTCTTACGGTATTTTGCGGCGCCCCCGTGTAAAGCATCAGGACATTGGCTCCATAAGACGCAGCCTCCTTTACCGATCCAAGAAACATTTCCTTTCCCGCCATTTTCACATGAGATCCAATTTTAATCTTTTGCATGTTTTTCTCCTTTCCCTTTCCCTAATTATTTATGATATAATGTGCGCAAGAGAAAAACAAGCGGGAGCGGAGCAAATGGGAACATTCATCGTGTTAATGCTTGTGGCGGGTGCAGCTGCGCTTGCCATAAGGCAGATGATTAAGGATAAGAAAGCGGGAAAATCCCTTTCCTGCGGCGGTGACTGCAGCCGGTGCAGGGGATGCCGCCCGGATCAGAAACCGGCGGCAGATGACACAGAAAAATAATTGCCCTGAAATGGAGGTTCTTATGCAAATGGAGATGAAACCCGGTGATAAGATAGGGATTGTATGCTGTTCTAACGGCTGGGAAAAGCGGAAGGAAACGAAGATAAGGCGGCTGGAATCGCTGCTTCTGGGCATGCGTCTTGTACCGGTGTTTTCCCCCTGCATTTTCGAGCGGGGAAGTGTGGAGAGCGGCAGCGCCCAGGAGCGCGCGCAGGCATTGACGGATTTTTACAGGGATCACGCCATCAAGGGGATTTTTGATATTTCCGGCGGAGATATTGCCAATGGGATTCTGCCCTATCTGGATTTTGGGGCGATTGCTGATACCGATAAAAAATTTTGGGGATACAGCGATCTGACAACCGTGTTAAACGCCATCTACACAAAGACAGGCAAGTCTTCCGTACTGTATCAGATCTGCAATCTGATATACGACCATGCCGAAGAACAGCAGGAAAATTTTAGAAATACTGTTTTGGGAAATAATGAGACGCTCTTTCAGTTTCCCTTTACCTTTTTGCAGGGAAATGCAATGGAAGGAATTGTCGTGGGCGGAAATATCCGCTGCTTTTTGAAGCTGGCAGGCACGCCGTACTTTCCAACGCTGGCAGACAGGATTCTGCTTCTGGAATCGCTGGGCGGCACGGTACCCCAGATGCTCACCTATTTCAGTCAGTTACGCCAGCTTGGGGCATTTGAACAGGTGCGCGGGATCGTGCTTGGCACGTTCAGCCAGATGGAGCAGGAAAAATGTCAGCCGGATGTATGGACACTGCTGAAAGGGTTTATCAGCCCGGAACTTCCTGTTGCGAGGACAGCGTTAGTCGGACATGGAACGGATTCCCGGGCGGCGCTGATCGGAGAATATAAGAAGTTTGCCGCATAAGAAATTGATCTCATACTGTAAAACAAGCATAAACAGGCAGCTGCAACCAACAGTTGACAAATTTCCAAGCGGCCTGTATAGCCTTTTTTCCAGACTTTTTTATAATCATATTTAGCTGTAAGGACACATTATAAAAAACAAGAAAGAGGAGTCATCTATGACGCTTGGAGAAAAGATTTTCAGATTAAGGACAGAACAGGGATTTTCACAGGAAACTTTTGGGGAGAAACTGGGGGTATCGAGGCAGTCCGTGTCAAAATGGGAGACGGACCAATCGGTTCCAGAGTTAGATAAGATCGTGGCAATCAGCCAGATTTTTGGAGTCAGCACAGATTATCTTCTGAAAGAAACGGAAGAAATGGATCGGGCAGCGGCAGAAACGTACCCCCGCGCAGAGACAGTCAGGCGGGGAGAATACCGCGCCGGACGAAGACCCCACTATGAATATAAGAGCAAAAAAATGATCGGGAATCTGCCCCTTGTGCACATCAATCTGGGAGCCGGCATTCATCGGGCAAAAGGCGTAATCGCCATCGGCACTGTCGCGCAGGGCTGGCTTGCCATTGGTCTTGCCTCAATGGGCGGATGCTCCATCGGCCTTGTCTCTCTGGGCCTTCTGTCCCTTGCCAATCTTGCCTTCGGACTGATCGCTCTTGGCACTGTCTCTGTGGGCGTGATCAGCATGGGCGCCATTTCGTTCGGTATTTTTTCTCTGGGCGCTGTGGTTTTCGGCCAATTTGCCTTCGGCGCCTCCGCGCACGGTGCGCAGGTGGCAATAGGCGATGTGGCAAGCGGAAAAATCGCGCTCGGATATTCCCGGGCCACTGGCGTTTATACACAGATCAGCAACAGGCAGCCCTTTGACTATGAAAGCGCCTGCCGCATGATCGATGAACATGTGTCGTCAAACTGGCTCTTTTTCAAGACATGGGCAAAAGGAATGGTGAAGTGGTTTTAGGCAGCCAGGCTGCCTCCGTCAGACCCTTTCCCATGTCATGCATACAGCCCCGCCTGAATCTTCCACATGGCCGCATACTTTCCGTCTCTGGAAAGCAGCTCCCTGTGTGTCCCGGATTCCACAATCCGGCCTTTTTCCATCATATAAATACAGTCCGCGTCCCGCACCGTGGACAGCCTGTGGGAAATAAAAATCACCGTCTTATCCTTTGCAATCTCATTCAGCTCCTGATTCAGCCGGTATTCCGCCAGCGGATCAAGAGCGCTGCTCGGTTCATCCATAATAATCAGATTCTGCTTTCGATAGAGCGTGCGGGCAATGGCAGCCTTCTGTGCCTCCCCGCCCGACAGGTTCACCCCGTCTTTCTCAAATTCTGTTGTCAGCGGCGTCTCAATCTGATAGGAAAGCTGGTTATTTTCCAGCGTAAAATGGGCGTCATACAACGCTTTCTCCACCAGATAGTTCTCCTCCCGGCTTCCATTTTCCACATCCATCAGCACATTTTCCTTGAGGGTGGCCGCGTATATTTTAAAATCCTGGAACACAGAACCAATACTTCGCCGATATGCCATGACCTGATATTCCCGGATATCATTTCCATGATAACAAATGTTTCCCCCATTGGGATCGTATAGCCTCAGCAATAACTTAACCAGCGTGGTCTTGCCGGAGCCGTTGTAACCGACAAGCGCAACTTTCTGTCCCGGCTTGACCGTGAACGTCACATCCTTTAACACCGATTGCCCCGGAAGATACCCAAAGTCCACATGCTCTGCCGAAAGGCTGCCGCTTCCCTCCGGCACGGGCTTCTCCGCCCTTGAAACACCCGTTGGCTCCATCTGAAGAAATTCCCTGATCCGATAAATATAGGCCGAATTTTCAGCCGCCGTTTTGCAGCTGTGTATCAAAGATTTCGTGCTATTGCCTATTCGGAATATGCAGGAACGGCTTGTGACAAGCTGCGCTCCCGACAGCACACGCGAAACGAGCATCTGATAGAGAAGAATGAACCAGACCGCGCCCTCCTTCACAACGCGCGACAGGAGAACCCTGTGAATCAGACCATATATAAATAATTGTCTTCCATATTTTTTATTTACCGAACGTATATTATAGTTTGATTCTTCATAATCTCCCCGGCACTTGCTTTTCATTGGCTGATACAGCCGCAGTTCCCCGGCATAGTCAGACAGATAGAATACACGGTTTCCATATTCCCGTTTCTGCTCATAGGACAGCCGCTCCATCCGCGCCGCCACCGACTTTTTGCTTTCCTGTGCCGCGCAGAACAGTTCATGGGGCAGCAAAAACACCGCCACAAGCAGCGCAATCGGGTTGACATAGACACAGAAAAACACCGAACACAATATGCTGACCAGCGATCCCGCAGCAATATAGATAAAATTCAAATATCTGTCTATGCAGCGGTCCGTCTCCTCCGTCGCCAGAATAAATGTCTCATAAAAATCTTTGTCATCATAGCAGGACAAGTCAATCTCTTTTGCCTTCTCATATATTTCCATGCGGAATGCCTGATATAATACCTGCTTATTTCTAGGAAGCGCATAGTGGTGGTAAAGTCCGTAAGGAATCGTGAAAAATCCGAAAAATGCGATTAAATACCCCATACAAGTCAGAATTTTTCCAAAACCTGCGCCCTGTTCCACAGCCGTCAGCACATAGTTGACCATCCATACAAACTCTATAAAAATGGAAATCTGTATCTCGATGCTCTCAAACAGATGGAATGCCATAAATCCCGGCGTTTGTTTGAAACAGAATTTTGTAAGATACCACTGTTGCGCCGCCGTCTGCCGCCATGTGAGTTTTGTCATATTCCGCATATTCTTATCCCCTCATCTCATTTCACCGCAGAGAATACCGTTATGATAAATAATTCTCCGCCTGCAGCCGATACAGCGAAGCATACTCCCCGTTCTGCTCCATCAGTTCAAGGTGCGACCCTCTCTCCCGTATCCTGCCGTTTTTCATATAGAAAACGATATCCGCGTCGCGCACGGACGACAGTCTGTGTGATATAAAAAACAAAATCCTGTCTTTTCCGTACTCTTTTATATTTTCAAACAAATGGTACTCCGCAAGGGGGTCGAGCGCGCTGCTCGGTTCGTCAAACACCGCAACCGGACTGTCCTTCGCGAAAGCTCTCGCCGCCAGTATCTTCTGATTCTGTCCGCCGGAAAGCACCGCGCCCTCCTTGGAAAACTCACGGGTAAGAATTGTCTTTTCCCGCAAAGCCCGGCTTTCTATCTCCTCACTTATATCCGCCAGTTTTAGTGCCTGCCACACCCTTCTTTTGTCTTCCTCCGGCGTCGTATGCTGTCCCATCAGCACATTCTCCTCCACGGTGTCCGCAAAAATTTTCCCGTTCTGGAAAGCCGTGGCAAACAGGTTCCGATACGCCTTCACCTGATATTCCCGGATATCAATACCGTTTACCAGAATCCGCCCCTCAGCCGGGTCATAAAGCCGCATCAGCAGCTTCACAAGGGTACTTTTCCCCGCGCCATTATACCCTGCCAGCGCCACACTCTGATTTCCTTCTATCTTAAAATGAATGTCCTTCAGCACATAACCGTCCTCTTTGTAGCCGAAGGACACATGCTCAAACTCCACCGTGCGGATGGGAAGCTCCGGCATCAGCCCTTTCTGGTCCTCCGGGATGGCGGGCACATATTCCAGAAAGTGTCTCGTCTGCTCGATATACAATCCATTTTTTACAATAACCATCACCGCATCCACAAATTCGTTCAAAATCCATGTATTTTCATTCATAACCGTCAGAATGACCGCCATCTCCGCAAAAACCATCGTCTCTGTGACCGATACGCGGTAGCCGGAGTAGAGAACCGCCCCCTCCTGCGGCAGCAAAAAGATAAAATACTGGAACATGCAGAAAAGAATGATATTTCCCAGAGAGTACCGGGCAATCACCTTCTGTATGGAAGCGACAACCCCATCGTACTGTTTTTTCAACAGGCGAAAAACGTTTGTCATCCGAATTTCCTTCGCGTACTCGCCGAGGTGAAGCGTCCTGTTCACATAGTCCGCCATTCTCTGAAAAACAATGTTCTCCTTTTCCATACGGAAGATTCTGCCGTTTAAGACGCCGTAAAAGACAAAGTTGCCCACAATCGGAAACGCGGCAAAGAGAACGGCATAATGGTCAATCTGCCAGATAATGACTGCCGCCGCGATCATAGCGGCAAATCTCGCCACAACCTGACAGACGCCCTGCAGCATATCCGACAGCTTCACATGCGCCTGACTGACCGCCATCATATATTCGTTGTAAAAATCACTGTCCTCAAAGCATCGCAAATCGACCTGACACGCTTTGTCATACAGCATTTTGTTCACGCCGTCATACAGCTCCACGTCCGTAATCGGTTTAACGTACACATCAAAGAACAGGCTGAACAGCTCAAGCAAGGCTTCCAACGCTACAACGCTGCCGACATACAGCATCATTTTCTCAAAAGCCACCCGCTTCATTGCCAGATCAAGAATAAAGCGGATCAGCACACAGGAAACCAGCAGCCAGTCCACATACATGAAAATCCAATACAAAAATTCCAAAAGAACCCGCTTTTTGCTGATTGTCCACGCTGTATTCAGCACGAATTTGCAGGATGAAACTGTTCTGTATAGAAAGTTTTCTTTCATATCTGCCTCCAAACTCATCCGTATTTTGTGCATTCTCCTATGCGAAACTTAGTACTTCCAAGTCAGCTTGCTGACTTTGCGTCTCCGTCCTATGGCGGGACGTCTTTAGAAGTACTTTTCGCATTTCTCCTGCTATCTGTACAGCCCCGCCTGAATCTTCCACATGGCCGCATACTTTCCGTCTCTGGAAAGCAGCTCCCTGTGTGTCCCGGATTCCACAATCCGGCCTTTTTCCATCATATAAATACAGTCCGCGTCCCGCACCGTGGACAGCCTGTGGGAAATAAAAATCACCGTCTTATCCTTTGCAATCTCATTCAGCTCCTGATTCAGCCGGTATTCCGCCAGCGGATCAAGAGCGCTGCTCGGTTCATCCATAATAATCAGATTCTGCTTTCGATAGAGCGTGCGGGCAATGGCAGCCTTCTGTGCCTCCCCGCCCGACAGGTTCACCCCGTCTTTCTCAAATTCTGTTGTCAGCGGCGTCTCAATCTGATAGGAAAGCTGGTTATTTTCCAGCGTAAAATGGGCGTCATACAACGCTTTCTCCACCAGATAGTTCTCCTCCCGGCTTCCATTTTCCACATCCATCAGCACATTTTCCTTGAGGGTGGCCGCGTATATTTTAAAATCCTGGAACACAGAACCAATACTTCGCCGATATGCCATGACCTGATATTCCCGGATATCATTTCCATGATAACAAATGTTTCCCCCATTGGGATCGTATAGCCTCAGCAATAACTTAACCAGCGTGGTCTTGCCGGAGCCGTTGTAACCGACAAGCGCAACTTTCTGTCCCGGCTTGACCGTGAACGTCACATCCTTTAACACCGATTGCCCCGGAAGATACCCAAAGTCCACATGCTCTGCCGAAAGGCTGCCGCTTCCCTCCGGCACGGGCTTCTCCGCCCTTGAAACAACCGTTGGCTCCATCTGAAGAAATTCCCTGATCCGATAAATATAGGCCGAATTTTCCGCCACCGTCCGCAGGCTGGCAATCACGATCTCGATGTAGTTCGTGGCCCGCCATATACATCCCCGGCTCGTAACAAGCTGTGCCCCGGTCAGCGCCTGCAAAACAAGCATTTGATACAGGAGTAGCGTCCAGATCGCCCCTTCTTTAATAAACCGTCCTAAGATACCTTCCCGGAACACGCCATAAACGAACAACGATTTGCCGTATTTCTTATTGACAGACTCTATTTTGGCGTTTTCCTCCGCGTACTCCATCCGGCATTCCTCCTTCATCTGCGGATACAGACGAAGCTCCCCGGCATAGTCGGACAGATAGAATACCCGGTTCCCATATTCCCGCTGCTGTTCATGGGGGAGCCGCTCCAAACGCGACTTTACCACCCTTTTATTTTCCTGCACGACACAGAACAGCTCGAACGGAAAGGCTGCTGCCATGACGACCAGCGCCACCGGGTTGATAAAGGCGCAAAAGACAATCGTACACAGAAAACCGACTGTACGCGCAATGATAGAAGTTTCAAAAAGCAGAAACCGATCCAGGCAGCGGTCCGTCTCCTCCGTGGCCAGAATAAAATTCTCATAGAAATCCTTGTCATCATAGCAGGAAAGATCAATTTCCTTCGCCTTTTCATAAATCTCCAGCCGCAGCGCCTGGTACAGTGTCTGTTTTCCTCTCGGAAGCACATAGTGCTTGTAGATGGCAAAGGTCACCGTGGACACCGCAATAGCCGCCATCAGAATGCCCATGCACACAAGAATCTTCCGAAAGTCCCCTCCTTCTTCCGCCACAGTCAGGACATAATTTACCGCAAAAGTAAATTCAAAAAAGATCGACACCTGCAGCTTGACCGCCTCAAACAGATGATACACCATAAATCCTGGCGCATGCTTAAAACAAAACTTTGTCAAAAACCACTGCTGTGCAATCGTCTGCCGCCATGTAAGCATTTCCTTCATTATTGTATAGGTTCCTTTCCCTGTTTTTCCTGGAACAGCCGGCCGTGAGCATTTCCGGCCAGCGTATCATCCGCTCACTATGTCAGATAATTCTCCGCCTGCAGCCGATACAGGGAAGCGTACTCCCCGTCCCGCCTCATCAGCTCACCGTGCGATCCTCTCTCCTGAATCCGTCCGTTTTTTAGATAAAGGACGACATCCGCATCCCGAACGGAAGATAACCTGTGGGAAATAAAAAATAAAATTCTGTCCTTCCCATACTCTCTGATATTTTCAAACAGATGGTGTTCCGCCACCGGGTCAAGCGCACTACTCGGCTCGTCAAACACCGCGATCGGACTGTCCTTCGCGAAAGCTCTGGCTGCCAGTATCTTCTGATTCTGACCGCCTGAAAATACCACCCCATCCTTGGAGAACTCGCGGGTGAGAATCGTCTTTTCCCGCAAAGGCTGACGCTCCACCTCCTCAAGCATATCCGCAAGCTTAAGCGCCCGATCCACTGTTTTCCGATCCTTTTCGGCATCCGTGTGCCGTCCCATCAAGATATTTTCTTCAATGGTATTTGCAAATATCTTCCCGTTTTGAAAAGCTGTGGCGAACAAATCCCGGTATGCCTTCACCTGATATTCCCGGATATCAACTCCATTCACCAGAATCCGCCCTTTATCCGGGTCATAGAGACGCATCAGGAGCTTCATCAGCGTACTCTTCCCTGCGCCGTTATATCCCGCCAAGGCGATACTCTGGTTTCCCTCAATCTTAAAATGAATATCTTTTAGGACTCCCTCCCCCTCTTTATACCCGAAAAACACATGCTCAAATTCCACGCTGCGGATCGGCAGCTCCGGCATAAGTCCTTCCTGGTTCTCCGGGATTGCAGGCTCATACTGCAAAAAATGACGGGTCTGTTCCAGATACAGCCCATTTTTTATAATGACCATCACGGAATCCGCAAACCCGATCAGCGTCCATGTGTTGCAGTTCATGGTTGTCTGAATTACCGCCATCTGGGCAAACACCATCGTACCGCTTACTAACACCCGGTATCCGGCGTAGAGCACCGCCCCCTCCTGTAATAAGGTAAAGGTAAAATACTGGAACAGCCAGAAAAGAATCATATTCCCCAGAGAATAATTTCCGATCACTCTGTGAATGGCCGTGACCGCTCTGCCATACTGCTTTTTCAGAAGACAGAACACATTTGTCATCCGTATTTCCTTGGCATATTCGCCCAGATGAATCGTTCGGTTCACATAGTCCGCCATTCTCTGGAATACGATGTTCTCCCTCTCCATACGAAAAATCCGGCTGTTTAATACGCCGTAAAAAACGAAGTTTCCGAGAATCGGAAAAATAATAAACAGCGCAGCCAGACGGTCAATCTGATAGATAATCACCATCCCTGCGATCATCGCAGCAAATCTGGCCAGTATCTGGCACACTCCCTCCAAAGTCTCCGGCAGCTTCACATGCGCCTGACTGACCGCCATCATGTATTCATTATAAAATTCGCTGTCCTCAAAGCATCGCATATCCACCTGGCATGCCTTGTCATACAACATTCTGTTGATACCATCGTACAGCTTTACATCCGTAACCGGCTTGACGTAGGTCTCAAAATACCGGCTGTATATTTTAAACAGCGCCTCCAGCGCCACAACGCTCCAGACATACACCATCATTTTTGCGAAGGAAGTCCGTTTCATTGCCATATCCAGAATAAAGCGGATCAGAACACAGGAGATGATCAGCCAGTCCACATATATAAATCCCCAGTGCAGAAATTCCAAAATAACCCGCTTTCTGCTGATTTTCCATCCGACCTTGAGCGCGAATCTGCAGGATATAAATGTTCGGTATAAAAAGTTTTCCTTCATAGCGTTCTCCCCCGCCTGAAATCTCTGTTTCTTTCTCTGTCTGTATGTTAGCCTTACCGCCCTAATACATTGTCTGTCTCTTTGCAGTATAAGCCCGGAAGGCTTCATACCTTCCAGGCTTGCGGGCATTGCCCTGCACACTGCGATTGGCTACAGACATAATATACCACAAAAAACAGGCATCCGTTTTAATTGTCCTCCAATACGCCTGTTTTGTCCTTCAATTCCCATTGCATATGCCGGGGATATTATCTATACTAAATGAGGGAAAGAATACCGCCTTGCCAGGACTCCATAATATATGGATGGGATTAGGAGAAGACTATGCTGCAAATCGCAATCTGTGATGACGAAACACTTCTTTTAGATGAAATCAGAAAAATAACAGAAAGCTGCATGCAGCGCCAGCAGACCTTTTGCATCCTGTCCACATACTCGGACAGTCAAAGCCTCTTCTACGACATTCAGGATGGAAAGCGGTTTGACCTTCTGCTCCTCGACATCGAGATGCCCGGACTTTCCGGGATGGAGCTGGCCAGACGTGTTTATGAACTCCTGCCGGACGCCTTAATGCTCTTTGTGACCGCCCATTATAAGTATGCAGTGGATGCCTATGAGCTTCACATCTTCCGCTATATTCCCAAAAATCAGTTGAAAGAGCGGCTGCCCCACGCGTTGAAAGACGCGGTTTCCCTTCTGGAAATCCAGAACACGGATTCCTATATTATCAGCAGCCAGAACCGCCTCGAACGGATTCCTTACAAGGAAATTCTATATATTGAAAAGGACGGAAAAAACGCCCTCTTTCACATTGCTTCGCCTTCCAGAAAAGAGGAGGCTTCCACCGGCCAGAGCAGACGTATCCGCAAAACGCTGAGCGGGGTGTTTGATGAACTGCATTCTGAAGAATTTTATTTTATTGATCGGGGGTATATTGTGAATCTACGGCATGTGACAGGGATTTCCCACACTGACTGTGTTCTGACGGATCAGACACGTCTGCCTGTTTCACAGAGCCGCCTGTCAGAATTAAAAAAACGACTGAATACCTACTGGAAGGATAAAATATAGTGTATCTTATTCTGCACACACGCAAAAACAAAATCCGCTTTCTCGAGCGCAAAAACCAGGTATTGGAAGAAAACTACCATCTTCTCACCGACCTGTATCAGAAAAATGAACACCTTTACCACGACATGAATCATCACCTGCAGATGATTTATCACCTTGCAAAAAAGAACGAAATTCCTGAAATTGCGCAGTACATCAACTCCATCAGCGCACCGATCAACGAGCTGTCCGATGCCACATGGAGCGGCGTAGATATCGTGGATGCCATTTTGAACCATGCCGTACTCGATGCAAAAAAGCAGGGCATTGAGATAGACGTAAACGCAGAATTTCCGAAAGACTGTAACATTACATCCGACGATCTGTGCGTGGTTCTGTTTAATTTGCTGGACAATGCGATGGAAGCCTGCCAGAAATTTATGCGGCAGACAAAAACACCGCCCCGTGTACAGGTGACGCTTCGCAGAATCCATCAGTTTCTCATCATTAAAATCCAGAATCCCTGTGTTTTGCCCCGAAAGCTGTTCGGGATTTTTCCAACCACCAAGGCGGACGCCGGACACCACGGAATCGGTCTGCGCAATGTCCGGGAAAAAGTGGAAAAATACAACGGCAGTCTGGAATTTGAAGTGGAGGGAGGTATGTTTACTGTGACGGCTCTGCTATTTTTTGAGTAGATAAATCTCCTTAAGATTTTCAATGGCAAGAGCCGGGTCCATTGTATGAAACATCATGTAATTCCGTTTCATTGTTGCCGCCGAAGCCTGTTTATATATTTTTATGCTATCTTCACCGCTGTAATAATGCCAATAACGGTATACATATCCAATCCAGTAAAGAATATCCCTTGTATAAATTTCTCCGTCCTTCTCAAGAACTGGGTCCATACCTGCAATTATTTCCTCGAGCAGATATTCTTCACCTGCCCACTGCATGCGATTGTATCTGGAATCAAGCCCCTTTGCCGTTGCCGATGTCATAAATGACTTAATGAAAGCAGCACTGTCAAACTTTCTGTCCGCAGACAATTCAAACAGCCGTCCTTGCACATCACACATTTTTAACTGCAGTCCGTCCATCATTCCCCTCCTGCCTGATTCAGTATTTCATCAAAAAACAAACCTTCACGGCGATATTTTTTACAAATATCACTCGCAAGAGAAATCCCTTTTTCCCGGTTTTTTTCGGCAATCTCCATAACAAACTGCCTTTCCAGATAAGAGAGAAAAACCTCTTTTTCAACACGAACGGCATCGCATCCTTTCTGTGAAACTGCCACATACTGTCTGCCAAGCTGCAGCGCAGAAAGGCTGTTGACAAGCGCCTGATCGGTAATATTTCCTACAAAGAAATTATCAATCACATAAAACATACGGTCGTCTGCAATACTGCCGATGACTAAATCCTTTTTATCCGCCATATTGCTGTACTTACTATGAAAAGGCGTACCCTTTATCTTTTCCATTTTTCCCCTGTGATATGCCACCAGCATTGCCCAATCGATATTAGCAGGCACATCCAAATAATCGAGTTCTTCCATATTGATAGAAACCATATAAAATTTTGACTTCTCAAAATCACAAATCAGGGTTAGCGCCTGTCCAGGGTCAGTCCCCATATAAAACCCACTGCCAAAATCACACTGTTTCCTGCTCTTCGGCTCAATAGGGCCTTCTATTCCAAACTTGGAACCATGATATAAAAGTATTCTGCCCGGCTCAAGCTGTATCTGCTGACCCATTTCCGCAATCTTTTCTAAAATCATATCATAAACTGCAACCGACTTTTCTTTGCACAATTCACACAATCTTGACTGCGCCAGCTTATTGGGCACGGCCCGTCCGTTTTCCCAACGGTTTATCGTTGCGAAAGAGACATTTAAACACGCCGCAAGTTCGGTCTGGCTCATATTCAGATGTGTTCTTATCTTTTTTAACAGTTTCTGCATGATCTTATCCTCTTCTATAACATATTATATATATAATACTATATCAAATGTTATAAAATGAATCAATAGAAACACGCACCTTCATACGATTCCACCCACCATTTCACAATCTCTCCGTCCCCATTCTCGTCCCACACAATCAAAAATTTTGCAAATCCCAGCCCATGCGAAACCCCGCCTTCCCCATAAAGGATTTCCGACACCTCCAGCGCATCTCTTCCCTCATACTCTCTGCGGCATAAATTGAAATATCCTCTGGAGTTGCCGCCGCATTCCTTTCGTCCCTCCGGCTCCCACAAATGCCCGGCTTCAAATACGATCGTGTCATCCAGATATGCGCAGTATGCGCTGTAAGTGTCCGCCTCTGTTTCCTGCGTGATCGTGATACGCACTCCCCTCCAGTCCGGATCATACCAGTCATCGTATGCTTCGAAAGGAAATTCCATCGGCTCCAGAATATGATCTTTGTATTTTAAGATTCTGGGATGCCAGTCCCCCGCACCACCCACTCCCGTTCCGATTGATTCAAACGCAATTTCCGTATACCCGTCACCGTCAAAATCCCCGGGTGTTACATGGAACCCAAAGGAGAACGGATAATTTTCATCCTGGAAGCAGTATGGCGCATCCTCATTCATATAGAAATAAATACAGCCCTCTCCATAATCACTATATTCGTCATTCTTTACCATAACCACCATGTCCTGCTGCCCGTTTTGATCCAGATCCTCAAGAACTGCCCAAACCAGCCATGCTGTCTGATCCCGGAAAATATTGTCTTTACACAGTCTCTGGTAACGTCTTTTTGCTTCCTCCCGGTCTGCCTCTGACATATCCGTACATTCATAAAACCGCTCTTCATTGTACTTTTCCATGTCTACAGCCTCTTCCGGCTCTTCTTCCGCGCTGTTTTCTGTCTCCTGCAATGCCTGATCCTCATCTGCCGCATCCTCGATATCTTCCCATTTATGCCCCGGTTCCGATAAATCTTTCCGGGCAGTCTGCACCTCTTCGCCGGATACTTCACCCTCTTTCGCGCAATCCGGCGCTACGGTATTCACCCCGCCCTTTTCTCCGCATGAGGTAAGTATCATTCCACCGCCTGCTATGAGAAACAGCCCGACTATGTATGCATATATCTTTATCTGCCGTTCCCGCATAGTGATTCCAGCCTCCTCTGCTGTCCATAAAAGTTCTATTTTTATCATATCTGATTCCTGTCAACGCCGCAACGCATAGTTCCTACAAGAAAAAGCGCACGGATCAGTTACCTCTGTCCGTGCGCACTTATTTTCAATTCCGGCTTCGCCATCGCTTTCACTTCTTAAGCATTTCTGTCAGAATCGCTTAAACACATTTTTTTGATATGTTCTAAATCGCTGATCAGCGTCCCCGAGTATTGCTTTGCCTCCCGGTAAATGCTCTCCGCTTTGCTGTAATCTTCCCCAAACAATGCATCTATAACCTGTCTGCCGTAGGAATGGAATTTCTTATGCTTTTCCCCCAGCTCCTTCCATAGCTTCATAACCTCCGGCCTGGTCGGATCTACCGCATAGTAGAAATGACCGAACCCGCATTTTTTATCGTTCACCTGTAACGGCAGGATGGTCCGCTCTTTCACAATCCGCTCCAGATTTGCCAGCCAGTTTTTGTGTGCGTTGATTGCCTTTTCAATGTATTCCGCAAAATTCTCATCTTCCAGTCTGTAGAATGCGTCCTTCGACATAGCGCCCATAGCCTTGACGGACTCATCCAGCGTTACCTCAATCGTTTGCAGCGGCTTGACAATATCATTAATGCTTTTCCCATGCTCCCGCAGATTCGTGGTATCTTCATGGAGCACGCTGCACTGCTCGTTGATGTCCGAGGAGCGGGACTCCAGCTCAATAATCGAACTGCTGATCTCCTCACTGAGACTTGCCAGAGATGAAATATTGTTGGTAATTTTCTCTACATGCTCCCGGTTATCTTCATTTAACTCCCAGACATGGCTGATCTTGTGTGTAACAGTTTCCAGCGATTCTATGGTATTATCCACGCTCTCGACACTCTTGGCTGACGCGCTGTGAATGTCCGCCACAAAACGTCCCATGCTTGCAGTCAGCTTTTTGGTTTCATCCGCCAGTTCCCGAATCTCATCCGCGACAACCGCAAACCCTTTGCCGGCTTCCCCTGCCCTTGCCGCCTCAATGGAGGCATTCAATGCGAGGAGATTTGTCTGTGACGAAATGGCATTAATCCCCTCAATCACATTATTCATCTGGCTGATAATCTCCGAAAGCTGGTTCATATCCTGCTGCATCTCTTTTGATGCGGTGATTGTACTGCCGGACAGTTCCTTCGTTGCTGTCAGCTCCTTCTGGCTCTCATCAATGCGCTGGTAAACCAGATTGGACTCCTCGGAGATATCAATAATTGTATTGGTCAGTTCCTCGTGCTGTACGGAAACCATTTTGGAGATGGACGCCGCCTCATCTGAGGCCGTATGGATCACTCCCGTTGCGCCGGAAACGCTGTCAGACACCTTTTGTAAGATCTCAGAGTAGTGATTCAAAGACAGATCCAGTGAGCTGATCTGCATCACAGAATCCAGAATATTCGCCATCACTCCCTCAAACTGGGTGCGCCCTGTAAGCAGGCGGCGGTACATCTGCTCCAGTTCAACAGACTTTTTTCCGTAATCCGCCTCTGCAAGCTCTGACATTGACAATAACAGATTTTCCTTTTTTGGTCTCATTAATATTCCCATAACTGTCCCTTCTTTACATCAATTTTCGCTGTTTAAACATCAGACCCCTTTTCCCGGCACGCCGGACATATGTAAAAGACCTTCAAATCATAAAACAAAAACGCTTCTCCCATCTGCTCGCGAAGAGAAGCCGACAAATCTTTAAACGAGATATCCGTCAGTTTACCACACTTCTGACACACCAGATGGTCATGTTTGATAACCTTGTCATATCTGTCCGCCATATTTTCGACAGATATTTTGCGGATCAACCCTGCTTTCCATAGTTTATTTACATTGTTATAAACCGTTGCCATAACAACTTTAGGACAATTCTTCTTAAGCTTCAAGTAGATCTGTTCTACGGTGGGATGTTCTGTGGATGTGGTGATTATGTTATAGATTTCTTCCTCATATTTCGTCATATATCGCGCTTTCTCAACTATGTATTAGAATTAGAATTATTCTAAATTTTATTCATTCTAGCACTCTGGTTCTATATTGTCAAGAAATTATTGCCAGGCTATTTTCCAATTTTTCTCAATAACTTTATAATCAATAATTCCCGTCCATTTACCTGCATCATTTTTTCCATCACTCTGCCACCTCGATTCCTGCAGCATTTTTCTTTTTCCAACGAATCCACATACCGACAGCGCGAAGGCACTCGTCCATCCCCTGTGCCAGCCAGACTCCGAAAAGCCCCAAGTGCATAACAATTCCCAAAATATAACTGCCTCCCACCGCAACACACCACATAGAAATGACACCCAGATAAAAAGGAAACTTTACGTCCCCCACCGCGCGGAGGGAAGCTACATAGACCAGGTTCTGACTGCGCCCGGCTTCCAACAGAAAATTGGCAAAAAAAACAGTGCCGGCTAACGACAGGATCTCCTGGTCAGAAGTAAACAGGGAAAACATCTGATTTCTGAAAAGAAACATAACTGCCATCATAAACATACTGAAAGCAAAGGTACACCTTCCGGCAAAGCGGCACTCCTGCTCTGCTTTCCGACGCTCTCCGGCACCCACGCTCCATCCAATCATAATCGCCGTTCCCTGCCCCAGTGACACAGAAAAAATATAGATAAAGCGCACACAGGTATTCATGTATGACTGTGCCGTAACCGCTTTCATTCCCAACATAGTTACAAAAAACATCACAAAAAACTGGGCTAAATTATAGGAAATCTGCTCACCGGCCGCCGGAATCCCGTATGTAATGACCTTGCGCATATCTGTCACAATTTTTTCCCGGCATATCTTCCATTTTGACTGCTTACTCCTCATAGCAAACAAAATCCATGCAAGTACCAGGAATCCCAGAAGCCTTCCCAATACAGTCGCAGCTGCCGCTCCCCGGATACCCATAGCGGGCATCCCAAATCTGCCAAAAATCAGCAGATAATTCAGTACAATGTTACAGACATTCATGCCCATAGAAACGTACATACATTGTTTTGTCCTGCCATAAGACCTGAGTATCGCAGAAAAAACGGCGGCGCTCAACTGAATCCACAGACACCAGCTGATCACTTGAAGATACTCCCCAGCATAAGCTCTCACCGTCTCTGACAGATTCAAAAAACGTAAAATCACCGGGTAAAACAAAGACATCAGAATTGTGAGCACAATTCCCATGCCCGCATTCAGCAGTATGGAGGCTGTTATCAGATCATTCTGTTCCTCTTCCGCTTTTTTCGCGCCAATATACTGGGCGCACAAAATACTCGTGCCAGTAGTCACAATACAGGCGAGCACCTGGATTAAAAAGAGAATCTGATTCGCTATGCTGACCGCCGCCACTGCATTATCACTATAAAAAGAAAGCATAATGGTGTCAATGCTTCCTATAATCGTACCCATGATGGATTCCACAAAAATCGGTACACTCAGCTGAAACACTTGTTTTTTCACTGATAAATCACCTTCTTCATCCGTTTCTAATTCTGTTACACTTGCATTATATTCTTAATTTCTATATAATTCTTGTAATATATTCCTTGTTTTCTAACACAAAACTCTTAAAACAGAGAAAGAAGAATCATAAAATGTATCATAAAATCCCGCCGGAAGCCAAAACACACGGCCAGCTTTCTTTTCCATACACTGTCTATAAGGGAAATATTCCTGCCTTTTTTCCCTCATACCCGCTGCACTGGCACGATGAAATGGAATTAATCTATATTTCAGGCGGACAGGGCATGATTACCATACAATCCCATCCCTATCTTGTGAAGACAGATGACATTATCATCATACCCCCTCAGATGATTCACTCCATAGAACAATATTCGGATTCCCAGATGGCGTATTTTAATATCCTTTTCCAGTTCTCGCTGCTGAATTATTCGGTTAATGACGCCTGCTATGAAAAATATTTTAAACCTTTATACTGTCACACCAGACTGCCTTCCCTGTACCTCGATGTGGAAACGGATTTAAACCGTCTTCTGCGTCCCCATATCATGTATCTGATAGAAAACCGTAAAAAACGCGATGCGGGAGATGAACTGATGGTAAAATCAAATCTTTTTGCCATCATGCATTATATAAACCAGTACAGCACGCCGGCAAGCGGCGCTGCGCTTTCTTTAAAAAACAATTATGACAAACTGAAAAACCTTCTTTTATATATGCAGTCAAACTACAATCATCTAATTACTGTCAAAGATGCTGCCGCAGTCTGTGGTTTTTCATCAAGCCACTTTATGAAGTTGTTTAAGGAATTGGCCGGAAAAAGTTTTTCACAATATTTAATAGATTACCGCCTTGAAATCGCTGCCAGACAGTTGATAGAAACCTCAGACAAGATAATAGACCTTGCAGAAAATGTAGGTTTTCACAATGCATCCTATTTTTCAAGGGCGTTCCATTCCAAATACGGGGAAACGCCCTCAGCTTACAGAAACCACCATATAACAAATATTACCGTTTCTCACCCTTAAGTTTTCTGACACACACGAAAACCACCGCCGCCGTAGCCGCTAAAAACCCTGCTATCGCTATGCCAAAACCCCACATTTTCGACTCCCAGAAAATGTATTCCCAAAAAAGAGCGCGCCCCAGAAAATATAAGGCAAAAAAGATCAGATAAATGACAATGCCATATAAGACGCATTCTCTGATTTTCTGCTGCCGCTGCTCTCTGGCAAGCATCTGTTCCTGCTGTTTTTCCAGCATTTCCGTCTTCACAGACAAGTCATCAATCTCCGATGACTTTAACAGATAATCGGTGGTTACGTCAAAAACCAGACTGATCGCCACGATCTTATCCAATTCCGGGACCGCCTGGCCGCTCTCCCATTTGGAGACAGACTGCCTCGATACATTCAGCTTTTCGGCAAGTTCCTCCTGTGTCAGATTCTTAGCCTTGCGCAAGGTTAAAAGTTTTTCTGAAAAATCCATGCTTCTTTCCTCCTTTTGTTTTGATATCTGCATCCTACCAAAACACTGAGTTGCACTCCATACAGTTCTCTGTATATTTGCGCAACCTGTGGTGGAAAAAGCTTACTTTTCATTATATTCTAAAAGCAATTCTTCCACTAAATATTCATCACTCATACAATGCATGTCGGAGACCCCTTCGCTGATCAGCCGATAACACTCCGAATGATAGAAAAAAGAAAGTGCGTCATCCAGAGAAAGTCCCGTCCGTTTAGACAGGCGCTCAACCAAACGCGCATATTTCTTTTGCAGCAGAATCGGATTCGCATTCATACCTGCTCACTCCCCTTAAAATGTAAATAGTTTTTCAAAATATCTTCTGTTCTAAAACAAATCTGTAAATTTGGCTGTTCATATCGCAATCTGTTAATAGCTTCCGCTTTATCAATCAGATGATCTAAATATAATTCTACTGTATTAAATACCTTATCGTTTGCCACTCCGCCTATTACCATATCATAGTCGGAAGTATCATTACCGCTGCGGCAGTTTAAAATGAAATCAAGCCATTCTTCTGAATAAGTGTCAAACACCATCACTTTATATTTATCATAAGCATTTTCATCAAAGTCATAGCAGGAAACAATTCCTTCTGCACCGCGCCGCTTAAATCTACCACACCAGTTCACCGCCTGCTTATAAATAGGTGTCGTGTAAAATCCACATCCAAAATCTACATTTAATCTGGAATGCTTCAAATCAGGCTCCTGAATCTCCATATAAGAACCGTGGTACAGAATCATCATTCCACACCTCTCTCTTTCATAACCTCAATTATATCATTCACAATATATTCTTTGCCCTGTGTGTGAAGCATTTCATATTCCGGCACGATATAGTCATTTAAAATATTACTTTTTTCCGCCAGCGCCACATATATCTGGTCCGCTGTTTTCTTCAATTTTTCTGCAATATTTTCTATACAAAAAATTGCAAACTCCAATTCCCGCGTGTTCTTGATTTTTCCTTCAGATAACAAATCCCCTGCCCCCTCTGCCAAATCAATCAAAAACGGCGCATACCCCGCATGGAGATATGCGCCCTGATATCATTACAGTCTCTTAAGCAGCTCTTCCCTCTGCGCCTCATACCCCGGCTTGCCGAGAAGTGCAAACATGTTCTTCTTGTAGCTCTCCACACCCGGCTGGTTGAACGGATTCACACCGAGAAGATATCCGCTGACGCCGCAGGCAAACTCAAAGAAATAGAACAACTCGCCCAGATAAAACTCATTCACTTCGGGCACGTTGATCATAAAGTTCGGAACCTGTCCATCCGTATGCGCCAGAATTGTGCCGTTCATCGCGCTCTTGTTGACGAAATCCACATTCTTGCCCGCCAGATAGTTGAGGCCGTCCAGATCCACCGGCTCCTCCCCAATGATGATCTCTTCCCTGCTTGTCTCAATGTTGAGAACCGTCTCAAACATGGTCCGGGAGCCGTCCTGGATAAACTGTCCCATCGAATGCAGATCGGTGGTAAGATCTACGCTTGCCGGGAAGATACCTTTCTGGTCCTTGCCCTCGGACTCGCCGTAAAGCTGCTTCCACCATTCGGAAACGTAGTGTGCGCTCGGCTCATAGTTGGCAAGAATCTCAATCACCTTGCCTTTCCTCAGCAGGATATTGCGAAGCGCCGCATATTTTACCGCATCGTTTTCCTCAAAAGGAGCTTCCAGAGCCATCTTTCTGCCTTCTGCCGCCCCTTCCATCAGCTTGTCAATATCCGCGCCGGACACCGCGATGGGAAGTAATCCTACCGCTGTCAGCACGGAGAAACGCCCGCCTACATCATCGGGAACAACAAAGCTCTCGTAACCTTCCTCATTCGCCAGATTCTTAAGAGATCCTCTCGCCTTGTCGGTGGTGGCGTAAATTCTCTTCGCCGCACCCTCTTTGCCGTACTTCTTCTCCGCCATCTCCTTAAACACACGGAACGCAATCGCAGGCTCCGTGGTAGTGCCGGACTTGGAAATCATGTTGATGGAGAAGTCTCTGTCACCGATCACGTCAACCAGATGTTTAATATAGGTAGAACTGATGGAGTTACCTACAAAATAAATCTCGGGCGTTTTTCTGACAGACTTGTCCACCACATTGTAGAAGCTGTGGCGCAAAAATTCGATCGCCGCGCGCGCGCCCAGATAGGAACCGCCGATACCGATTACCACAAGCACTTCGGAATCGCCCTGAATCTTCTCTGCAGCCTTCTTGATCCGCGCAAACTCCTCCTTATCATAGTCCACAGGCAGATCGATCCATCCAAGAAAGTCGTTGCCCGCTCCCGATTTGCTCACAAGCACCTCTTTTGCGTCAAGAGCCAGCTTCTTCATGGACTCCACTTCATTCTCCCCGATAAAGGATGCTGCTTTTGAATAGTCAAACGTAACTTTGCTCATCTCGTCCTCCTTTTTCAGGCACATTTGCGTGCCGTTTTCTTACTTTTCTTTCTATCACAAGTGTACCGCCGTACACAATGACATCTGTTACTTCTGTCCTGTTATTTTTCTTTTACCGTTTCCTCAATCAGCCCGATAATGGTGCCTATCGCATCCCGCTGGCTGCTCTTCTTCATGGCATCAATATAGGTAAATCTGTTGAAATAAAGCTCCTGTATTTTCTCAAGGAACAGTTTGTTAGTCAGATCATCCTCATCAATCACAATACTAAAACCCTGGGATTCATAGGATTTCGCGTTCAGTAGCTGATCCCCCCTGCTGCTGGATGTAGGCAGCGGAATAAGGATATTCGGTTTTTTCAACGCCAGGATCTCGCTGATCGCATTGGCGCCGGCCCGGGAGATCACAATGTCTGCCATAGCAAAAATATCCTTCATTTCAGACTTAACATATTCGAACTGCTTATATCCCTGTGTTGTGAGCAGAAGGTTATCCACCTTCTCCTTGCCGCACAGATGCACCACCTGAAAATCTTTCAGAAGCTCAGGCAGGACATCCCTGACTGCCTGATTGACCGCTGCAGAGCCAAGACTTCCGCCCACCACCATAATGACAGGCTTCGTATTGTCAAAACCGCACAGTTTGTACCCTTCCTCCTTATTCCCGGTGGCAAGTTCCTTGCGGATGGGCGATCCCGTCAGCACCGCCTTTGCCGCGGGTAACTGGCCGAATGTCTCCGGGAAATTGCAGCAGACCTTTTTCGCCACAGGTATGCAGAGCTTATTGGCCAGTCCAGGCGTCATGTCAGACTCATGGATGATACAGGGAATCCCCAAAGATGCCGCCGCACGCACCACGGGTACACTGACAAAACCGCCCTTGGAAAAGAGCACATCGGGTTTTATCTCTTTCAGATACTTCCTGGCTTCGCGCATTCCCTTAATGACACGAAACGGATCAGAAAAGTTTTTCGGATCAAAATACCTTCTGAATTTTCCCGTTGCAATGCCATAGTAAGGGATATCAAAGTCCTCCATCAGTTTCTTTTCAATCCCATCGTAAGAACCCATATATATGATGTCATATTCCAACTCCCGAAGCCTCGGAATCAGCGCCATATTCGGCGTCACATGTCCGGCGGTGCCGCCGCCTGTCAGTACAATCTTTTTGCCCATAGTAACATCCAAGCCTTTCACGCGTTTTCTAGCATCTGTTCCAGTGCACAGGCAAGCTGATCCGGGCAGGATGTGCTTTTAAAGCCGCATTTAATCCCTTTCAGCCTGTCGATTGCATCTTCCGCCTTCATTCCGACAACCAACCTGGAAATACCCTGTGTGTTGCCGTTGCATCCGCCTGTAAATTTCACAGATTTGATAATACCTTCTTCCATCTCCACGTCTATCGCATTGGAGCAGACGCCCTTTGGCTGATAAATCATATCCGTTTCCTCCTTACTTTTCCTGCGCTATTTATTACCTACCATAGAGTATATATCATCAATCCACATAGTGCAAGAAAATGCGTCCCGTCTTCTCACGCGATCTTTCGCGGAATTTGTCAGCGCCTTACATCTTTCTTCCCGAAAAAAACCTAATATAATATAAGTATGCACTCTATATTACGGAGGTAACCATGTTTGCACTTTTTTTTCGTCATAAATATTTTATGTTTGTCATTCTGACATTGTTCCTTTGCAGTATTTTATGCCAGATTCTGCCCGGCGTGATTTACCGCAGGCTGATCCGGGAAACGGAAAACATGTCCGCCACCAAAAATAAATCCCTGCAGCAGCTGAAGCTGAAATTTACCAGCTGCAGACAGCTCCATGAAAGCATTCCTAATGTTTCCGTTTTTGTGGACAAGTTTTTGAACCAGATCAGCCTCGGAAAAATTCCCGTGTCCTTTTTCCGGCACCTTTCGGGACAGCTTACGCTGCTCTCTGTGCTGGTAGCCGGAATCGGCGCCTGTATCGCTATCATTCAGGAGGAAAGTTTTCTGATGATTGCGCCTTTTTATCTGGTCAGCTTTCTCGGCCTGTATCTCTATTTTGCAGCCGCCTCACTGATTGATCTGCCCGGCAAAACAGGCATACTTCGCACCAATCTGGTGGATTATCTGGAAAACCATCTGGCTAACCGTCTGGAACAGACCCGCCTCGACATGCGCATGGTGGGCATGGACGATCCAGCCCGGGAGCCCAAAAAGACATCCGGCGCTTTGGACAGATTCTGCGGCGAAAATACAGACTCGGAAAAGGAGCCGCTCTTTGAAAAAAACGCAGAGCACAAAAAAAATTCCCCGGCTTTCACCCCCTCTGAGGCCGAGGAATTGGAAGTGCTTCTGCGGGAATTTCTCGCATAAGCGTAAACTGACTTTTCGTTTGATCTGCTGTATGGGACTGCTCATTTCCCATAAATAATAATCGTCGGCCCCACATAATACGCATCGGGACTCTTTGTGAACAGGTCAAAATACCCGATCCTGTATTTCCACTCTCCGCCATAGGAAATGCCGGGCCAGGTTTCCATGACTGCATACGCTCCCGTCTTCTGATCATACGCCGCTTTTTTGTCCGGGTACATATCCCCTCCCAGGAAAAATAAATAATCTTTTTTCTGGGAAAAGTACCCGGTGGCGTATTCCACATCAATAAAATATTCGTTTTTCGTAAGTTTTTCCGGCAGAAGGGAAAGATCCTCCCCGATCTCCACAATCTCATATTTCTGTTCGTCTATAACCGGCATGTAGGACGTACTGTAAATCTTTGCGCCGGCAGGTATCTTTTCCTCAATATAGGCCGCCGCATGATCGTAAGTCAGATCATAGCGGTAATTTCCAAGAACCGTAACTGCATTGCAAAATACCAAAACCGCCGCAACAGCTGCCGCTGTCCAGCCGATATTCCACACCACACGCCTTTTGGCTGCTTTCCCCGAAGATTTCCTCTGTCCCTTCGTACCGTGCTTTTTCTTCCATCTTTCCAAAAGCGTCTCCATCTCCATCAGCCCGTAACTCATAAACAGGAAAGAAAAAGGCAGCACGAGAGACATATTTCTGCCGAGAACAATACGATACTTCGACAAAAGCACTAAAATAATGAGCGGCATCAGAGAAAAGATAATCAGCTCTCCCCACTCTTTTCTCCGCATCACATACACAAGTCCCAAAAGAAGCAGCAGACCGCCCAAAATCCCATAAGAAGACAGCGCATACGCCTCCAGATACCCGAGAAACGGCAGGTTATGTTCGATGCCGGGATGCCCCCATGCATAGTGGTTCAGATTGTACAGATTATCCCCGATAAAAGTCTTAAAATGAAAGAAAAGCGAGTAGTTGCAGAGCACAAAGGTCAGCGCAAGCACGATACAGTCCAGGAAAAAGAGATAGTTGTTCCTGTGACGCTTCCAGTATTTTTTCCCGGTATGCAGAGCCAGCCAGAATACCCCGAAAACAACGCCGTGATACTTAGCCGCCATCGCGAGACCGATACATACCGCAAGCATCGGGTACCAGAGATAAACAGCCCTCTCCTCATCCCTCTCCCGCCAGATCAGACAGCCCAGAAGCACGATAAGATTCGCAGCTGCGTACAGGAGTGTGTCCGGCCCCGTGTAATACAGATAAGCATAGCCATACAGGGAAAACACAGATAAAAGGAAGCCAAGATACGCATACTTGCGATTTCCCGTCATAATCTTGATGCTAAAATAGATACATGCGTTTGAGAGAAGCGCCGTGGCACAGATCACATAGCGCAAAACCACCACAGTGTCCACACCGGCAAGAAATTTACCCAAAACGCGCGCGCCAGCTGCCGCATAGTAAAAGGTCAGATGAGGGTAGCGGAAAAAGTCGAGCACATAGATATCTCCCGCATAGAGATGCTGGCCCAGCAGATCATAAATACAGCCCAGCGAAAGCTGCTCATCCACATTCGGATATAAGGGCAGCTCAAACTGCCAGTGTCTGTAAAATAGAAGCAGGCCCGCCGCCAGCGTGAGTAAAACCGCCGCCGCCATACCGGCCTTCTTCTGCCATTCTTTTTGTAATCGAAACATCCCTTCCTCCATGCCAAAGCCTTATGAAATCTAAACCTGCATCCAATCCTTAATATGATAACTCTTGGTGCACACAGCGTCAAAAATAATGCCCTGCTCCTCTATATACTTCTTATATTCGAAAATCTTCTCCTCCTGCCCTTCCAGCTCAGGGGATACAAAACAGAGCTTATAGCCAAGCGCCTTTAACTGCGCAAAACTTTCCCTGTCGATAGGCACCTTTGTAAAACAGTCCACCCAGACCCACTCTGCCCGCCCCGCCATATTGCGGATGGTATCCAGTCCCTCCAGTTCGCTGAAACGCAGCGCCACCTGCTTCACGCCCATGTCCGTGAGCAGCTTGATCATCGGAAAAGAGGAATCCAGGAAAAAATAGTTTTTGATCTGATATTTTTCCATATATTCCAGCGCCTTATGTTCAATACGCTCACTCTTGATGTTTAAGATCATGGTGCCGTGATGATATGCCTTACAGTATTCCTCGAAATCTTCTCCCGGCTCAAAAGGATTGTGGCAGATATAAATCCGCCCGTTGAGATCATCCCTCAGATCCAGTTCAACCCCGTATTCCTCCGGCAGCTTTAAAAGTTCTTCTTTCGTGTTAATTCTGTGCGCTATGTATTCTGTAGACATTGTTTCCCCCTCGCCTTTTTCTCACAGGCCCTTCTCAATTTTGCAGGCTCCCGCTTTTCTTCAGTTTCACGCTGAAATCTATCGTCCGTCTGATAAACTTCCACTTGGACGCAAGCCCCGTATTCCATTTCGATGTGCCGTGCACTCTCTCGGGAAAAATCACAGGAAACCGCAATACCTTCAATCCCTTTTTTTTGGCCATATACAGCGCGTACAGATCCAGCGAAAAATCATGGGGCGGCTCTTGCCATTCATCATAAAAAACCTTCGGGAAAATATTGGGCTGGGCGTTGATATCATACAGCTTCTCATGCAGATAACAAGTTTCAAACACACTCATACCCACAGTAAAAAATACATCAAAGAGCGGCCTGCCTTTTCTGCTGCCTTTCACGAAGACAAGCCCTCTCTCTTTTTCAATCAGCTCCAGGGCCCGCACGATATCCCCGGGATCTGTCTGCAGATCCGCATGAGTCCAGCCGATGTATTCCCCCCGGCATTCCTTCAATCCCTGTAAGATCCCGTAGCCGTAGCCCTGATTTACCTCAACAGACACCGTTTTGGCAAAAGCATAACCCGGAACCAGCTCCCTCAGAACCCGCGCGCTTTCATCCGTGGAACCGTTGTCCACAAGAATGACCTCCATATCATCCCGCTCTATCACTTCCTCAAACCGCTTCAAAAGAAGCGGTATATTCTCTTCCTCATTATAACATGGAACTACAATTGAAAGTTTCATGTATTCCTCTCTTTCCCACACACAATCCGGCTGTCTGACAAAGCTTTACACATTATAAGCCGCCCTCAATCCGGCCTGCCAACAGTTGATACAGCTCCTCATAGTTTGACACAACGTCAATATCATCCTGGGCCGTCTCCTCCTGCGCACAATCTTTTCTCTCCGGGTGAAACCAGACTGCCTGCAGGCCTGCCGCCATTGCACCCTTCACATCCCTCTCCAGATTGTCCCCAATGAAGCAGACTTCTTCAGCCGGAATCCGAAGCTTCTCAAGGCAGAGCTGAAAAATTCCCGGGGACGGTTTCTCCACACCTGCCTCCTCACTTGTCACCATACAATCCACGTCATCCATCATTCCCAGCCGGCGCAGTTTCCTGTGCTGAATATGAGCCAGCAGATCCGTGCAGACACCCACGCGGATATATTTCTCATGCAAAGCTTCCAAAAGCTCTCTTGCCCCGGGATACAGGAGCATATTGTCCAGAAAAAATCCCCAGTAAGTCTCATACATTTCAAGGGCCAGATACAGCGGCCTGATGTCCAGATATTCCAGGGTTTTTTGAAAATACAACATTCTGCTGTGGGAGGTGGCCGTTTCACCGAGCATGTCCTTGGTCGCCTGTCTGGCCCGCATAAACGCCTCCTCATACTGCTCCACACTCACACCGAGCCGCTCACGCACAAGCCCTCCCACGCACTCAAAGGCGGCCCGCTCCAGCGCTTTGTAATCATACAAAGTGTCATCCAGATCAAAAATTACTGCCTTAATCATCCGTTTTCCCTCTCATCTTCTACCATTTCTTTATTTTAATCCCTCTTCATAATCTCACCGATTACAAGAAGAAGCATTAACTGTACCAGTCCGCCGGCACCCTCTTCCCAGAGAATACGGCCGCCCGTCAGATCCTCTATCTGCGGAATCACCGCCGCCGCTGTTTTCGCCCAGACGCCTCTGCCCGCATCCAGATCCTCCCCGCGGAAAGAAACTTTCTGATGCAGAAGATCATCATAGGACAGCTCTCCCGGAACACCGCGGTCACGCAAAAGCGAAAGCAAGGGTTCCACATTAATCCCCGCGTCAAGCACAAACTCCACATTCAGCGAGATCTCCTGCATTTTTCCGGCCTTCTCCGGGTTTTTTAAGAGCGTCTCATCAAAATACCGTATCACCAGATCGGCATACTGCTTCTGTGGATAAATATATTTCTCAGCGTCCTTATGCCTGGCTCTGATCTGCTCGAGAACCGCCGTCCGGTCATGTCCCCGCTCACCCTGATCCCTGCACAGCTTCCAGTGACAGCGCAGTGCATCGTCCGTGTCCAGATACACTTTCATGTCAAGCACCTGCCTCATCTGCGGAAGATACAGGGAATGCAGACCACATAAAACGACATAAGGTTTTGGCGACAGCCTTCTCTTTCGCGTAAAAGTGCCCGTTTCATGGTCATAATCCACGCGTTTTATCGTATTATTTCCTCGCAGCACCTTCAAGTCTTCCGCCTGTCTGTAGAGGTAGTTTGCCCGTGGATTCAGATGCGTCATTTCCTCCCAGTTCCGATCGCCCCTCTCCCATTTGTGGTCGCCGTCCCCCTCCAGCGCAAGCACCCGTTCCTTCGACAAAAGCGCCTCCAATATTTGCAGGAGTCTGGTTTTTCCCGCACCACTGTCCCCGGCGATGCCTATGGTAAAAGGACGGTTCCTTCTGCGGTAATAGGAATTGCTGCCCACACCGTAAAGATACATGCAGATTACCAGAATCAGAAAAACGCCAACCATCAGCGAAAAGACAACATCTCTGATTCCTTCATCAGACAGCTTTAAAAAAGCCAGACTGCTGCCAAGAAAATACAGATCTACAAACTGTGTGGTGTGGAAAAAAACATAATACAAAAGATATAACACATTAAATCCACCGTAGACCAGAACCATCTTCGCACGGTTCTCGCTCTGTCTCGCCAGATACAGCATAAAAAACGGCACAATCCAGATAAACCATGCCGGCATCGCCGGAACAAAGGCGAGAAATACCGAAAACAGAAGCCCCGTCATACTGATCAAAAGATCCCTGTTCATCTGGTTAACCTGAAAGGCCTGGAAATAGAGAAAAAGCAAAACCAGCACAGTCAGAAGCAGATGCGCATTCCCATAATCGAGATACACCCTGTTAACTGCCTGCTGCTCTCTGTTTAGCAGCACCATGTTGACAAAACCGCTTCCCCAGAAAGGAAGCACTGCCGCCACCGTCAAGGCGACAGGAATCCCTGTCATGCATACGGCCTTTTTCCAGCCTTTTCTCTTATAAATATAGAGGAAAAAGAGAGGCAGCGCCGCTGCAATGTGAAGCTTAGAGGCAAGAGCGAGCGTGAGAAAAAGAGTAAACCGCCACTCATATGCCCGCTCTCTTTTCGCCGCCAGCCCCATATCACTCAGATAATAAACCGCTCCCACCAAAAATACAGTAGGAATCAGATCAAGCTGTCCATGCATGTAAGACGCATACAAAATAATCGGTGATAAAAAGTACAAAGCTAATATGTATTTTCTCTTATCTCTGGAAATGCAAAACAGATAATATAAGCCGAGAAGATCCGCAAGAAGAATAGGCAGCTTGAATACCAGATTTTGGAAAAATACCGGCATGCCGCCAAAAAAGGTGACAAAAACACCACCGATACACTCCACCAGAAGCATGACAGGCGGATAGGGAAACGAGGGGAGCAGTCCATTGTCATAATAAACCTGATACGGATTTTCCCCGTTTAAAAAGAGATCAACAAAAGGAATGAACATCTGATCCTGATAATCGGAAGAAAAAAGCCCCATCAAAAGTAACTTAAACAAGACTCCCACAAGAATGGCAGCTTTCAGGTACTTTTGATAGTTTTTCTCCATGTCGAGCGTATGTAACATCTTACAGCCCATATCCTTCTGTATTGCGTCATTTCAGATTACTGCTTATTGACGGGCATCAGACCCTCCCGTTCAAGAAACGCCCTGAAATAGGCATAAGTATTCTGATAATCTTCATAATCAGCAGGCGTCCCCCAGCCCACATAACGGTTAATATCAAAAATCTTTGCGCGATACCCTAAGTCTAACACATGTTTTACCGTCTGGTCTACATAGAATTCCCCATTTATCCTGTCATTCTCCCGAATCATTTTCTCCGTGGCCTCCAAAAAGACTTTCGCCTTCTTAAACCAGAAGGTTGCCACCACCGCCGGATCTTCCATAGGTGTTTCGGAAATCGCCTTTTTGATGGACGTGCCCGTGATCGTTCCCTCCTCATCGGTGAGCATCCAGCCATAGGCGTTGGGATTTTGCAGTACCGCCTCATTGTGGCGGTAAGTGAAGACAATACAGTCACATGCCTGCTTCCTCTCCTCAAATGCCGCCTGGTCAATATCCATCCCATTGTCACAGCCAGCGATCAGAAGCTCCTCCTCCGGGTTCAAATATTTTTCTGCCAGCATACAGGTGCAGGCCTGCCCCTCCGTGAGACTGTCGATTGTGATAAACTGCGCCTTTTCATAATACTTCCTGATGGCATCCTCCACGCCGTCCTCCCGGTGGAACGTGCGGTCCACATAGATCACATTGCTTCCATCCTCAGAAACCCCGGGAAGATCCTTAGTGGCGCAGATCACCATAGGCTTCTTAGTCCCGTCCTTTCGGTCAAACGTAGGAATGGCTGGTTTATGTACGCGGTAACCCGCATCGGCAAAACGCTGTCCCGCGCCTGCCATTGGTATCAGAACCTTATTTTCCGCGCTTTGGCTTCGTTTCTCTGCCTCTTCCAGCAAGCTCCTACCAGTCAGCAGATCTGTCCAATACACAAACTCCCGCAGATCCTCCGGCGTCCCCCACTGGCAGAAGTAATCCACATTCGTGGGCACCCACACCTTAAGCCCGTCTTTCACCATAAAATTGTAGGGAAGGCTCGCATAATACTCACCGTTGATGGCGCATTCCTCATGCTCCGTCAGAATCTGACAGTATTTTTCCATAACCGGGCCGTTTTTAAAATAATAGACGCCGGGCGAATGTTTCGCCTTTGTCTTATCCTTCTCAAAGGAATACTTTTCCCGTATTTCTATTAAATGATCTTCATCATCCGTCAGACAGGACGCATAGAAATTTTTCTGCGGCAGAAGATTCGGGTGAAATCCTGTATAACACGGCACCGCGCCGTCGCAGTCACGCGCTTTCGCCTCCTTTGCAAAGCCATGAAAATCCCATGTCATATAAAAATCACAGTAATTGATGATACAGCCGTCCTCTTTATGAAAGTCTTCCGCTGACACATTTTCCTCAATCCGCACACCATCGTTATTTTCACTCGCTTCCCCATGATCCTGCGCCGCGCACAAAGTCCTGTATGCCCGGAGCACATCGTACACAGGCCCCTTTTTCACCCAGTCCTCTATTGCTACAACAATAGCTCCCGGCGCTAGAGCGAGCAGTCTTTCTTTCATGGAAGGGTCTTTTTGCAGGTGTTCTCCCCGGCACACAAAAATGAAATGCACATCAGCCGGGTACATGTCCTTCACAATCCATTCAATGACCGGCTTTCCCATCACTGGAATAAAAGGTTTCAGTTCTCTATAACCTGCCGCCACAAAACGGGAACCGTAGCCCGTCATAGGTATGATAATGTTCATACTTTTCATCCCCCATCTGTAAATCTGCGCCTATGCGCCATCACACATTCTCTTTCGTTCCAACCGCCGCAGTTCACAGTTTCCTGCGGTACTTCTCCGCATCCCAGTTTAAAAGTGCGTCCTGCTGCCCTTCGCTCAGATAATGCATTTCATGGCTGCGGTTCGCCGCCTGCACCTGTGCCGCAAAACTCATCACATTCTCAATCTCCTGCGCCTTTTTCACACTCTCAGCCAAAATATAAAAACGCCCTTTATAACAGACCATCGCCGGTATGCCGTTTTTCTCTATGTACACAGCAATCTCTGCCGCTTTGAAATCATCCGCCAGAAACAGCGGCTTTTTCGACCCATAGACGATGCAGTCCGGGCAGAAGGCATGATTCCATTTTTCCGCCTCCAAAACAGTCCCTTCCGCCATCTCCGGGAAGAGGAAGCGGTTTTCGGATAAGTATACAATTCTGTCAGCCACCGCCGGAATTTTGCAAAAAGCATCCCACAGCTTTGTCGCATTTGGATACGCCTCGTAGGAAACCTGCAGATACCCCGCAATCTTTTCCAGTACCTCCTCTGTCCGGCTAATTACCGTTTCCGCCGAACTGCCGCTCACTACGAGCCCGTGATTCGCCAGAAAAATCACCGATCCGTCCGCTCCCCGCTCTCTCTGTTCCTGATACAGCCTATAATACGACTCTGCAAGGGCCGCCCCCGGTTTCCTGTAAGGAACAAATACTGCATCGGGAAAAAGTGTGCACAGCGCGTCCATGCCTCCTGCCCTTGCTGTCATCACGTTCACCAATGTCGGGTGTGAATGCAGTGTATACTTTCCTGTCACCGCGTGAAGAAATGTCTCGATAGATGCGCGGCCGCCTGCCATCTGTGCTTTTGCAAGGAGCGCGTTCCCCGCGTCTTCCGTCAGTACGGACTGCCCGCCCCCCTGCATATTCTCTTTGAAATATTCTTCTATCAGACGGTAGTCTATTTTAGAATACCCGGTGTTCTCGTTCACATCCGCAAGCTGAAATCCGGAGCTTTTCACCAGCATAATCTGTTCATCGAGCTTCACGGAGGTGTTGCCGCCCCCGGCCTGGGCCAGATCGTTACGCATTCCCGCATATTTAGAAATTCTGATAAAATCCTGCATATGATTCTCCATTCTGCCTTTTTCCTATTTTTCAGTTACTGTCTGGGCTGCCCAAAAAATCCCCCATATCAAAACTTATTATTATCAATACCTGCTTTCAGAACCTATACTGCATAAAGTTTCCGTTCTTTACAAACCCGAAATCCGTGTACAACAGCACTCCCATATCCGAGGCCGTAATCTGCACACAGCCGCAGCCATACACCCTCGCTTCCTCCACCACGCGCGTCAGCAGAGCTTTCGCAATGCCCTGTCTGCGGTATTTGTCAGAAGTATACATGCTGGAAAGAATACCGATTTTCCCGTTGGGACAACTGAAATAGGGTGGTTTTTCGACAAAGGACATCCCACTTGTGCCAACGATCATATCCCCGTCAACAGCCAGCCAGGAGACAAACGTGCCGTCAGCCATATGCCTTCGGTAATAGTCCAATAAGGCTGGCTTTAAATCTATTTCCTCAGTTGCCCCTTCCTCCCGTAGCTGGCAGATTCTCATTTCTATGAAGGTGTCCAGTTCTTTTTCTGTCAATTTTATGTACTGTATGTCCATGAATTTGCTCCCAGATTTCCATTGCTGGCAAATCCTTCCGCCGCAGCCAGCCTGTTCTCTCTGTTATTATATGACATTCAAGGCAGGCAGACAAGAACCCGACAGACACAAAACAACAAATAGTGACTGTGTACGCCGGATTTTACATCAAAAAATTACTGCAAAATTGCCTGTTCCAGCACATACAGCGCCTTCTCATTCTCCTCCAGGCAATGAGCCATCACCGCATCATTCCCCCGGTCTGCCAGCGCGGTAGTGTCCGCCCCCAGCTGGACAAAACAAATATAGTCATTAATCGTCTCAATGCGGGAAGCCCGGGCTTTACTCAGATTTTGCGGATAATTTTTGTTCTGCTCTATGAGGCCGCTGCGGTAAGTCTCAATAGCCTGTTCAATTGTTCCCACATAATCATCTTTCGCGTGAATGATAATCAGAGTATCTATGTGCGCGTCAAGAATCTGCCGCTCCGCCAGAAAATCTACATACATGTCCTCCGTGATTCCTGTCAGCTTTTCCAATTCTGCCGCGGACAGATTGACTTCCGGCCAATAATTATCCCCGAGAAGCTCTTTCACCTCCCCTTCTAATTCAGGCAGTGTATAAAAATTTCCTTCTCCCTGATCCGCAGCTTCCCAAAAAAGGGGGAAATTTCCAGCTTCCACATCCTCCATGCCCTGCTCTGCACCGATTGTCCGCCCATCTACCAGATCTTCCTCCGAGAGAGTTTCCTCTCCACAGCTGCTGAAAAGAAAAAAACTGCAGATCAACATGATTATCTTTATTTTACGCATACTATTTTTCATTGAATCCTCCGTTTCTCATTTCCGGGGCGATGACAATGCCCCGACTTGTAAGCCTAAGCCGGATTTGCTATACTATAGCAGAAACAGGGACTGCCCTGCTGTGCACTCTTATTTTTTACCTGTATTTACTAAATTATGTATTTTCAAGAGAGGAATTTTGTGATTATATGCTGTTTAATTCCTATATTTTTATTTTCATATTCCTTCCCATTGCGCTGATCGGGTGGTACGGCCTGAACAGACTCGGACGCTATAAGCTGGCAGGCTTCTTTCTGTCCGCCATGTCCCTGTGGTTTTACGCCTATTTCAACGTCAGTTATCTGGCCATTATCCTGTGCAGTATCGGGCTGAACTATCTGTTGAGTCTCGGTCTGGCGTGGGCACAAAAAAAGCAGCTATCCAAGGCATCCGGCAAAATCGGCCTTCTGGCCGGGCTGGTTCTGAACCTTGGCATTTTATTTTATTTCAAATATTATGACTTCTTTATCGAAAATATTAACCTGGCCTTTCACGCGGATTTTAATTTGAAACACATTCTGCTGCCCCTGGGTATCAGTTTCTTTACCTTTCAGCAGATGTCTTTCATCATTGACCGGGCTCTCGGCAGATGCAGACACTACGATTTTATCAACTATCTGACTTTTGTGACCTTTTTCCCGCAGTTGATTGCGGGGCCCATTGTGCTTCACAGTGAAATCATTCCACAGTTTGAAGACCCGGCGAACCGCCGTTTTGACAGCGCTTCCTTCTCCCGGGGCATTTATCTGTTTGTTCTGGGACTTACCAAAAAAGTGCTGCTGGCGGACACCTTTGGTCTGATGGCAAACTTTGGCTTTGCGCAGACTTTTTCACTGGACGCGGTGTCCACCGTTATTGTGATTCTCGCTTACAGCTTTGAACTGTATTTCGATTTCAGCGGTTATTCTGATATGGCAATCGGCCTGGGCAGAATGTTCCATGTGGAACTGCCCTTAAACTTCGATTCCCCCTACCGTTCCTGCAGCATCAAGGAATTTTGGCAGCGATGGCACATCACGCTGTCGCGGTTTTTCATCACTTATGTATATATTCCGCTGGGCGGCAGCCGGAAGGGAAAGGTGCGCATGCTCCTCAACACTTTCCTTGTCTTTCTGCTGAGCGGACTCTGGCACGGGGCGGCATGGACATATGTGGCCTGGGGCGCAATGCAGGGACTGCTTGTGGTATTGGACAGCCTTGGTATTGTGGGCATTCGCGGCAGGGAAGAAAAACGCCCTTCCCGCTTTCACATCCCCGCGCCCCTCGGATGGATCATTACCTTTACGCTTTTTAATCTCTCGCTCTTCTTTTTCAGGAGCAGCAGTATGCTGGCGGCGGGACAGCTTTTCAAAAACCTTCTGTCCCTGCAATGGAACGGCAAACTTTTCGAGATTGCCGCCCAGCTTGACATTTCGGAAATATATGTGTTCAGACAGGCTCTGGAGCTGACCGCTCCGGCAGCGGTGAATTACCTTTACCTGTTCGTTATGCTCCTCCTGTTTGTTCTGGCATTTTATCTGATTTTCCACAAAAATGCCTACGAACGCGCTACCCACAACGAACTGACCTCCGGCAGATGCTGGGAAATCAGCATTTTATTTATCTGGTGCGTGATTTCCCTGTCGCAGGTGAGTACCTTTTTATACTTCAATTTTTAGCAGCAGTCTGCCACAGCCAGACCATAGAAAGGCATAAAAATGAGTTCAGACAAACAATTTATCCGATCGTTTTTTATAAGAGCGCTTATTCTGCACGCGGCAGTCATCGGCGCGATTGTGCTTTTTGACCCGTTTTACCAGTATCACAAACCCCTGCCCGGATTAAAGGCAGTGCTGACGGACAAGGAATATCAGTGCGTAGGCACTCTCAGAAACTTTGATTACAATGCGCTGATCGTGGGTTCCTCAGTTTGTGAAAATTATAACAATGGCTGGTTTGACGAAGGTTTTGACTGCCAGACCATCAAAGCAATCCGTTCCTACGGCGCCACAGCAGATTTGAAGGTGCTTTTGGATATCGCTTACGAGAACCATGAGATGGACTATGTCTTTTACAACATAGATCCTTCCTCCCTCTCCGCCAGCGACGAACCCACCTATGTTTCCACGGGCTGTCCGATGTATCTCTATGACAAGAACCATTTCAATGATTATCAATATACCTTGAACAAGGACGTACTGATGGAAAAACTGCCCTATATGCTTGCCTTCTCCTTTATCGGCGACTATGACGAGGGCGATTCCTACAACTGGGCACAGTGGAAATATTTCGGAGCGGATCTGGCCACGGGTATGTATGCCAGAAAACCTTCTGTTGCAAAGATGCAGGCAGAAACTGTAAACGCGGAGGCACTCGCAAAAAATATTGCCCTTCTCACGGAAACGGTGGAGGCCCACCCGGACACCACTTTCAAATTTTTCTTCTCCCCCTATTCTATGCTCTGGTGGGATAACGCCTATCGGACGGGAGAACTTGATTCCGTAATTTACAATGAGAAACAGGCAATAAAGGCCCTGCTTGCCTACGATAATGTAGAAATTTATTATTATCAGGATGCCAAAGAGATCATTACGAATCTGGATCTTTATATGGACATGATCCACTTCTCCAAGGATATTAATTATTGGGTTTATGATAAGCTTGCCAAGGGAGAAGAGCGGCTGACGAAAGAAAATTATGAAGAGCGGCTGGACGGTATGCGCGCATTATCGAATGAAATTGTGGAGAAGGAAATCCTTAAATACTACAAAAATTAACTATCATATGTTACAACGGAAAGGAATCGGACAGACAATGAAATTTATTTCCTGGAATGTGAACGGATTAAGAGCCTGCGTGGGAAAAGGATTTTTAGATTTTTTCAAGGAAGCGGACGCGGATATTTTCTGCTTACAGGAAACCAAGCTGCAGGCGGGGCAGATTGACCTCGAACTGCCGGGTTATCATCAATACTGGAATTATGCCGAAAAGAAAGGCTACTCCGGCACCGCCATTTTTGCAAAGGAAGAAGCCCTTCGGGTGACTTGCGGCATTGGTATGGAGGAGCACGACCATGAGGGCCGCGTGCTTACCTTGGAATATCCAGATTTCTATTTTGTTACCGTGTATACGCCCAATTCCCAAAATGAACTGGCGCGCCTGGATTACCGCATGAAATGGGAGGATGATTTTCTATCCTATCTGAAAAAACTGGAAGAGACCAAACCTGTCATCTTCTGCGGCGACCTGAATGTGGCACATAAAGAAATCGACTTAAAGAATCCCAAATCCAACCGTAAAAATGCAGGATTCACGGACGAGGAGCGCGGGAAATTCACGGCTCTTGTCGAGGCAGGATTTATTGACACTTTCCGCCATTTTTATCCCGATCTGGAAGGCGTTTATTCGTGGTGGTCTTACCGCTTCAGCGCGCGGGCAAAAAATGCAGGGTGGCGTATCGACTACTTCCTCACCTCTGCATCCTTGAAAGACAGACTGGAAGACGCCATGATTTACAGTGAAGTGATGGGATCTGATCATTGCCCGGTGGGGCTGATAATACGGTAGGTTTTCGATTTTTATAGATATTCCTTTATTTTAAATTTTGTCTGCTCACCGATCTTTTCACTCACCAATTCAAACAGATTTTCTTTGGTGGTGAAAAAATTTTTAGGATTTCTGCCGATGATTAGATACTGGTTCTTATCATCAAGAGAAATATATTTTCTCGTATCATCATTTAACAAAATATCTGCATTATCAACTACAATCAGTTTTCCTTCCACTTTACAGATAATTTCTTTAATGTCTTTCTGATAATCCAGATAATTCAAACATAAGATTTGAGGGTTAACGGCCATGCATTCTCTGATAAATGAAAATGCCGCCGTTTTCCCTATTCCAGAATCTCCCATCAATACTGTTATGTTATTCTTAAATACAAAATCCACAACAAAGGAGGAATGAACTGTAGAAAAATGTTCCATTACAATCGGCTTACTTCTCATTATCCCACCACTCCTTTAATGTTTCATAATCACTTATAACCATTCTATCAGTTTTCCCTTGTACCATGACAGAAACCATACCAAACGGAATCAATGCATATTCACTGCAGACATTTCCTTTTTCAAATCCATATAGCACCTCTAATGCATTATTACCACATTCCTTGAGACAAAATACCTTGTCTGGATAATACATGACATTCAATACAGTTTTGCATCCTGCTGAAAGCTTATCAATATCTATTGCGACATCATTAAATCTTGACTTGATCTTGTATTTACTAATTAACTTTGCATCGTCAATGATTTCAATAATTTTTTCTGCCTGTCCATCTATCATCATTGCTGTATTTTGATTGAAAAACAAATCATTTAATTCTACATATTCCATAGTCTTTGGAATATCCTGTCTGTCCTTAAAAATCGTAATCATAACGACACCTCCAATCCTGCTGTGAGGAATTGTTCTTTCAGACATGTCCCTTCATATATATTTTTCATTTTATCATATATGGATAATCTGTTATGATCCAAGCCACATATATCATTTTCTTCCCGATCAGGCCATTCACAACACGATTTTATCCAGCAATCTCCGATACTGCCCTTCGAAACCTCGAATCCTGTATTTCTAGTCAAATCAAATAAAAGCTTTGTTGCAAGCTGTTCTATATTGTATTCACCAGCATGTTTTATATATGCAACAATCTCTTTTATATCTTTATAATTCATCATACCATTATTGATAGAATTAATTAATTTTTCTCTTGCTGCTATTGCGCCTGCCCTCTTCTCCAGATATTCATCGTCAGCTGCATAAATCCAATTAATTAAATTTTTAAATTCCAGCAAAATATACTCAAAACATATGATATCTATCATTGCAACGTTTTCCTTTTGATCTGCATAATGACTCAATAATTTTAGCTCCATCACTACCTGCAGATTATCAAAAGAATGATCAAACACAATCACATATTGATTGTTCGTGTCATCTAAATTCATAACTGCTTTCACAAGCTCACTGTTATTCTTTTTGCTCACCACCTCAACATCAGGACATAATTCTTTCAAAATGCTTTCCCAAAACCTGTAACTCGCTTTATCTTTTCTATCTTCAATCCATAAAAATGTTTTTGATGGCATTTATTCGCTTCCTTCCGTTATCAGATTCCATAATTCAATAAAGCAAAGTCATATCACAGAAAATCCACCGACTCCACCTTGTCCGACTTTGTGATAATTTCATAAATTTCCGTTTTTTCTATGGCTTTTTTGGTATGCAGAATCAAATATGCCGAAATACTGTCCCCAATTTTGGAAGTGCTGATCTCCATAGAATCCACAGAAATATCAGCCGCTTTCAAATCCTGGATAATCACATGCAGATACCGGCTTTCTTCCAGATCAATGATGACATTGCAATAGCGGGAGTTTCTGGTGGCAAAACGCTCCACGAAAGGAAGCACATGCAGGGAAAACAGCATGACGAGAGTAATCAGAACGCCGCCTTCCACAAATCCGATTCCTACCGCCAGCCCGATCGTGGCGCTGGCCCAGAGAGAAGCCGCCGTTGTCAATCCCCTCACCCGGTGGTTAGATATGATAATCGTGCCTACCCCGAGAAAACCGACGCCGCTTATGACCTGCGCCGCCATACGATCCATATTGGCAAGGCCTGGAAAATGGATCTGGATATACTGCTCCGTCAACATCACCAGCGTGGCGCCCAGACAGACTACGGTCATCGTCTTCGTGCCCGCGCCCCGGTGTTTCATTCCCCGGTCCAGACCAATAATGCCGCCGAGAATCATCGATGCAATGATTCTTATGATAAGATTCTGTGTTGTCCAATCTGAAAAATCCCCGAATATCATATGTATTTCCTCCATGCTGTCATTCAATCCACACCCATCAGCAGGCGGCTCTTAGCGAAATAAATTTCTAATGGGATTTACACCCTTTGCCTGCTGCAAAATCATCTCCTGCTCTCCTGCAAGATAGGCCTCCAGCTTCTCAATCTCTTCCCCGCTGAACCCTTCCGATTTTTCAATCCGGCCGCCCGGCACAATCCCTTCCGCCCAGTCCCTGTCCCGCAGAAAAGAAACTCTTGCGAAAGCCTTTCCATCCTGATGAATCATGCTTGTGACCAGCATTCTGACATCTTCCGAAAGAGCAGACGGCGCCGCTTCTTTCCTGGATATTGTATCTTCCTCCTCTGTATCCGCAATCACAATCTTCTTCAAAATTACTTTTCCATCGTCCATATCAGCCATTTCTTTTACCCTTTACACTCTTTTAAAAAATTACTTCCGCCTCTCGAGGACGTTCTATATACAGATTCAGTGTAACATATATTGCAGAAAATGTGTAACAATACACAGCTAAATCCTGCTTACACGCTTATAAAAACCAACGCCTTACTTCTCGGCCGCCGGTTTTTTCGTTGACACCAAAATTTAGTCCATTCACAACATTTTTTAGGAAAAGAAGGGGCATCTTAGGAAATATCATGTATACTTATTTTATGATAAATGGAGAAAAGCACATGAAAACAGTGAAAATTGCTATATGCGACGATGAAAAAGCCGTGCGTGAGATACTGCGGCAAAAAATTGATAAACATTGTAAAAATTCCGAATTTATTTGTCAAATTTACGATCTTGAAACAGGAGACGGACTACTTGCCCTGCCTGATGAGAAAATCCCTGACATTCTTTTTCTGGATATCCAGATGCCTGGCAAAAACGGAATGCAGACCGCCAGAGAGCTGCGTCGTAAAAATCAGGATATGATCCTGATATTTGTGACAGCATTATCGGAATATGTCTACGAAGCTTTCGACGTGAACGCTTTTCATTATCTGGTAAAACCATTCGAAGACGAAAAGCTGGGTGAGGTACTCGACAAGGCTTTACAACAATATAAAAAACAGGCAAAAACCACGATTCCAGCGCAAAAGGATCAGACCCAGCCTTTAGCAATTCTTGTCAAGCGGGGCAGCCTTTCCACTAAGGTACTGCTTGCAGATATCATTTTTGCAGAAGTGTTTAATCGAAAGATCATACTGCACACCACAAACGGTGAAATCGAATACTACGGAAAATTGACAGATCTTTGCAAGCAGACCGGAATGGATTTTTACCGCACCCACCGGGCTTATCTGGTAAATCTGAAATATGTGGAAAGATATAATGCAACCACAATCTGGCTGGATAAGGGATCTGTTCCTGTGTCTAAAAAGCAGTTTGCCGGATTTGTGAGGCAATATATGCAGTATATCAATCGAAACCAAAGCAAAGGAGCCGATAAGTGAACGATTTTGAGCTATACTATAAAATATCATCCGAACTTTATTTTCTTAGCACCACGCTGCTGTCGGCTTACTGTCTGGTATACTGGATAAAACCTTTTTTCCCGCCAAAGTCAAAAGTATGGAAAATTGGAATCCTATACTTCTGTACCATGATCATTTTAAACTACATGCCCTTATTCATCCCTTCCGTGGCTGCTTACTCAATTGGCGCTTTTATGGCCTTTTTTGCAATGTGTCTGATTGACCGCTCCTATATCAGCCAGAAGCTGTTTCTCGCCACTACCTTTTTCTGCCTGCGCTGGCAGGCCTGGCGGGTTGTTATTCATATTGTCAATATCACATTCCGATTTAGTATTTTGCTATTCAAAGATAGAGGGGAACTTTTCTGGTTTTGGTTTTCCGCGGCAGAATGCGTTCTGGATGCTTTAACAGGTTTTTTATTGCTCTACGGATGTGTCCGCCTTCTTCTGCGGATCTATGGCAGAAAACGGGAAAATATGGAAATTCGGGAATTTTTAATCCTGTTGATACCTGCTGTGTCAAGTATATATACATACGGCGCCACCCAGTTTCTCAATAACGCATATGTAAGGGATTCAGGAAAATATTTGTCGGACACCTATACATCTTATGATTTCCTGATGATATTTTATCCTGTAATCTGCTATATCACCATTTTGACTACCGTTTATGTGTTCCGCCAGTGGAAAAAGGAGCATGAGGAAGATAAACGCAGAGAAGTATTTTCCAAACAAATACAGGATTTGCAATCCCATATCACAGAAACAGAGAAACTCTATAAGGATATGCGAAATCTTCGACATGACATGGGAAATCACCTGATGACCCTAAAACAGCTCTATACAAAGGGAGAATATGCGGAGGCAGAAAAATATGCGGATTCTCTTGCCTGCGAGATGCAGAAAACTGCATTGGCAACACAGAGCGGCAATCCCGTGACAGATGTCATTCTCTCAGAGCGCAAAAAGGAAATGGATGAAAAGGAAATTGATTTTTCCTGTGATTTTCACTATCCGGCAGACGGTGAGATCAATGCCTTTGACATCAGCATTATTTTAAATAACGGTCTTTCTAACGCCATTGAGTCCATAGAGCGGGAATGCCATTGTGCACCTCATATTTTCCTCTGCTCCTACCGCATGAAGAATATGTTCGTAGTCGAAATTGCCAACAGCTTTACAGGAGAACTGGTAACAGACGACCAGAGCGGACTGCCTGTTACTGCAAAAAACGGAGAAGGGCATGGATTTGGCCTGAGCTCCATCCGTCACACGGCACGAAAGTATCTGGGCGACATCGAGATTGGCCAGGAGATTTATAAACAGGAAAGATGCTGTGTACTACGGGTCATGCTGCAAACTATGTAACCGTAAAAATAAAAAAGCACAACAATCTTTTGACCAGTTAATCATTTATCATGTATGCGAAAGAATCTCCACAACCAGGAAAAGGTATTTCACAACATCTTCTCTTCACGGATCTTACAGGCCTGACGATACTAGAAATAGAATAGGGAAGATGCTATGCATCAATTATGTCTGCGCGCACCTGACAAAACGACATTTTCTATGAAATTGAAAATATAAATCACTGGATTGTGCGCGGGAAAGGAGAAACGATGAACATAAATGGAATAAGCGGCGCAGGTGCGTCCCAAAACACTACAGGAATGTCTGCAGGTAAAAGCGGACAGACGGATCCCGTCAGCAAAGATTTGCAGAGACAGATCGAAAAGCTGCAAAACGACCTCAAGGAAGTGTCTGCAAATTCGGAAATGACTGCTGATGCTAAAATGAAAAAACGGCAGGATATTCAGAAACAGATCAGCGAATTGCAGATACAGCTCCGTCAGCACCAGATGGAAGCGAAGCGGGAGGAGCGGGAAAAGAAAAAAGAAGAATCCTCCTTTGACGATCTGATGGGAACCAAAAAGCAGAAAAACCAGAGTGACAATGCAAATGCAGGCATTTCTACGAATAGTATGACTGCAATGATTTCTGCAGATGTTTCCATCAAACAGGCGAATGTACAGGGAAGTACGGCTCAAAAAATGAATGGCAGAGCCAACGTGCTGGAGGCAGAAATAGCGCTTGATTCCAGCAGAAACGGCAGCAGTAATACGGGACAAAAGGAAGCCGAACTTGCCGATGCGAGGGAAGCGGCGCAGAAAGCCACCTCAGACCAGCTTTCTTCTCTGGCAAAAGCAGGAGAAGAGCTTGAAAAAGCTTCCGAAAAAGAAAATACAGAAAATCGCACGGAGGACAAAGAAAAGGCAGATCAGAGTGAGTCCGGCACAGAAAAAGATGGGGAAAAGCAGACGGAAAACATCTCCGGCACACCTAACGGCGAAACATCAAAGGAGCAGGAGACTTACAACTATCATCCTGTGGATGTAAGACTGTAATACACGGATCATTTGTCATTCATTTATAGAGGGTATCGTTTCATAACCAGACAGTTTATGAAACGGTACCCTTTTTTCATCTTTCTCTCTTCCTTTCATTCTGTCTTCCCTGAATTGTAATCCGAGATTCCATACCCTTTATCCCGGATTGAGCCTGTAGGTATATTAATCTTAACCAAAGAGAGCGGTATGGATTCTCTCTTACAAATATGCGGAGCCGACTGGAGGGTTGGTTTCATTTTTGCTATACTTTGATCTCTGGCGGACGGAAAGGAGCTGCTATGTCAAAGTTTTTATCTTATGAAGACCGTCTGATCATCGCCAAATGCCTGCAGGAGAATGCCTCTTTTGGCGAGATCAGCAAAGAACTGGGAAAGGATCGGACCACCATTGCCAAGGAGATAAAAAAATACTCCTATGATAAGAAAACAGGTCGTCCGGGCTATCCCTATAACCCCTGCAGGTTCCGTGTTTCCTGTAAAGCGAAGAAGATCTGTGGCAGTGCCTGCAGCCATCAGTCAGCCTATAAATGCAGCCTCTGTTCGGAGTGTTCCCTGCATTGTCCTGATTTTGAACAAGAGGTCTGTTCTGTAAAAAAC
>CAJTTT010000020.1:62513-69306 GCA_910579285.1 uncultured Lachnospiraceae bacterium | reverse complement strand
GGGTGGGAACCGATTGGGTACCGGGATATCTATAATGACGGTACAGATCAGATACCGTTGGTGAAAAGAGGGCAGCCGGGAGAAGGGAAAATGGACCGGGTAACCTATAAGGAAACAGACGCGGGGTATTTTAACGGTACTTTTGATGGGGGAGGGCATATCATTACAGGACTCTATATCAACCGCCCGAAGGAGCAGGCGCAGGGGCTGTTCGGCGCGAGAATGGATTTGCGCGGGAAGGATCGGGACAGCGCGGCATACAAGAGCAGAGAGCTTACCGTGATTAAGAATCTGTATGTCAAAGACTGTGCTATTACGGGCGCCTATAATACAGGCGGCATTATGGGAGGCATGTGGAATTTTATCCAGTATGAAGGCGGTGACCTGCACATCGAGAACTGTCATGTGACAGGAAAAATTGTGAGCGACAGCTGTGCAGGCGGCATCGTGGGCAGCGCTTCCGTGGTGAAGAACTCCAGTTTCACGGGAACCGTGGAGGCTTCTGGCGCAGGCGGGATTGCGGGGGAGGCATACTATATTTATGGATGTGCCGTACATGCAACGGTGGACGGGTACTCCGATGTGGGCGGTATCGGCGGGACAGCAGTCTGCGTGCGGAACAGCTATATGACAGGCTCTGTGGCGGGATATGACAGCGTGGGCGGGATCACCGGCAGAGGCGCCTGCCTGACGGGATGTTATACAAGGGCTGATGTGACAGGATTCAGCCGCACGGGTGGATTGATCGGAGATATCCAGACGATGAACGCCCCGAGGCCGGAAGGTTCCTACAATAAGGCCGCGATCCAGAACTGTCTGATGGGCGGATATCGGATGGAGAGGGAAGAGGAGGAAGCTGATTCAGGCATTTATTATCCTGCGGATCATTGCTATAACGGCTGTATTTACGGCTTTCCAGGAGTCGGTATAGACGACCGTGCCACATCCGCTTTCTATTACAGGCAAGGGCTTGTGACGGAAGGATTTGGGAAAGGCATGTACACGTTCTCCACATGGAACTGCAAGCCTTATGACTGTGCCCATCTGGAGGAGACGGATTTTAAGGATCTGCTTGGAAGGACGGAGGAAATCTGGGGAGATGTGTGGTTTTGTGCGGCTGATTACGCGTGGCCGAGTCTTTCATGGGAGAAGGAGAGCCGGTTCGGTTATACGGTTACCGTTACCGTGCAGAAGGGAGACAGCTTGTGGGAAATAGCCGGTGCCGTATGCGGGGACGGGCATTTCTGGACCCGGATTTATGAGGAGAATCAAGAGCGTATCGGCCAGGCCGCGGGTGTGATTACGGCAGGGACGGACCTGGAAGTCATAGTGAACGCGTCACAGGCGGACTATGCGGCGGGAGGGGATATATGGCGGCAGGAAAAAACATTTCTGGAAAAGGGAAAGGAACAGGGCATAGCAGAGGCAGAGTTGAGGCGTTTTTACCGCAGGCTGCTTGCGGATGATCTTTGGAACGGTGCGGTGTGGGAGGAGAGAAACCGCCGGTTAAACGATTGGGTGATTGCTGATCTGGATGGAAACGGGCAGACGGATATGCTTGTGATGGCGGGAGAGGGAGGCGTGTTTGTTCCAGGTGAAATCTGGCTCTATTTTAATGGAGAACCGGCTTATACCCTAAAAGATGAAAGCGATTACTATGAGGAGTTTTTGTGCTTTGGCTCTTCTTTTTGGGAAGGCCCTGTTGTGGAAGATGTGGACAATGATGGCAGTCTGGAACTTCTGTTTGCAGTGGGAAACGGCGGAAACGGCGGGCCGGGCGGCAGAGATACCTGTCTGTTCCGGCGTGTGGGAAACGTCTGGGAGGAATGTCTGGAGGAACTTCCCAATGACAGGGAAGAAGGAGGCGAGACTGGTCTGCATATTGATGTGACATGTATCGGGGCGAACCGATATGAGGCATACTGCCCTTATCTGGGTGAAAGCGTAGAATTTGACGGACAAAACAGCCGGGAGATCGCGGAGAGCGAGTTTGGACGTGCGTGCGGTGGAAATGTCAGGGGGTTCTATGATTTCAAGTGTGTGCAGTATGAGGGGAAGAATGCCCTGCAGTGCAGGGAATATCTGAGCGGAGAGGGAGGGAACGCACACGGCGTTGGGGCCGCGGTATTTCTCCTTGTGTGGGACGCAGACGGCGTATGCCGTGTGGCGGACTGGTGGGTGGAAACATAAACAGAAGTTTGTAAAAGACGGCATTACAGTAAGCAGGAGCAGGCCAATTGGTCTGCTCCTGTTATCATACAGCTTAGTTCCATTTGCTGCCCGGCTGTGTCACATCGCTCACACTGCCGCCGAATCCCTGCCATATGACGGGAGACTTGTCGCCGGTGCAGTTCTCTATCGTAACGCCTTTTACATGAGCGTTCAACTGCCCGAGAATCTGAATGGTTCCGACGGTGTTGCCCTGAAAGGTGCAATTGGATATCGTTACATTGCTGCAGGTGCGGCCAGGATTTGGCTCAATGTCGATGCCATACTGCGGGGCATGCCCTTGCTGTCCGTTGTGGAAGCCTGCGTTGTTGAACTGGCTGTTCTTTATGGTAACGTTGCTTGCATCCGTTACGGAAAGGTTGTTTCTTCTGTTGTGGTGCAGATTGCAGTTGGTAATGGTTATATCACTGCTGGCCGGGTTGCCCAGGGCATTGTTATCGTATTTCCCGAGATAAATGCCATCGCCCCAGCACTGGGAAATTTCCACATTTTCGATGGTAACGTTTGTACAGCCGGATATTTCGATGCCGTGTCCCCATTCGCCAGAGGTACCAGTATGTGTATGCCTTTCTCCGATAATATGTCCGCCGGAAATCTTCACGTTATCGCGTCCAAAAACCCATATGACCCGGGAATTTGATTTGTTGTTTGGAAGCGCAATCAACAGCGCAGAGGGCGACATGATTAATGTCTGATTTTCAGTCAGAACAATTCCGCCAAAGTTTTCAGAGCTTGGGGCTGCGTCAATATGATAAACGCCGGCGGGAATATACATGCAGTCGTATTGGGTCGAGCCATGTTCCCAGCCTCTCAAAAGTCTGTTGATTTCCGGCGTGTCGTCAGTGGTGCCGGGTTTTTGCTCGTAGGTAAGGACGAGCCCTTCGGGCCGCTGTTCATTCGGGTCTATGGCAACCGCGTAACACTGCGCAGTAAATTTATATTTGCTGACAGACACGGTAATGACAGATGATCCCGCTTTATTCATGGTGAGTACGCCGCTGCTGTCCACGGACACAGCCTCAGGATTGCTGCTTTCCCATTTGACACCGCTGGCAGATGTATTTGTGGTATCTGTCTGTGCAAATTTCAGGTGCAGTTCATAGGTTTCCCCGATGTTCGCTTTAACCGACTGCCCTGCTTCCACAAAAACGGGCTGGTTGGTGAGGGTCAGCTGGCACTGCGCCCGCTTGTTGCCATCCTGTGTGGTGGCGGTGATCGTTACCCGGCCTTCTTTCTTCGCCTTGATACGGACGGTGCTGACAGCGGTGGCAGTCTGGGTGGCACTGTCGATACCGGCAGAATTACTGCGTATTTCCTCTACGGTGGCAATGCTGGTGTTTGAGGATGACCAGATGACCGTGGGATTGGCTATGGTTTCTGCAGTCTGCGAGGTAATGGTGGCAGTAAGTTTGCCTGCTTCCGCAGTGTCATTGTTTTCCGCTTCCTGAAGCTCTATCATGGAAGCCGTAAGTTTTGTTTTGTCCAGACTGATACCCTTTACGCGGTTGATGCCGTACACTTTCTTTTGAATCTTAAAGGAATAGGTTTTTGTGCCGCCGTAATCCCCGATACCGTGCAGGGTTACTTTGGCGGTGCCTGTCTTGATGTTATTTTTGTAGGAGGATTCTATGATCTCAAAACAGGAGTCTTTTCCCTCCAACTCCTTTTTTGCCCGTTTATCCGCAGCGGAAGCATACACATGAATGTCGCTCTTGTCTAACTTGATTTCCTCGCCGGTATAGGTTTGCGGGTCGATCTCAATCGTTAATTTGCTGATATCCTTCGCCTTGTCATAAATGCGGTATGTGCCCGAGAGTGTACCTTCATAAAAGCCGGTTCCCGTGACTTTGGCAGTTATGACTTTGCTGGCGGTGGGAACGGCATCAGGATCTGACGGGTTCATTTCGTCGTAACTATATTCGATTTCCCGGATATAGTCTGTCTTCGCGGCCAGTTTCTTACCGTTTGTGTCTGTCACGGTGACACCCGATTTCCATTTATTTGGTTTGGGATCGTAGGGCTTATCCAAAACCGTTATGGCGCTTTGGCTGATGTCCGCTTTTGTCACTTCGAGAGTCACAACTTTTTCATATCCTTTATAGTTGTTTTTACCTGTAATGGTACAGGTCATTTCTGTTCCGGGCGTCCTATTGTCTTTTAACTTGACGCTGTAGTCGGTTTTGCTGTTTAAAACGACGTAGTCCTGATCCCTGATATAAAATTCCGGGGATGCACCGCCTTTCTGATAAGGAATCTTAAGGGTGCCCCCCTCTTTTGTGACATTTTTTCCCCAGACAATCGTCAGATTCTTACCGTCGCTGTTAGGTGTAATGATATATTTTTTGGAGACGGATCCCGTGTATCTGCCAAGACCTTTAAAGGTGACCGTCACGGTTCCGGCCTTTTTGGCGTTGCCGTATTTGATGGTGTAATCGGTTCCCTCCAAAAGAGGCTCCTCTGTTCCGGCGTCAGTTTTGAAGACCAGCAGATTCTGCTTTTCCTGGAACATGCCGCCGGCGCTGTCTACCGTTTTTTGAGAGTATGGAATGGTTTCCTTCCAGTTTGCGCCGAGGAAAGCGTCTCCGATTTTTCTGTCTCCGGCCAGCTTCAGACTTACATTTTTACAGCCGCGGTATCCGGCAGTTCTGCCTGCCTCCGTGGGAAACACCGTCAAAGAGGCGCCTTCGAGCCCGTTTGCGCAGACTTCATAATCATAAAGTTTTTCATCCAACAGCTGGCCGCTTATTTTGAGAGACTCTATTTTTACATCTGATTTCGATAAAGGTTTTCCGCTGTAATCATACCGGGCTTTGTCAAGCTTTACCGCTGCGGCGCTGAAATTTTGTTTTCTGTCGTTTAAGACGACAAGCTGCATCTGGAAGGAACCAGTATAGTTGCCGGTTCCGTTTACCGTATAATGGTAAACTCTGCCTGCTTCATAGGAATCGCCCTTCTTGTAGTCTTTCCCCGCCAGTTCCTCTGTCAAAAGGGTATAGTCACAGACGAAATCCTTTTTTGCCGCCAGTTTTTTCTTGCCGAAGGTCAGAACGGGGGCGGGGATGTTCAGATTTTTGCTGTAGTTGACCGTCTGTTCGTAGGCGGGTGTTTTAGCGCTGTCTGTGTCATAAATAGTAATTTTGTTGATATCCAGAGGCTTGATTGTATAGTACAGGGTTAAGCTGCCCTGATACTGGCCTTTGAGGTTGATGGTTACGCTGGGAGCCTTGGCCGAGTTCCACTGGGCGGCGTTGATGTTGTTTTTGTAACTCAGGGTATAGTCTGTTTTTTCCGTCAACAGGTTTTCGTTATAGTAAACGCGGAGATCCTGCGTGATCTTTTGACCTGTATAAACGAGAGAGTCACTTTCCTTTACAAAACCGGCTACCCGGATTTCGTTTGAGAGGTCAAGGAGTTTGTCATCGGGATTCGCGGTATCCGGCACAACATCCACCACGACAGAGGCAGTTTTGCCGCCGCAGGATGCGGTGATTCGGGCATAACCTTCCGCAATTGCAGTGATTGTGGCAGTTGTGCCTTCACCGGCCACTACAGTGGCAACAGATGGAGAGCTGCTTTCCCATGTAAGGGGAGGGGCAGTGCCGTCTGAGGGTTCTAAAGTGACGGTCGCAGTGATCTGCTTTTGGCTGCCTTCGCCTTTCGGCTGCATGATCAGAGTTTGTGTCTCGCTGAGCGAGACCGACGCAACAGCCGTCTCTTCTGATTCCGCTGGCAGCGTTTCCTCAGCGGGAGAAGTGGAAGAGTCCTTCTCGCCATTGTTTTCAGAAAGGGTGGAAAGGATTTCTGACGTATCTAAGGCGCTGTCTTCTTCCGTGACAGTGACATCACCGCTGACAGGAGCGTCCTCCAAAAGCGCATTTTCAACTTCATCAGCGCTGTTTTCCGAGATGGAAGACTCCTCCTGTATGGAATCGTCCGGGTGTGTTTCTCCCTCTGCGGCTATCTGATCCGATTCTGCGGATGGCTCTTCCAGGGGCAGGAAGGGGATGGTTGCTGCGGCATAAAAGTCCGCAGAAATTCCTTCTTCGCTTTCCGGGTAATATGCGGCACGGATATAGTAATCATAGATTTCATCCCCGTCGGCTTCTTCAGAGGTAAGGGCCATCATCTGGTAATATTCGCTCTTGTCATCTGTCATTTCTTCCAGGGTAAAGTAAGGAGAAGAGGACACCTCCTCAAAGCCGTCCCAGTCATCTTCCTCCTCAAGAAGACACGCGCTTCCGGCTTCCAGGTTCTTTTCCCCACGGAGAATGCTCCATTCCAACATGCCGTTTTCTTCGGCTTCGGACAGTGTTTCCAAGTGATAATTGGCAAACAGAATCAGACGGTCTGCCGTCTCAAAAGAGACCGGGAGATCGTAAGCGAAGGCATCGTCATCCGGGGAGGGAAGTGTGTCACCGTCGGGGATCTGTCCGATATGCAGTGCAGGCAGTTTCTCCTGGGTGTCAGTTTCGTCTGTTCCAGATACGGTATCTGTGTCCGGCATGGAAATTGTCTCTTCCGAAATGTCATTGCCGGAAGGGGAGTCAGAAGAGCTGTTGTCCTC
>CAJTTT010000020.1:0-62435 GCA_910579285.1 uncultured Lachnospiraceae bacterium | reverse complement strand
GTTTTCAGAGACAGCGCTTTCCACGGCAGCGTCATTTTCCACTGCAAGCGCCGTCATGCCGCCGCAGTCACCGAGGGCGACCGCTATGGCCAGCATGGAGGCAAGCCATCTTTTTCTGTTCCACATCATAAATTCCTCCTGATTTCTGTTGCATTCGAAAAATTGCTTTTTTCATTGTAACATAAAACGGGCGAAAAGGGGTATGGAATATCTTGCTGATTCAGCAGGCTTACGCTGACGGCCTGTCAGCATCTGTGCGAATCCCGGAGAACGCCCGATAGAATCGCTGTGGAATATAAGAAAACAGTTGACAAATCCCGTCAGTATAATAAAATATGTAGAGTATGAGTAAACTTGGAAAAACTGTGGCGGACAGGGCATTTCCGGCCGCAGATTTGCGATAAAAAAGCCGTGTGCGGCGGGAAAGGTATGGGCAGTAAAATGGCAGAAGTGTACAATCACAGAGAAGTGGAGACAAAGTGGCAGAAGATCTGGGATGATGAAAGAGCCTTCCAGACATCAGAGGATTACTCGAAACCGAAATACTACGCGCTTGTGGAGTTTCCCTATCCTTCGGGGCAGGGACTGCATGTGGGGCATCCGCGCCCTTACACGGCGCTTGACATCGTGGCCAGAAAGAGAAGGATGCAGGGGTATAACGTGCTCTATCCGATGGGCTGGGACGCGTTTGGGCTTCCCACGGAGAACTATGCGATCAAAAACCATATTCATCCGAAGATTGTGACACAGAACAATGTGGCGCGCTTTAAGAGCCAGCTTCATTCCCTCGGCTATTCTTTTGACTGGGAGAGAGAGGTCAACACCACCGATCCCGGCTATTATAAATGGACACAGTGGATTTTCCTGAAGCTGTTCAAAGCGGGCCTTGCCTACAAGTCCGAGATGCCGATCAACTGGTGTACTTCCTGCAAGGTCGGGCTTGCCAACGAGGAAGTGGTGAACGGCGTGTGCGAGCGCTGCGGCGCGGAGGTTGTCCGCAAGGTAAAGAGCCAGTGGATGTTAAAGATTACGGAGTACGCCGACAAGCTGATCGAAGGGCTTGAAACGGTGGACTATGTGGAGCGCGTCAAAGTGTCTCAGAAAAACTGGATCGGCAAATCGATGGGCGCAGAAGTGGACTTTTCCATCAAGGATAAGGATGATAAGCTGCGCGTTTATACGACCCGCTGCGACACTTTGTTCGGAGCGACTTACATGGTGGTGTCGCCGGAGCACCCGATCATTGACAAGTATAAAGAAGAGCTGAAAAACTGGGACGATATCTGCGCGTACAGAGAGCAGGCAGCCAGAAAGTCCGATTTCGAACGGGCGGAGCTTGCGAAGGAGAAAACCGGCGTTCGCGTCGATGGCATGTCCGCGGTGAACCCGGTGAACGGCAAGGAGATTCCGATTTATATTTCCGACTATGTGCTGATGAGTTACGGCACGGGCGCGATTATGGCAGTGCCGGCACATGATGAGAGAGACTGGGAGTTTGCGAAAAAGTTCGGTTTGCCGATCGTTGAGGTAGTGGCAGGAGGAAAGGACGTACAGGAGGAAGTTTACACGGACGTGGCTGAGGGCACGCTTGTGAACTCGGACTTCCTGAACGGACTCTCCGTGGCGGACGCCAAGGAGAAAATGGTTGCTTTTCTGGAGGAGAAGGGTGTCGGCTGTGCAAAAACCAATTTCAAGCTGCGCGACTGGGTATTCTCCAGACAGCGTTACTGGGGGGAGCCGATTCCGATTGTACAGTGCGAAAAGTGCGGTTTTGTGCCGCTTGATGAGAGTGCGCTTCCTTTAGAACTGCCCGATGTGGAGAGCTATATGCCGACAGATAACGGAGAATCACCGCTGGCGGCTATGACCGATTGGGTCAATACCACCTGTCCCTGCTGCGGCGGCCCCGCGAAGCGTGAGACGGACACGATGCCTCAGTGGGCGGGATCGTCATGGTATTTCCTGCGCTACACAGATCCGAAGAATGAGAATGCGCTGGCAAGCAAGGAAGCGCTGGATTATTGGATGCCTGTGGACTGGTACAACGGCGGCATGGAGCATACCACACTGCACCTGTTATATTCCCGGTTCTGGCATAAGTTCCTCTATGACCAGAAGACGGTGCCTTGCCCGGAGCCTTATGCGAAAAGAACATCCCACGGCATGATTCTGGGACTGAACCCTCACTGTTTCTCCAATCTGCCGGCGGCGGAGCAGGAGGCGCTTCTGGCTGAACATGGCAGCGAGAAGGCGGCGAAGGAGGCTCTGAAGGAGAAATACGGTGAGATGGCGGACCACCCGGTTGTCAAGATGTCCAAATCCCTTGGCAATGTGGTGAATCCTGATGATATTGTGATAGAGTACGGTGCAGATACCCTTCGGACATACGAGATGTTTATCGGCGCCTTTGAGCTGAGCGCAGGCTGGAGTGAGGATGGCGTGAAGGGATGCCGCAGATTCCTTGAGAGAGTGTGGAAGCTGCAGGATATTCTGACAGACAGCATGGATTACTCCAAAGATATGGAGATCAAGATGCATCAGACCATCAAGAAGGTGAGCAGCGATTTCGAAAATCTGAAATATAATACGGCAATCGCGGCGATGATGACTCTCGTGAATGAATTTTACAAGAAAAATGCGGTGACAAAGGGCGAGTTCCAGACGTTACTCGCGCTGTTGAACCCGGTGGCTCCTCATATGACTGAGGAACTGTGGCAGGCGGTCGGCTTTGAGGGCAGGGTCTACCAGACTTCCTGGCCGGAGTACGAGGAAGCCAAAACTGTGGAGTCCACTGTGGAAATCATGGTACAGATCAATGGTAAGAACCGGGCAACGCTGAATATCGGCAAGGATGACCCGAAGGATGAGGTCATTGCGAAGGCGAAGGAAACAATTGCCGAGAAGCTGACGGGGACCATTGTGAAGGAGATTTATGTGCCGGGAAGACTTGTAAATATCGTGCAGAAATAAAAAGCAGGGGCATTTTCGTGACGCGGGAATGTCCCTGTTTTCTAAAGGAGAAGAACATGTTTGTGGATTATCATGTACATACGCAGTACAGTGACGATTCTGACTATCCCATGAAGCATGTAGTGAAAGATGCCATCCAGATGGGAATGGACGAAATCTGTTTTACGGATCATGTGGACTATGGAGCGAAAGTGGATTGGGACAGCGGAGAGGAGATTCCGTACTGTGCGGGACTTGCGATGGTAAACGTGGACTATCCGGCTTATGTGGAGGAGATTCGGGAACTGAAAAACCGCTATGCAGATCAGATCGCCATCAAAATGGGGTTGGAGTTTGGCATGCAGGTTCACACGATCCCGAAATTTGAGGCGTTATATCAACGGTATCCCTTTGATTTTATTATTTTGTCCGTCCATCAGGTGGAGGACAAAGGCTTTTGGTCGCAGGAATTTCAGCAGGGACGGACGCAGAAAGAATATAACGAGCGATATTATGAGGAACTGTTGTATCTCGTAAAGCATTATCAGAATTATAGTGTGCTGGGACATCTGGATCTGGTTTTGAGATACGATAAAATGGGGGTTTATCCGTTTCGCTTCGTGAGACATTATGTGGAAGAAATTCTTGCGGAGGTTATCAGAAACGGAAAGGGAATCGAGATCAATACTTCTTCTCACCGCTATGGGATTTCAGATTCGACTCCCTCACGGGAAATTCTGACGATGTATTTTGATATGGGCGGAACCATTTTGACGCTCGGCAGCGACAGTCATGCGCCGGCGCATCTCGGGACGTATATGGAGGAGTCAAAGAGATTGTTAAAGGAGATCGGTTTTCGGCATTTTTGCACCTATGAAAAAATGCAGCCTGTTTTTCATCCGTTATGATGCAGGAAAAGAAAAAGCCGGAGTCATGTTTGGGCTGGCTCCGGCTTCTCTGATGCTGTCATTTATTTTTCCGCATCCGCATCATTTTGTCTATTGCGGCGGCATCCTCCGGGGAGGATTCTCTTTTGATTACAGCGACAATGGTTTCGATCTCCGCATCGGAGAAAGTAATGTGTTCAGCCTGCCCCCGTTTGGCGACTGCCATCAGGAAGGGCAGCATCTGTTCTTTGCTCATGGTACGGCTCTCAAAAACGAGTGCCTGCAGAAAGTTCAGTTTCGCTTTGTCGATTCCGGCGAGAGCCGGATCGTTTATCCAGTCATTTGTCATAGGATGCTCCTTTTTATGATTGTGAAATGGGCGGACTGTCCTGGAACATTTCATACATTTCCCGCTGTTCCGGGGTCAGCATGTTCATCAGCATATCCATCATGGGTGAGCCGGAGGCGGTCGGGGTTTCGGACCCGTCTGCGGCCCCGGTCTGTCCCATCCCGGACAGGGGATTTTCAAACAGGGAATCCATATTCATGTCAGGAAAAATTTCCTGCATGGCGCTCATGGTCTGCGACATTTCCTGAACGGTTTCCATAGTCTGCAGGATGTTCTGTATCTGCTCGAGCTGTTTGATCTCCTCCGGGGTGGAGTAGAGGCAAAGCTCCCTGCAGAGCTTTTTCAGATCGGGCCTTTCCGGCTGGGAAAGACTGCATCCACAAAGCGCGGCAGAGTGCTTTTTTGTAAGTGTCATGGTATACTGCAGCTCCATATATTTGATGTAGACGGCCAGATGCTTCTGCATAGAAGGCTCTATGTAGGGGAGAAGAACCTTGAGCTTCTGGATCTGATTGTTGGTGTACAAGGCATCGAATGCCATAACATTTGACGCGTCTTCCTTTTTATCTGCCATAAGATATGCCTTTCTGATGCCTTCTTTCTCTATCAGTATATGACACATGAGAGAAAAATAGGCTCCGGCTCTGGCAGGAGCCTATTTCCCGGATGTGCTTGAAAGATGTGTCGTAACAGCCCGGCCGTAAGGCCGGACTGTTACGCGTGAGGATGGTTCATTGTGCTGCTTTTTCTAGTTGTTGCAGCAGCAGGATAAGAGGATCAGAATCCAGATCCATGAGCAGCAGTTGTTGTCGCCGCCAAAGAGGCTGTTGCCGCCGAAAAAGCCGCCGCCGCAACCGCAGCCGTCGCCATTGTTACCACAGCAGGATAACAGGATCAGAATCCAGATCCAGGAACCACATCCGTTGTTAGTAGCGCAGGTATTGTTGCATCCACAGTGAGTTGCTGTAAGATCACTCATTTTAAGTGCCCTCCAAATGTTAGTTATGGTTTATCTTATGTGGGTGGAGTGAATTGGTGCCTATGGAAAAAAGATTCCTGGTTTTTTCGTGTGCAGGTAGGACTTGAAACATATGTTCGTCTGTGGTAAGATATCAATATGTTTGAAAATAGGAAGGAAACCAACAGAAAAGACAGCAGAAGGATCAGCAGGGCGGACATATGTCTGATGGCATTTTTTCTGCTTCTGGCATTGGGATGCTTTGGCTGGTCTGTCTTGAATCGGAAAGAAGGGCAGAGGCTGCAGATCTCCTATGACGGCCAGACGGTTATGAATGTGCCGTTGTCACAGATACGGCCGCAGAAAACGACTGGAGAGGGAGAGGGGGACGAGGCCGTCCGTTACTGTCTGATTCGCTTCCCGGACGAGAGCGTCTCCTGCGAGTGGTATGATGCAAGACCCGATCTGGATTCGGCAGTTCCTGATGGAAGCAGCTACAATCTGCTGGCTGTTTCAGCAACCGGCGTTTTCATGGAGGCTGCCGACTGCAGGGATCAGATCTGCGTACATCACATCCCCCTTACGGGCGTCGGGGAGAGCATGATCTGTCTGCCGCATAAGCTTGTGGTGGAAATGGCCGGCGAAGCGGATGAGGGGACGCTGGATGGCATCGCAAAGGCGGAGAAAACGGGAAAACGCCCGGATGTCATGGCGAAGGCGGAGAAAACAGGAAAAACCGTATACAATGGGGGGAGGCGCAGCTATGAGACGGACGGCTGAACTTGGTTTTTTGCTGGCGCTGGCTCTGATTTTATCTTATGTGGAATCTTTGATTCCTTTTTCTTTCGGGGTACCCGGGATTAAGCTGGGACTGCCCAATCTGATCGTGCTTCTGCTTCTGTGCGGAAGGAACGAAGAGCAGACTGCAGGCGGTGAGAGGGCATCGCGGACAGGGCCTGTGAATTTTTTAACAAAGGGGGAGCGGGAGGCGCTGCTGGTGAACGCTCTGCGGATCGTCCTGTCCGGCTTCCTGTTAAGCAATCTCTATGCGATTTTATATGCGCTGGCGGGGGCAGCGTTCAGTTTCCTTGCCATGATCATCGGCAGGCGGTCGAAGCGTTTTTCCGTGGTGGGAGTGAGTGTGCTTGGAGGCGTGTTCCACAATGTGGGGCAGCTTCTTGTGGCGATGGCAGTCGTGGAAACCCTGGCGGTCGCTTACTATGTGCCGTTTTTAATTGTGGCGGGCACGGTAACGGGAGCGTTGCTCGGAGTCGCTGGGATGGAGATTTTGCCTTATCTGCGGCGGATGATGCAGGAAGAAGAGTGGAATCAATGAGCATATTTGAATCAATTACGGAGGGACAGAAACTATGTACGCATACATAAAGGGAACGCTTGAGGAGACCACGGAGGATTCGGTGGTGGTGGAAGCAGGGGGGATCGGTTATAACATCAAGGTTTCCACTGCCACGGCAGAGCTTCTGCCGGGCGTGGGCAACGAAGTGAAAATATACACCTATACGTTAGTGAGGGAGGATGCTTTTGCGCTTTTCGGCTTTCTGACAAGGGATGATCTGGAAATTTTTAAGAAGCTGATCGCAGTAAACGGGATCGGCCCAAAGGGCGGGCTTGCGGTCCTCTCGGTGATGAGCGCGGATGCCCTGCGGTTTGCCGTTATGGCGGGGGACGCAAAGGCCATCGCGAAGGCGCCTGGGATCGGTGCGAAGACGGCGGAGCGGGTGATTCTGGAACTGCGTGATAAGATTTCACTGGAAGATACGCTAAAGGGACTCGGCGAGCCGGCAGGCGCTTCGGGTAACGCTGCCGGAGCACAGGGGGGCGACAATCTGATGAAGCGGGAGGCCATAGAGGCGTTGGTAGCGCTTGGGTATGCGGCCTCCGATGCAACGGCTGCGGTGAAGAAAGTGGAGGTTACGGAGGACACCACATCGGAGACGATCCTGAAACTTGCGCTGAAACATATGTTCTAGCAGCTCAGCCAGAGCATTATCTGTCGGGCAAACTGTGCTTGCACAAGGTTGACAGACGGATGATGCTCTGAGGGAGCGCCATCTTATGAGCAAAAAAGAGCTGCGAAGCAGCGGAGAGCGCTGAAAGCGCGGTTTTGCGAATGGGCGTGGGCTGAATGCATTGGAGGAATACACATTGATTTTCGGAAAACACATTAACCGCTATTATATCAAACATGGGCCGCTTTTGCTGGTGGGCATTGCGGCGCTTATTTTTGTCGACTATTTTCAATTGGTTTTGCCGGAACTCTATCGTATCGTGGTAAACGGCATGAACGGCAGCCTTGTGGAAATAGACGGGGTTTTTGTGCCCTTCACCCGGGAGGTTCTGTTAGACGAGGTGTGTCTGCGGGCCATCGCGGTCATACTTGTCATGGTGGTGGGGCGTTTTTTGTGGCGCGTCAGCTTTTACGGAGCGGCCATCAAGGTGGAAACCGATCTGAGAAACCGTATGTTTGACCACTGTAAGAATCTGTCGCAGGATTATTTCCAGGTGAATAAAGTGGGTAACCTGATGAGCCTGTTTACCAACGATCTGGACACCATACAGGAGTGTTTTGGCGACGGCGTGCTTATGTTTGCTGACGCCCTGTTTTTAGGGCTGCTCGCCTTCTTTAAAATGTGGAACATGGACAGGAAACTGACAGGGCTGTCTATGATTCCGATGATACTGCTGTTTTTGATCGGGACGGTTTTGTTTAAGGCAATGAAGGCGAAATGGGAGATCAGACAGGAAGCGTTTTCCAGACTGTCCGATTTTTCCCAGGAAAATTTTTCTGGAATTGCAGTGATCAAGGCTTTTGTGAAGGAAATTCTGGAACTGAAGGAGTTTGAGAAACTGAATCGGGAAAACGAGGAGATCAATGTTTCCTACACCCGGATTTCCATGCTGCTTGATATTCTGACGATCCTGCTTGTGGAGTCGGTGATCTGTGTGATTCTCGGCTACGGCGGCTATCTGGTTTACTGTGGAAGGTTTGACGCGGGGCAGCTTGTGGAATATATTGTTTACTTTAATTCGATCATCTGGCCGGTCATGGCGGTGTCCATGCTGATTGAGAAGACGTCAAGGGGAAAGGCGTCCTTAAACCGCATCAGTGAGCTTTTAGACGCCGAGATCACAGTAAAAGACAGGGCGGATGTGGCCGATCTGACTGACATGAAGGGTGAGATCGAGTTCAGGCACCTTTCCTTCCGCTATCCAGACGGGGAGACAGACGCGCTAAAGGACGTCTCCTTTACCATTCACGCGGGGGAGAGCGTGGGCGTGGTGGGCAGAACCGGCTCCGGGAAGACGATTCTCGTGGATCTGATCCTGCGCGCCTACAATGTGCCGGACGGTACGCTCTTTATCGACGGGCATGATGTGAACACGGTTTCCATCCGTTCGGTGCGGGAGGGGTGTTCCTATGTGCCCCAGGACAACTTTCTCTTTTCCGATACCATTGCAAACAATATTTCTTTTGCGGTAGATGAGGCCGATGACGCGTTGGTGGAGCGCGCGGCAAGGCTTTCTGATGTGCACGATGATATTTCGGATTTTACGGCGGGTTATCGGACCGTTCTCGGGGAGCGGGGCGTGACGGTCTCCGGCGGGCAGAAACAGAGAATTTCCATTGCACGGGCGCTCTTAAAACAGGCGGCCGTTCTGATCCTTGACGATTCGGTTTCGGCGGTGGATATGAAGACGGAAAAGATCATTTTGAAAAACCTGCTGGAGGAGCGGCAGGGGCGGACTACCATACTGATCGCTCACCGTATTTCCACTGTGGAGCGTATGGACAAAATTATCTTTATAGACGAGGGGCGTGTCCGTGCGGTGGGCAGCCATGAAAGCCTTTATGAGGGCTGTGCGGATTATCGGCGGATGGTCGATCTGCAGCGCATGGAGGAGGAAGAAGGGGGTGAGGCAGATGTATGAGTATTATCCGCTGATCGTGGTGGGAGCGATTGTAGGTCTGTTCGCGCTTGTTCTTCTGACTGCCTATCTGGCGGTGAAAGATAAAAAGCAGACGATGGGATTTGAAAGGCAGATTGATGACCGGGAAATTATGAGACGGCTGCTCCACTATGCCAGACCGTATCTGCCGCAGTTTCTGCTGGTGGGCATAGTCATGCTGTTTACCATTGCTTACGATGTGGTTTCCCCCTTTATTATCGGCCGGATTGAGGAGCTGGTCGCGGGAAAGTTCCGAATGCCGCAGATTTACCGGGCAGTGACGGTCTATGTGGGCATTCTGATCGTTTCTATGGTGTGTGCGTACATACAGGCGGTGCTGCTGCAAAAGACGGGACAGAGAATTATTTCCGTTCTGAGGGAAGACCTGTTTGTGAAGATCGAGAGCCTTTCCCACGAGCAGCTCAACGAGATACCTGTGGGTAAGCTCGTAACCCGTGTGACCAATGACACCAATGCGATTTCCATGATGTTCACCAATCTATTGGTCAATTTCGTGAAAAATATATTTGTGATCGTTGGCGTGTTTGCGGCCATGCTTGTGTTAAGCTATGAACTGACGCTGATGATCCTCTGCTTTGTACCTTTTATTGTGTTGTTTACGGTGATTTTTCGTAAATTTTCCAGACGTGCCTACCGAAAGGTGAAAGACTGCACGACGGATATCAACACTTATCTGTCTGAGAACCTTTCCGGCATTAAGATCACTCAGATTTTTAACCGGGAAAATGCAAAACTTAAGGATTTCGTAGAAAAGAGCAATGCGCTTGGCCGGGCGAAACAGGAGCAGATACTGGTGTTTGGTATTTTCCGGCCGCTGGTGTATATGCTCTATGTCAGTTCCATTCTCTGCCTTTTGTATCTGGGCGGCAGAGGGTATCTGGAAAAGCAGGTTTTTATGGGACAGGTGATCACAAGCGGCATGCTGGTGTCTTTCTACATGTATATTTCAAAGTTCTTTAATCCGATCCAGAGTCTGGCGGAGCAGTTTAACTGGCTGCAGTCGGCCCTTGCTTCCGCGGAGAAAGTTTTTACGATTATGGATCTGGAACCGCATATTCAGGATGCGCCGGATGCGGTGGAACTTGAAAATGTGAGGGGCGAGATCGAGTTTCGGGATGTGTGGTTTTCCTATGTGGAGGATGAGTGGGTGCTAAAAGGCGTTTCTTTCCATGTGATGCCGAAGGAGACAGTGGCTTTTGTCGGTTCCACCGGCTCGGGAAAGACTACGATCCTGTCGCTTCTTTGCAGAAATTATGAGTTTCAGAAGGGTGAAATTCTCATAGACGGGATTGACATTCGAAAAATTAAAATTTCCTCCCTGCGAAGTCAGTTTGGGCAGATGCTGCAGGATGTGTTTCTGTTTTCGGGGACGATCCGCAGCAATATCGCGCTGCGGACGGAACATATTTCTGACGATGAGATCAGAGAAGCATGCCGCTATGTGAACGCGGATCATTTCATAGATAAGCTGGAAAAGGGACTGGATGAGGAAGTGCGGGAGAGGGGCAATAATTTCTCCGCAGGACAAAGACAGCTTTTGTCCTTTGCCAGAACCATTGTGCACAAACCGGCGGTGATGATTCTGGACGAGGCTACGGCGAATATTGATACCGAAACAGAGATCTTAATCCAAAATTCACTGGAAAAGATGCAGAATATCGGAACCATGTTGATGGTGGCCCACCGATTGTCCACGATTCAGAATGCAGACAGGATCATTGTGCTTTCCCACGGAAAGATTGTGGAACAGGGGACGCACCAGGAGCTTCTTAAGCTGCATGGGAAATATGACAGGCTTTACCGCCTGCAGTACAGGCGGGAGGAAATGGCGCGGGAGAAACGTGGTACGGACTGACAAATAAAAACGCCTGTTCATGGAGAGAACAGACGCTGTATGCTGCGCGCAGAAGCTTTTCATTCATTCGGCTCGGGATCGGCGGGTTCCTCCTCGGTATCCTCCTCCGCATAATGCTCCAACAGGCGCATGCCTGCGGTTTCCGTTACAGGGAGAGAGAAAACCACGGATTTTGCTTTGGTGGTAAGTCCGGCCTCATCCATAACAGCACGCATGATGGCGTTTTTCTGCTCCTTTTTTACAACGATGAAGATGAGTTCCTTCTCGGAGGCGAGCGTGACGCCTAAGAATTTGTCGGCGCTCTCCATGCCGGTGCCCTTGGCGTGGATGACTGTGCCGCCGCCGGCCTGCATTTTTCTGGCGGCGTCCATAATCATTTCGGTGTAGCCCTGATTGGCGATGATGACTAAAAGTTCGTATTTCGTATCCTTCAAAACTGTTTCCTCCCCATGTTCAAAGGTTTCTTCCCCCGTCAGGAAACGGAGCTGTCTAAGGCCGCCGATGCTGGCTAACGGAATGATGAATGCAACGCCCGTGCCGGGAATGTCAATGCGCATTTCCCGCTCTAAGCCGGTCTTTAACTTTTTCCAGGTCTTGCGGGTGACAATGGAAAAGATGACGGCCTTTTCCGTGCCGTCCAGACCGAAATAGTCCATCAGCTCATTGGTGGCGGTGCCGTTTCCAAGCGTGATGAAATTGACCGGGACATTGGATCTGTCGTAAAATGCCGCAAATTCTTTCGTGCGGTCCCTGGTGATGATGGCTGTCATCATATATAGTTCACTCATGGATATCCTCCGTTTATTTCCGCGGGCAATGAGCCAGGCGCCGTGCTTGCACAAAACCAAAGGTTGGCTTTAGCATCCTGGCGAATGCCGCGGGGGTCAAATACCAGGCAGCTTGCTGCGCTGCAAGTTTGATACTTGATTAGAGTTCGATAATAACATCTTCTGCCTCGGCTGCAGATGTCGGAACCAGACCTGCCAGCTGTCCGGCAAGACGGCGTTTCTTTCTCCCTGTCGCTTTCTGACGCTGGGAGAGAAGACCGAGAAGCTGTATGGTGATAAGCGGCGTCATGGCAACCATCGCCACAATGCCGAAAGCGTCCGTCACGATACTGCCGCCGACCGCACCGCAGGCGCCCTGCGCCAGAGGAAGCAGAAAGGCCGCAGTCATGGGGCCGGAAGCCACGCCGCCGGAGTCGAAGGCGATGGCCGTGTAAATTTTCGGCACAAAGAAGGAAATGCCGAGAGCGAAAGCGTAACCGGGAATCAGAAACCACATGACGGAGATACCTGTCAGCACGCGCAGCATGGCGATGCCGAGAGATATGGCGACACCTACGGAGAGACAGGTTCCCATAGAGTCTGCGGAAATAGCGCCATCGGTAATTTCCTCCACCTGTTTGTTCAATACATAGACAGCAGGTTCCGCCTTTACGATAAAGAAGCCCATAATCATGGCGATGGGAATGAGAAACCACGGATTGGAGGAGGAGCCTAATATCTGTCCAAGATAGTTTCCGGCGGGCATAAAGCCGACATTTACGCCGGTCATAAACAGAACCAGTCCGATATAAGTGTAGGCCAGGCCAATCACCATTTTGGAGAGGGTACGCCTGGAAAGTTTCAGTACCGCGAGCTGAAACAGTCCGAAAAAGAGTACAATCGGAAAAAGGGAGACCGCGATCTCCGCTATGTAAGTGGGAAATCCCCGATGGAACAGCGTCCACAGTTCTACAGAAGTTTCCACGGAGGGAATAACCGGCGGCACATAACTGCTCTCGCCGGGATGATAGATCATGCCGAGGATCAGCACTGACACGATGGGGCCGATGGAGCACAGGGCCACAAGACCGAAGCTGTCGTCCGCTGCGTGGCGGTCATTACGGATGGCGGCCACGCCTACACCAAGCGCCATGATAAAGGGCACTGTCATGGGGCCTGTGGTCACACCGCCGGAATCGAAGGCTACGCTTAAAAAGTCATCTGGCACAAAAAGAGCCAGCACAAAGACCAGTATATAAAAGAAGATAAGCAAAGGCGGCAGGGGAATGCGAAACAGCATACGAAGCAGGGCAATCACGAGAAAGAGCGCAACGCCTCCGGCCACCGCACCGATCAGGATACCATTTGGGATGGAGGGCACCTGTCCGGCAAGCACCTGCAGGTCGGGTTCGGATACGGTGATGATAAAGCCTAGAAGAAACGAGAGGGAAACAATGACGCTGAGTTTTTTGCTCTTGGTCATGCAGGTGCCGACCTTCTCCCCCATAGGAGACATGGCGAGCTCCGCCCCCAGCGTAAAGAACATCATGCCCAGAATCAGCAGTACGGCGCCGATCAGAAAGCACAGGAGAATGCTTGGAGAAATCGGTGCCACAGAAAAGCACAAAAGAAGCACAATGACAATGATCGGCAGAACTGCAACCAATGCCTCGCGCAGTTTTTCCATGAGTTTACCGCGTAAAATTATTTTTGCCTGCAAAAAATTCACCCCATTTATTTACACGTTGTTTTTAGACTGGCGGACGGCTTCCACGGGAATCTGTCCACGATATTATCTTATAATGAATCGGGACGCTTGGCAAGGGTGAAAAAATGGAGTATCTTGCGAAGCGGGAGGGAAAATGCTATGATTGGGAACATAGAAAGAAGATGGAAAAACAGGCCGGAAGCCCTTGTTTTGACATGGAGGTAATTATGCCAAACAGAACGATTGAGACAAATCTGATAGAGGAAGATATAAAAATAGAAGGTTCTCTGCGCCCGCAGAGCTTGGTTGACTATATTGGTCAAGAAAAAGTGAAGGACAACCTCAAGGTTTATATTGAGGCGGCGAAGCAGAGGGGGGATGCGCTGGATCATGTGCTGTTTTATGGACCGCCCGGGCTTGGAAAAACCACCCTTGCGGGCATTATCGCCAATGAGATGGGCGTGCACATGAAGGTGACCAGTGGTCCGGCCATCGAGAAACCGGGGGAGATGGCGGCGATCCTCAACAATTTACAGGAGGGGGATCTGCTCTTTGTGGATGAGATCCACAGGCTGAACCGTCAGGTGGAGGAAGTGCTGTATCCCGCAATGGAAGATTACGCCATTGATATTATGATCGGGAAAGGCCCGACGGCCCGTTCGATCCGTCTGGATCTGCCTCATTTTACGCTGGTGGGAGCTACCACAAGGGCGGGGCTTTTGACTGCGCCGCTCAGAGACCGATTCGGCATGATTCACAGACTGGAATTTTACACCGTAAAGGAGCTTACGGTCATTATCAGACAGTCGGCGAAAAAGCTGGGGGTGGAGATTGAGGAGAAGGGAGCGGTGGAGCTGGCCAGAAGAAGCAGGGGAACGCCGCGTCTTGCCAACCGCATCTTGAAGCGGGTGCGGGATTTCGCGCAGGTGAAGTATGACGGTACAATCACGGAAGAGGTCGCGAAGGTGGCTCTTGACCTGATGGATGTGGACAAAATGGGACTGGATCATGTGGACAGGAACATACTGATGACTATGATGGAGAAGTTTAAGGGCGGTCCAGTGGGGCTTGATACGCTGGCGGCGGCCATCGGGGAGGATGCCGGGACGATCGAGGATGTGTACGAGCCTTATCTGATCCAGAACGGTTTCCTGAACCGCACGCCAAGGGGAAGAGTGGTCACAGATCTTGCCTACCAGCATTTTGGATTGGAGATTCCCACATGAAAAGGCGATTTTCAGGGAAAGGCATAACGCAGGCAGGTGTCGTCCTTGGTCTGCTGTGTGCCGTTCTTTCTCTGGCTTTCGGATATCAGACGCGGAAAGGCGGGCTGCCGTCGGAGAGGGAGGAGACGGCAGGGCTTACGTCCGATGCCGCAGGAGCTGGAGAGCAGGAGAGACAGACGCCGGAGCAGGATGCGGACGGCTATTATCTGCTGCACACGGAGGAGGACTTTCGCTGGTTCCATGTTACGGCCATAGAGGAAAACCCGGCCGTCAATGTCCGCCTGGCGGCGGATCTTGTTTTGAACGATACAAGCGGATGGGAGAACTGGGCGGATACGCCTCCGAAAAACGGTTATGCGCCGATTATCGGTTACAGCGGGCATCTGGACGGAAACGGTCATGCCCTGGAGGGATATTATTCCGTAAACGGGGACTGGCTTTGTTTTCTTTTTACGGTATTGGAGGAGGATGCAAAAGTTACGGATCTCACGATCCGAAACAGCCTGTTTCAAACCACATATGAGGACTGTGCTTTTGAGGACGGGAAGGGAAAAACGGACGTAGTTCCCGCTGCCGCGCTCTGTTATGCCAACTATGGTTTGATCGAAAACTGTGAGGTGCAGGCGAAGGTAGTGGGCGCGTGGGATGCAGGCGGCATCGCGGCGGTCAATTTTGGACAGATGCGCGCCTGTAAATTTACAGGGACCGTGGAGGCAGGAACCGATCAAAAGACAAAAGTGTCTGAGTATACAGCTGCCAAGCACTCCCTGTTTGCAGGCGGGATTTGCAGTACCAATGAGGGGAAGATCCAAAATTGTTTCAACGAGGGAACGGTGACGCTCGGTGCGATTTCAGAAACCTTTTATGTGCATGATTTCGCCGCCGGCGGCATTGCCGGACGGGTGACAGGGGAGGGAAGTATCGAAGACTCGCACAATACGGGGGATGTGACTTCCGTAGAACTTGCGGGCGGTATCGCAGGAGCAAACCAGGGCAGAATATACAGATGCTTAAACAGTGGAAAAGTGCACATAGATCAGGTGGAACGGGATCATGTGGAAACGCTGGTCAGTGCGGGCATCTGTGCATCCAACGGCGGAAAAGTGGACACCTGTCTGAATGAGGGACCTGTCGCCATCGATCAGGAATCCTTAACCTTTTGCCCGCCCATATATGGCGTTGCCTGCAACACTGTGCATCCCGACAAAGGTAAGATAGAGAACAGCTATTATGTGAAAGAAAATGTGTCTCAGGATTACAGGCAGAGCGGTGTAAATAAGCTTTCTATCAGTGAGTCGGCGGATTTTCCGGCGTACCTTTCCGGGCAGAAGAAGAGGGAGGACAGGGATGGCGTCTGTTTTGCGCAATCTTACATCGAGGAGGCGTCGGACGATGCGATCCATCTGGGATTTGGCCCGAAGGAGGACGTGACCTATGTCGTGGAACCGGGAGACAGTCTCTGGCGCATTGCGAAAAAATTTTACGGGGACGGCGGGCGTTTCTCACATCTGATAGAGGAAAACCCGGAACTGCAGGAAAACGTGCTGCTGCCGGGAAAAGAACTTATCATTCCACACAAGGATTACAGCGTTTACCGCCGCCGGGATGAGGAGGGATTCGGCCTTTCCTATTGCAGGCTGCCTTCCGGCGAAAAATGTTCCACCCGGTTTGTGACCGCCAAGCCCATTGACTGGTATTACGGCAGTATGCAGTTTGACGCCGGCGCCGGGTTAGATGTGATATGGCCCAAAACCCATAAAGATTTGGGGCAGTTTGCCTTTCAGGCAGACAAGATTCACGTCTTTTGCCGTGTGGATGCCAACCCGGAGGGAGACTTTTTTGACGGCAAATGGGAGGAGGCAAGGGAAAGCATCGAAAAAAGCGCTGCCATTTACTGTGGAGGCGCCGCACATTGCTTTGCATTTAAACGTTATGATATGGACAACGGGGAGAACCTTTACTGTTATTCCTTTTTGCTTTACAGGCAGAATGAGCGGCTGTTGTGCTCCGTGGCCTACCGGCTATGCGACAATATGCTGGTAGAATTTATCGGCGTGGAACCTCTGCGTGTATATGTTGGCAGTTCGGTGGATGATCTGAGTAACCGTGAGGTGATGAACCGGGTACCTTATCTGGCGGCCGCCTCGGACACGAATGTAAAAATTGAGGAGGCTCAGTATGACCCGGAAACTTTTTACGGCAGGGAAAACTGGGATTTTCCGCAGCTTCACAATCCGTTTGCCCTTGCGCTTGCCTATGATAAGGACGCAGCGTGCAGTCCCTATATGCTGTTTACAGGGGCACAGTAGCCTGTCATGCGGAACGCGCTCTGCCAAAATGTTACAGAAATGTTACGGGTTTGAGAAAGTAGGACTTGAAATTCCGCCTTAAGACAGCTATAATGGGGATGATAGTGTAGGTAAAGCGATGGAGGGGCGCTCCTATGTCAACAAAAACAGATACAGAAGTGATCATTGCCGGCAAGGTTTTTACGCTGAGCGGTTATGAGAGTGAGGAGTACCTACAGAAGGTGGCGTCCTACATAAATAATAAAATAGCGGAGTATAACAAGATTGACAGTTTCAGACGGCAGCCGATGGATACCCAGAATGTGTTGCTGCAGCTCAACATAGCGGATGATTATTTTAAGGCGAAAAAGCAGATCAATCTTCTGGAGGAAGATCTGAAGAGTAAGAACGATGAGGTTTACGCACTGAAGCATGATCTGATTGCGGCGCAGATGAAACTGGAAAATACAGAGAAAAGCGTTAAGAGTCTCCAGCATGAGGCGAACGAGAATGCGAAACAGATCGTCCGCATGGAGACGGAACTCAAGGAACGCAAAGGGAAATAATAGAACAGGCACAGAAAGTATGGAGCAGATCCCAGGGTCTGCTCCTTTTGTAAGAAGCGGGGCGATGGTATGGGAGAGCGTGTGGAGCTGCTTGCTCCGGCGGGAAACTATGAGGCATTTATGGGCGCGGTAAACGCCGGGGCTGATGCGGTATATTTGGGCGGACCACAGTTTGGCGCCCGGGCTTACGCGGATAATTTCACGACAGAGGAGATTGTCCGTGCGCTTCATGTCGCCCATTTTTATGGAAAAAAGATTTATCTGACGGTAAACACACTTTTGAAGGAGCGTGAGATGGCATCCCTGGATGCGTATTTGTCGCCCTTTTATGAGGCGGGGCTGGACGGTGTGATCGTGCAGGATTTCGGTGTTTTTTGTCATATCAGGGATCATTTTCCGGGACTGTCCCTGCATGTGAGCACCCAGATGACCGTGACCGGGGTGGGAGGCGCATCGCTTTTAAGGAATCAGGGGGCGACCCGCATCGTTCCGGCCAGAGAGCTTTCCCTGGAAGAAGTGAGAAAAATCCGAAAGGAGGCGGGCGTGGAAGTGGAATGCTTTATCCACGGCGCCATGTGCTACTGCTATTCGGGACAGTGCCTGTTCAGCAGCATTTTGGGCGGCAGAAGCGGAAACCGGGGACGGTGCGCCCAGCCATGCCGGCTGCCCTATGAGATTTACGACGGAAAAAGGAGGCTTTCCGGGAGCGGTTATCCGTTAAGTCTGAAAGATATGTGCACGTTGGAATATTTGCCTGCTCTTTTGGAGGCGGGAATCGACTCCTTTAAGATCGAAGGGCGGATGAAGCGGCCGGAGTACGCGGCGGGTGTGACAGCGGTGTACCGCAAGTATATCGATCTCTATTACAGGGAGGGAGCAGCCGGCTGCCGGGTGGAGCGGGAAGACATGGACAGGCTCCGCCGGCTCTATATCCGCAGCGAAATTCAGACAGGCTACTATGAGCGGCATAACGGAAAAGAGATGATTACGTTGGAAAAGCCCGGTTATGAGGGAGGCGACGAGAAGCTGCTTTCGGAAATACGGGAAACGTATATCAGAGAGCCGGAGAAAATGCCGGTGCGTCTGCAGGCATCGGTGAAAGCGGGGGAACCTCTGCGGCTGCACGTTGAAGCGGCGGGCGGTCTGCCGGAGAAGCCGGGCCTTTTTGATGATGCCGGAAAAAGTCCGGCAAAGACAGCGCGTCTTGCGGTTGAGGTGACAGGTGAGACTGTAAGGCACGCGAAAAATGCGCCTCTTTCCGAGGAGGAAGTCAGAAAGCGCCTCTGTAAGACCGGGGACAGTCTGCTGACGGTGGAACTCTGTGAGATTTCCCTGGAAGGAGCGTGCTTTGTTCCCGTCCGGGCCTTAAATGAACTGCGGCGGTCGGCGGTGGCAGCCTTTGAAGCGTTGACGGCAGAGAGCCGAGGGACAGCGCTTGAAGCGTTGGCGGCAGAGAGCCGTATGACAGCTTTTGAGGCGGCCGTGATGGAGAGTGATGGGACCACGGGCCAGAAGGCAGTTTCCGGCCTTGAGAAAGGGTCTGATGGGGAGAAGAAAATTGATCGACTAAGTCAGTCCAATAAGGGCTGCGCACATGTATGGGCTGTGGCAGAACAGGAAGAGGAAAAAAGGCCGGATTTGAAAAGAACAGCGCAGGCGCAGGCGGTTCATGTGACAGTGAATACCTGTGATCAGTTCCGGGCAGTTCTCGCATGGGGCGGCTGCAGGCGGATTTACATGGAGAGCGGCCTGTTTTTGGATGCCTGTGAGGAGGTTATACGGCTTTTGGGAGAATCCGGGCTGCGGCCGGATGCGGGGGAAATGCCGGATATTTATGTGGCGCTTCCCTATATTCTGCGGGAGAGGGACAAGGTTTATCTGCGTCAGCTTTCCGAAGCGTTGGAACAGGCGGGAGCTTCTGTGAAAGGGTTTTTGCTCCGCAGTCTGGAAGGACTGGCCTGGGCAGAGAAGTTTTCTGAAGACCGGGAGAAGGACCAGACGCCTTACAGGATGGTGCCGGATGCGGGACTCTACTGCTTTAATGCGGAGGCGCTGCGGTTTTTTGCGGATTTTTCGGCGGAGATTACACTGCCTTATGAGGGAAATGCGGGGGAGGCAGCCCATCTTGTGCGGGCGGCCAGAGAGCGGGGCATGTGTACAAGTCTGATCGCCTACAGCCGGATTCCCATGATGATTACGGCCAACTGTCTGCACAAGACGGCAGAGGGGTGTCGCGCGGAAGCGGGAGGAAAGGGCAAGCTTTTGCTGAAAGACCGTATGGGCCGGTCATTTCCAGTGGAGATAAATTGCGATCACTGCTATAATGTCATATATAACTGCGTGCCCTATTCCCTGCACGGAGCGAAAAAGGAGCGGGCGAGAATCGCTGCGGATGCTCTGCGCTATGATTTTACGACAGAGGAAGGGACGCAGTGCGTCAAGATTTTAGAGGGAGAGTTACCCTTTTCCGAGCATACCACAGGACATTGTAAGAGAGGCGTTGAGTAATGTAGGAAGCGCGAAATCTTACATGGGAGAATGCGTGAAAAGCAGGATTCTCTGTGCGGCATGGAATCAGGGTGGTTAATATGGAACTGTATATCACAGAACTTTCGAAATATTTTATAACGCTGTTTATTGCCTGTTATACGCTGGAATGCTTTCTGGTGTTTCGGTTTCAGGAGGAGGAGCGGCGAAAAGCCGGGTATTTCCGCCAGAACATCTGGATGTTTCTGGTGCATTTTTCGTGCTTTCTTGTGATCTGTTTTGAGACGGGAAAGATTGAGTACCTCCTTTTTTATGTGCTGCAGCAGATCCTGCTGTTTTCTACGGTCATGCTGTTTCGCATGATTTATCCGAAGGGAAATCTCCTGATTATCAACAATATGTGCATGCTTTTAAGCATCGGATTTGTCATTCTCACAAGGCTTTCCTATGAGCGGGCAATCAAGCAGTTTTTTATTGTGACGGCGTCCATTATCATCGGTATGGCGGTTCCCTTCTTCATAAGAAACCTGAAATTTTTAAAGAGTCTGACATGGGTGTATGCCGGCGTTGGCATCGCAGCCCTGGGAGTGGTGCTGATTCTTGGATCGGTCACTTATGGTTCAAAGATATCCTATTCTGTAGCAGGAATCACATTCCAGCCGTCGGAGTTTGTAAAGATCCTCTTTGTCTTTTTTGTGGCAAGCGCGTTCAGCGAGTCGTGGGATTTCCTGCGGGTCGCGGTGACAGCCGTGCTGGCTGGCGCCCATGTGCTGATTCTGGTGGCTTCCAAGGATTTGGGGAGCGCGCTGATTTTCTTTGTTGTCTATGTACTGATGGCGTTTATCGCCACGGGCAGATGGATCTATCTGTTTCTGGGTATTTCCGGGGGTGCAGGCGCGGCGGTCATCGCCTATCGGCTGTTTTCCCATGTGCAGGTGCGGGTGCAGGCATGGAGGGATCCCTTTAGCTGCATAGACGATGCAGGGTTCCAGATCACCCAGTCCCTGTTTGGCATCAGCAGCGGCGGGTGGTTCGGCCTGGGGCTTTTCAGGGGAAATCCAACCTCGATCCCGCTGGTTGAGGCGGACTTTGTATTTTCGGCGGTGGCGGAAGAACTGGGCATTCTCTTTTCCATGTGCCTGATTCTGATCTGCATCAGCAGCTTTATCATGTGCATGAATATCGCTTTAAAACTGCAGGATCGGTTTTACAGGCTGATTGCGTTTGGCCTGGGCGTGACTTATATTTTTCAGGTATTTCTGACGGTTGGAGGGGGAACCAAGTTTATTCCCATGACAGGCGTGACGCTGCCCTTTATCAGTTACGGCGGCAGTTCGGTGTTGACTACATTGGTCATGTTCTTTATCATAGAAGGACTCTATATTATCAGACGGGACGAAGGAGACAGACGTGCCAAAAACAGAAAACGGAAAAACAGAAAGAAGAGAGAGCGCAGAGCGGGAGCAGAACCGCAGGACGGGGAAGACGAGGAAGAAGCGTAACCGGCAGATTATGACGGTTACCTGGTTCTTTGTAGGCCTGTTTTTTGTGATGATGGGCTATACCTGCCACTATGCGGTTACCCACAGACAGACGCTGATGAATAACAGCTACAACACAAGACAGGAGATCCTGGTTGCCCAGAACAGCAGGGGGACGATCTATGCGGCTGGCGGCCAGATTCTGGCGGAGACGGCGGTTGACGCCGAGGGAGAGGAAGTCCGGGTGTACCCTTACGCCAACATGTTCTCCCACGCGGTGGGCTATGCCTCCAACGGCAAGTACGGCATAGAGGCGCAGGCAAACTATTATCTGATCAATTCCAACACCAGGCTCTCAGAGAAGGTGGCGAACGACGTGGCAGGGAAAAAGTATCCGGGAGACAGCGTGATTACCACACTGGACGTGGATTTACAGCAGATCGCATATGATTCCCTCGGCATTTACAGCGGGGCAGTGATTGTGTCAGAGCCTTCCACGGGGCGGATTCTGGCTATGGTGTCGAAGCCGGACTTTGATCCGAACGAAATTGATGCCATCTGGGACGGGCTGATTGCCGACAAGGAGAGCAGTGTCCTGTTAAACCGGGTGACGCAGGGGCTTTATCCGCCCGGATCTACTTTTAAGATTGTGACTGCGCTGGAATATATCAGAGAAAATATGGATACTTACAGTCAGTTCAGATATCAGTGTAATGGCAGATTTACCCACGGAGAGGAGCGCATCAACTGTTACCACGGGACATCCCACGGGAGCGAAGATTTCAGCAAGGCATTTGCAAAATCCTGTAATAGCGCCTTTGCAAACATCGGGCTTTCTCTGGATCGGGAAAAGTTCGGCGATACGCTCAATGACCTGCTGTTTAACAGAGAGCTGAAGGTGGATTTTTCCTACAATCAGAGTAAACTTCTCATAGATGCGGATACTTCTGACGCGGATGTGATGCAGGCGGCGATCGGACAGGGAACCACCCAGATGACGCCCCTGCAGTTAAACATGATCACCTGCGCCATCGCCAACGGCGGTATGCTGATGAAGCCTTATCTGCTGGAACAGGTGGAAACCAGCGAAAAAGCGGTGGTCAGGCAGTTTTCCCCGAGCTCATACAGGCGGCTTATGAGTGAGGAGGAAGCGCAGATTATGACAGGACTGATGGAGGAAGTGGTCAAGAGCGGCACGGGCACAAAATTATCGGGGCTCTCCTATACTGCGGCCGGAAAAACCGGGTCCGCGGAATACAATAAAGTGAAGACCGATTCCCATGCGTGGTTTACGGGTTTTGCTCCTGCAGAAGAGCCGCAGGTGTGCGTGACGATCATCATAGAGGGGGCTGGCAGCGGCGGAGATTATGCCGTGCCCATCGCGAAGCGCATTCTGGACGCTTATTTTGCACAGTGAGGGGAATGTGTGCGGTGTGGAGAGGAAATCTGATCGGTATGCATAGATAAACCGGGCGCCGAAACGCCCGGTCATGGACTTGTTCTTAAAAGATGGCTGTTATTTTCAGCTCCGGGTTGGAGGACAGGTCGATGAAACTTCCATTCTCGCGTTTTAAGAGCGGCCTTGCCAGATTGTCCTTATTGATGGTTGTAACCACCGCTTCTTCATCGTTGCTTAAGCGCACCATAAAGCCGAGCTGTGTGGCTGCTATGTGGTAGAGAATGGGCTGCAAAATGGCTTTCTCGTATTTCTCATAGCCCTCCCGCTCAAAGTTTTCAATGACCTGGAAAGGGTTGAGCGGCTGTCTGTAGGTGCGTGCGGAGGTCATGGCCTCATAGGCGTCTATGACAGCTATGTATTTGGCGAAGACATTGATTTTGCCTCCCCGCAGCTTTGAGGGATAGCCGGAACCGTCACACCGTTCATGGTGCTGGAGCGTGGCCTTGATGATGGGTTCGCCGATTTCCGGCTGATCTTTCAGAAGATCGAAACCGAGCATGGTGTGGGTTTTCAGTTTGGTGTACTCCAGATCCGTCAGCTTTTCGGATTTCCAGAGAAGATCCTGCGGGAGCTTCAGTTTTCCGATATCGTAAAAGAAGCCGCACTGGACTAAGAGCATCATGTCCTCCTGCGATAATTCCCACCATGTGCCGAACACACCGGCAAGCAGTGCGGAGTTGAGACAGTGGGCATGGGTCATGGCATCTTCACGCGGCAGCATATTGTAAAGAAAATCGAGAAGCGCTTCCCCCGTTTTTGCGCAGGCAGCGATCTTCAGATAGATATCCTTAAGCTGGCTGGTGCTTTTCCAGACGCCTGTTTCAGCAAAACGGTTCATCAGTTTGGCATAGATGGGCATGCAGTTATTGTAGGTGAGCTGGAATGTCTGGAATTCTTTGCTCAGGCGCACCTTTTCAAAGTGCGTGGTGGCAAAGTCGATTTCTTCCTTTACGGTGACGCAGATGATGGAGTGGCGTTCCAGCTTTTTGAGCACCTTTTGGTTCACCACGGTGTCTTTTGGAACAATCAGCTCGTTCTGGTAGCTGTAGATATCCTCACCGATTATCATGCCGTCTTCCAGTGTCATGCGGGCAATATCTTTCATAGAAAATACCTCCGTTTCTGCGGGGCTGTGCGCAAAAGCGGGACGCACGTCCCTATATGTAGTGGTGAAACTGTTTGCTTTTTGGGATAATGTACATATTTAGTATAAAACTTCTGCTTGAGAAGTCAATCATTTCTTGCCGCTTTATGGGCTAAACGGCGCAGATTGCACAAATTAAGGTACAAAATTGCGCAAAAAGGACATACGCGGTACGAAACAGTCAGGAAAGGCGGATGATATGAGTATTTGCGATACTTGCAGCAACTATCAGTATGATGAAGATTACGAGTATTATGTGTGTATGGTGGATCTGGACGAGGACGATATGAGCCATTTTCTGCGGGGCGGCAGTTTTGACTGTTCATTCTACCAGCCGGATGATGAGTACAGGATCGTCAGGAAACAGATGTGAGGCAGCGCGGGAAATTTCCCTGTCTTATTTAGGGGAAATGTGATAAACTATTTCCGATAGCGGTGAAACAGGAAGTTTTTGAGCGCCCCATGCGATAAAAGAGAGCGATTGAATAGGGAATCCACATGAAATTTTATAAAAACCTCTATGTTGGGGATACTGTAAAAAAGCCCGGAAAGGCCATAAAGAAGCTGAAGCGCCATAAAATACAGCCGGGGCTGTATGTGATTGCCTATGACGGGGATACGGGACAGCTTGTGATCTATCACAGCCAGATGCTTTCCCAGTGGTACTATAAGGAAAATCCACCCGCCTGTATTGTGGGACTGGCAAACGGCAGAGAGGAAGCTTTTGATGTGATTGAACGAATTGCAAAGGAAGCGGTTGCCGCTACTGGGCAGGCGCAGCTTGTGACGTACCTTTCCGGCATGGACCCGGAAAATTTTCAGGACGCCCATGCAGCCAATACACAGCCCCGGCTGGAATCGCAGCCTTTCACCGTAAAATAGGAGTCCGTGGATGCGGACGGTCTGAAACAGGATACTTGGAGACGAAATGCTACATATACTGCTGTTAGTTTTAAAAATCATAGGGATTGTGCTTCTGTGCATTCTGGGTTTGCTGATTCTTGGAACTGCCTGCGCCCTCTTTGTGCCCGTCCGCTACCAGATTGAGGCGGTGAGGAAAGAGGGGGAGGGAGAGCCGCCGGTCGCCATTACGGTGAAGATTACCTGGCTTTTGCATTTCGTGAATGTGCTGGTACGTTTTTCGGGGAGCCTGTCAGTGCGGGCACGTCTTATGGTGTTTACGGTTTTCCGGCTGCCAAAGAGAGAGAAGCGGGGCAGCGCGGGCCAAGATGATACGGAAAACAGGAAAAATAAGAAGAGACGGAAGAAGAAAGAGAAGCAGCCAAAGAGGCGTGAACCGGGGGAGAAGAGCGGAGAAGACCGAAAGACAGAAGAGAAAAAATCAGAGGAAACAAAAGCAGAAAGAAGAAAGACAGAAGAAACAAAAACAGAAGAACTAAAGGCAGATAAAGAAACCATATCCGATGACGCGGCGTACGGTGAAACAGAGGACGCGCAGACAGCAGATAGCGAAAATCCGACAGATCCAGATAAAAAGCCCACATGGATGGATAAGCTGCGTGCAATTCCAGAGATTATCCGCAGTATTTTCGCGAAAATTAAGGGTTTCTTTGAAAATATACAGTACACAATACAAAATATCTGTGATAAAATAAGGTCTGTATCGGATACTATAGAGTATTACAGGGAAGTGATCGCGGGGGAGACCTTTCAGCGTTCCTTTGCCCTGTGTAAGGGAGAGCTTCAAAAGATTGCCAGGAGCCTGAAACCAAAGAGATTTGAGGCGGCTCTCGTTGTCGGCATGGATGATCCCGCATCGACAGGAGAAATTCTGGCGGTATGCGGCATGTTGTATCCGATTCTCGGACCGAAAGTGAATGTGGCGGGTGATTTTGAGAAGAAGCGTCTCGAGGGACGGGTGTTTGTGAAGGGAAAGATTCGGCTTTTCACTTTTATCCGAACGGCGGTTCGGATTTATTTTAACAAGGATATCAGAAAACTGTACGGGCTATTGAAAAAGGAGGCAGTATAAATGGCTGAGAATAATTTTAGCGGTGTGATTGAGTCTCTGATGAAGGGCATGAATGCCGTGATCGGAACCAAGACTGTGGTAGGTGACGCCACGCAGGTCGGAGATACCATCATCCTGCCTTTGGTGGATGTGAGTTTCGGCGTGGGCGCAGGCGCCAGCGCGGGAGATAAGAAAAACGGCGGTGGCGGCGGGTTTTCTGCGAAGATGACGCCCAGTGCGGTGCTTGTGATTAAGAATGGCACCACCAAGCTTGTCAATATCAAGAATCAGGATACGGTCACCAAGGTGCTCGACATGATTCCTGATATCGTGGAGAAATTTACATCTCCCAAGGAAGAGATGCTGGCCGATGATACGGCTGTCGACATTGCATTCCCGGAGGAAAACAAATAGCACCTTTCGGGAACGGCTGCATATAGTATCATAAGAGCATAAACAGGGGTAGCCCATGAAAAAAATGATTGGATTTGTGGCATTTTGTGTCGCAGCAGGCATGATTATCATGCTTTTTCTGGTGAACCGTTTTCTGGGGCTTTTGCTGATTGTGCTGCTTTTGCTGATCGGGTACAGCTTTTTTTGTTGTTAGTCAAAGGATATGAGGATTACGATGGAGAATATGGAAGAAATACTTCGGGATGAAGGAACGACCGAGGACGCCCTGCAGGAGTTGAAGTTCTGGCTTTTTAAAGAGAATATCAGAATTATGACAGCCTCTGCCGAGCTGGAGGAGCAGCGGGAGAAGTTTGCGCAGGAGAAGGATCAGTTTAAAGAAGAAATGAAGAATCTGAACCGCAGGATGACAGCGGAGCAGGATCGGATTCGGAAGGACAACCAGCTTGTGGACGAGAGGCTGGAGATCATAAAGGACGGGTTTCAGAAGCTGGATATGGACCGCAGGAGGCTTGACAAAGAGTGGGCAAGGCTTGCGGCGGAGAAGGAACTGCTGGAGGAGCACGGACTTTATGACGTGTACCCGGAGATCAGTGTCTTTTTCAGCGGCGTGAAAAATCCGTTGACGCTCAAGAAGCGGTATAAGGATCTGACGAAGATTTACCATCCCGACAATCTGGCCGGTGACACGGAGATCATTCAGAGAATTAACAGGGAATATGAGAGGCTGAAAAGAGAGTATGAGACATTTAAGCAGGCGTAAGGTTTGGCCTGCTTTTGCTCTGTGATTATTTAGGAAACGTGTATTTTGCGGCGTACAAAAAGAGCCGGATATATGCCAGCTCTTTCTTAAATACCTTATGTTTTACAAAAATGGAATTATGCGCGTTCCACAGCGCCGGATCTCAGGCAGCGTGTGCAGACATGCAGCTTCTTGCTAGCGCCATTCACCTTACATTTCACGTTCTGAATGTTGGAATTCCAGATTCTGTTTGATCTTCTATGAGAATGGCTGACGTTGTTTCCGAAATGCGCGCCCTTACCACAAATATCACATTTAGCCATCTTAGCACCTCCTAACAAATGTAGTGTTATTTTTTATCATAGCGAGGCCGCGAAGCGGATCCCGCAATCGAGTTTACTCGATTTTTGCAACATTTGTATAATAGCAGAAAGTGGAAGAGAATGCAAGTATAATTTGCAGATTTTTTTTCAGTTTCTTTTTTTTGGATATCGGGTTATAATACTATAAGCAGTTTACTTAATTATAATCAGGAGGTAGTCTATGAAAGTCTCTTCAATGGATACCCATATGGGAAACATCTCTATTGACCAGGAAGTGATCGCGCAGTATGCGGGCACCGTGGCGACAGAGTGCTTCGGGGTTGTCGGCATGGCGAGCATGAGCGTCAGGGACGGGCTGGTCAAGCTTTTGAAAAAGGACAGCATGACGCGCGGCATACAGGTTTTTTTGAACAACAATAAGCTCACCATCAATTTTCATATCATTGTGTCTTACGGCGTAAGCATTCTGGCGGTGTCGGATAACCTGATCGACAGTGTAAAATATAAAGTAGAAGAGTTTGCCGGAATAGAAGTGGAAAAGATCAATATTTTTGTAGAAGGTGTGAGAGTGATTGACTAGAGGGAGGATCAAATAAGTGGATTCATATACGATAGATGCCGGCCTGATGGCCAGAATGTTCCTGGCCGGAGCGAAAAATCTTGAGAGCAAGAAGGAATGGATCAATGAGTTAAATGTATTCCCCGTGCCGGACGGCGATACGGGTACCAATATGACGATGACGATTATGGCGGCAGCCAGGGAGGTGTCGGCTCTCTATGATGTGGGAGATATCGACATGGTTTCCCTGTGTAAGGCGATTTCCTCCGGGTCGCTCCGCGGGGCCAGGGGAAATTCCGGCGTCATTTTATCCCAGCTTTTCAGGGGGTTTACGAAGGGCGTGAAGGAATGCCAGGAAATTACGGTTCCCGTGCTTGCCACAGCCTTCGAGAAAGCGGTGGAGACAGCATATAAGGCGGTTATGAAGCCCAAGGAGGGCACCATTCTCACCGTGGCCAAAGGAGGCGCGGTCAAGGCGAGAGAACTTGCGGATGCAGGAGTTACGGATCTGTCCGAATTTTTGGGACAGGTGATCGCTCATGCGGATGAAGTGCTTTTGCAGACGCCGGAGATGCTGCCCGTATTGAAGCAGGCGGGCGTGGTTGACTCTGGCGGTCAGGGATTGATGCAGGTGCTGAAAGGCGCCTATGACGCTTATCTCGGAAAAGAGATTGATCTGACTGTGGATAAGGGAGACGCGGCGGTTTCCGGCAAAGCAGCGGGTGCGGCAGGTTACGGGGCGCAGGCAAGTGCGGAAATCAAATTTGGCTACTGCACCGAGTTTATCATCATGTTAAACAAGGTGTTTAATATCAAGACGGAGATGGATTTTAAGGCTTATCTGGAATCCATCGGAGATTCCATCGTGGTGGTTGCGGATGAGGACGTGGTAAAGGTGCATGTACATACCAACGATCCTGGTCTGGCGATCCAGAAGGCGTTAAAGTATGGTGCACTCTCCAACATGAAAATTGACAATATGCGGCTGGAACATCAGGAAAAGCTCTTCCGAATGTCCAAACAGGAGGAAAAACCTGTGGAGGAGGAAGATGACCTGCCCGGCCCGAAGAAGGATGTGGGCTTTATCGCCGTCTCCGTAGGAAGCGGCATTGCAGAGATATTCAAGGGTCTTGGCGTCGATTATATCATCGAGGGCGGACAGACTATGAATCCGAGCACGGAGGATATGTTAAACGCCATCGACAAGGTGAATGCGGACACCATCTTTATCCTGCCGAACAACAAGAACATCATTCTGGCGGCCAACCAGGCGCAGTCCCTTGTGAAGGACAAGAAAATTGTGGTGATACCCACGAAGACGGTGCCGCAGGGCATCACGGCGGTAATCAACTATGTGCCCGGATTATCTGTGGAGGAGAACGAGGAGACCATGCTCTCGGAGATGAAGGCGGTGGCCACGGGGCAGGTTACCTATGCAGTGCGTGATACGAACATTGACGGACAGGAGATCAGACAGGGCGATTTCATGGGGCTGGGTGATCACGGCATACTCTCTGTGGGAACGGCGATTTCCTCTGTGGCGCTCCGTATGGTGGAAGCCATGATGACGGAGGAGAAGGAGCTGATCAGCGTTTACTACGGTGAGGAGATCACGGAGGAGGATGCTGAAAAGCTGCGTAATCAGATCGGGGAGAAGTACCCGGACTGTGACATTGAACTGCAGTATGGCGGACAGCCGATTTACTACTACATTATTTCGGCGGAATAAACAGAGTATTATGGATATAAGAACCTTGAAGGGCGTCGGTGAAAAAACCGCCGCCCTCTTTGAAAAATTGCATGTATATACGGCGGAAGAGCTGGTATCCTATTATCCCAGAGATTACGAGCAGTTTTCTGTCCCGGTTCCGCTGGATCAGGCGCCTGCAGAGGAGATTCTGGCGGTGGAGGGGCGTCTTGCGGGCAATGTGGCGACCAGACATGTGCGGGGCCTTTCCATCACGACCTTTGAGGTGTCCTGCGAAGGCGGTTCCCTGCATATGACCTATTTCAATATGCCGTATCTGAAAAACAGCCTGAAACGGGGACAGTCTTATGTATTCAGGGGATGCCTGCACCGCAGGAAAGACCGGTATGTGATGGAGCAGGCACGGATCTATAAGCCGGAGGAGTACGGGAAGCTGACAGACTGCATGCAGCCCCGCTATGCCACCACGAAGGGGCTCACCAATAACGCCGTCACAAAGGCGGTAAGACAGGCCATCGGGCTGGTGGATCTGTCGGAGGATCCGCTCCCTGCAAAAATCCGTGAGGCAGAAGGTTTTCCGGCCTTTCGGGAGGCTGTGGAGCAGATGCATTTCCCTACGGGGCGGGAGGCGCTTCTCTTGGCCAGAAGACGGCTGGTCTTTGACGAGTTTTTCCGTTTTATACTGGTGCTGCGCAGGATGAGGGAGGACAATGAGCGGACGAAGAGCCTTCACCCTATGATTGAGGTGGCGCAGACCAGACGGCTGATAGAAGCGCTGCCGTACCGGCTGACGAAGGCCCAGCAGAAGGTTTGGGCAGAAATCCAGACAGACTTAACCTCCGAATACGCCATGAACAGGCTGGTGCAGGGGGATGTTGGCTCTGGCAAAACGATTCTGGCGTTTCTGGCCCTTATCATGTGCGCGGCCAACGGTTTTCAGGGCGCGCTGATGGCGCCCACGGAAGTTTTGGCCAGACAGCACTATGAGAGCCTGGTGAAATTGAACGAAGAGCACGGACTGCAGGTTCAACCTGTGTTGTTGACTGGATCAGTCACGGCGAAGGACAGGCGGGAGATCTATGCGAAGATCGAGAGCGGGGAGGCGGATATCGTGATTGGCACCCACGCCTTGATTCAGGAGAAAGTAGTTTACAAAAGCCTTTCCCTTGTCATCACGGACGAACAGCACCGTTTCGGGGTCAGACAGCGGGAGAATCTGGCGGAAAAGGGCTTTGCGTTTTCTGAGAAGGCCGGTACGGCTTCTGCTTCAGAAGACGGTTCCCGCCTGGAGGGACAGGCCGTGCATGTGCTTGTGATGAGCGCAACGCCCATTCCCCGGACGTTAGCCATTATCCTGTATGGGGATCTGCACATTTCTGTTCTGGACGAGCTGCCGGCGGACAGACTGCCCATCAAAAACTGCGTGGTGAACACGTCCTATCGGAATACCGCCTACAAGTTCATGGAAAAGGAAGTGGAGCAGGGCAGGCAGGTCTATGTGATCTGTCCTATGGTGGAAGAGGGGGAAGAGCAGGAGCTGGAAGATGTGGCGTCCTATGCGAAGAAGCTTAGGAGCGCGCTTTCTGCGTCTGTCCGTGTGGAGACGCTTCACGGCAGAATGCGTCCGGCGGAGAAAACCCGGATTATGGAGGCTTTTGAGGCGCATCATATTGATGTGCTGGTGTCCACCACAGTGATAGAGGTGGGGATTAACGTGCCAAACGCAACGGTGATGCTGGTGGAGAACGCGGAGCGGTTCGGTCTGGCGCAGCTTCACCAGCTCAGAGGCCGTGTGGGCCGCGGCGACAAACAGTCCTACTGTATTTTTATCAGCAAATCGGAGCGGCCGGAGACGATGGAACGGCTCAAGATTCTGAATGAATCCAACGATGGCTTCTATATTGCCGGGAAGGATCTGGCGCTTCGGGGGCCGGGAGATCTGTTCGGGATCAGGCAGAGCGGGGATCTGCAGTTTGCGCTCGGTGATATTTACCGGGACGCGGCTGTCCTCAAAAGCGCGAGCGAATGGGCGGACAGAGTGCTTGCCGAGGATGCTGCGCTTGCCGGGGAAGAGTTTGCGTCGCTGAATAAGGCTCTGAGCCAGCATGGGATAAATGAGGTTGACTTTAGGAGTATCTGACGGTAAACTGAGTGAGAAGTGTTTCTAAAGACGTTCCGCCATAGGACGGAACGCCAAGAAACACTAAATCTCACTCGGGAGAATGCCAAAATACGAGCATTCTCCGCATGGATTTGTGAATGTGAAAACAGAAAATGAGGTTTAATTATGAGCAAAAGAATTGCAGTCGTGACAGACAGTAACAGCGGCATTACGCAGTCTCAGGCGAAGGAGATGGGGCTTTATGTGCTGCCCATGCCTTTTATGATTAATGAGGAGACTTTTTTTGAAGATATCACGTTGACGCAGGAGCAGTTTTACAAACGGCTTTCCGAGAATGCGGATGTGATTACGAGCCAGCCAAGCCCGGAAGCGGTGATGAAGCTCTGGGATGAACTGCTCGGGACATATGATGAGATCGTGCATATCCCGATGTCCAGCGGCCTTAGCGGTTCCTGCCAGAGTGCACGGATGCTTTCAGAAAATTATGACGGCAAGGTGCAGGTGGTCAACAACCAGCGGATCTCCGTGACCCAGAGGCAGTCGGCGCTGGATGCGCTTACGTTGATTGAACGGGGCATGGACGCGGCGGCTGTCAGGGAATTTCTGGAGGCGGATAAGTTCAACTCCAGCATCTACATTATGCTGGATACGCTGTATTATCTGAAAAAAGGCGGCAGGATTACGCCTGCTGCGGCAGCGCTCGGTACCATTTTACGCCTGAAGCCGGTCCTGCAGATCCAGGGTGAAAAGCTGGATGCCTTTGCCAAGGCGAGAACGGTCTCGCAGGGAAAAACGATCATGGTGAACGCGATCAAGGCGGACATGGAGAAACGGTTTGGCGGTGTGTCGGCGGATCGGATCTGGCTGCAGATCGCTTATACTTATGACAGGGAGGCGGCGGAACAGTTTAAGGAGCAGGTGCTGGAAATATTCCCGGGCTTTGACGTGCATATGGATCCGCTGTCTTTGAGCATTGCCTGCCATATCGGGCCCGGTTCTCTGGCGTTGGCTTGTTCCCAGAAGATTTAAACCGCAGAAATGGAGAAAATGATTTGTCTAATGATAATATGATGGAATCGGAACGGCAGGAAGAATATATAAAAAAGTGTCAGATTTATGTTTCGGCCTTTGAGGCGGAACACGGACGGCTTCCGAAGGCATGCGTGGTGACCTTCGGCTGCCAGATGAACGCCAGGGATTCCGAGAAATTGTGTGGTATTTTGGAAAAGGCGGGGTATGCGCTCACGGACTCCGAGGAGGAGGCAGACTTCGTCCTTTACAATACCTGTACGGTGCGGGATAATGCCAACCAGCGGGTTTACGGGAGGCTGGGCTGCTTAAACAGCCTGAAAAAGAAGAAACCGCATTTAAAGATCGCGCTCTGCGGCTGCATGATGCAGGAACAGTCTGTGATTGAAAAAATACAGAAAAGTTATCGGTTTGTGGATCTGATTTTTGGCACCCACAACATTTTTCAGTTTGCAGAGCTTCTCTCAGCGATGCTCTCGTCTGGGGACATGATCGTGGACATCTGGGAGGGAACCGATAAAATCGTGGAAAATCTGCCGGTAAAACGCAAGTACAGCTATAAATCCGGCGTTAACATTATGTTTGGCTGCAATAATTTTTGCAGCTATTGTATCGTGCCCTATGTGCGGGGGCGGGAGAGAAGCAGGGAGCCGAGGGAAATCCTGCGGGAGATTGAGGCGCTTGTTGAGGACGGCGTGTCGGAAGTCATGCTGCTTGGCCAGAATGTCAATTCCTATGGGAAAAATCTGGAAAATCCCATGTCTTTTGCTGCGCTTTTAAAAGAAGTGGAAAAGATTGAGGGGCTGCGGCGCATCCGCTTTATGACGTCCCATCCAAAAGACTTGTCTGACGAGCTGATTGAGGTGATGCAGCGTTCCACTAAGATCTGCCGTCATCTGCATCTGCCGCTGCAGGCAGGCTCTGACCGCATTTTGCAGGCCATGAACAGACGTTACACGAAGGCGCAGTACCTGGCTTTGGTGGACAGGCTGAAACACGCCATTCCCGACATTGCAATCACGACGGATCTGATCGTCGGATTTCCGGGGGAGACGCTTGCAGATGTGGAGGAGACGATTGACGTGGTGAGGAAGGTACAGTTTGACAATGCTTTCACGTTTATCTACTCTCCAAGGACGGGTACACCGGCGGCGGCTATGGAGAACCAGGTGCCGGAGAAGACCGTGCATGAGGGTTTTGACAAGCTTCTGGCTGTGGTGCAGGAGACGGCGAAGGAGCGTGCCGCGCTTTTGCAGGGGAAGGTTATGGAGGCTCTTGTGGAGGAAGTGAACGAGCAGGATCCGGCCTTTGTCACCGGGCGGCTTGGCAACAACATGCTGGTGCACTTTAAGGCGGACAGACGTCTGGTCGGCAAATTCGTCATGGTGTCGCTGGACACCTGTCATGGCTTTTATTATACGGGACGGATGGTTGACTGGCTGGGTCAAACCAAGCATACGAGATTAGGAAAGATGGTCGATAACCAATGGCTGAACTGACACCTATGATGCAGCAGTATCTGGATACGAAGAAGGAGTACCAGGACTGCATCTTATTTTACAGATTAGGGGATTTTTACGAGATGTTCTTTGAGGACGCGCTGACGGCGTCCAAGGAACTGGAGATTACACTGACGGGGAAAAGCTGCGGGCAGGAGGAGCGCGCGCCCATGTGCGGCGTTCCCTACCACGCGGTGGAGAGCTACTTGAATAAGCTTGTTTCCAAGGGCTATAAAGTGGCGATCTGCGAACAGGTGGAAGATCCGAAAAATGCAAGGGGGATTGTAAAGCGGGAGGTCATCCGGGTGGTCACGCCGGGGACGAATCTGAATATCCAGGCCCTCGATGACAACAAGAACAATTATCTGCTCTGTGTCACTTATTTTCCCGGCAAGATCGGACTGTCGGTAGCGGATGTGACCACCGGGGATTACTATCTGACAGAAGTGGAGGATATACGCAAACTTCAGGACGAGATCAACAAATACGCGCCTTCGGAGGTAATCTGCAACGAGCAGTTTTTTGTGAGCGGATTCGATATTGAGGAACTGAAAAACCGGCTGAACGTGTCTGTCTATTCGCTGTCTCCCCACTATTTTGATGAGGAGGGCTGCAAAAAGATACTGATGCGCCATTTCCGGGTGAATACACTGAAAGGCCTCGGCATTGAGGACTTTCCTGTGGGAATGACCGCGGCCGGGGCGCTGCTTTTGTACCTCTATGAGACGCAGAAGACGTCTCTTTCCCATTTTACCCATATCTATCCTTATCTGAGCAGCAAATACATGCTTTTGGACAGCTCTACGAGGAGAAATCTGGAATTGATTGAGACGCTGCGGGAGAAACAGAAGAAGGGGTCTCTTCTCGGTGTGCTTGACCGCACGAAAACAGCGCTCGGCGGGCGGCTTCTGCGCAAATACATAGAGCAGCCTCTGATTGACAGGGAACGGATCGAAAAACGGCTGGACGCAGTGGAGGAACTATGCCGGCGGAGCGTAGACAGAGAGGAACTTCGGGAATATCTGCATGCCATCTATGATCTGGAGCGGCTTCTCGGCAAGGTGAGCTATAAGACGGCCAATCCAAGGGATCTGATTGCGCTTCGCAATTCGCTGGCGATGCTGCCTTCCCTGCGGACGGTGCTTGCCGATTTTGAGGCGCCCCTTCTCCGGGAAATTCTGGAGAACATGGATCCGATGCAGGACATCCACAAACTGATCGACGATGCAGTCACCGAGGAGCCGCCCATTGCCATCAAGGAGGGCGGCATTATCAAGGAGGGATTCAATGAGACCATTGATTCTCTGAAAAAGGCAAAGACAGACGGGAAAAAATGGCTGGCGGCGCTGGAGGAGGAAGACCGGGAGCGCACAGGCATCAAAAATCTGCGGATCAAGTACAATAAGGTCTTTGGCTACTACTTTGAGGTGACCAACTCCTACCGGGACCAGGTGCCGGAGGACTATGTGCGCAAACAGACGCTGGCCAATGCGGAGCGGTATACCACGCCCCGGTTAAAGGAGCTGGAGGATTCCATCCTGAATGCGGAGGATAAGCTTTTTACCTTGGAATATGACCTGTTCTGTGAGATCCGGGAGGCCATTGCCGGGGAAGTGGAGCGGATCCAGAAAACGGCCCGGGCGGTGGCCAAGCTGGATGTGTTTACTTCTCTGTCCTTTGTGGCGGAACAGAACCATTATGTGCGTCCTTCCCTGAACGAGAAAGGAATGATTGATATTAAGGAGGGGCGGCACCCTGTGGTGGAGCAGATGATCCAGAACGACATGTTCATTGCGAACGATACCCGTCTGGATGACAAAAAGCACTGCATCGCGGTGATTACAGGCCCCAATATGGCGGGAAAATCCACCTATATGCGGCAGGTGGCGCTGATTGTGCTAATGACTCAGATCGGCTCCTTTGTGCCCGCTAAAAGAGCGGATATCGGCATTGTGGATCGGATATTCACGAGAGTGGGCGCCTCCGATGATCTGGCCAGCGGCCAGTCCACTTTCATGGTGGAGATGAATGAGGTGGCTAATATTTTGCGAAATGCCACGCCGAACAGCCTGCTGGTGCTTGACGAGATCGGGCGGGGCACATCCACCTTTGACGGATTGAGCATTGCCTGGGCGGTGATCGAACATATCAGCAACCGCAGGATTCTCGGGGCTAAAACGCTGTTTGCCACCCATTACCACGAGTTGACCGAGCTGGAAGGCAAGATGGACAATGTAAACAATTACTGTATCGCGGTCAAGGAGAAAGGGGACGACATCGTATTCCTCAGAAAGATCGTGAAAGGCGGGGCGGACAAAAGCTACGGCATCCAGGTGGCGAAGCTGGCCGGGGTGCCGGATATGGTGATTGACCGGGCCAAGGAGATTGTGGAGCAGTTAAGCGACAACGACATCACCGAGAAGGTGCAGAGCATAGAGATTGACAGAGGCAGGAGCGAGAAGAAAAAGAGCGTCAGGTATGATGAGGTGGATCTGGAGCAGATTTCCCTGTTTGACACGGTGACGGATGAGGACGTGATTCAGGAACTGAAAGAGATTGATGTGAGCAATCTGACGCCGGTGGATGCGCTGAATACATTGTACCGATTACAAAACCGATTGAAAAATCGGTGGGGATAAGAAAGGCGAAACCTAATTATATGTATCGAAATTGTACAAATGAATAATCAACACAGACGCGCTTGCGCTCCGTTCCAGCCGTAACAGCGCTAAACTCGAAAGTACCTCGTTAAGCGCTGACGGCTTACAAGGGTCTGCTTATGATTATCCATTTGCACAATTAATACAGTGTGTTGAGAGGTTTCGCAATTTCATGTACCGCTTTAGAATACTGTGAGGAAAAGGAAACTGTGGCGAAAATAAATATTTTGGACAACCAGACGATAGACAAGATCGCCGCCGGGGAGGTGGTGGAGCGGCCTGCCAGCGTGGTGAAGGAGCTGGTGGAGAATGCCATAGATGCGGGCGCCGATGCCGTTACGGTGGAGATTAAGGAGGGCGGCACGACCCTGATCCGGGTGACGGACAACGGCGGCGGCATCGAGAAATCCCAGGTGGAAAACGCCTTTCTGCGTCATGCCACAAGCAAGATTTCTTCCGCTGATGATTTGACCAAACTGGTCAGTCTGGGTTTCCGGGGGGAGGCTCTTGCCAGCATTGCGGCGGTGGCGCAGGTGGAGCTCATTACCAAGACGCCGGAGGATCTGACAGGTATCCGCTATCTGATCGAGGGGGGCGTAGAGAAGGAGCGGGAAGAAATCGGTGCGCCGGGCGGCACGACACTGCTTGTGCGCAATCTGTTTTACAACACGCCGCCCCGAAAAAAATTTTTAAAACAGCCAAGGACAGAAGGCTCCTATGTGGCGGATCTGATGGAACATCTTGCCATGTCAAATCCGCAGGTTTCCTTTAAATTTCTGCTGAACGGCCAGAACAAATTCTATACCACAGGCAGCGGCGATCTGCGGGAGATTGTGTTCCGCATTTACGGCAAGGATATCGCTGGTGCGCTCACGGATTTTCGGTGTGAGAAAGAGGGAATGACGGTGACAGGCCTTTTGGGGAAGCCGGTGATCAACCGGGCGAACCGTTCCTATGAGATCTTCTACATCAACGGCAGATATATCCGAAGCACGCTGATCAGCAAGGCGGTGGAGGAGGGCTACCGGGAATATCTGATGCAGCACAAATTTCCTTTCTGTATCCTGCATTTTAAGATTGATACGGAGAAGATTGACGTGAACGTCCACCCTTCCAAGATGGAGGTAAGGATTGCGGATGGGCCGGACTTCTATGAAACCGTGAGAGAGGCGGTGGAGGAAGCGCTGCGGGAGCGGGAGATGATTCCCGAGGTGACTTTGTCTGATTCGGAAAAGAAAGAGGCGAAGAAAGCGGAAAGAAACGGCGGCCGGACAAAGGAGACAGCGCCGGAACCCTTTGAGAAGAGAAGGATTGCACAGTCCCAGCAGAAGATGGGTGGACAGAACGGGGCGGAAATGCCGTTTCCGGGGAAAGAGGGAGAGCCTGAGCAGACGGCGTCGATCCGGGCGATCTACGAGAAAAACCGGCCGGCGGAGGCGAATGTCCTCAGACAGACGGCAGTTTACCACGTCGGCAGCGGAACAGAAAAAGAAGACAGAGCCTCTTCTGTGGTGTCTGTGCCGCCTCGGGAGACTGCTGCAGAAAAAACAGAACAGATGACCATGTTCGATGATAAGATGCTCTCCGCAAAAGCTAAGGAGCAGTATGAAATCATCGGGCAGCTTTTCGGGACATACTGGCTGATTTCCTACCAGGAGAAGCTTCTGATCGTGGATCAGCATGCCGCCCACGAGAAGGTCAGATATGAGCGGCTGATGAAACATTTCCGGGAGAAGGAGGTTGTCTCCCAGAATATCAATCCGCCGATGATTGTGACGTTAAACAACCAGGAGAAGGAATGTCTGAAAGACCGCTGGGAGGATTTTGCGGCGCTTGGCTTTGTGATCGAGGAGTTTGGCGGAAATGATTATGCGGTGCGCGGTGTCCCGATGGATCTGTACGGGTATGCCGAAGGGACGTTTTTCTATGAGATATTGGATGAGCTGGCGGCCGAGACGGTGACGGGAACCCCGGAGAGCGTCCGCAACCGCATTGCCACTATGGCCTGTAAGGCGGCGGTCAAAGGCAATATGCGTATGACCAGGCAGGAGATGGGGGCGCTGATTGACGAGCTTCTGACGTTAGACAACCCGTATAACTGCCCTCACGGCAGACCAACCATTATTTCCATGAGTAAGCAGGAACTGGAGAAGAAGTTTAAGAGGATCGTGAATTGATGGAGACGACAAAACGCCCGCTGGTGATCCTGACGGGCCCGACGGCGGTGGGAAAGACAGCCCTTTCCATCGCACTTGCAAAAGCCATCGGCGGGGAGATTATCTCCGCCGATTCCATGCAGGTATACCGCCGCATGGATATCGGTTCTGCCAAAATCACGCCGGAGGAGATGGAGGGCGTGCCCCATCATCTCATTGATGTGCTGGAGCCCGCCGAGGAGTTTAATGTGGTGGTCTTTCAGAAGCTGGCGAAACAGGCGGCGGAAGAGATTTACAGCCGGGGTCATATTCCCATTTTGGTGGGAGGGACCGGCTTTTATATCCAGGCCTTTGTGTACGACATAGATTTTACGGAAAATGACGAGGATACTGCGCTGCGGCAGGCGCTTGAGGAGCAGGCCCGCAGGGAGGGAGCGGAGGTTCTCTATGAAAGGCTTCGCATGGTGGATCCGGAGTCCTGTGAGAGCATTCACGCCCACAACATAAAGCGGGTGATCCGTGCCATTGAGTTTTACGAAAAGACAGGAAAAAAGATTTCAGACCACAACCGGGAGCAGCGGCAGAATGCTTCGCCCTATCATTTCGCCTATTTCGTTCTGACTGACGGCAGGGACAGGATTTATCAGAGAATCAACGAGCGGGTGGATCAGATGATGGCGCAAGGACTGGAGGCGGAAGTGTGCGCCCTGCGGGATCTGGGATGCAGGCGGGACATGGTGTCCATGCAGGGACTCGGCTACAAAGAAATTCTTTCCGTCCTGGAGGGAGAAATTTCTTTGGAGGAAGCGGTATACCAGATAAAACGGGACACCCGGCACTTTGCGAAGAGGCAGCTCACCTGGTTTCGGCGCGAAAAAGAGGTAATTTGGGTGGACAAAACCGTTTTTGACTATAATAGTCAAAAGATATTGGGATTCATGCAGGATTTCCTGCGCGAAAAAGGGATTATCCTGTAAGGATTTGTCAAATGCCGATGGATTATGGGTTTTTTAAGGGAAACGGACAAAAAAACCACGAAATTACGAATGCATAGACTGTGTTATTTGGAATAGATTGTGTTATTGAACGAAAAATGCTATTAAAAAATATTGTTATACAGGTAAAACAAGCCTGGACGGATTGTGCAAAAGCAGGAAGATGCAGGAGAACAGTTGACGCAAAACGCTGATTTTACAAGGGTTTCGACAAAGATCATGCGAGGAAAACCAGAAATGATGTGCAAAATATACAAAGGCAGAGGAAAGGCAGGATGGGGAAAATGAGGGAGATTGACGGCATATATAAACAGTTTGGCATTTCGGAGGCGGTATCCCGTTTTGGGGAGGAGATTCTGTCATCCCTCCGGGAGCGGTTCCGGCAGATAGACGAGACGGCAGAGTACAACCAGCTCAAGGTGATCTGGGCCATGCAGGAGGCAGGTGTCAGCGAGGCATGTCTGCTGGGCACCACGGGGTATGGTTACAACGATCTGGGGCGTGATACGTTAGAAACCGTGTATGCAGATGTCTTTCGGACGGAGGATGCGCTTGTGCGGCCGCAGATTACCTGCGGCACCCATGCGCTTGCGCTTGCTCTGATGAGCAATCTGCGGCCGGGGGACGAGCTGTTATCCCCGGTAGGGAAGCCCTACGACACGCTGGAGGAGGTGATCGGCATCCGCCCGTCCAGAGGTTCTCTTGCGGAGTACGGCATCACTTACAGGCAGGTGGATCTTCTGCCTGAAGGCGGTTTTGACTACGAAGGCATCCGCGCCGCCATTAACGGGAAAACAAGACTGGTTACCATCCAGCGTTCCAAGGGCTACCAGACAAGGCCGACTTTGTCCGTGGCCCGCATCGGTGAACTGATTTCCTTTGTGAAGCAGATCAAGCCGGACGTTCTCGTAATGGTGGACAACTGTTACGGGGAGTTTGTGGAAACCACGGAACCCTCTGAGGCGGGGGCGGATATGGTGGTCGGGTCGCTCATCAAAAATCCGGGCGGCGGGCTTGCGCCCATCGGCGGCTATATTGCCGGAAAACGGGAATGCGTGGAGAATGCGGCCTGCCGGCTGACTTCCCCGGGACTGGCCAAGGAGGTGGGCGCTTCCCTGGGCATACTTCCCGCCTTCTATCAGGGGCTGTTCCTGGCGCCGACGGTGACGTCTTCCGCCTTGAAAGGGGCCATATTTGCGGCGAATATTTACGAAAAGCTTGGATTTGCGGTGGTGCCGGACGGGTCGGAGAGCCGCCACGATATCATCCAAGCCGTGACCTTCGGCTCGCCGGAGGGTGTGATTGCTTTCTGTGAGGGCATTCAGGCGGCGGCCCCGGTGGACAGTTTTGTGAAGCCGGAACCGTGGGATATGCCCGGCTATGACGCAAAGGTCATCATGGCGGCTGGGGCGTTTGTTTCCGGCTCTTCCATTGAACTTTCCGCAGACGGCCCGATTGCGCCTCCCTATGCGGTGTATTTTCAGGGCGGACTGACTTTTCCCCACGCGAAGCTCGGTATCTTAAAGAGCCTGCAGAATTTGGCAGATTGCGGAATTGTCCGCATTTAATGATGCATGGTGTGTAAAAAATTTCCTGTTTCTAGTATACATCAAAATCTGATTGTGTTAAAATGGGCGTTGGGGAAAGGAGATTGTATTTTTTATGCGCAAAAATAACTGGGCCTGCTTCCTGCTGATTTTGGCGGGAATTGTGATCGGCGGCTTTATCGGGAGCCTGTTTCCCTCCACATGGCTGAACTATGGACAGTCATTTGGTCTGTCACAGCCCCTGGTGCTGGATCTTGGCATTTTAAGCGTCACGTTCGCACTGTCGATCAAGATCACCATAGCAAGCATTTTGGGGATCGCCCTGGCGATCATCATATACCGCATGATCTGACCTGTCCTTTTGGAGAGAAGCCGTCGGGAAAGAGACTGCATGAAAACAGGAAAGTGTGAGAACAATGAGTATTATAGGCAGCAAAATCTTCCATATGAGAAATTTGCCGCCTTTGGAAGCGAGAGCCTTACAGACTCGGAGCTTCTGGCCATCCTCCTTCGGACGGGAACGAGAGGGGTGAGCGCCAGGGAGCTTGGGGAGCGGGTTCTGGCCAAGACAGCAGGATACGGGAACGGTCTCCTTGGGCTGTACCACATACCCGTAAAGGATCTGCAGAAAATTGAGGGGATCGGCGAGGTGAAAGCGGTCCAGCTTAAGGCAATCGCGGAACTTGCGAAGCGGATGGCCCGGGCAAAGGCGAAAAACGGGCTTTCTTTTCACGATCCGTACTCCGTTGCAGATTATTACATGGAGCGGTTCCGCCATGAGTGTGTGGAGCATATCCTGCTTTTGCTTCTGGATTCGGGTTATCATCTGATTGGGGAGGAAATACTCTCGAAAGGTACGGCTAACGCCTCCCTTCTTTCACCGAGAGAGGTTTTTATCAAAGCCTTTCGAAACGGCGCGGCCGGCATTATGCTTCTGCATAATCATCCGGGCGGAAATCCTGTCCCAAGCGAGAACGACCTTCTGGTTACGGAGCGGATCGGCCGGACGGGAGTCCTCATGGACATTCCTCTGGTGGACCACATTATTCTGGGGGACAACAATTATTTCAGCTTTAAAGAGAGTAAATTACTGACAGATATGTCGATTGAAATGTAAAGAGAAAGGGGTACACTTACCTTGGCAAACAACGCATTTGGAATTGATCTTGGCACAAGCAATATCAAAATTTACAACCGTGCAGACGATGATGTTTTTGTGGAAAAAAACATGATCGCCATCGAGAATAAGAAGACGCTCTTTGCGTACGGCGATGCGGCGTTCGAGATGTATGAGAAGGCGCCCAGCAACATCAACATCACTTATCCTTTGAGTAACGGCGTGATTGCGGATATCCAGAACATGGAGACGCTGATCAAATATTTTCTGAGCGGCATGATGAAAAATAATGTTCGTCCTGCCGACTACTACATTGCTGTTCCGTGGGATGTGACTGAGGTGGAGAAGCGCGCCTTTAAGGATCTGATCAAGGAATCCAATGTGAAGGCCAGAAAGGTCATGGTGGTGGATAAGGCCGTTGCGGACGGGCTCGGACTCGGTATTGACGTGAAAAATTCGCAGGGTGTGCTGGTTGTCAATGTGGGTTTTGATACGACGGAAATCTCTATTCTCTCATTGGGAGGCATCGTCTTAAGCCGTCTGATTAAAGTGGGAGGCCGCAAATTTGACGAGGCCATCAAGGCGGCGATCCGCCGTGAGTACAGTCTGATCATCGGCGGAAAGACGGCGGAGGTTGTAAAGACATCCCTTCTCGATCTGGAGGATCAGAGGATGGGGGCGGTAGTCTACGGCAGAGATATCGTGACGGGACTGCCCGTGGAGAGAGAAATTCCCACTGCTCTCGTGGATGAGTGTCTGATCGAGCATTTTAATTCCATCATAGACAATATCAAGGTGATTCTGGAGCGTACTCCGCCGGAGCTGGCGGCAGATATCTACCGCCACGGCATTTATCTGACAGGCGGCGCGTCACAGGTGAGTAAGCTTGCGCAGCTTATGAGCAAGGGCACGGGACTGCAGGTAAACGTCTCTGAAAACCCGGTGACCAGCGTGGCTCTCGGCCTTGCAAAGATTATCAAGGAAGAAAATTATAAATCGGTAGCTTACGCGATAGAAGGAATGAGTAAATGAGTCCAATCGTCAAGAAAAAAGGAGAGAAATTTACGTTACCCGGTAAATATCTCCTTTTTATTTTAACAATCCTCTGTACGGCAATGGTTCTGCTCACCTTTAACACGAAGGTGTTCAGCGGCCCGCTGTCCGCTGTTGCGGGATATATTGTGGTTCCCTTTGAGGAGGGGATCAGCGTGGTGGGAAGCTGGCTTTCCGGCCGGTCGGAGGAGCTTGTGCAGATCAGGGAGCTTCTCGAGCAGAATGAGCAGCTCAGGGCGAAGGTGGATGAGCTGACCATCGAGAACACAAGGCTCCAGCAGAACCGTTACGAGCTGACCAACCTGCGAGAGCTGTACAACCTTGACGCCCAGTACGAAGAGTACGAGAAGACGGGAGCGCGCATCATTGCCAGGGATTCCGGCAACTGGTTTTATTCCTTTGTGATCAACAAAGGCGCCAGCGACGGCATCGCTGTGGATATGAATGTGATGGCGGGAAGCGGTCTTGTGGGGCGTGTGGTGGATGTAGGACCCAACTGGGCAAAGGTGAAATCCATCATTGCGGACGACTCCAATGTGAGCGCGATGGTGCTTTCCAGCGCGGACCGCATGATTGTCTCCGGAAATCTGAAACTTTACGCCTCCGGCGTCATTGAGTTTGAACAGCTCGTGGACAGCGATGACGTGGTGGTGGAAGGAGATAAGGTGGTCACGTCCGATATCAGTGACAAATTTCTGCCGGGTATTCTGATTGGCTATATCAATACCATCACTCCTGATGCGAACAATCTGACCAAGTCTGGGTACATAACGCCGGCTGTGGATTTTGAGCATCTGGAGGAAGTTCTGGTGATCCGGCAGTTGAAACAGACGGTACCAGATTGAGAAGAATTTCTAAAGACGTCCTGCCATAGGACGGAACGCCAAGAAATTCTAAGTCTCAATCAAGAGAATGCCTGAAAAGCGGCATTCTCTGACAGATGGAGAATTTGCGATGAAACGTGGCATCATTACCGCAGTTTTGATTTTCATATGTTTCCTGCTGCAGTGCACGGTGTTTCGGGCGCTTGCCTTTGGGGGGATTGTGCCGAATCTACTGATTGTCCTGACGGCCTCCTTTGGTTTTATGCGTGGAGAGAAGACAGGGCTCTTAATCGGCTTTTTCTGCGGTCTGCTGGTGGATATTTTTTTTGCCACCGTGATCGGATTTTATGCGCTTCTTTACATGTACATCGGCTATATGAACGGCAAGTTTGCGGCGATTTTTTATCCCCAGGATATCAAACTGCCTGTGGCGCTGATTCTGTGCAGCGATTTTCTCTACGGGATTGGATGCTATGTGATCCTGTTTCTTCTGCGTGGACGTTTTGAATTTACATACTACCTCCTGCACATTATTTTACCGGAAATTGTGTATACCATTGCGGTTACGTTGCTTTTATATCCGCTCATTCTCTGGATTAACACCGGGCTTGAGCGAAGCGAACTGAGGAGCGGAAAGAAGTTTGTTTGAGGAACTGTTAGAGCGTTTTAAAGAAAATTTTATGAACATGGTCACTTCCCGGCTGCTCGTGCTGATGCTTGTGGTTGCCGGCATGGGCGGATATCTCATTTACTGGATTTTCCAGCTCCAGATCGTGAACGGGGAGCAGTATTACAATGACTTCCAGCTAAAAATCAAAAAGGAGAGGACGCTGCCTGCCACCAGGGGTAATATTCTGGACAGGAACGGCAATCTTCTGGCATACAATGAGCTGGCTTACTCCGTGACCATTGAGGACGTGTACGAATCGGGCCGGGGAAAGAATGCGAAGCTGAATGATGCGATCCGCAGGCTGATTGCCATGATCGAAGCAAACGGTGACCAGGTGATCAGCGATTTCCACATTGAACTTGGTAAAAACGGCGAGTATGCGTACAATGTGGAAGGCACGCAGCTTCTGCGTTTTCTGGCGGATATTTACGGTTACGCGTCCACAGATGACTTGAAGGAGCGGGAGAAAGCAGCCGCCCCTGAGGATGTGGTCAAATATCTGTGCGGGACAGGCCGTTACGGCATCGGTGATTATACGGACGACGATGATTCGGACAGCTTTGTGGAAGGTCTTGGCTTTTCCAAAGAGGAAGTGTTAAAGATCATTACCATCCGCTATGCCATGAGCGCCAACAGCTACCAGAGATACATTGCTACCACGGTGGCAGAAAATGTCTCGCAGGAGACGGTGGCTGTCATTATGGAGAATGCGGACAGTCTGGACGGTGTGTCTATCGCGGAAGGAACGATCCGAAAATATAATGAGAGCATCTATTATGCCCAGGTGATCGGCTATACTGGGCGTGTGGCGCAGGAAGAGCTGGAAGAGCTGCAGGCGCAGGAGCCCAGCTATGATTTGAATGACACGGTAGGAAAATCCGGGATTGAGGCCTCTATGGAGATGGAGCTGCAGGGCAAAAAAGGCTCCGAGACCGTGTATGTGGACAACATGGGTAAGGTGGTGGAAACCAGTGACCGGGTGGAGCCGGCGGCCGGAAACGATATTGTGCTGACACTCGATACCGGGCTTCAGAAGGCATGCTATCATATACTGGAATCCAAGCTTGCCAGCATTCTTTTGAAAAGAATAGAGAATATTAAGGAATATACGCCCCCGGAGAGCGGCAGCGGCGGCAACATCCCCATTCCCATTTACGATGTGTATTACGCCTGCATCAACAATAATGTGATCGATACCACCCATTTTACATCGGAGTATGCGGGTGATACGGAAAAAGCTGTGCAGGAAGCATATCTGGACAAAAAGGCGCGTGTTTTCGCCACTTTGCAGGATGAGCTGACGGAGAGCTGCACCCCTTATGAGGCGCTGACGGAGGAGTATCAGGTTTACGAGAGCTATGTGGCAGCTGCCCTGTATGAGCGTGATATTCTGATGACGGATGCGGTGGACAAATCGGATGCCACCTATATCGCGTGGACGAAGGATGAAGTCATCAGCCTGAACGAGTATCTGAACTATGCCATTGCGCAGAACTGGGTCAATGTGTCCAAGCTGGATATTGACTCGCGCTATTCCGATTCCGTGGAGATTTACAATAAAATTTTGGAATACATTTTCGATATCCTGGACCGGGATCTGGACTTTGATAAAAAGATTTACCGTTACATGATCTTAAACGATGAGCTCTCCGGGCGTCAGATCTGTGAACTGCTTATGGAGCAGTATGTGGTGGAACCAGAGGAGGATGAAATTGCGCAGTTCAGAGCCGGAGCGTTGACGCCTTATGCGTTTATGAGAAACCGTATCGAGCAGCTTGACCTGACGCCGGCGCAGCTTGCACTGGATCCCTATTCCGGCTCCATCGTTGTCACGGATGTGAATAAGGGGGATGTGCTGGCCATATCTTCTTATCCGAGCTATGATAACAATCGGATGGCGAACGGCGTGGATGCCGCTTATTTCGCAAGTCTGAGAAATGATTTGTCCAGTCCGATGTTAAACTACGCGACCCAGCAGCGGACAGCGCCGGGATCTACGTTCAAGCCGGTTTCCGCCACGGCAGGACTTTTGGAGGGGGTCATTACGCTCACCGAGTCCATTTCCTGTGTGGGTATCTTCGACAAGATCACACAGCCGCCCAGATGTCATATTTATCCCGGCGCGCACGGCGCCTTGAATGTGACGGGGGGACTTCGGTATTCCTGCAACTACTATTTCTACGAGGTGGGGTACCGTCTTGGCACGGTTGGTGACACCTACAATGACAGTGTCGGTCTGAACAAACTGGCGAAATATGCAGATATGTACGGCCTTTCGGAAACTTCGGGAATTGAGATAGAGGAGTATGCGCCCGGGGTATCCGATCTGGATGCGGTTCGTTCCGCCATCGGCCACGGTACTAACAACTATACCACGGCAGGGCTTGCGCGATATGTTACAACCGTTGCGAACAGCGGAACATGTTATAATTTAACTCTGGTGGATAAGATCGAGGACCAGAGCGGCGGCCTGATCCGGGACAATGCGGCTGTAGTCAGGAATCGGATTGACATGGATTCGGCATACTGGGACGCAATCCATGCGGGAATGCGCCAGGTGGTAGAGAACAAAGCGTACTTTTCGGATCTGGATGTGAACGTGGCAGGCAAGACAGGTACTGCTCAGGAGAGCAGGAACCGTCCAAACCATGCGCTTTTTATCAGCTATGCCCCCTACGAGGCACCGGAAATATCGGTGACGGTGCGTGTGGCGAACGGCTATACATCCGACTACGCAGCCCAGATCGCAAAGGATGTGTACGAATACTATTACGGGTTGAAGGATGAAAAGGAAATCCTTACTGGTACGGCAAGCGAACTCGAAGGCGGCGCAATCAATGCCGACTAACGGTTACAGTTATAAAAATCGAGGTGTAAATATGAAAAATGCAGTCATTATCAAGAGTTTTCCGAACGGTCTTTCCATCTTTCTGGACAGCGAGATTCCTTTTTCACAGCTTTTGGAGGAGATCGCGGTGAAGTTCAGTGAGTCCGCCAATTTCTTTAAGGATGCCAGCATGGTGCTCTCTTTCGAGGGAAGAGTCTTATCCGATCAGGAGGAGCGGGAGCTTGTGGACACCATTTCAGCCAATTCCAGACTGAATATTGTCTGCATTATGGGAAAGGACGAGGAGACGGACAGGAATTTTGTAAAGGCTCTTCAGAAGCTTTCTTTCCACCAGGAAGTAATGGAGAATGCTGGGCAGTTCTATAAGGGAACCTTAAAGGACGGACAGATTTTGGAGACGGAGAACAGCATCATTGTGCTGGGGGATGTCTATCCGGGCGCATGCATTATCTCCAGCAAGGATATTGTGGTACTTGGCGGTCTTTATGGACAAGCCTACGCCGGGGGAAACGGCGAGGACGGACATTTTGTGGTCGCGCTTGAAATGTCGCCGGAAAAATTAAAGATCGGCGATTTCAAATACAAAATTTCAGAGAAACAGAGCAAGTGGTCGATCAAACCGAAGATCCAGCCGAAAATTGCTTTTGTGAATGACGCCAGAGTTATGATTGAGCCGATTACCAAAGAATTACTGAATGATCTGCCATTCTAAAGTTCAGCCATGCTCTGTAAAAATGGGCGAATCATGCTTGCATGAATGAGCACATCTTTGCAGAGCATGAGCGGAGCGCCATCTCATGAGCAAAGTTAACTGCGTAAGCAGTGAGAAAGCGCTGTAGGCGCCTTTGCGAATGGCGCGGGCTGAACGATGTGAGCGGAGAGTTCAGTAGACGATAACAATTCATCAATGGAGGACTTGCTATGAGTGAAGTGATTGTCGTCACGTCAGGGAAAGGCGGGGTGGGGAAGACCACCACCTCTGCAAACGTTGGAACAGGTCTGGCAGCTATGGGGAAGAAGGTTATCCTGATTGATACGGATATCGGCCTTCGCAATCTCGATGTGGTGATGGGACTGGAAAACAGGATTGTATATAATCTGGTAGATGTGGTGGAAGGAAACTGCCGCATCAAGCAGGCGATTATTCGGGACAAGCGTTACCCGACCCTGTTTCTTTTACCGTCGGCGCAGACAAAAGACAAAAGTGCAGTCAATCCTTCTCAGATGGTGCGCATGATCAGCCATCTGCGGGATCAGTTTGATTACATCATTCTGGACTGCCCCGCAGGGATTGAACAGGGATTCCAGAATGCCATCGCGGGTGCGGACAGGGCTCTTGTGGTGACTACGCCGGAGGTTTCTGCAATCCGGGATGCGGACAGGATTATCGGCCTGCTTGAGGCCAATGAGATACATAGGATGGATCTGATTATCAATCGAATCAGACAGGATATGATAAAAAGGGGCGATATGATGTCCGCGGAGGATGTGGTAGACATTTTATCGCTGCCCCTGATCGGAAGGGTGCCGGATGATGAGAATGTGGTGATAGCCACAAATCAGGGAGAACCGTTGGTGGGAAGCAATACATTGGCGGGGAAGGCATACCAGAATATCTGTTACCGGGTGATGGGGGAGGAGGTCCCTTTCATGGATTTTGAAAAGGGCGTCTCATTCTGGACAAGAGTAACAGGTATTTTCCATAAAGGTTAGGGGGGATCAGTGTGTTTAAAAATCTGTTGAAGCGGAAAAGCTCCAGAGAAATAGCCAAAGACAGGCTTAAGATACTGCTCATTTCCGACCGGGTTAACTGCTCCCAGGAGATGATGGAAATGATCAAGAACGATATCGCCAAAGTGATATCCAAGTACATGAAGATAGATGCACAGAGCATGGAGATACAGATTACGCAGACAAGCGGCAAAGGACACGGAATCAAAAATCCGACGCTCTATGCGAACATACCGATTTTGGATCTGAAGCAGTGACAGGATAAAGGAGATATATGTTAAAGCACTATCATATTAGGGACTATGACTTTAAATTGATCATTCTGGTGGTGGCGCTCACTGCAGTGGGCGTTCTGGCCATCGGCAGCGCCAAGGAATCCTTACAGTCCAGACAGCTTGCCGGGGCTGTTTTCGGGTTTTTCCTTATGCTGGTTCTGTCCCTGTTTGATTATTCGGTGATTCTCAAGTTTTATTGGATCATGTATGCGACAAATCTTGTTCTTTTGTATCTGGTGAGGGCGATCGGTGTGAAGGTGGCCGGCGCCCAGCGGTGGCTGAATCTCTTCGGCATCCAGTTCCAGCCCTCGGAGACAGCTAAGATTCTGTTGATTTTATTCTTCGCACAGTTTATTATGAAACATAAGGAGGAGATGGGGACGTTAAAGATTGTCGGAAGCTGTGTGCTTCTGTTTGTTCCCTCCATTATTCTGATCCTCAGCCAGCCGGATCTGTCTACCAGCATCATGGTGGTAATCCTGTTCTGTGTGGTGATGTTTGTGGGCGGCGTGAGCTGGAAATATGTAATTCTTGCGATTTCCGTGGCTGTTCCGGCTTTTATCATCGCATTGACGCTGATTTTGCAGCCGGAGCAGGAGATCATCAATGATTTCCAGCAGAGACGTATTTTGGCCTGGCTTTATCCGAATGAATACTCCGATACGGAGGCTTACCAGCAGAACAATTCCATGATGGCAATCGGGTCCGGCATGCTCTATGGCAAGGGGTATAACACCAACGAAATCAGTTCCGTTAAAAACGGAAATTTCATCGCGGAGGTGGAGACAGACTTTATTTATGCGGTTATCGGCGAGGAATTTGGTTTCGTTGGCGGCTGTGTGGTAATTGTGTTATTGATTTTCATTTCATTTGAATGTATTATGGTAGCTAGGAAGGCAAAAGATCTGGCAGGTACGATTATTGCGGCGGGGGTTGCGGCGCTGGTCGGCTTTCAGGGTATGCTTAACATTGCGGTGGCTACCGGCGCAAGTCCGAATACGGGTATACCGCTTCCGTTTGTCAGTTATGGACTGACTTCGGTTGTGAGTCTGTATATCGGAATTGGGTTTGTGTTGAACATAAGGCTGCAATGTAAAAATGACAGGGGTGTTAGCAAATGAATATTGCGTTGATCGCACATGATGCAAAGAAAAAACTGATGCAGAATTTCTGCATCGCGTATCGGGGGATTTTGAGTAAAAATGATCTGTTTGCCACGGGGACGACGGGAAGACTGATCGAGGAAGTGACGAATCTGACCATTCACAAGTATCTGGCCGGGCATCTGGGCGGGGCACAGCAGATTGGGGCGCAGATCGAGCATAACCAGATTGATCTGGTGATCTTCCTGAGAGACCCGCTTTATCCGAAATCCCACGAGCCGGATGTCAATAATGTAGTTATGCTCTGTGACAGGCATAATATTCCGCTTGCCACCAATCTGGCATCCGCAGAACTTTTGATTAAATCTCTTGACAGAGGAGACATGGAGTGGCGTGAAATGTACAAATAACAAATCGAACTTCGTTCGATTGCGAGATTTGCTTTCAGCAAACTCGATAAAAAAGCAAAAGGTTAACAGCGCTCGATTGCGGGGACTGCCTTCGGCAAACTCGGCTTTAAAAGGTAGAAGATTGTGCGCTTTTCTGGCGGTGGCGGCTCTCGCCCTTACGGGGTGCGGGAGCGTGAAGTATGACATGCCTTATGAACAGCAGGGGAGTGTCAGCAGTTATCAGCTCATCAATATTGCAAACAGGGAGACGATAGAGCCTTTTGCAAAAGATCTTTGCGTGGCGGCAAAGGATGTGACGGCCGAGGGGCTGGATCTGCAGCAGGTGGGGGCGGCGGCGCTCTTTGACACGAAGGATCTGGAGACGCTGTATGCGAAAAATGCGCATAATCAGATGAATCCGGCCAGCCTTACAAAAGTGATGACGGCTCTTGTGGCTTTGAAATACGGCTCCCCGGATGATATTTATACCGCTTCGGAAAATGTATTAATCACAGAGTCCGGCGCTGTTTTGTGCGGCATTAAGCCGGGGGACAGAATGACGCTGGATCAGGCGGTGCATGCGCTGCTAATCGCTTCTGGCAACGATGTTGCCGTTTTGATCGCGGAAGGTGTGACAGGTTCCCTGAATGGAGGCGCCGGTTCCGTTGAGGAATTTGTGGAGCTTATGAATCAGGAGGCGCGGGAAATTGGCGCCACGAACTGCCATTTTCTCAATCCAAATGGTTTGACGCAGGAAGGGCATTATGTAACGGCCTACGATCTTTATCTGATTTTCCAGGAAGCTTTGAAATACGAGCTTTTTAACCAGATCATACAGATGTCCTCTTACAGCACCGTCTACACGGCGGCGGATGGCTCCGAGAAATCGCTGGAGATTGAGAACTCCAATCTGTTCCTCAGAGGGACATATGATCCGCCGGCGAATGTGACCGTGGTAGGCGGAAAGACGGGAACGACGAATGCGGCAGGCCACTGTCTGATTCTGCTTTCCAGAAGCAGCAGCGGGACGCCTTACATCTCGGTTATCCTGAAGGATGAATCCAGAGAAGGACTGTACGGGGATATGAGTGAACTGCTCGGAATCATCAAATAAGGTAGTTGTTTTTTGGTGGAAGTTCCTGTATAATTGACAATAAGGTTACGCAGTATTTGTGTGACACAGTCTGGGCAGTACATAATAATATACGCTAGGAGGGTATCGACATGGTTCAGTTTATTGTAGGAAGGGAAGGAAAGGGTAAGACCAAGCATTTATTAGATAAAGTGAATACGGAGATTAAGGATGCGCAGGGCAATGTCGTGTATCTGGACAAGAGTACGAAGCACATGTTTGAGCTGAACAACAAGATCAGACTCATTGACGTACCTGAGTATCTGATAACAGACAGCGATGAGTTTATCGGTTTTATCTGCGGCATTATTTCGCAGGATCACGATTTGCAGCAGATGTATTTTGACAGCTTCTTAAAGATCGCCTGTGTGGAGGCCGATGACCTGGAGAAGGTAATCGAAAAGATTGAGAAGATCAGTGAGAAGTTCCATGTAGATTTCGTAATCAGCGTGTCACGCGATGAGAGTGAACTTCCCGAGAATATGCGTAAAAACGTTATTGTTTCCCTCTGATTTGTACATAGTTAATAGAAAAACGATATAAAACCTCGGAGGATTTCCGGGGTTTTACCTTTGTGGAGAAGATTTCGTGGCAGATAATCGAAATAATAAAATAACAAAATACAGAAAGCCTGTCAATCTGAATATCGGCATGGTGGTTTTTGCCGTGATTCTTATCTATGTAGTGATCTGTATTTTCATGTACTTTCGGACGGATCACATTGTCCGCTACAGCGTGCAGGAGGGTTCCCTGACCTCAAACAGCATTTATAAAGGAGTCGCTCTCAGGACAGAGCAGATTGTGACTGGACAGGACGCCGGTTATGTGAATTATTTTGCCAGGGAAGGGGAGCGCACGGCAGTGGGCGATCTGGTATATACAGTGGATGAGACAGGACGTCTGTCCGATTATGTCAAGGCCGGGGCAAACGGGGAGAACTCGCTTTCCGACAGTGATTTATCTGAGCTTAAGACAGACATCACTGCCTTTATGCATGGTTTTGACAGGCGGCGTTTTGATGAAGTTTACAATTTTCGTCATAACATGGAGAGTATGGCGATCAAGCTGGCAAACTATAATATTCTGGAAAATGCGGATGCCCTCAATGATGCTTCGAGTACGGTGATCATTAACTACCGCTATGCGGCAAAGAGCGGCATCGTGCTTTACTCCACGGACGGTTATGAAAATTTGAAGCTGGAGGATATGACATCGGAGCTGTTTGACGAGGAAAACTACGAGCGCAAATATCTGGTGAACAACGGTCTGATTGCTGCGGGAGAGCCGGTATATAAGCTGGCGATGTCGGAGGACTGGTCTATTGTGATCCCGGTGGAAAAAGCGGTAGCGGACCAGCTTCTGGAGAAGGAGTTTGTGGAGGTACGGTTTTTAAAGAATCAGTATACGGCATGGGGAGAGGTGGCAGTTTACACCAATGAGGCCGGAGAGACCTTTGCCTCCCTCACCTTCACCAATTCCATGATCACGTTCTGCACAGACCGTTTTATTGATATCGAGCTTCTGCTTGAGGAGGAGAAAGGGCTGAAAATCCCTAATTCTGCTATCGTGCAGAAAGAGTTTTTCATCGTGCCGAAGGCCTATGTGACAAGGGGCGGCAGTAACGGTGGTGACGGCGTGCTGTTAGAAACTTACAATGAGGAGGGCGAGGCCACCACGCAGTTTGTGGAGACGGAGATTTACGAGGAGACGGAGACAGACTATTACCTGGACAATTCTACGCTCAGAGCGGGAAATTATATTGTCATGCCGGAGACCGGGGAAAAGTATGCTGTCAGCAAGACCGGCTCCCTGCAAGGCGTCTACAATATCAATAAAGGGTATGCCGACTTTAAGCAGATCAGCGTTTTGTATGAAAACGAAGAGTATTCCGTGGTGAAGTCGAATACCAACTACGGACTGAATGTATATGACTATATTGTATTAAATGCGGATATGGTAAAAGACAATGAATTTATATATGAATAGGAAATGTTTACGATAAAGGACCGAAAAGATATGGGAATCAGAGAAAATCTGGATGTGGTAGAAGCGTGTATGAAGAACGCCTGCGCGGCGTGCGGCAGGGCGGCGGATGAGGTGAAGCTGATTGCGGTGAGCAAGACGAAACCTATTCCTGCTCTTGAGGAAGCGTATGCTTACGGCTGCCGGGATTTTGGGGAAAACAAGGTGCAGGAGCTTATGGACAAGTATGAGCGCATGCCGAAAGACATCCGATGGCATATGATCGGGCATCTGCAGCGCAATAAGGTGAAATATATTGTAGATAAAGTTTTTCTGATTCACAGTGTGGATTCCCTGCGTCTTGCGCAGGAGATCGAGAAGGAGGCGGCAAAGAAGGAGATCACTGTCAATATCCTTGTGGAAGTTAATGTGGCAGAGGAGGAGAGCAAGTTTGGAACCACAGCCCAGGAGGCAGTTTCTCTCGTGGAGCAGATTGCCAAATTGCCCCATGTCAGGGTCAAAGGATTGATGACCATAGCGCCCTATGTAGAGGATTCGGAACAAAACAGACGGTATTTTGCAAAATTAAAACAAATTTATGTTGACATAATACATAAAAACATTGATAATGTTTTTATGGAGGAACTTTCTATGGGCATGACCGGGGACTATGAAGTCGCGATAACAGAGGGCGCGACCTATGTCAGAGTTGGTACGGGCATATTTGGAGAAAGAGAATACGCAGCAATTTAGTATACATAAGTTGAAACCAAGGGGCACAATGGCAATGATGCCCGTGCTTGCACGAAGGCATCATTTGGCATTAGTGACCCGTCAAACATGAGGAAGTAGTAATTTACGAAGTAAATTTACGGATTCCGAATGTTTGTAGGATTGCGGGAGTTGCGAAGCAACGTAGCAATCCGTGGTATCAGAATCAATTCAAATTCGTATGGAGGATTTTACAGATGGGTGTTATGGACAAGTTTATCAGCGCCATGAAATTGAGCGAGGATGAGGACGATGGATATTACGATGACGATTTCTATGACGATGACCCGGAACCGATGCGAAAGCCCATTTCCGGCAAAGATACAGATAATGCGGAGGAAGATAAGGTCAGGAAGATTACCCCGAAGGTAACGCCCCTCAGACAGACGAAAAAGGTAGGAGCCGGCATGGAGGTCTGTGTGATCAAGCCGACTACGGTGGAGGATGCGAGGGAAATTACGGAGACGCTTCTGGCGAATCGGACGGTAGTCTTAAATCTGGAAGGGCTGGATGTGGATATTGCCCAGCGGATTATTGATTTTACTTCAGGTTCCTGCTTTGCAATTTCGGGTAATCTGCAGAAGATATCCCACTATATTTTCATTATTACGCCGGCCAGCGTAGATATTTCCGGCGACTTTCAGGATATCCTGTCAGGCTCCTTTGATGTGCCGATAGACAAAGGTTTTTAAGGAAATCGAGTGCATTTTGCACTCGATTCTTTTTCGCCTATAAACATCATTCATTCTGATGACAGGCGGCAGAGTAAGACGATATAAGGAGATTACATACTATGGCGAACCGAATGACAATTAACTATGAGAAGAAGCCCTGCTACGACATTGTTTTCGCAAGGGATTTCAGCCTGCTTGCGGAAGAACTTACGGATTTGGCTGTGGCAGAGCGGAAGATTGCCGTGATCTGTGACAGCAATACGGAGAAGCTGTTTGGCGAAGAAGTTACCGGCAGTCTTGAGAAGTGTTGTAAAAAGGTGATCCTGCACGCTTTCCCGGCCGGTGAGGCGAATAAAACGCTGGACACGGTGAAAGAAATCTACAGGAGACTGATTGAGGAGAAATTCGACAGGAAAGATCTGCTTGTGGCGCTTGGCGGCGGCGTTGTGGGGGATATTGTCGGTTATACGGCGGCTACCTATCTGAGAGGCATTGACTTTATCCAGATTCCAACCACACTGCTTGCCCAGTCAGACAGCAGCATCGGCGGCAAGACCGGCGTTGATTTTGACGGTTATAAGAACATGGTTGGGGCGTTTTACATGCCGAAGCTGGTTTACATGAACATTGGTGCGCTGAAGAGTCTTGACGACAGGCAGTTTTATGCGGGCTTTGCGGAGGTAATGAAGGCAGGTTTAATTAAGGATGCCGGCTTTTATGAGTGGCTGCTTGACCATATGTACGAAATCCATGACAGGGATATGGATGTCTGTGAGGAGATGGTGATGAGAAGCTGCGGCATTAAGAAGCTTGTCGTAGAGAAGGATCCGAAAGAACAGGGAGACCGCGCCCTTCTCAACTTTGGCCACACGATCGGCCATGCCATCGAGAAGGCGAAGCATTTTGAGATGCTGCACGGTGAATGCGTCGCGCTCGGCATGGTGGCGGCGGCTTATATTTCATGGAAACATGAGAGCCTTTCTATGGATGAATACTATGAAGTGCGGGATATGCTGGTTCCCTTTAATCTGCCCATCAGTGTTGAAGATATCAAGCCGGAGGAAATTCTTGCGCTCACTAAGGCAGATAAGAAAATGGAAGCGGGACAGATCAAGTTTGTGCTTCTCAAAAAGGTGGGTAAGGCTTATGTGGACAGAACCGTTACCGATGAGGAGATTGTGCAGGCTGTAAAAGAAATTCATTTTAGTGATGAGGATATGAAGGAATGAGTTTGAAAAAGAAGTTTTTCTTGTTTCTGGATCTGGCCATGATTGTCGGCTTGATCCTTTTTGACCAGTACACCAAACAGCAGGCAGTGATTTATTTGAAGGATAAACCTGCTTACAATCTGATCAATGGGATTTTGGAGCTGAATTACGCGGCTTTCGGTATGCTGCCAAATCAGAAGGTGTTTTTCGTTTTCGTGGCGATCGTGATTTTGTTCGTGATAGGCTATGTGCTGACAAAGGTGCCTGACCAAAAGAAGTATACGATTCTGCACTTTTTATTCAGTCTGATCGTGGCGGGTTCCATTGGCAACATGATCGACAGGGTGCGCTATGATTATGTGGTGGATTTCATCTATTTTGTGCGCATCAATTTTCCCATTTTTAATGTGGCGGACATCTACGCCACAGTTTCTGCTATTGTACTGCTTTTCCTGCTTCTGTTTGTCTATAAGGAGAAAGATTTGTACTTTATCAGCTTTAAACAGAAACGGTACCGGGAACTTAAATAGCAGCGCAAGAAGAACAGTTATGAAAGGATTTTTAGTGTCATATGGAGCAGTTCAGCTATCAGATCGGGATTGGGGAGGATGAGGAGCGGCTTGACAAGTGGCTGAGCGGCACGGTTCCGACCCTTTCCCGGTCTTATATTCAGAAGTGTATCAAAGAGGGGCAGGTCCTGGTGAACGATTCGCCCTGTAAAGCGAATTACAGGCTGCGGGTGGACGATGAGGTGGCATTTCAGATCCCGGAGGCGGTGGAACCATCCGTGGAGGCAGAAAACATACCGCTTTCCGTTCTCTATGAGGATGAGGATGTGCTGGTGGTGGATAAGCCGAAAGGCATGGTGGTGCATCCGGCGCCCGGACATTACAGCGGTACGCTGGTAAACGCGGTTCTATATCACTGTAAGGGGCATCTTTCCGGGATTAACGGAGTGCTGCGGCCGGGTATTGTGCATCGGATTGACCGGGATACCACAGGGTCGCTGATTGTGTGTAAAAACGATCTTTCCCATCGGGAAATTGCCGGGCAGCTGGGGGCACATTCCCTGAACCGAAGCTATCGCGCCATCGTGCATGGAACGGTAAAGGAGGAGGAAGGCACGATCTGTGCGCCCATAGGCAGGGATGAGAAGGACAGAAAGCGGATGGCCGTCAATGAGAAAAACGGGAAGGAGGCTGTCACACACTACAGGGTGCTTCAGCGCTTTCGCGATTTTACTTATATTGAGTGCAGGCTGGAAACAGGACGCACGCACCAGATCAGAGTACATATGACTTCCATCGGGCATCCACTTCTGGGAGATGAGATTTACGGGCCGCGCAAGACTGCTTTTCGTCTGGAGGGACAGACGCTGCATGCATATTGCCTTGGATTTATTCATCCCGTAAACAGGGAGTATATCGAGGTAAAAGCGCCTCTTCCAGCATATTTTTCGCATCTTCTGACGGTTCTTTGATATGCAAAATTATTAAAATATTATGAATAAAAAATTAAAATATCTTGAAATAGAAGACGTAAAATGATACTATTTTAGATATGGATTTTGTTAAAATCTGAGGGATTATGAAAGATAAGAGAAGAGACATCATAGATATTTTATTGAAGAGTTATGTGGCTTATTACAACATAACGGATTTCGGGACAGAGCGGGAGCCGCTGCGGGCGTTGTGCGAGTATTATGAACACGCCGAAAAGTATATGGTTTCTAAGAAGGTATCGCTCTGGGCGGCAGACAGTGAGGAATTTATCTATCTTTTCGATGTGCCGCATCTTACCTGCGAAGTTTTTGAGCAGTGTAAGAAAACAGCTTACGAGGATGGCATGGACCGCCTGCATATCGGCCCGGGCCATATGTATTCCTATATCACCCCTATTATTGTCTGTGACACTTGTGATGAGGAGGCTGTTAAGGCTCTGAAGAAGTGCCGCATTTACAAAAGTTTTCGATTTTCGCTTCACGGCTGGATGGACTTTCATGCGGCGGCGGTCATTGGGGATAGTGACCGAATTGAAAGTAACCGTGCCGGACGTCCGACTGCGAAAATTTTGAAAAAAGTATTATATTCCAAAAAAAGAAAGGGAGAGTTTGTATGAATTCATTGTTATTGTTAATTATCTGCATTGCCATTCTCGTGGTAGGCTACATAGGCTACGGCGGATGGCTTTGCAAGCAGTGGGGTGTGGGCGACAGCAAGAAACCGACCCCTGCGCATGAGATGGAAGACGGCGTGGACTATGTTCCCGCTAAAGCGCCTGTGCTGATGGGCCACCACTTCTCATCTATTGCGGGTGCAGGCCCGATTACAGGCCCGATTGGCGCGGCTATGTTTGGCTGGGTTCCTGTTGTGCTCTGGATTCTGATCGGTGGTATCTTCTTCGGCGGCGTCCATGACTTTGGTGCGCTCTTCGCATCCATCCGTCATAAAGGACAGTCCATCGGCGAGATCATTTCCTCCAACATGAGCAAGAGGGCAAAGATGCTGTTTACCATCTTTGCGTACCTGACCTTGATCCTGGTGGTTGCTGCATTTGCATCCATCGTGGCGACGACTTTCGGCGCAGTGTTGGACGACGCGGGCGCAATTGATATGGCAGCCTCTGCGACAAATGCATCTGTCGCTATGGTATCCCTGCTGTTTATCGTAATTGCTATTGTTTTTGGTTTCATGGTGTACCGCCGCAATGCATCTATGGCAGTTTCCACGGTTCTTGGCGTGGTTGCCATCGCACTCTGCATGGTAATCGGCATGAATTTCCATCCGATTTATCTGACCACGAACACATGGATGATCATCGTGGGTATCTATATCGCCATCGCATCCGTGACGCCGGTATGGATTCTGTTACAGCCCCGTGACTATCTGAGTTCTTTCCTGCTTTACGCAATGTTGGCGGTGGCTCTGGTTGGTGTAATTATTTCCCATGCAGGTATGGGTGGTGCAGACGGCCTTGCCGCGTTCAACGGTTTTGCGGTTGACAATGGCAATGGTATGCAGTATCTGTTCCCGGTACTCTTTACGACGGTTGCATGCGGTGCAATTTCAGGTTTCCACTCTCTGGTATCTTCAGGAACCACTTCCAAGCAGCTCGACAAAGAGACAGACGCGAAGCCCATCGCTTACGGCGGCATGCTCTTAGAGTGTGTATTGGCAGTGATCACGGTGTGCGCAATCAACTTCGCATACAAGAACGGTATCACTGCAGGCGCAACAGCGATCTTTGCAGGCGGTATTTCCCAGATGTACGGCGGTATCGCATCAGAAGGCGTGGTTGCAGTTCTGAATACGCTGCTTGTGCTTACTTACTCCGCATTCTGCCTGACCTCTCTGGATACGGCGACGCGTCTGGCGCGTTTCATGTTCCAGGAGTTCTTCCTTGAGCCTGGCCAGACTGTGGACGATATCAAGGACGGCTGGAAAAAGACATTGGTGAATCCTTATGTGGCAACCATCATCACTGTTATTCTTGGCGTTGTGCTCGGTATGACGGGATACTCCAAGATCTGGGGCCTGTTCGGCGCGGCAAACCAGCTCCTTGCAGGTATTGGTCTGCTGGCCGTTGCTACCTGGCTTGGCAATGTAGGAAAGAACAACAAGATGTTCCTGCTTCCGATGGGCTTTATGATCATCGTTACCATCTGTTCCCTGTGTGTAACCGTTAAGAACCAGATCGGTATCATTTCCGCAGGCGGCGCAGACTGGGGTCCTTACGCACAGGCGATTCTGGCGGTGATTCTGATTGTCCTTGCAGTTGTGCTGGTAATCGAGGGTATCCAGACGTTATCCAAGCAGAAGAAGTCGGCGTAAGACAGAAAATCATATAAATGAATGGAGATACGGATTCCTATATCCATTATGGTGTAGAGAAAACTGTCAAAAAAAGTCAGCAAAAGCTGGCTTTTTTTGACATAATATGATAAGGACCTTAAACTTTTTTAGCCAAAATAAAACATATTATTCCGCCTTACAATTAAATACCGTCTGAATGTATCTTGACAAGCAGACGCAAAAAGAATATAATACATACCAAACGAATGAAATGGGAGGTGATAGATACATGGCGCGTAATAAATATCCAGAAATAACCGTTGAGAAGATATTAGAAGTGTCACAGCGGTTATTCATGGAAAAGGGGTACGACAATACAACTATTCAAGATATTGTAAATGAACTTGGTGGATTGACTAAAGGAGCAATTTATCATCATTTCAAATCGAAAGAGGAAATTATTGACGCATTAGGGGGGAAACTCTTTTTTGACAACAATCCATTTGTTACCGTACAAAATCAGAAGAACCTAAATGGTTTAGAAAAAATGCGTGAAGTCATTAAGTTAAACCACGCAGATAATGATAGGACTGAACTTGGAAAACAGAGTATTCCTCTTTTGAAAAATCCCCGCTTGTTGGCTGAACTGGCTGATACAAACAGGAAATTGATTGCCCCTCTTTGGTTGCAGCTTATTCAAGAGGGAATAGAGGACGGCTCTATCCAAACCGAGTATGCAAAAGAACTATCTGAACTTTTGCCATTACTTACAAATTTTTGGTTAATTCCCTCTGTCTATCCTGCAACCCCGAAAGAACTGCTTTCAAAGTTTGCATTTATTAAATATTTGTTAGATAGTATGAACTTGCCGATTATTGATGATGAAATTTTCGATATGGCACAGAATTACTTTGAACACTTAAACGTAGGCGAATAGATAAAATTGCCTTGCAAAAGGCAGTTTTATTTTCAAACTATACATTCATTCGTAAGGTATTATTTTTTAGACAGATACATACCGTCTTAATGTATGAAAGGAGAATACTATGT